>NZ_JBSWXE010000004.1:0-223612 GCF_056160445.1 Winogradskyella sp. ABM4_392
GGTCTGGCATTGGCATCCCGAACGGATAGTAATCTACTTTCTTCCTTATTACTATAAACAAAGAACTTTCAAAACAATTTAAGTCTTTAAAAAAAGACACAAAAGTTTACTTTAAAGTAAAAATAGATATAAAATATGTGACTTTAAAATGATCGCATTTTAATTTCAAGAAGAATTGTTTAAATCTTCTAGTAATTTGATATTTTGGTTCGAGAATAGGTCAATATTGTGTACAAATGAAAAGCCGAAACGAAAGTTTCGGCTTTTTTTATTTCTCAAAATAAATGAAATCCAATTGTTTAAAATTCTTTTAACCTCACATATATCAATTTTAGCCCTTTAATGTGGGTTACTAACTTTTAGAAGAGAATGAAATAGTTGACTATCTTAGAATACTTATTTTTTGACGCAACCATTTTACATTTTCTGCATCTTATAAATAAAAATCAACCAAAATGAAAACAATTATAATTACACTAATTCTCTTTTCTTTTATTAATCCCGTAAAATCACAATCAATAAGTTTTACCAATATAGATGGTACAACAACTGGGTATAATTTATCTGATGTACAAAAAATTGCTTTTGAATCAAGCGATGTAAGAATTTATCTCAATAATGACGAGGTTATAACGATACCTATCGACGAATTCAAAAACTATCAATACAGTGAAGAAACATTAAGTAATGAGGATTTCGTTACGAGCTCAGATTCTTTTAAGATGTTTCCTAATCCAACAAATGGGGTTTTTATGATAAGTTTTGACTCTCAATCATCCTTACCTTATGAATGCACTATCTATGATGTGAACGGCAAAGAGATTTTACAAAAGAATCTTGGAGTTTTAAATGGTCTTTATACAGAAGATATTTCTTTGGAAGAGTTTCCGTCTGGTGTGTACTTTGTGCAATTAAAAAGTGGCAGTTTAATGTCTTCTAAACAATTAATCAAACAATAGAGATGCCATGAAAAAATATTTTATCAACATAATATTATTACTGTTTGTTCAATTCGGCTTCTCACAAATTATTGAGAATACACATTTATCTAACGGAACTGTCCTGCAATTACCGATAGAATCTATAGATAGTGTAAACGTTGTAAATTATAATGGTGCTTCTCTGAAAAGAGTTTATCAAAACAATGGAGATATCCTTAGTATTGCAGTTCAAGATATTGATAGTATTACTTTTTCGATGCCAAATATAAATGATTTACCTGCGCTGAGTACAATTGATATTACTGACGATTCTCCAACATCTTTATTCTCTGGAGGCATGATTACAAACGATGGAGGTTCACCTATAATTCAACGAGGCGTTTGCTGGAACACTATGCCGAATCCCACTTTAGCGAATAACTTTACAATAGATGGAACTGGATTAGGTAATTTTACGTCCCATTTATATCCATTAAATCCATCAACAGTTTATTATGTAAGAGCCTATGCTATAAATGAGAATGGCACTAATTACGGCAATCAATTAGTTTTCACAACAGGAAGCCCTGACCAGTCTACTGATCTGCCTGAAGTAATAACAGGAGAATTAACCTATGAAGATGGCTTGACTGCTCTTGGCTCAGGTTCTGTTTCAATTAACTCTGGTACAGTAACGTCTAGAGGAGTCTGTTGGGCAATAGGAGCTTCTCCGACTATAGATTCAAATCAGTCTGTTGGTGGTTCTGGAGAAGGAGATTTTAGCAGTTCATTGGATAATCTTTTGCCGGACACATTGTACAGAGTAAGAGCCTTTGCCACCAGTAATGCTGGTGTAGCTTATGGTGAAGAAGTTTTATTTAGAACGTATAATTTACCTGGACAATTTGAGACAACATTACATAATTATTTAGAAAATGGTGCCGTAAGCCTTAATATTAATATTTTATATGATGGTGGGTCAGATATTACTGAACGCGGTGTTTGCTGGAGTACAGAGGGTATACCAACAATTGAAGACAATATATCTATATCAGGCTCAGGTCAAGGACTTTATAACAGTCTAGTAACTGATTTAAGTATTGAAAATAGTTACACATTTAGAGCGTATGCAACTAATGGCATTGGAACCTCCTATGGTTCTGTAATTACAGCATCACTTGATGGCAGTTTGAGCCTTGATGACATTTATAGAATTTTGTATGAACCTGGTACTAGACACAATGACTTTGGTCAAAAGGGAGTAGATATTTTTTCGGATATGTTGTGCGGTGATATGGCATTGTCACAGAGTGCATTCGGATGGTATAATTCAATTTCTAATTTGGAAGATACCACAAGTGAAGTTTCATCTTCAGACAATCCACCAGCGTTGACATACGACTATTACTTTAGAGTCATTAATAGTGTAAACCCAATAATAGAGTCACTTACTTCATCAGGCTCTACTCCAGTTGATGATGAAGACCAATGGCTTTTAGGACAAGTTTTAGCACTTAGAGGTTATGCTTATTTTTATTTAACGCAATTATTTCAAGAACAATATGATCCCTCAGAAATTTTATTACCGTTGCATGTAGGTGGACAGTATGATGTGAATCCAACTTCAATAGGAAATATTTATAATCAAATGACAAGTGATTTAAATAATGCTATTAATTTGTTAGATAATTATGTAAGACCTGATAAATTACATATTGATAAAATAGTAGCTCAGGGATTGTTGGCTTATGTTTATGCGTCTATGGGCGATTATTTAAATGCTAAGGTTTTAGCAGATATAGTGGTTAGTACAGGTACTCCACTAACGACAGCTGCAGAGTTGGCCCACCCTGGTGTTGGATCTGGTTTTAATGACGTTAATACCAGCTCATGGCTATGGGGTAAAGATTTAACTGTATATGATGGTATGCAATTAATTAATTGGTGGGGTCAGATGGATTATTTTACATATAGCTATGCTTGGGCTGGTGATACAAAATCTATAGATGATGGTTTGTTTGCTCAAATCCTGATTGATGATGTAAGAAAGAACCAATTCGGAACAGGTGCTGCCGATTTACAACCAATAGGTAAGTTCTTCGATTCTGGCAGAACAGTTGGGGGGCAATTACAAATTACAACAGATTTAATTTTCATGAGATCTGATGAATTCCACTTATTAAGTGCGGAGTGTGCTGCTAGATTAGGAGATGATGCTACTGCAAGAGCAATGATGGTTAATCTTTTAAGTAGTAGAATGACTGATGCTAATAGTGTGGTTAGTCCTTTGTCTGGTCAAGCGCTAATTGATTTTATTTACTTACAAACAAGAATTGAACTTTGGGGCGAGGGTAAATCTTATCTTGCGATGAAACGTAATGATGCCACAGTTACTAGAGGAACAAATCATACTTTTCATGCTGGAGAGACCTTTGCCCATGACTCAGATGAACTCACTTTTGATATTAATTTTGAGAACATTTCTACATATACTCCGCCACAATTAGAGTTTTTAAATTGTGAAGGTGTTGTACAAAATGGTGATGAATTGATTTATGGTGAAGTTGTTACTGATTTTACTTTCCAAATACCTTACATTACTGAATCAGGTGGTAATTATGAGGCTATGAACATTCAATCATCTGGAGTAGAAGGCTTAACGGCTTCAATTGATAGTGGTGTTTTTAGCGAATTTGAAGGGGTATTGGAGTTTAATATAACAGGAATACCTTCATCTTATGGAATTGCTGAATTTGAAATTTCTATTGATGGTAAAAACTGTAGCGTTTCATTTGAGGTTAGTGTTGTAGAAAACTGTTCTTCTTATCCTACTATATTAACGATTAATTTTGATGAAAGCCCAGAAGAAACATATTGGGAACTTTATAGTACTAGTGATACCGCAACTCCAATTTTCTCTGGAGGAATAAATGGCAGTTATTCTGGGGAAACTTCAGTAACTATTCCTTTTTGCTTAGAGGATGGAGATTATGAGTTATTATTTTTTGATACAAATAATAATGGTATTGGTATCAATGGCAATTATAGCTTAGAAGATATTTATGGGAACGTATACGCTTGTGGTGGTGCATTTACTGATACGGATACTACTTTATTTACCGCAGGAGTTGAAACATTAGATATACATAATATACAAGTTCAAATTGAATTGGATGAATGGCCTGAAGAAACAACATGGGAGATTTGGGATTTGTCAGGTGATCCAACACCGATTATTTCTGGTGGACCGTATATTAATCCAGAGGATAATTTTGCGATATTATCTTATGATTTTTGTTTGCCATCAGGTGACTACGGTATAGTAGTATACGACACCTATGGTGATGGAGGGCCAATATATAGTGTTTTAAGTGAATCAGGAACCTTAGTTCCTGGTACAATTGTAGGTGGAGCTCAATCGTCTGCTACTTTTACATTAGACTAGATTTTATATCTGTTTTTCAAAATCAGCTCATTGGTTTCTTTAAACTTTATTAAAAGATCGTCTGAAAGTGTTTTTTAGGCGATTTCTTTTTTTAACTCTTTCAGACTGAATGAAATATCAATCTCAGATATTGTAATTTAGATGAAACGTTCAAGTCTGTTAATGTCTATATAATAGTCTTTTATAGTTGATAATGAACTTTTAAACGATAATTTAGGTAATTGCTTATTTGAAGAAATATTTTTTTACTATTTTCCAAGCATATAATAAACATATTGTCCTAAAGTTTTCTCCCCTACAGAAATTAGGTAGTTTATTAGTTTTACTCTCCATTTTCTACTTTTTGTTCAAAGCATTCAATAGGTTGTTATGGTTAAAATAATCAACCAAACATTGCTTTATTATGAGGTTAAGTTTCATCTATTCGCATTTAATAATAGTTTTTATAATTATACTTAATAGTGTAGATCATTTTAATATTAAGCCAAATAGAGAGAATAGTGTAGAATGTAAAATAAATTCCTCAAGGATTAATACAGAATTCATAAGTCAAGGACAATTACGTTTGTCTTTATATGAGGATACAGCATTGGCCAACAATGAGTCACCTGCTGATGGCTTATTGATTTTCTTTGATACTGAGGGTAATAATGAGGTTGATATAAATGATGCACTTGATATTACTAACTTAGATGAAAACTTTTCAACTAATAATAATGGAGTTTTACTAAGTATAGAAACCAGAGCAACTCCGGTAGACAATGAAGAAATACAATTAGAGGTTAATACTTATAGAAATACTAATTATACTATTGTGGCAGAAGGTATTTCTATGCAATGTGCAACAGCATTTTTATATGATAGTTATACCGAAGTTTTAACCGAAATTCCTCAAGATGGTGTCGCTAATTATAGTTATTCTGTTGCTTCTGGTGTGCCAGCTTCGGTTGCAAATGACCGTTTTAGGATAATATTTGATGCTGAGTCTTCTCAGCTAACGTGGAATGGTTCAGTTTCTAATGATTGGAACAATTCAGCTAATTGGACGCCAAATGAAGTGCCAAATTCTTGTTCAAATATAACTATACCCAATACGGAAACACCTCCACAAATTTCAGAAGATATAACTATTTCTAGTTTGAATATTAATAGTGGTATGAGTTTAACAGTGCCAAATGGTACAACTCTAAATGTAATAGGTGATTTAAACATGTATTCTGAATCTGTAACATATTCCGGTTTAGTTGTAAAAGGTGAAATTACAGTATCAGGTACAACTAAATACCATAGATATACTAATTCAGAATTAAATGATCGGGATTTAATTGCTCCACCATTATCTGGTCAGAGTTGGGGGTCTTTCTTAACTAATGATAATAGTTATAATGCAAATATCTTATATGATAATGGTGTAGAACTACCAAATACAACCTATTTGTTCGGTCATTTCGAAAAAGGAGCCATAGATGATTACCTTGTATATAATCATAATACAATTGAAAATTTACATTCAGGTCGAGGTTATAGAGTGTCTACCAACACACCAATTGCTGAAGGTAATGGTGAAGCTTTGATTTTTACAGGATCTATAGTGGCTAATTCTGTTAATGTACTTGTTGAAAACGATTTTACAGGTGATTTTCCTGAGTGGAATCTTATAGGAAATCCATATGCTTCCTATATAGATGTTAATGCTTTTTTAAATCATATTGGGTCTATGTCAGGTGTCTCCAACTTAAGTTTGTTAGATGAAAATACTGCAGCTATCTATGGTTATGATGCAAATGATAATGATGATTCTGGGAGTAATTGGACAATTGCAAATTTACTCGAAGGACCAGAGCTCATTGCACCTGGTCAAGGCTTTTTTGTGTCTTCAAAATTATCATCCGCAAACTTAGAGTTTACTCCAGAGATGCAAGTAGAAGGAAACTCTGATGATTTTATTATTGGTAGAACTTCAAGTGATTTTAACTATGTCAAACTCAGACTAAGTTCTTCTACAGATAGCTGTTCAACATCAATTTATTTTCATGATAATTCCAGCTTGGGTTTAGACATAGGATATGATGCAGCTGTCTTTGGAGGGGATATATCAGAATTTGCAATATATTCTCATTTAGTAAATAATAACGAAGGAGCACCATTTACCATACAAGCTTTTAATTCTAGTGATATCTTGGATGTCATTATACCACTAGGAGTTAATGCTGATGAGGGACAAGAGGTAATATTTAGTATTGCTGATAACACATTGCCCACATCTACAAATGTATACCTTGAGGATACATTTGCAAATACATTAACCTTGCTTACAAATAACGATTATTCTATAATGCCGACAACGTCATTATCTGAAACAGGTCGTTTTTTCTTAAGAATAACCGAAAGTGTATTGTCAACTGCACAAAATAATCCCGAATCTTTAAACATTTTTTTCTTAAACAATCTAAAAGAATTGGTTGTTAAAGGTCAATTAAATGAAAACACAGAAATGGTTTTGTATGATGTACAAGCAAGAGCGGTATTTTCTCATGAGCTTGATTCGTCTGTTTCTGAAAATCGGATTAATCTGTCTAGATTAAATGAAGGTGTTTTTATTGTTTGTCTCGAAAATAAAAGATGGAAAAAATCAATAAAAGTTGTTATTGACTAAAATATAGTTTCTATACTTTGTTCCATCTGATCTTACATTGGTTGTAGTAGATATTTTATTGTTTCTGTAGCCAACTGTCTGCATGCTTCATTTGTTGTAGTAATTGCTCTATTTGTTGTATTTCTATGTATTAATGATATTACATTTAGAGTGAATTTTAATTTGCAAAAACAACAATTCACCAGTTATGAAAAAAAAGACTTTTTTACTTCTAATTACTGTAGTCTCTGCACTAGGAGGATTATTATTCGGATACGATACAGGAGTAATTAATGGAGCACAATTTTACCTAAGTAAGTATTTTGAATTCGATGCTACTATGAAAGGTTTAGTTGTTAGTAGTGCCCTTTGGGGTTGTTTTTTTGGTGCAATAGTAGCGGGTCCTTTAAGTATTAGAATAGGTCGTAAATGGTCTTTAATTATATCTGCAATTTTATTTTCTATTTCTGCCTGGGGTTCTGGTCTGCCAGGTGTTTTGCCTGAGACAGTAACAACATTAATAATATTTAGAATTATAGGAGGTTTAGGCATTGGTATTGCCTCGATGAATGCACCAATGTACATTGCGGAAATAGCGCCTAGTAGAATTAGAGGTAAAATGGTTACTTACTACCAATTAGCGATAGTAGTAGGTTTTTTTATAGTGTTTTTGGCAACTTACTTTATAGGTAACAGCCTATCTGAAGCTCAAAATATTCAATTTGGGTGGAGACGTATGTTTTGGTCCGAATTACTGCCAAGTATATTATTCTTGGTTTTATTGTTTTTTGTACCTAACAGTCCTCGTTGGTTAATGTTAAAGGGTAAGGAAGATGAAGCCTTAATAGTTTTAAACAAAATTCATTCAGCTGATAATTCCGTAAATGAATTAGAAGATATTAAATCTTCAATTATAGAAGGTAGTAAAACGATAAAGATTAATTATTTTTCAAAAGTAATTTTAGGTATTATAGTAATAGGCACTGCCCTTTCAATTTTACAGCAGTTTACTGGGATAAATGCTGTATTATATTATGGTGCTGATATTTTTGAAAAAGCCTTAGGATTTGGTAAAGAAGATGTTTTAGCACAGCAAATCTTACTGGCTTTTGTAAATCTTATATTCACATTTGTTGCCATGTTTACTGTAGATAAGTTTGGTAGAAAACCTCTTATCTATATTGGTTCTGTTGGTATGATTTTAGGATTTTTGCTTCTTGGCGTTAGCCTTCAACAACAGTCTGTGGGCTTAATATCGTTAATAGGTGTGTTAGTCTTTATAGGCTCTTTTGCTTTATCTATGGGGCCGGTAGTTTGGGTTATACTATCAGAGATGTTCCCTAACAGAATAAGAAGTGTGGCTATGTCAGTCGCTGTTGCAGCTCAGTGGGCAGCTAACGGATTAGTTTCTCAAACATTTCCTATGGTTATGGAGAGTAGTACAAATAATAACACTCCTTGGAATGGCTCAATGCCTTACTTGATATTTATAGTATTTATTGTAGTAATTGTATTAGTAACTTATAAGTATATACCTGAAACAAAGGGTAAGTCTCTTGAAGAAATTGAAGGTTTTTGGAATAAAAATTAATACATTAGAAATTTCTATAATCTTAAAAAAGATAATATTTTATATTAAAATGAGGTGTAAGATAATATGTGTTTTTTTGAGCTTGTCGTTTTTGGTCTCCTGGTCTCAAAAGTCTAACCAGAAGTACGATTTTGTTAGTATCAAAGAAGGTATCTCTAAAGTTGGGGTATATACTATAATTCAAGATAATTTAGGTTTTATATGGCTTGGGACAAATGGAGCTGGGTTGTATAGGTATGATGGTACTAGCTACGAGTCTTATAAGTACATTATTGATGATAGTACGTCTTTGAGTAGTGGTTTAGTTCATAGCTCTTATTTAGATAGTGAAAATAGATTGTGGTTTGGTACGGGAAATGGACTTAATCTTTATGATCGAAATAATAATTGCTTTAAAAGAATTTCTAATGATAAATTCAATATAGAGAATAGAGAGAATATTACAATAAGTAGTCTAAAAGAAGATGCTTATGGAAATCTTTTTCTTGGTACGTTAGATTTTGGCTTGTATAAAATGAGTTTGAGTGATTTTAAAATTG
Organism: Winogradskyella sp. ABM4_392; assembly: GCF_056160445.1. Lineage (NCBI taxonomy): Bacteria > Pseudomonadati > Bacteroidota > Flavobacteriia > Flavobacteriales > Flavobacteriaceae > Winogradskyella > Winogradskyella sp. ABM4_392. Next base: position 9,131 of record NZ_JBSWXE010000004.1, read on the forward strand.
AAAGAATTCTCAGCAATGAATCATTAGAATCTATATCTTTAAATATAGCTGAAATTCAAATTTCAAAATCAGGTGAAGTTTATGTTGCAACTAATAGAGGTCTAAAATATTACGATTACAAAACCAATACGCTTCGACCAAAGTCAATTATAACAGAAAATGGCTTAATTCATATAGATAATGCTATAGAATCTTTAATTATAGATTCCTCAGATACAATTTGGATTGGATCAGAGACTGAGGGCCTAATGAGAGTTAGCGCTAAAGAGACTTCATCAAATGAATTGTTATTTAATATTAATAGTTTCATTTTTTCTAAAAATCAATTCTTGTCTCTTTTAGAACTTAAGGATGGTACTTTATTGTGTGGAACAGAAAATGACGGACTTTTTCACATTAGCGGTGATGGTGAGATTTTAAAAAGATATGAGGCTACTAAAAATGATACGAGTAGTATATTATCAAATTCAATATGGTCATTATATCTAGATAAGGACGAAAGAATATGGCTTGGTTATTATAATAAAGGGGTTTCTGTGTATGATAAATTATATGATAAATTCAATGAGATTCAAAGTATACCTCAGAATCCCAACTCTTTACAACATGTGTCCGTAGCAGCTATAGAACAAGATCCCAATAATAAGTTATGGATTGGTATGGATGGTGGTGGTATTGATATACTAGATAAAAAAGCGAATGAGTTTATTCATATAAACCCTTCAAGCAATAAGCCTTATTCTGGTTTAACAAGTAATTATATTGAAGCGCTTTTAATTGATAGTAAAGGCAATCTTTGGGCAGGCAGCTGGGATAAAGGTTTGTACTATTTAAAAAAAGGCTCTAAAAGATTTATTAATTATACAATTGAAAGTACAAGTAAGGACTTAGGTTCCAACACAATCTTAACTCTTGATGAAGATTCTGATGATACTATTTGGATTGGTTCTTATAATAATGGATTGTATTCGTTTGATTCTAAAAGGGAAGAGTTCACACATTATGATTATGGTGATTTTTTGTTAAATAGGCTTACCGATATCGAAGTAAGAAAAATTCTGGTAGATCGAAATGATAACATATGGTTAGGTACAGAAGTAGGTCTTTACAAAATAGAAAAGGGGAATAACGGTGAATTATCAATAATGCCTCAAAAAGGTAAGATGCCTAAAGGATTTAATAATCATAATAGCTCTGATAATATATTATCACTCTTAGAAAGCGAGGATGGTTCTATTTGGATAGGCACAAGAGGTGCAGGCTTATGTAAATATGATATAGACTCTAACACGTATGTTTGGTATAACAAGCAAAATGGATTAGAAGAAGAAAATGTTAATAGTATTGTACAAAGTTTAGATGAAAATATTTGGTTAGCAGGCAACACAGGTATTACAAAGTTTAATGTAAAAGATTCAACTTTTGTAAATTACACAAGTAATGATGGTTTGTTATCTAATGATTATAATATTAACTCGGCGTATAGAGATAAGGAGGGTTTACTTTATTTTGGAAGTTTTCAGGGTGTAGATTTTTTCAATCCTACTGAAATAAAAGTAAATGAAAATTTACCATCACTTTATCTTACAGATTTTAAGTTGTTCAATGAGAGTGTTGTAGTAAATCAAGAAACATCACCATTACGAAAAGTAATTTCTAAAACTGATAGTCTTAGTCTAACTAGTAAACAGTCCGTATTTACTATTGAATATTCTAGCATAAACTTTACAAGACCTGAAAAGAATGAATACGCCTATTATTTAGAAGGTTATGAAAATACATGGAATTATGTAGGTAAGAAACGAAGTGCTACTTATACAAATTTAGACCCAGGAAACTATACCTTTAAACTAAAAGCAGCTAATAATGATGGTGTTTGGAACGAAACACCTCTTCAGTTAAAAATAAGCATCTTGCCACCTTGGTGGAAAACAAATTGGGCGTTATTATCCTATGCGCTTTTATTCTTATTGGGTATCTATCTTCTTAATAGAATCACAAAAAATAGATTAAGAGATAAACAATTAGTAGCCAACGAGCGTCATAATCGTCTACTAGAAAAAGATCTTAACGAAAAGAAGTTACAATTTTTTACAAATATCTCTCATGAGTTTAGAACACCACTTTCACTAATTATAAGTCCATTAGAAGATATCATAAAAAATGATAGTAATGATCTTACTGAAAGAATTAAAGAAAAGCATAATACCATTCATAAAAATACAAAAAGATTATATCGCTTAATCAATGAATTATTAGATTTTAGAAAACTAGAGTTAGATAAAGTTAGAGTAAAAGCTAGGAAGCTAAATTTAGTTTCATTTACAAAAAACATAGCTAGCCATTTTAAAGAGGAAGCGTTTATTAAAAATATACATCTTAGTATAGATACAGATATTCAGGATATTGAAATATGGGCAGATGAAAGCATGTTGGAGAAAATAATTTTTAATATACTTTCAAATGCTTTTAAAGTAACTCCAGAAGGTGGTGCTATTACTGTAGATCTTTCAGCAAAAGAAGACTTAGTAAGCTTACCACTAGCTAATGATAAAGAAAAGATAGAGGCTATTGAGATTAAAATTTCTGATACAGGCCCAGGTCTTAAGAAAGAACAAGTTGAAAAGATATTTAAACGCTTCTATCAAGTAGATAATCTCAATAAAACTTATTATGGTGGTACCGGAATCGGATTAGAAGTTGTTCGTAATTTTGTTAAATTACACAAAGGGAATATCAGTGTTGATAGTGAGGTTGGTAAAGGAACAATTTTCACTGTTGTTTTTCCGGCAACTGACAAGTATTTTAAAGACAATGAAAAACTAACTGATGGTGTTGCTGATCAGGTAAAAGAAGAAGGCTATCTTGTTAATTCTGATGTAGATAATTCAGAAAGAAGTATTAAAGATAATGATGAAAATATAAGTGTTGCATCTCACACTCTTTTAATTGTTGAGGATAATACAGAGTTAAGAAACTATTTAAAGAATGAATTAAAAAAGCAATACAAAATATTATTGGCCAAGAATGGAAGAGAAGGTCTTAGACTAGCAAAAGAGTTCTTGCCAGATATAATAATGACAGATGTTATTATGCCAGAAATGGATGGTTTTATGTTTTGTAAACATATAAAAAGTGATATTAAAACAAGTCATATTCCTTTACTTATGTTAACAGCCAAAACCAGAATTGAAAATAGAATGGAAGGCATAGAGAATGGTGCAGATGCTTATATGGTAAAGCCATTTGATGTCGGTCTGTTAAAACTTAGGTTGTCGCAATTAATTACAAGTAGGCAACTCATCTTCAATAAATACTTTAGTGTTATTAGTGATGTGGATAACAAAACTACTACATCAATGGATAAAGAGTTTATTGAAAAAGTTTTAGGGTTTATTAATGAAAGTATAGGTGATCCAAATTTAAATGTTGAATCCCTAGCATCTCAACTAAACTTAAGTAGAAGTCAGTTTTATAGAAAAATAAAAGCGTTAACAAATCAAACGGCTAATGAATTTATTAGAAATATAAGATTGGTTAGAGCAAAGCAAATTATTGAATCAGGTAACAATAACATAAGTGAGGTATGTTATAAAGTAGGATTTTCTTCACCGTCTTACTTCGCCAAATGTTTTAAAAGTCATTTCGGAATACTCCCAAAAGAAGTGGAAATTGTAAATTCTTAAAGCTTAATCAGTATCAAATTTTCCAAAAATGAGGTAGTTAGTTAAACTTCTTTCTTTATGAAAATGTGTTAATGTTTTCTTAATGCACAATATGTTGCATAACACAGAATAAAATCAACTATAACGTTGTAATTATAACAAAATGCAACAAAATTTCCATCCTGTGCTTTATTAGTTATACTAAAAAGTTAATATTTTTTTAACATTTGTGATATGCGTTTAAAAAGATTTAAATGGAAATCACTAAATGAATTTTTTCTAATAGTAGCAATCATAGGATTTCTATTCTTTTTAATTGTGTTCATTTTTTAAAAAAAACTAATTACTAACTAAACAATTAAAATAATATCTATGAAGATTAATTTATTAAGTAAAGCTCTTCTTGTAGTAAGCCTATTATTTGGCGTCCATTTGCAGGCACAAACAATTACAGGAAAAGTTACGAGTTCTGGAGCACCTCTTCCTGGCGCAAGCATTATTGTAAAAGGAACATCAAATGGAACATCAACAGATTTTGATGGTAATTATACATTAGAAAATGTTTCTTCTAATGCAATATTACAAGTAAGTTATTTAGGATTTGTAACTCAAGAAATCCCTGTTGAAGGAAGATCTGTGATAAATGTAGAATTGGTAGAAGACACAAATTCTTTAGACGAAGTAGTTGTTGTTGGTTATGGAACTAAACAGAAAAGTTTGGTAACTGGTGCTATTTCTAGTGTAGATTCAAAACAGATAAAGAGTTCATCAAATCAAAGGGTAGAACAAGTGCTACAAGGTAGAACATCTGGTGTTACAGTAACGACATCTTCTGGTTCTCCAGGTCAGGGTGCACAAATACGTATTCGTGGTGCAGGTTCAAGTGGTAATTCTGAGCCGTTGTACATTGTAGATGGAATGAAATCTGCTTCAATAGCCACAATAGCACCTGGAGACATAGAAAACATTGAAATCCTAAAAGATGCGGCTTCAGCAGCAATTTATGGTACAGAAGGTGCAAATGGTGTTGTGTTAATAACAACCAAAAGAGGTCGTAAAGGAAAAATAAATGTTGGTTTTAGTACTCAGTTAGGAACTCAATTTGTAAATACAGATATGGAGTTGATGAATGCTTCACAATTTGTGCAATATATGAATGAAGCTGGTGTAGGAACTGTTGTGGATAATGGATATGATACTAATTGGATTGATGAAACATTTGAAAATGCTCCTATTACACGTTATGATATTAATGTTTCTGGTGGAATAGGAGAAAAAACATCATTTTATGCTTCTATGGGACATTTAGAGCAAGAAGGTGTAGTTGGTAAAGAAAACTCTTCTTTTAAAAGAAAAACTTTTAGAGTTAATGTTAATAGTGATATAACAGACTTTATAGAGGTCGGTTTTAACGGAACTTATACTTTATCAGATCGTTTTGGTGTTGTTGAGAATAGTGATACTAGAGGTGTGATTCAAAATATGTTAATTATAGATCCTCTAACTCCTGTCACTTATCCTAGTGAAAGTGATATTCCTCAAACGGTTATCGATAATGCAATTGCTAATAACGTACCTATACTAAGAGATGAAAATGGAAATGCTTATGGTTATCCTAGCTATTCAACAGGTGAGGTTATAAATCCAGTAGCATATGCAAATGCAATAAATAGTACTTTAAATGATGATAGACAGTCACTGTATACGGCATATTTAAAATTAAAGCCCCTTAAAGGATTGGAAATAACAACCAGATATGGTAGAGAAAGTGGAAAAACAGATATTTTGAATACCGTTAATCCGTACTTCGTATCGTCAGAAGCAGCTAATACAGGTTACACAGGTTCACAAAATAAATTTGAAAGAAGAAGATGGTTGTGGGAAAATTTTATAACCTATGAGAAATCTTTTGATAAGCATAATTTCAAATTGTTAGCAGGTTATTCAGCAGAAGATACAGATGTAATTACCACAATTTCTAGAAGTGGTACAGTTAGTGTTGATGAATTTACAGGTTTTAACTTTGAGCTTCCTGGTTTCAATCAACAAGTAAATACTGTTGATCCTTTCTTTGATAATATGGTGTCTACTTTTGGTAGGTTGTCATACGATTATGATGGCAAATACTTATTTGAGGCATCAATTAGAGCTGATAAATCCGATAAATTTCCAACAGCTAATAAAACAGGCGTTTTTCCTGCGTTTTCTGCAGGATGGGTAGTATCTAAAGAAGATTTTTGGAAAGAGGACTCTTTCTTAGATTATTTAAAAGTAAGAGCAAGTTGGGGAGAAAATGGAAGTAGAACAAACCTTAGGGGAAATTCTGATCAAACTTTTATTACTACAGTTTTAAACGGATTGGGAATCAATTATTTAGGGAATACAGGAGCTCAAATAACAGGTTTTGCAAATACAAATTTAGTTTGGGAGACTTCTGAACAACTTAACTTTGGTGTAGATTTAAGAGCTTTAGATAATAAGTTAAGATTTACAACAGAATATTATAAAAAGACAACTAGAGATGCGATTGTTTCTGATGGAAGTTTAATTACTCCAGGTTCTGCAGGTTTTGTTTCAAATGAATTTAATGCCGGTACTATTGTAAATCAAGGTTTTGAATTTGAAGTAGGTTACACAGATACAACAGATGGTGGTTTTACTTATAGTATAAATGCAAATTTATCTACTCTGAAAAATGAGGTGACAGAAATTTTGTTTGTGCCAGAAGGAACATCTCTTGTAGGTGCTGGTGCACCACAAAATGGTGATGGAGTAACAAGATTTGAAGAGGGTCAACCGTCTTGGTATTTCTATGGTTTTGAAACAAATGGAATTGATCCAGCAACTGGTGAAATAATTAAGGTTGATACAGATAATGATGGTGATATAGATAATCTCGATAAAACTTTCATTGGTTCACCACATCCAGATGTGTTATATGGTGGTAATGTCAATTTAGCCTATAAAGGTTTTGACCTTAACGTTCAGTTTCAAGGTACTATAGGTAATGATATTATGGCAACTTATCATCAACCATCTAGACCAATTACCAATAAACCCGTACATTTCTTTGATAACAGATGGACGCAACCAGGTGATAATGCTAGTTTTCCTGGAGCGGCAAATGTCATAGACTCTTACGATACAGATTTGGTTGTTGAGGATGGTTCTTATATGAGAATTAAGCAATTACAGTTAGGTTATACAATACCTACATCTTTTGCAAATAAGATTAAGTTACAAAACTTTAGAGTTTATGTATCTTTAGATGACTTTTTTACCTTTACTAAATACAAAGGTTTAGATCCTGAAATAGGAAACTTTAACTTTAACTCAATTGGTGTAGACAGAGGATTTTATCCTACAGCTGCCAGAGCTATATTTGGATTATCTGCACAATTTTAAAAAACAAAAATTATGAAAAGAACATTTTTAGCATTTTTATGTGTAGCATTGTTTGGTATTATTGCCTGTGACGATGACTTCACTACAAACGAACGGCAAAACGTTCAAGATTTAGAGACATTTTTTCTTGAAGAAGCAAACGTAGAACAAGCTGTAATTGGTGTGTATGACTTAGTGCAGTTTAATTATGGAAGAGACTGGCATAGTGCATTTTTGGTAAAATTATTAGCTGGAGATGATGCTAATGCTGCGGGTGGAAATTCTGGCGACCAACAACAATTACAAGATATTGATGATTATACAAATGTGGTGTCCTCTAATCCATCTATTACAAGTATATGGGATATTTTTTATAGAACAATTGCACTTTCAAATCTAATAATTGAGAATGTCCAAGACTCAGATTTGAGTAATAAGGATAGAGTTTTAGCTGAAGTTAAATTTATGAGAGCATGGTGTTATTTTGAGTTAACAACTATGTTTGGTGATATACCATTAAGATTAACAGTTCCTCAGGGAGCAGAAGATTTCGGATTGGCTAAATCTCCAAGAGCAGATATCTACGCACAGATAGAAAGTGATCTTGCGGATGCTATTACTGGTTTACCTGATAGATCTGGAGTTGCTGATAATTTCAGGGTATCAAAAGGAAGTGCTGAAGCCCTAATGGGTAAAGTTCTTGTGTTCCAAGAGAAGTACTCTGAATCGTTACCTTATTTTCAAAGCGTTATATCAAATCCTGAACATGATTTAGAACCTAATCCAGCTGATGTTTGGAGTATAGATAAAGAGTTTGGTATAGAGTCTTTATTTGAAATAGGTTATGTCTCAACAACAAGTAGAGATTGGGGTAATATAGCATGGGGTGGAAGAAATGAGAGTAACTTGCACATACAATTAATGGGACCACGTGGTGATGGTATTTTTGGCCTAGATGGAACAGGTTTAATTAATGGATGGGGCTTTAATCTTCCTACAAGTAAGTTAGTTGATGCTTTCGATTCAGCTGGTGATGTTACCAGAAAAGCAGCTACAGTAATGTCCGAGGAAGAATTAATTGCTGCAGGCGGTTTTGTAGATGCTTCAGCAGCTACAGGTGGTGAAATATGGGACTACGAAGGTGCAATACGTATTAAGTATGCTACAAAGGCAGAAGATACTAGCCCAGATGGAGTAAGAGAATTAAATTATAGTACTAATTTTAGGCTATTCCGTTATGCTGAGGTATTGCTGTTAGCAGCTGAAGCATACAATAAGGCTGGACAAGATGGTAATGCTAGAACGGAATTAAACAAGGTGCGAAACAGAGCTGGATTAGCAGATGTGGATAGCTCATTAGCAGGTAATGCTTTGTTTGATGCAATTGTTAATGAAAAATTCCTAGAATTGGCTCACGAAGGACAACGTTTTTGGGATTTGGTAAGATGGGGAAGAGCAGCAACAGAATTATCTGGCACAGGATATAGTTCTAAAAATGATTTATTCCCAATTCCAATTACAGAGATTGAGAAAAATACTGAAATAACTATGGATGACCAAAACCCTGGTTATTAAAAATAAATCTTTATAAAATTTAATTTTTTGAGATTGGTTTCGATAAAGACAGCGTAGTGAGAGCTACGTTGTTTTTTCATTTATTTAAATTCACAAGTAAAATTGATTATGCGACAAACTTTTATTTTAATGGCTTTGGTTTTTGCCACTAGTTGCTCTAAAAATACAAATGACGTTAATGTTAAAGTTTTTAAAGCGCTAAACTCTTCAGTAACTGGTATCGATTTTCAAAATAATCTTATTGAAAATGATACCATGAACTATTTTAATTATACATCTATTTATATGGGTGGTGGTGTTTCTGTAGGCGATATCGATAACGATGGTTTAATTGATATATTTTTTACAGGAAATCAGGTAAAAAATAGACTTTACCTAAACAAAGGCAATCTTAAATTTGAAGATATTACAGATAGGGCAGGAGTCGGTGGTGACAAACGTTGGTATACAGGTTCTACCATGGCAGATGTAAATGGTGATGGATATTTAGATATCTATTGTTCTGTGGCTGGTCTATCAAAAGAACGTCGTAATCAATTATATATTAACCAGCAAAATGGTACATTCTTAGAAATGGGTGAAACTTATGGTGTAGATGATGCAGCAAATTCTACCCAAGGCACTTTTTTCGATTATGATAATGATGGTGATTTAGATCTATATGTTGCTAATTATCCTATATCTAATGTTAATACTCCTAACTACATATATAGAAATAGAATGCAAAACGTATCTGATGATATATCAGATAAACTCTTTAGAAATGATGGTGATAAGTTTACAAATGTGTCTGAAATTTCAGGTGTTAAGAGTTATGGTTTCTCTTTAGGCGCTACTGCAGGTGATCTTAATAATGATGGTTTGCAAGACCTTTATATATCTAGTGATTATAGTATTCCAGATTATCTATTCATAAATATGGGAGATGGTACGTTTAAAAATGTGTTTAAAGAAGCTACAAATCACACTTCCTTTTATGGAATGGGAGTAGATATTGCAGATATAAATAATGATGGTTTCTTAGATATTTTTCAAGCGGATATGGATTCTAATAGTAGTAGAAGGCAAAAAGCCAATATGAGTAGTATGAATCCTCAGGTTTTTAATGAAGTTGTATTTATGGGCTTTCATTATCAGTACATGCATAATTGCTTACAACTCAACTCTGGTATTTTTCAAGATGGCGTACCTCAATTTTCAAATATATCTCGCCTCACAGGTACTTCTTCTACGGATTGGAGTTGGGCACCTCTTTTTGCAGATTTTAATAATGATGGGTACAAAGATTTATTTGTAACAAATGGAGTTCGCCGAGAAATTAATAACACAGATTTTTTCAATAAGTATTCCAAAAATGATGATTCTGGTCTTTCTGATCTAGAAAAAAGTTTAAAGATTCCTTCAGAAAAGACAGACAACTTTATGTTTAGAAACAATGGTCGGCTTAATTTTGAAAAAATAAACAAGGAATGGGGAATTGAATACGATGGCTTTTCTAATGGTGTAGCTTATGCAGATTTAGATAATGATGGAGATTTAGAATTAATTATAAATAATGTAGATGATACTGCTTCAATATTTCAAAATACGAGCTCTGATAGAAATAGTTATATATCTATTTCTTTTAAAAGTGATTCCAAAAACAAATATGGATTAGGTACCAGAGTATATCTAAATTATGATGAAGACACTCAAATGCAAGAATTAACCCAAACTAGAGGATTTCAATCATCTGTTGCTCCAAGACTACATTTTGGACTAGGTGATTATGACCACGTTGATCAACTTAAAGTAGTTTGGCCGGATGGAAATATTCAAATTCTTGAAAATATTAAGGCGAATCAACATCTCGTTTTAGATCATAAAAATTCTACAGCTATTACAATAAGTGAAGAACCAAAACCAACACAATTTGAGACTGTTGATAGTGCTTTTTTTCCTAAACATAAGCATATAGAAAATGACTATGACGATTTTTTAAAGCAAGTTTTATTGCCTCATAAAATGTCTGCCTTTGGTCCTGCTTTAGCTGTAGGTGACCTAAACGGAGATGGTTTGGACGATTTCTTTATAGGAGGAGCCCATGGTCATCAAGGTGCTATTTATTATCAAACTAAAAATGGTTTTAAGGAAGCTTCAAAAGCATTTCTTAAACAAGATATAATGAGTGAGGATGTAAGTGCTCTTATTTTCGATGCCGATAGTGACGGAGATAATGATCTATATGTTGTAAGCGGTGGCTACGAATTTTCTGAAGGCTCTAGATTTTATAATGACAGGTTATATATAAACAATGGAAATGAAGAGTTTAAAAAATCCTCATTACCCAATTTAAGTACTAGTGGATCTAGGGCTTATAATGCTGATTTTGATAAAGATGGAAAACAAGACTTGTTGGTTCTTGGAAGACAAATTCCTGAACATTACCCATTCCCAGCAAGTAGTTATATTTTAATGAATAGAAGTACAGAAAATGAGGTTATATTTTCTGATGAGACTGAAACTCTTATAAATGATTTTGAAGACTTAGGGATGGCTACGAGTGCAGTTGTTACAGATTTTGATAATGATACCTGGTTAGATATTATTATAGTTGGAGAGTGGATGCCCATCAAGGTTTTTAAAAATATGAAGACCCATTTTGAAGATGTGTCTATAAAAATGGGATTATCTGATGATTCTACTGGTTGGTGGTGGAGTATAAAAGAAGGTGATTTTGATGATGATGGAGACCAAGATTATGTTATTGGAAATAATGGATTAAACTATAAGTACAAAGCTACTGCAGATGAAACGTTTGATATTTATGTAAAAGACTTTGATAATAACAATAAAGATGACATTGTATTAAGCTATTATAGTGAGGGTGAGCAGGTTCCTTTGAGAGGACGATCGTGCTCTTCTCAACAAATTCCTGGAATAAAGAAAAAGTTTAAGGACTACAATAGTTTTTCTGAAGCTACACTCATTGATGTTTATACAAAAGAAGAACTAGACAATTCATTGCACTATCAAGTAAAGTCTTTTGCAAGTGTTTATTTAGAGAACACAGGTGGTAAATTTATAACTCATAGACTTCCAGTAGAAGCGCAGTTTTCTAGTGTTAATCAAGTTATTGTTGATGATTTTGATAAAGACAGTCATCTAGATATTGTAATAGCAGGTAATTTGTACGTGTCCGAAGTTGAAACTCCAAGAAACGATGGAAGTTTTGGTTATTATTTTAGGGGTAATGGTAAAGGTGACTTTATACCTGTTTCGTCATCTCAAAGCGGATTGTTTATAAAAGGTGATACCAAGGATATGTCTAAAATAAATGTAGCTGGTGAGGATTATTTTATTGTCGCTAAGAATAATGATTATATACAGTTTATTAAAACTAATACAATTAAGCCTAATTAAACAATAATAGAAAGTAAAGCAATTACAGAAAAACCAGTAAGCGCTAGTATTGTAGTCATAATTGTCCAGCTTTTAAAAGTCTCTTTTTCGTTTAATCCAAGATATTTACTGACCAACCAAAATCCGCTATCATTTACATGTGAAGCAATCGATGCTCCAGAAGCAATAGATATTACCAGTAAAGCTTTATCAATTGCTGTAACATCTATTGATAGCAAAGGAGCTGTTATTCCTGCTGAGGTAATCATAGCCACAGTAGCTGAGCCTTGTAGTAAACGAATTATAGCAGCTGCTATAAAAGAAAACAAAAGAATACTCATGCCCTTATCTGCAAAATAATTTGCTAGCATTTCACCAGTTCCAGTATTAACAAGAACTTGTTTAAAGACACCACCAGCACCAGTAAGTAAAATAATGATTCCGGCAGGCTCCATAGATTTAGTTGTAATAGAGACTAACTTATCTTTTGTGAAATTCCTTTTTACTCCCAAAAAATACCATGCAATGATATTTGCAATTATCAAGGCTGTAAATGGATGTCCAATCATAGCAATCCAATTCTTCATGTCATTACTAACCTTATCGGTTGCAAATAATGAACTATTTAAAATAGTATTGCCAACAATGAGTATGATAGGAATACCTATAATAGCCAATATGGTATAAACTGATGGAGGTTTTTTTGTTTCATTAATAGTTGAGTCTATTTCAATTTCTGGTGCTTCTATGAAAATTTTCTTTGCTATGTATTTCCCAAATAAAGGACCACATACAATAGCAGTAGGGATACCTACTAAAAATCCAAATAATATCACCCATCCGAGATCTGCTTTTAGGATATCTGCAACAGCAACAGGACCTGGAGTAGGTGGAATAAATGCATGAGTTATAGCTAGACCTGCTAATAAAGGGATAGCATATAGCAGCAAAGATTTTTTCGTTTTACGTTGAAGAGAATAGAGAAGAGGTACTAAAATGATAAAAGCAACATCAAAGAAAACAGGTATTGCGATAAAGAACCCTGTGATTACCATAGCCCAAGATGCTCTTTCTTCACCAAACTTATCTAATAGATAAGAGGCTAAAGCTTTTGCTCCACCAGAATGCTCTAAAATTGCACCAAACATTGCTCCTAAACCAACCACAACAGCAACAAACCCTAAAGTATTACCCATGCCTTGTTTCATGGTTGCGATAATTTCTAGAGGTGGCATGCCAGCAAAGATTCCTACACAAATACTAGCAATTAATAAAGCAATAAAAGCTTGAATTTTGAACCGAAGGATTAACAGTAACAGAATACCAATACCAAGTAAAACCGAAAAAATCAAAGAATAATCTACCATTAGTTGTCTAATTTCCAGTTTGTATGAAAAAATTCAGAATCATCTTTATCGATACGTTGATAGGTATGAGCTCCAAAATAGTCACGCTGTGCCTGAATGAGGTTAGCTGAAGAGTTTTTTGTAGTCATTGCTATCCAATAATTATATGCAGCATAAAATGAATCTAGTGCAATACGATTAGATAACCCGGAGTGTAACACATCAGTAATATCATCCTCTAGTTTAGAAAGTAGCTTGAGTATGTTTTTGTCTTCAAGAAAATTCGAATGATTTTTTAATATTTCCACAGAAGATTCCATGAATTTCGAACGAATAATGCAACCATTAGTCCAAATACGAGCTATCTCGGAAAGGTTTATACTCCAGTTATAGGTTTTTGATGCCTTAGCAATAAGTTGAAACCCTTGCTGATGGTTTATAATCCTTGCAAAACTGTATGCTTTTTCTAATTGTTTAGTTGATAATAAGTTTCTTGAAACAGGACCTTCTATAGTTGATGTAGAGAGCTTTTTTCTTTGTTCTTTAAAAGCAGAAATATATCTTGAGAAGACAGCAGATGAAATCATTGTAGATGGTATTCCCATCTCTAATGCAGCTTTACTAGACCAAGATCCAGTGCCTTTACTTAAAGCCTTGTCTAAAATTCTATCTAAGACAAACCCTTCGCTGTCTTTCTTTTGTAGAATGTTTATAGTAATTTCTAGTAAGTAACTAGCTTCTGTGCTGTTATTCCAATGGCTCAAAATGGTTACAATTTCTTCTTTGGAATGTGTTTTTGACAGTATACTATATATCTCTGCTAATAATTGCATTTCGGCATACTCAATACCATTATGTACCATTTTAACAAAATGACCAGATCCATCATTGCCTATATAAGCACAACAAGGGTTGTTGTTTTTATCCTTAGCTGCTATTTTTTCTAATATATGTGAGATACTTTTATAAGCTTCCATATCACCTCCAGGCATTAATGATGGTCCTTTCCTCGCACCTTCTTCACCACCAGAAATTCCACAGCCTATATAATGTATATTTTTTTGTGCTAAATGCTTAAATCTGTTAACTGTGTCTAAGTAAAATGAATTACCTCCATCTATAATGATATCACCTTCATCTACACAAGAAATTAATAGTGATATGACACTGTCAACAGCATCACCTGCTTTAATCATTAACATGATTTTACGAGGCTTACTTAACGAAAGTACAAACGCTTTCAGCTCGGTAAAACCATTTAGGTTTTTGTAACTAGAATGTTTATTGATAAAACTCGATACAATATGTGCTTCATTAGCTTCGGTTCTATTGTAAACAGATACAGAAAAACCATTATTAGCAAGATTTAAGCTAATGCTTTTTCCCATGACGCCTAAGCCAATTAAACCAAAATCAGATTTATTCATTAGTTATAAATTTTCGAAAATTTCAGAAATTATCTCTTCTTGATTTTGTTCAATGTTTATATGAATGCCGTATGATGGAACCTCTAAAGTCTCAAGTTGAGATTGTAGCATAGTTGATTTCATAAAATGTTTTTTACGTAGCTCTAATCTGTTTTTAATTGTGTCATAATTTCCAGAAAGATATATCCAGTCTATTTGATCTGTATCTTTAGAAAGCATTTTTCGATATGATTCCTTTAATGCTGAGCATGCTAAAATTGCACCAGATGATTGAGACCATTCTTTTATTAGAATAGCTAAGTTTTCTAGCCAAGGCTTTCTGTCTTTATCTTTTAGAGGTACATTATTTTTTAACTTATTAATGTTGACTTGTGGGTGAAAATCATCTCCGTCATAGAAAGGTATATTCATTTTGGATGACAATAGCTTACCAATAGTTGTCTTACCAGAGCCACAAACACCCATGATTATAATAACCTTTGCCATTCTACTTTTTTAGATAAAAAGAAGTCTTAAGCCCTGAAGAAGCATTGGGTGCAATCCAAACATTAAAATTCCCTTCTTCAGCAGCATTAATGATTTCAGAATTAATAAATCTCAAATTCTCTGATGAAATTTCAAAACTGACCTCTTTGGTTTCTCCACTTTTAAGATAAACATGCTCAAAATCTTTTAGCTCTCGTATTGGTCTTGTAATGCTACCTACAACATCTTGTACATATAATTGCACAAGTTCCTTGCCATCTCTCTCGCCAGTGTTTGTTATTTTCGCTTTAATAGTTAGGGTTTCATCAAATCTAATAGTGTCTTTAGAAACCTTTATGTCTTCATATTTAAAATTAGTGTATGATAAGCCATAGCCAAAAGGGAAATGTGGTGTGTAACCTATATCTAGATAGTGAGAGTCATTACCTAAAGAACTTTGCCAAGCTCCAATAGGAATACTATCCATTTGCACATATTCTTCTTTTACTGCTGGTCTTCCTGTGTTTTTATGATTATAGAAGTACGGCAATTGTCCAGCATTTTTTGGCCATGACACAGATAATCTTCCTGTAGGTTCGCTAATGCCAAAGATAATTTCTTGTAAGGCTTCGCCACCCATAGTGCCTGGATGCCAAGCCATTAATACAGCATCAATATCATCTATTATGTTTGATATTGTAATAGGTCTTCCTGCCATAATTACAAGTACTATAGGCTTTCCTGTTTTTGCTAATTCCTTTATTAGTTTTTCTTGCATACCTGGTAAATCTATGTTAGATCGACTATGGGCTTCCCCAGAAAGAATGGCCTCTTCTCCACCAAAAAATAGAATGACATCTGAGTTTTTTGCAATATTTTTAGCTTCATTAAACCCTTTAGTAGTTCTATCTCTACTGTAATCTAAGCCTTGTGCAAACTCAAAACTTATATTGGCTTTTTTGAAGGCGTCTAATGGTGTTATTGTATGCTCACGTTCTCCATCAAATGACCATGTGCCTAATTGCTCGTGAGGTTTATTGGCTAAAGGGCCAATAATAGCAACTTTAGTTGTATTCTTAAGAGGTAGAATGTTTTCATTTTTTAAAAGCACTGTACTTTTTATAGCTGCTTTTTTGGCCTCTTGTAAATGTTCTTCGGCATATAAATTTCCAGTATGGTCTTGAGGTATATGCGGATTTTCAAAAAGATTTAATTTTAGTTTTATGCGTAGTATATTTCTAACAAAATCATCTAATTGAGCTTCACTTACTTTGCCTTCTTCAATTAAAATCTTAAGATGGTTTTCATAAGATTTACTGGTCATTTCCATATCTAAACCTGCGGTTGCAGATAATTCTGCAGCATGCTTTTCATCTCTTGCGTAGCCATGGGCTATCATTTCAATAGAAGAATCCCAATCACTAACTACAAAACCATTAAATTTTAATTCGTCTCTTAAAACATCTTTTAATAAAAACTTGTTTCCTGTGGCAGGAATTCCATTTATTTCATTAAAAGAAGTCATTACAGTTGCTGCGTCTGCATCTACAGCCGATTGAAATGGTGGCAGATATACATTACGAAGCAGTGGCTCGGATAAGTTTACTGTATTGTAATCTCTTCCTCCAATCGCTGCACCATATCCTATATAATGTTTAGCACACGCTGCCATGCTTGTTGGATTGCCTAGGCTATCTCCTTGAAAGCCTTCCACATAAGCTTTTCCTAAAATAGTTGCTAAATATGGGTCTTCACCAGGAGACTCTGCAATTCGTCCCCAACGACTATCTCTGGAAATATCTAGCATAGGTGCAAATGTCCATCGTATACCAGCAGAGCTTGCTTCAAATGCCGCAATTTCTGATGATTTTTTAACAACATCCTTATCCCAAGTAGCTGCTAGACCCAAAGGAATTGGGAAGATGGTTTTAAACCCATGAATGACATCTCTACCAAAAATTAATGGAATACCGTTGGGACTTTCTTCTACAGCGATACGTTGTAATTCTTTTACATAATCTAAATTCATTACATTAAGAAAAGCACCGATTTCACCATTCCTTACTGCTGCTTTTAATTCTTCAGGTAATTTTCCTTCTACTCTACTCGAAGTGCCTCTTAGATTAGTTTGCCCAATTTTTTCTTCGAGTGTCATTTTTGAAAGTAACTCATTAATCTTTACTTCTATATTATGATTTATAGAAGTTGTTTTTAGTGATGTGTTATCTCTATCATTGCAGTTGGTTAAAAAGAAACACAGTACTAAAGAGAATGATACTTCTTTAATAAAATTTTTGGTTGATTTTAGAATATTCATATTTAATATTTCTGTGAGGTTAGTTTTGTTATTTGAAGAATTGGCTTTTAACACCTTTTACACCAACATTTACTTTAAATACTGAGCCTGCATTAGGATATTTTGTTTTTTCTTCTTCTGTCATGTCGATTTTAGCAGATGTGATATATAATGTTTCTAAGTTTTCACCACCAAAAGCACAAGATGTAATATTATGGGCTGGTATCTCAACCTTTTGAAGTATATCACCTGTTTTTGGATTGAATCTAACAACTGCATTTCCATTCCACATACAAACCCAAACCATATCTTCTTCATCAATCGCCATTCCATCGGGATAGCCTAGATCTTCCGAAATTTCTACAGCAACTCGCTCGTTAGAAATACTTCCAGTCGCATTGTCAAAATCGTAAGCCTTTATTTGGGATGTTGGAGTATCTATGTAGTACATAGTTTTTGTATCCTTAGTCCATACAATACCGTTAGATATTGTAACACTGTCAATTTTTGTGGCAAATGAGGCATCATTATTAATTGTGAATAATTTTGCTTTTCCTTTTTCTTGCTGCCAATGCATTGAGCCGACCCAGAGCCTTCCTGATGGATCGCATTTTCCGTCATTAAGTCTTGAGTCTTTTAAAGACTCTTCCATATTAAGGAATAGATTTATTTTGCCAGAATCAACATTGATTACATATATTCCATCAGCTAGAGCTATAATGGCTTCGTTTTCACCCTTTGGAACAACGGTACCAATATGTGAGCTTGTTGGGAAAGAACGATTTGAATTAGTTTTTGGGTCAAAAATATTTAATGACTTACCCTCTATGTCTACCCAATACAATTGATTTTTTTCATGGTTCCAAATTGCTCCTTCACCTAATTTTGCCTCTGCTTTGTAAGCTATGGTGACCAAATCGTTTTCAGAGGATATGGTAGTCTCATCTTTTTGTTTGTTTTTAGAAACACAACTTACGAGTAAAAATACAGTTAACATAAGAGTAAGAATTCTCATTGATTTAGATTTTTATAGTTCTTGTTTTATTTTAGAAAAAAGCCAAGGAAGTAACTGTTCTTCTTTAAACGCTTTTTTGAAAGCTTCACTATGCTTTGTGTTATTATACTCAGTATATTTTACATCTGCGCCACTTTCTAATAGTTTTCTATACATATTTCTTGATCCTTCAACAGGATTCCATTTGTCAATATTCCCATGAAAAATCCAAAACGGAATATGTTTAATTTTTTCTATCTGAGAAGGGTCTGAATAACCAGCCATTGGTACTGCAGCAGCAAATAAATCTGGTTGTCTTGCAACAAACTCCCAGACTCCAAATCCACCCATAGACACTCCAATTATATAGACTCTCATTGGGTCGATGTTATTGTTAGATATAACTTCTTTGATTAGTTCTAATGTAGCTTCACCAGATTCCGAAGGTTCAGGATTCATTGTGTAAGAGCCATCTTTACCAAGTCCTTTAAAAGGAGTTTCGGGCGAATTTCCAACCCATTTTGCCCATTCTTCGTTTTCGGTTTTATCTGAACATTGAGGAATTAAAATATGGCAAGCATACTTAGTTTGCATTTCTTTACTGAGAATAGAATTTTGGTTAATAATAAATCCTGCTTCTCTATAAATATGTGAACCATTATCTGTCCCACGATCTCCTCGTCCATGCAAAAAAATTATTAAAGGAAGTTTTTCTTTGTTGATTTTTTTTGGATTAAATAATCTATACGGAATATCAAGACCATTTGAAGCCTTGAAACTATACTTTGCAAGTATTGAATCGACTTTTTTATCAGTAAGACTTTTTTTATAATTATTAGAAGCCTCATTACATGAAGCAATGAGGCTAACTAAAGCTATTAACATAAAAAAAGTGTTTACTTTTTTCATTTGTGTTTTACTAAAAGTTATTGGTTAATGCTAAAACTTAATTTTTTATAAATATTGTTGGATGAATTACCTATATGTACCTCATAATCTCCTTTTTCTAGATTCCAATCAGATATTGATTCATCATAAAATGCTAAATCAGATTTATTTATTGTAATTGATACAGTTTGACTTTCCCCCTTGTTAACAAATACTTTAGAGAAACCTTTAAGTTCTTTTAAGGCACGTTTTACTTTTGAATCAGTTTTTCCAATATAAACCTGCACGACTTCAGCACCATCTATATTTCCAGTATTTTTTACAACACAATTCACTGTTAAAGAGTCATCTTGATTTTTTAATTTAATATCGCTAAACTCAAATTTTGTATAGGACATACCATATCCAAAAGCAAATTGAGGTGCAATAGCTTTTGTGTCATGCCAACGGTATCCTACTAAGATGTCTTCTTTATATTCTTGCGTAGGGCTTACAGATGGGTTGACTTCAGAGCCTAGAGTTGTGGCTCCTTTGTCCTTTAGATATTCTTCATCAATATTAACACCAGGATAAGATTCTGGACCAAAATAAACAGCTCCATTGTCTTCTAGTTTTTTTGGAAAAGAGAAAGGGAGTTTGCCAGAAGGGTTTACGTCTCCACTAATAACATCTGCAATTGCATGACCTGCCATAGAACCCAAATACCAGGTTTGTATTAAGCCATCAACAGAATCTAACCACGGCATTTCTACAGCGTTGCCAGAAACAAGTACAAAGCCTATTTTCTTATCAAGTGCCTTGATATCATTTAATAGTTCTGTTTGACCGAAGGGTAAGTCAAACTGTTCTCTATCATGATTACCTTCTGAATCTTGTAAGTGACTTTTTGTTAAACCACCAACAAATAACACAATATCTGCAGTTTTTGCCACTTTAATAGCTTCTGTTCTTAATGAATCCGCATTATAAGGCGATGGTAATACTTGATCGTAAACAGAAGGGCCAGAAGCATAGCCAATGGAATGTACTATTTTGGCATTTTTATATCGTTCTCTTAACCCTTGAAGTGGCGAAATTTCAAATTTTGGTTTTAATTCTGATGAACCACCACCTTTTGTCATAGACCGTGTTGCGTTTTCACCTATAACAGCAATAGTTATTCCTGCTTTATCTTCTAAAGGAAAGATATTATTGTCGTTTTTAAGAAGTACAATTCCTTCTGTTGCTATTTTTCTGGCTACATCATGATGTTCTTTATTGTTTGCTCTTCCTAATGCTTGATTGTTACTCATGTTAGTTCTAAATCTTAAACGTAATACTCGTCTTACTTTGTCATCAATAACACTAACAGGTATTTCACCTTTTTTTAGTGCTTCTAAAAAAGGGTTTGCTAGGAAATAATGACTATAATGATTTGCGGTAGTGGTACCTAAACCATCAGTACCTGTTCCCATTTCTATGTCTAAACCATTAAATGCAGCTTCTTTGGTACTATGAGTAGAACTCCAATCACTTATCACTACACCATCAAAAGCCCAGTCTTCTTTCAAGATTTTTTTGGTTAATAATTCGTGGTGTGTGGTGTATTGACCACGAAACTTATTATAAGCTCCCATAATAGACCATACGTTTCCTTCTTTAACAGCTGCTTTAAATGCTGGAAGGTAGATTTCGTGTAGCGCTCTATCGCTAACTTCAACGTTTACTATATCTCTCCAATGCTCTTGGTTGTTTAATGCGTAATGCTTTACACATGCTGCAACACCATTTTCTTGAACTCCTTTTATATATGGTACCACCATCTTAGAAGCTAAAAATGGATCTTCGCCCATGTATTCAAAATTACGTCCATTCATTGGTGTTCTATAAATATTGACACCAGGCCCTAGAAGAACATCTTTTTTTCTATAACGTGCTTCTTCACCGATTGCTTTGCCATATAAATTTGCTAGGTTGGGATTAAATGTGGAGGCTAAACAGCTTAATGCCGGAAAGGCTGTTATGGAATCATTTGTCCAGCCAGCATAATCCCAAGAGTCCCAACTTATTTCTGCTCTTACACCATGAGGACCATCAGACATCCAAATCTCAGGTATACCTAATCGATCTACACCTTTAGTGCTAAATTTAGATTGTGCATGACATAAATCTACTTTTTCTTTAAGCGTTAGAAGTGGAATAATAGAATCAATTTTTGCTTCTATTTCTGCATCGCTCAAAGTTTTAGACCTTGAGTTTGAATTTAAGTTTTCTGATTTATTACATCCAATAATAAATAATAGAATAGGAATAAAAAAAGTATATTTAAAGACTTTGTTCATTTTTAGATTGTTTGATGTTTTTGTTAGTTTAATGACTCTAATTTAAGACCACAAATTACCATGAAGTAAAACTACCTTAAAAGGGAAAATTAGAATAAGACTTATCATGCGAACATTAAAACATTTGTTGCATATAAGATTAATAAGGTTTATAAGACCTGAGGAAAGTGAATAAAAATTATTTTGTTGGTTTAAATTTCTGTTTTTCTATGATTTATGATGCTTAACGATTTAATAATTATAAAAAATAAAACAATACATGTCACCTACAAAATTAACTTTATCCTTTGTTATACTTAAATACATATAAATTTACTACCTTAACAAAGTTAATACAATGACTAAATTATGTTGCTTAACTTTAATTATAAGCTTAATAACATTTTCCGGATAATTTGCCTGTTTATTGGTTTTGTAAGCTATTGTCAAGAATTACCTCCAATTCAAGTTTTTTATCCTCAAGACTATAAGGCAGAAGATCAAAATTGGTGTATATCACAAGATAGTGAAGGAGTAATTTATTTTGCAAATAATAAAGGATTACTTAGATACAACAGTGCTAGATGGGAATTGTTTCCGACACCTAATCAATCTATTTTAAGATCGGTAAATGTAATTGATGAAAGAATTTACACAGGCAGTTATATGGATTTTGGTTTTTGGAAAAAGAACGAAAGGGGTGGTCTGGAGTATAAATCATTGATAAGTGACAGAGATATTAAAATAAAAGAGGATGAAGAGTTTTGGCATATATTAGAAATTGACAATTATATTTTATTTCAATCTTTAGACAGAATATATATTTATAATATTGATGCCGATAACTTTAGGATTATAGATTCAAATAACAGAATCAATAAAATATTCAAGATTGATGATACTATCTACTTTCAAAAAAACGGAACGGGTGTTTTTGAAATTTTAAATGGTGAAGAAAACTTAGTTATTTCTTCGGAAGAATTTGATGATAACGAAATTATAAACATATCTAGAGTTGAAAATGAATTGTTGTTTTTTACAAAAGAAAATGGAATTTACAGTTATTCAAATGGATTAGTATCGAAGTGGAATTCGGAAATAGATAATTTCCTTAAGGGAAAGAGTATATATAGCTGTATAAGACTTAAAGATGGGAGTTTTCTTTTGGGAACTATATCAGAGGGTATTTTACAGATGTCTTCAAATGGTGATAAAATCCTTAGAATAAATCAATCGGACGGACTAAGTAATAACACTGTGTTGTCTGCCTTAGAAGATAAACAAGGTAACTTGTGGTTAGGTTTAGATAACGGTATTAATTGTGTTAATCTAGAGTCTCCTTATAAAGTCTATAAGGATAAGCAAGGTGTATTAGGAACATTATACGCATCGATAAAAGTTGATGACAATCTATATTTGGGTACCAATCAAGGGCTTTTTTACAAGAATATAAATTTAGATTCTAAATTTAATTTTATTGAAAAAACCAAAGGACAGGTCTGGAGTTTAAAGTATATAAAGGGTACATTATTCTGTGGGCATGATAAAGGTACTTTCATAATAAATAAAGACAAAGCTGAGCTATTAAAAGGAGAGATAGGATCTTGGGTATTTAGTGAAATTAATGGTAATCCAAATTTAGTTTTACAAGGAGGGTACGAAGGGTTAAGTGTTCTAGAACTACAAAATGGGGGTTGGTCTTTTAGAAATAAGATTGACGGTTTTGATATGTCTTCAAGATATTTTGAATTTATAAATTCAAATGAGTTATTGATTAATCACGAATATAAAGGAGTCTATAAAATAAAAGTGAATTCAGATTACAATAAGGTTGTAGACTTAAAAAAATTAGATGTTGAAGAAGGTCCAAAATCAAGTATCACAAAGTATAAAGAAAGCATACTTTACTGTAATAAAGATGGTGTTTATAGCTATGATGAGAAAGCAACTAATTTTATAAAGGACAATGAGCTGAGTGAGTTAATTGAAGGTGATAATTATCTTTCGGGTAAACTAGTGTATGAAGAAAACAATGAAAGATTATGGTTGTTTAATAAAAATAATATTCTTTTTGTTGAGCCAGGAACGCTCTCAGAAAAGCTAAAGGTTAATAATATACCAATATCCTATGAGCTAAGAAATAGTAAGGTAGGTTATGAAAATATTCTCAATATTGATAAAGATGAATATTTAATCGGAGCCAACGATGGTTATTTAATTTTAAATTTAAATAAACTCAATCTAGACCCAAAACAGGTTAATATTGATAATATCTCTTTCAGTTCATTGCACAACGAATCGATTCAGCTGGGAGTAAACGAACCTGCAGAATTAGAAAATAAGAATAATAGTATTCTCTTTAAATATAGTGTTACGGATTATAACAAGTATTCAAACACTAAGTATAAATACAGATTGGAAGGTATTTATGATAATTGGAGTGATTGGTCGGCTAAGTCCGAGATTCACTTTGAAAATCTTCCTCATGGTGATTACAAATTTGAGGTTAAGGCGCATTTAGGCGGAATTGAGTCTAGCAATACCGCTTCATATAACTTTACTATAGAGAAACCATGGTATTTAAAACCTATGGCTATTGCAACTTATATTGTTTTTGGGTTGTTATTTCTATTCTTAATACAGTATTTTAATAGTAGGCACTATAAAAAGCAAAAACAGAAATTACTAGAAAAGAAACAAAGAGAATTAGAACTAGAGCAGTTAGAAAACCAAAGACAACTTATTCAGTTTAAAAATCAAAATCTACAATTAGATATTGAAAACAAAAACAGAGAGCTTGGTGCAGCAACCATGAATTTGGTAAAACGAAATGAATTACTAAACAATATAAAAGAAGAGTTGTCTAAGAGTAAGTCTTTGGATGATGTAAAGAGTGTTGTTAGGCTAATAAACTCTAATTTAAATAACACAAGTGACTGGAAACTTTTTGAAGAAGCCTTTAATAATGTAGATAAGGATTTTATGAAAAGAATAAAATCACTACATCCTTCAATCACACCAAATGACTTAAGATTGTGTGCTTATTTAAGGTTAAACCTGTCTTCGAAAGAAATAGCACCATTATTAAATATTTCGCATAAAAGTGTAGAGGTAAAGCGATATCGTTTGCGAAAAAAAATGGGATTAGACCACGAACAAAGTCTTACAGACTATATTTTAGATTTGTAATCCGCCTAAACTAGCTAAAAAGGACTATACATTGCCTATACATATAGGCCACACATCACTACAATAGACTTTTTGTAATTAAGGCAAAACTACTCAAAACACTGTATTTAACAGCTTTTTAATATCATATTCATAAATTTTGCAGTGTTTTTTTGAATTGTATATTTTTTGTATAGTCTTTTTTTACGATTTCCATAATTTTTTGTTTTAAGTTGCTATAACTAATCTAACTAACTATGAAAATCAAAATTTTTGCATTCTTTGCTTTGTTTCTATGCATGGCAATTCATGGTCAGAATGTAGATGTTTCAGGTACAGTTACCGAAGCATCTTCAGGTCAACCACTTCCAGGTGTCAATATATTAGTTAAGGACACAACTAAAGGAGCATCAACTGATTTTGATGGCAATTTTATATTAAATGATGTTCCCTTAAACTCTATTATCGTGGTTTCATACCTTGGTTTTATAACTCAGGAAATCACCATTACAAATGCTAATCCGCTAAACATTGTTCTTCAAGAAGATGCACAATCTTTAAATGAAGTAGTGGTTATTGGGTATGGTACTCAAACTAAAAAAGAAGTAACAGGTGCCGTAAGTGTTTTAGACTCAAAGTCTATTGAGAAACTTAATCCTGTTAGGGTTGAGCAAGCTATCCAAGGTCAAATAGCAGGTGTTAACATAACATCTAACTCTGGCTCTCCAGGTAGTGGTCTAAACATTAGAATTAGAGGTATTACTACTAACGGAGATAATGCACCATTAATTTTGGTTGATGGAAATAGGATATCAGATTTATCTGTGTTGAACCCTAACGATATAGAGAGTATCAACGTATTAAAGGATGCCACTGCTGGTATTTATGGTGTACAAGCTGCAAATGGTGTAATTTTAATTACCACAAAATCGGGTAGAAAAAATACCGGATTAAAGTTTCAGTTGGATACATATACAGGGCAACAGTTTACTAGCAAAAAAATGGATTTGTTAAATGCTAGGGATTTTGCCATTTATGTAAATGATGCAGCAGATGCTACAGAGTTTTTTGTGTATCCTAATTCAGGTACAGATTGGCAAGATGAAGTTTTTGAACGTGCATGGATATCTAATGTAAGTCTAAATGTAACAGGTGGTGGTGAAAAGTCAGCGTATTCTGCTGGTATTTCATACTTAAACCAAGATGGTATCGTTGGTGGAAGCAAAAATAATTTTGAGCGTTTAACCGCACGCTTAAATTTTCAGCACGATATTTTACCAAACTTAAAAGTAACTGCAAACGGATTACATACCTTATCTGAAAAACAAAATTTAGCAGAAGGTGGTATTGGAGCTGTATTGTATAATGCTGTAAATATTAATCCAAATATGGCTGTATTCAATGATAATATCCCAACTATAACACAAATTGATCAAAATGGTGATGAAATTACTGTTATTCATCCTTTTTTTAATCAACAGGGTCAAAATTACTCTCTTGCAAATCAAATAAGCCAAATTGAAATTATTAATCCGATTGCTCAGATTAATGATACTTATAATACTACTAGGGTAGCGAGATGGAGTGGTGTGTTAGGTTTAGAATATAAGTTTTGGGATCATTTTACAGTAACGTCTCGCTTTCAAGGTAACCATGCTAATGTTAGAGATGATATTTTTAGACCAGAAGTGTATTATGGTGGTGGTAAAGGGCTTAATACTATTCAATTAGCTTTAAACAACCTTAACCAAGAACAAATTGATAGCTACACGGATAACGCTTACATAAATGAAGTTGTAGATTACGGTGCAGATTTTACTGATTTCACCTTGGACAACTTTATTACATATTCAAAAACCTTTAATAATGATCACGATCTTACGGCACTATTAGGTATGTCTTTATATAGAACAAAAGGATATTACTATGGACTGGGTGGTATTACTCAGGTTGGTAATAATCAGCTTGGTCAAACCATTTGGGATCAAGGTATGGATAGAGAAAATATGGAGCGTTTTAATCTTGCTGAGTTAGCTAATGGAGCAGATTGGTATGATGCACGTTTAAGTTCTATTTTTACTAGGGTTCAATACAATTATAAAGGTAAATATTTATTGTCCGCAGTTTTAAGACGCGATGTGTCTTCTCAATTCTCCTCAGAAAATAATAACAACGTAGGATACTTTCCATCAGGATCAATTGGTTGGAATATATCTGAGGAAAACTTTATGCAAGAAGTAAACTGGATTAATAATCTAAAATTAAGAGCAAGTTATGGTATAATAGGAAACGACAGAATACCTCCATTTTCCTTTATAACAAGATTAGATGGACAGGCCACTATAGATGTTGGTTCAGATAACTTATTATTTGGGTTAGCACCAGGTAGACCTGGAAATCCAGATTTAAAATGGGAAGAACAAGAAACGGCTAACATTGGTCTAGACCTTCGCTTGTTTGATAACAAAGTAAATATCTCTGCAGATGCTTACAGAAAACAAACTAAAGATTTATTACTTACACCACAAGCATCAGCTGTTACTGGTGTTGGTGCACCAGCAACAGGTCCTTCTGTAGTTAATGCTGGTACGGTTCGAAATACAGGATTAGAATTTGCAATTGGATATAATGATAATATAGGTGATGATTTTAAATTCAATATCAATTTTAATGTAACAACTATAGATAATGAAGTAATTTCTTTGAATGGAAGAACCACACCTGTTGGAGGTGAGTATGGTGTTGGACTAGGAATTACTGACATAACGCGTATGCAACCTGGTTTACCACTAGGTCATTATTACGGTTATAAAACAGATGGTATTTATCAAACACAAGCAGAAATTGACGCTCTAAATGCCACTGCACCATCAGGCACATACAGTACTATTGGAGATGTGGCACCAGGAGATTTAATATTTGTTGACACAAATGGAGATGGTGAAATCACTGCAGAAGACCGCACAAATTTAGGTGATCCAATACCAGATGCCACTTTCGGAATTAATATCGGATTTACGTACAAAAATATAGATTTTAGTGCCAATGCTTTTGCATCTGTTGGTCATGAAATGGTTAGAAATTACGAGCGTAAAGATTTATATGCCAATAGAGGAACTTATATGTTAGATAGATGGCAAGGTACGGGTACCAGTAATTCAGTACCAAGAGCAGTAGCAGGAGCAAACATTAATACTGATCAGTTTTCTGATTTTTATGTAGAAGACGCTTCATTCTTACGTTTACAAAATGTACAGATAGGATATACATTCGGCGAAAAATTCAATTCAACTGTTGGAGTTGATAAATTTAGAATTTATCTTTCTGGTAATAATCTATTTACACTTACAGATTATTTCGGTTTTGACCCTTCTGCCAATTCAGGTGCTCCACTTGGTGGTGGAATTGATAACGGTTTTTATCCGGTTGCAGCGTCTTATTTATTAGGAATTAATTTAAACTTTTAATTGTTATGAAAAGAAAGTTAATAATACTATTGAGCTTCATAGCTCTTTATACAATTGGTTGTACTGATGATTTTGTTGAGGTAGAACCAGATGGATTCAACGATTCGGATTTCTTCAATAATCAAGAAGAATACGAAAGTGCCCTTATAGGTACTTACGATATGCTACAAGCAACATTTTGGAATGTGCTTACTGGTATTGTTGCGTCTCCAGATTATGCAGCTGGCGGTGATGCTTTTAATTACGATCAGCCGACACTTCAAAATATTAATTTGATGATACATACTCCTGCTGATGAAAATCAATTGCGTAGTATTTGGGGATTAATGTATGCAGGTTTAAACAGAGCTAATTTTATTTTAGAATTTAAAAATAAAACCGATTTTGATGGTAAGGATGAAATAATTGCTCAAGCTTATTTTCTTAGAGCCTATTACACATTTGAACTTGCTAAATTCTTTGGTAATGTACCATTAAAAACTGAAGACAGAAATGGAGTTTTAAGAATTACAGACCAACGTATTTTTCCTGAAGATGAATTTTCTATGGAGCGCGTTTCAGACATTGCTATGGTATATGCTTTAATCGAAGAAGACTTAAAGGAAGCTATTCCTAATCTTCCTGTTACACAAGATTTACCATATGAAGTAACTAAAGGTGCAGCCCAAGCTTTGTTAGGTAAAGTATACTTGTATCATGGAAAATTTGATCAGAGTAAGTATTCAGATGCAGCAACAGCTTTAAATCAAGTAATATCAAGTAATCAATATGCTTTAACAATAGGTAGCTCATACGAAATGCTTTTTGAAGGAGAAGGAGAAAATAGCTCTGAAGCAGTTTTCGAAATTCAATATACTGGTATAGAAGCTGCTGGTTGGGG
Source organism: Winogradskyella sp. ABM4_392 (assembly GCF_056160445.1). Classification (NCBI taxonomy): domain Bacteria; kingdom Pseudomonadati; phylum Bacteroidota; class Flavobacteriia; order Flavobacteriales; family Flavobacteriaceae; genus Winogradskyella; species Winogradskyella sp. ABM4_392. The sequence continues at coordinate 38,367 of NZ_JBSWXE010000004.1, forward strand.
TTGTATTGAGTGTAGTCAAGGCACTTATTTCCCACAGTTCTGTGGTCCTAGATCACCGTTTAGTGATACAACCTATAATGCTGGTTGGGGCTTTTGTTTACCATCCGTAGAGTTATATGACTTATTCGAAGATGGTGATATAAGAAGAAATGTTACATTTTTCGATTTAAGGGATGCGCAAGACTCTTACTCGCAAGGAAGGGACGATACAGGTTTGTTCAACAGAAAATATATGCCACGTAAAGTAGATGATGGTGTTGGTTCAGACCCATTAAATTACTCTCAAAATTATCGTGCTATAAGATATGCAGATGTGTTACTAATGGCTGCTGAAGCTGAAGCTCAAAGTGGTGGTGGCAATGCAGAAAACTATCTTAATATGGTAAGAGCCAGAGCATATGGAGATAACAGTCATGACTATACATCTTCGGAAGGAGATTTATTAGAAGCTATTTATTTAGAAAGAAGAAAAGAAATGGCTGGTGAAGGTCATGGATTCTTTGATTTAGTAAGAACAAACAGAGCAGCCTCAACGATAGAAGGCTTTACTGCAAATAAAAATGAAGTTTTCCCAATACCGTTAATTGAGTTGCAATTAGCTCAAGCAGAGGAGCGTTGGGGAAATCCTGGATATTAAAAAAGTGTTGAACAAAAATTAGATTAAAATGAAAATATTTAAAAAAGGCGTTTATTACATTTTAGCATTATTGATGTTAAGTGTTTCATTTTCTTGTGAAGAAGATGACCAATTAAACATAATTGAAGGTTTGGATTTCAATATTGCTGAATTGAATCCAGAAGGTAACAGAATAGGTGTTATAGCTACTACAATACCACCAGATGGACGTATAGTTTATACTGTAGATTTTGGTAACCCTAATGATGATGCTGATGTTTTTGAAACTAGTGGACCAATGGTAACTTATGAATATCCTGAGGAAACAGCAACATATACTATTACGGTTACTGCGTCACTTCCAGGTAGAAATGATGTTTCCATATCCGAAGATTATACTGTTATTTTTCAGGAACCAGATCCAGACCCTGTAGACAATCCATTTTTTGGAACTTGGCGTTTAGCTCCAGAAGCAGGAGCGTTGGGTGTTGGTCCAGGGCAAGGTGATGTGTCATGGTGGTCTAATTCAGTTGAAGATGTTGCCACTAGAGACTGTTTGTTTGATGATGAGTATGTATTTAATGCAGATAATTCTTTTCAAAATGTATTAGGTGCTGAAACATGGTTAGAGCCATGGCAAGGTACAGATCCAGAAGCCTGTGGTACACCAGTTTTTCCACATGATGGAACTGCTACAGCTTCATATGAGTTTACAGGAAGTGAACTTACAATTACTGGTACAGGCGCTTTTATGGGATTAGCAAAAGTGGTTAATGATGCTGAGTTAGCTTCTGGAGATACTGTCCCAGAATCAAGAACGTATCAATATATATTGTCAGATGATGGTTTATCATTAACACTACAAATTCAAGTAGCAGGTGATGGTTGGTGGTCATTTAGATTTGTTAAAGATGCACCTCCAGCTCCTTCAGCTTTAGAGGGAGCTTGGAGATTAGCTCCCGAGGCTGGTGCTTTAGGTGTGGGACCAGGACAAAACGATGTATCATGGTGGTCTAATTCATCAGAAGATGTTGCTACAAGAGATTGTCTTTTTGATGATACCTACGTGTTTAATGCTGACGGATCATTCCAAAATGTTTTAGGAAGTGAAACGTGGTTAGAACCATGGCAAGGATTCGATCCAGAACAATGTGGCACACCTGTATTCCCACATGACGGAACTGCAAGTGCGACATATGATTACGATTCTGGCGCTGGTACATTAACAATAAACGGTGCAGGTGCTTACATGGGATTGGCAAAAGTTGTTAATGGAGCTGAACTTGCAAACCCTACAGATGCACCTAGTTCAATTACGTATTTAGCGGAACTTTCTGATGATGGTAATACTTTAGAATTAGATATTCAGGTTGCTGGCGATGGCTGGTGGTCATTTAAACTAGTAAAGGATGTGCCTCCTGCTAACCCATTAGTAGGTACTTGGAGATTGGCGCCAGAGGCTGGAGCCTTAGGTGTTGGTCCTGGACAAAATGATGTGTCATGGTGGTCTAATTCATCAGAAGATGTAACAACAAGAGATTGTCTGTTTGATGATGATTACGTGTTTAATTCAGATGGGTCTTTTCAAAATGTTTTAGGAAGTGAAACTTGGTTAGAAGCATGGCAAGGTACAGATCCGGAAGCATGTGGTACACCTGTTTTTCCACATGACGGAACAGCTTCTGCAACGTATTCTTATGACGAAGGTGCTGGGACACTAACCATTGATGGAGCAGGTGCTTACATGGGACTTGCAAAAGTAATCAATGGTGCAGAGTTAGCTATTCCTACAGATGCACCGGACTCTATAACATACTTAACCGAGTTAACAGACGGTGGTAATACTTTAAATCTTGATATTCAGGTTGCTGGCGATGGCTGGTGGTCTTTCAAATTTGTGAAACAATAATTGTTTAGTTCAAAAGTCTGAGATAGGTCAATATTTACCATGTATTGACCTATCAGCTCAGATTAAGAAGCACATCTTAAGTAGAAGGCTGATTACCTTAATCAATCAAAATAAAAACATAAAACTTACTATATGAAAAATAATCTAATTGTACTGTTCTTTATGTTTAGTGTATCATTTGCACTAGCACAATCAGACAAAGTATCTGTTGTAAAAAGTACTGACGGTTTCAGACTTGTTGTTAACGGAGAAAATATGATGATTAATGGGATGAACTGGGATTATGTACCTATTGGCTCTACCATTACTGATACAGGCATTTGGGGAAGATCAGACGATATTATTAAGGCAGCCTTAGATGAAGAGATGTTACTCTTAAAAAATATGGGTGTCAATGTTATAAGAACTTATGGTCTTAAGCCTAAATGGATACAATACATATATGAAAATTATGGTATTTACACAATGCTCAATATTACATTCGGAGCATACGGTTTAACGATAAATGGAGCTTGGACTCCTCAAACTGATTATGCAGATGAGGCTACCAGAGAAATTCTTATGCAAGAAGCCATCGATATGGCAAATACCTATAAGGACACTCCAGGTTTACTTCTGTATATGATAGGTAACGAAAATAATTACCATTTATCTTGGACTGGTGCTGAGACGGAAGCTATTCCTATAGAAGGTGCTGAAGATACCGGAAAAATAGCTGCTGCGAGAGCACTATATAAAGCATTTAATGATGCCGCAAAAGAAGTAAAAGCCATTGATCAATCACATCCTGTAGCAATTTGTAATGGCGACTTATTGTATTTAGATATCGTTAAACAAGAATGTAAAGACATAGATATCTACGGAACTAACATGTATAGAGGTGTTTCATTTGGTGATGCTTTTCAACGTGTTAATGATGAGTTAGATATGCCAATACTTTTTGCGGAGTTTGGATCAGATGCATTTAATGCTAAAGACAACAAAGAAGACCAATACATGCAAGCTTATTTTGATGTAGAAAATTGGAAAGATATTTATCAAAACGCAGCAGGTTTAGGAAAAGCAGGAAATTCTATTGGTGGATTCACATTTCAGTTTAGTGACGGTTGGTGGAAATTTGGGCAAACCAAAAACCTAGATGTTCATGATAACAATGCATCATGGCCAAATGGCGGTTATTACATGGATTTAGAGCCTGGTCAAAATAACATGAATGAAGAATGGTTTGGTATCTGTGCAAAGGGACCGACTGATGCAAGAGGTTTATATACACTTTACCCAAGAGCTGCATACTATGCACTTAAGGAAGTACATGAATTAGATCCATATGGTGAAGGTGTAAATCAAGATTTTCTTTATAACTATTTCAATAACATAAATGTTATGGACGCGGTTCTTAGAGCTAGAGGAGATAAGGCTGCATTAGGAGGCGGTGATTCAGAAAAATTGAGTATAAGTAGGTTGTCAGCTCAATTCACTACGTTCAATACAGGAGGTAGTTTAATTACTACACCAGATACTGAAGATCCAAATGCCAATGTATTTCCTAATCAATTAGGTTTTGACCATATGCAATCATACTTTGTTGGCATACAGGGAAAACCTGCAGCAAATATGAGAGCTAATGTAGAGTTCAATATTTTAGGTAATGTAGCAGAAAACCCTATAAATGAAATTTTTTACGAGAATGTAGGTAGACCTGTAACAATTGTTGGAGTTGAAGGTGGAAATGATCTTGATGTTGAGATTGCTGACTTCAACAGATTACGAGTATATCAAGCAGAATTTGAGTGGAAGGCTAAAGAGTTTGACCTAAGAGGATTTTACAGAACAGGTCATTACCATTGGGCTTACGAGGGAGATTTCTTCAACCTTTATCCAGAAGCTAATTATGGTCCAAACCTAGATATTTACAATGGTGAGATTTTAGGTGTTGAAGTAGATGCTAAAGGTGAGTTAGAAGGTTTGAAAGCAGCCTTTGGTCCTCAACTTTGGTGGGGCGCTAACCCAACAATGTTGTTAAAATATTCAAGAAATATCCTTAACTGGGACGTAACAGGTATCTATCATAGAGATCTTAATACAGATTTAGAGTTTGATGAAAATGGCAGACGTGTATTAAATCCTAATCAGGTACGTTCTGGTATAATTCCACCTTGGCCAACAGAGAGAGCTACTTTAGCTATAGAAAGAGACTTTGGTAGTTTTGGTGTAACGTTAGGTGGTATTTGGGGTGGTAATCCATTAAATGGAAGTTCTTTTCAAATGTATGAGGAAGACAATGATGTAGTTGTTGTAGACAAAATCAACAGTAAGGATAATTGGGGAGCCAAGGCCAAAGTAACGTATCAAAAAGGACGATTCAATTGGTATGCCCAAGGATCTTACATGGGTCTTGTAGCTAATGGCGGTGCAGATCAAACAAGAACTTTTACAGGTTGGAGACTTAAGGATTCTGGTAGTGGTAATATGACAAATTTCTTATCAGGTTTCACATATTCTTTCGGAAATGTACAGGTAGCACCTAACTTTATGTGGCAAAAGCCATTAGTAGATCCAATGCCAAATGGTGTATTTGCACCTGGTAGATTAAGAAATGTCATTGACGATCCTTTTGCCGTAAGGGGTGGAAACCGAGAAACTACGGCTGGTGAAATTTTATTCACCTTTGATCCTACACCGGGAACATGGATGTATGAGTGGAACAATGACAGAGAAGAAGATGCTAAGTTTGCTGTAAGTGCAGGATTTGTTTACAGACATTTACCAACAACACAAGATGCACACATTGGTTTCTTAGCTAATCGTACATTTTTCGCGTTTGCTGAATCAGCACCAGCTGAAGATTTATGGGAAGCACACACACGCATTGTTTCTAAGCTAAATCCTGACTTAGGAATTATAGGTAACTTCTATTATGGTAATGGACAGGGTAATGGTGATTCTGATAGAACTATTACGCGTTTTGGTGGTGATGTGAGAATGCTTTATAAGAACTTTAAAGTAATGTCTCATGTAAAGGTAAATGATTGGGGACCGTTTGATTACCACAGAGATTTCAACTTAACATTCCCATTACAATTAATGCTAGATGTTTCAACGACACTCGGAAAACCAGATTGGTTTATTTTACCTAGTACACAGGTGGGAATTAGAGGAACTTGGAGATCCTTAGACCAAAATTCACCAAGGTATTCACCTCTAGCGACTGATCCAAATTCAACCAATCCAAATTCACCACCAGCTATAAGTCCAGTAGGGTTTCCTGATGGTTCGGAGTGGGAAATAAGAACTTACATCCATATTAATATTGGTAAATAAAATTCTATGATTATGAAAAACATAAATTTAAAATATAACATCATCTTACCTTTAGTTGGGTTGATATCTGTCGTAATGATTAGTTGCGAAAGAGGTTTTTCTGATGATGTGGAATTGGCAACATTTCCTTCTACAGCAGAAGTTTTTACGGACACTCCTGTAGGTTTAACGGATGAATTTTTTATATCATTTGATCCTGCATTTGGTGCAAACACCAATGGATTTGGTACAGATGATAATGAAGCTTTTGAAGGGTCAACATCTATTAGAATTGATGTGCCAGCACCTAATGATCCAGATGGTGGATTTATAGGTGGAATATTTAAAGATAGAGGAGAAGGAAGAGATTTAACGAGATATAATGCTTTAACATTTTGGGCTAAAGGATCAACAACAGCAACAGTAGGTCTATTTGGTTTTGGGACAGATTTTGAAGAAGATAAGTATGCTGTTACACTAGAAAATGTACAGCTGTCAACAGATTGGAAAAAGTATATTATACCAATTCCAGATCCTTCGAAACTAGTTCAAGAAAAAGGTATGTTTGCTTTCGCAGCAGGTTCTCAAAGCACTAATGGATTTGGTTTTACATTTTGGTTAGACGAGATTCGTTTTGAAAGCTTAGGAACTATCGGTCAACCTAGACCAAGGATTTTGGGAGGACAAGACCAGACAGCACAAACTAACATTGGCACCTCAGTACCACTAATAGGTTTAAGTTATACGGCTAACCTTCCTAATGGACAAGATGTAACTGTTTCTGCAACACCTTCATATTTTGATTTTGAAACATCAAATCCATTTGTGGCTTCTGTTGATGAATTGGGTATTGTTTCTGTAGATGGCCCAGGTCAAGGAGGTGATAATACAGCAGTTATTACTGCTAGCTTGGGAGGCGTTGAAGCAGAAGGTTCTTTAACAGTTGAAGCTGTAGATATTGACGTAATTTCAATTTTTAGTGATGTTTTTGCTAATGTACCAGTTGATAATTATAATGGATTTTACGAGCCATTTCAAACAACTCTAGGTGGTGCTGTGAATGAAAATGGTAATAACATAATAGACTACACAATGCTCAACTTTGTTGCTATTGAATTTTATGGTAGAGACGGCAGTGGTGTAGAGCCAGTTGATGCTACCGATATGACTCACCTACACATAGAATTCAGAGTTAATGAAACTGTAGATGCATCAGACTATATAAATATGGAATTACACAATAATTTCACATTGCCTAACGGCATTTTAGGATCATATCAAATAACAGGGTCAGAGTTGTTAAGTAATGAATGGGTGGAGTTTGATATACCATTATCAAGCTTTGCTGGTCTTACATCTAGAGATGCATTAGGTATGATGTTATTTGTTACAGATAATAATATTGCTAACCTCTCTGTAGATAATATTTATTTCTACGCAGAAAACTAAAAATGCTAAAAAATGAAAAATAGAATATTAAGTAATAAGTTAAAATCAATCTTCATATGTAGCTCGCTTTTTATAGGTGCAATGGTTTTAATTACCAATTGCAATCCAGACGAAACACAAGATGTTACAAATTTTAACACATTATCCATGCAAGACGAGTTCGATGTGGATGGTGCACCAAATCCGGTTATATGGAATTATAATATTGGAACTGGTCAAAACGGATGGGGAAATAACGAACTTCAATATTATACAGACAGACCAGAAAATGTCATCGTAGAAGATGGTATGTTAAAAATAACTGCAATTCAAGAAGAGTTTGAAGGTTCTGGATATACGTCTGCAAGACTTTTAACCCAAGGACTTTTTGAACAAAAGTATGGACGCTTTGAAGCTAGGATGAAATTGCCTTACGGTAAAGGGATGTGGCCAGCATTTTGGCTATTAGGTGCCAATATTGATGAAGTTAGCTGGCCATTTTGTGGTGAAATTGATGTTATGGAAAATGGTGGTTCTAAACCAACGATTGTTAGTGGTGCAGTTCACGGACTAGGATATTCTGGAGGTAATGCTGTTGTAAAAGAATATGAATTTACTGATAGTCGTGTAGACTCTGAATTTCATATTTATGGTATAGAATGGGGACCGAATTATATCAACTATTATATTGATGATGTACTTTATAATCAAATCACTCCTGAAGATGTTACAGGTGACTGGGTTTTTAACGATGGTCCATTTTTTATCATAATAAATTTAGCCGTTGGTGGTGCTTTTGATGGTAATCCAAATGAAAACACAGTATTCCCACAAACAATGTATGTAGACTACGTAAGAGTCTATTCAGCTAATTAATAAAAAAAACTAAAGGTCAGGAGTTTTACAATCTTGACCTTTTTGACCCTTATCTATAAAATTTATAACTACGAATTACTAAGACATTGAAAGATATAGTTACACAAGATAGAGATGTAAGATTAGAGCCTATTACAATTAATGATAAGGCTTATTTTAAAATATCTAATAGTGATAAGATGCGTCCATTCTTTATGAGCATCGTTAGCGACTCTAACCATTGGATGTTTATATCAAGTAATGGAGGTTTAACTGCTGGAAGAAAGAATTCTGAATACGCATTATTTCCTTATTATTCAGATGATAAAATAACAGAGTCTTCTGAAATTACTGGGCCTAAAATAATTCTTCAAGTCACTAAAAATGATGATAGATTTATATGGGAACCTTTTTCTATCAGATTCCAAGATAAGTATACTATACGAAGAAACTTATACAAAAGCATTTATGGTAATGCCATAATTTTTGAAGAAGAAAATCTTGATTTAAATCTTACTTACAGGTACGAATGGTGTTCTAGTAATATCTACGGTTTTGTAAAAAAATCAACTTTAACAAATAATACTGAGCAATCTGTTGATGTAGAGTTTGTAGACGGAATTCAAAATGTAATGCCTTACGGTGTTAGTAGTGCTTTACAGAATGCAAGCAGTAACTTGGTAGATGCATATAAGAGAACTGAGTTAGTAGAAGAGTCTGGAGTTGGAATATTTGCATTAAGTGCTATTATAGTTGATAAAGCAGAGCCAAGTGAAGCGCTTAAGGCTAATATTGCTTGGTCTTTAGGTATTGATAATCCTAAGTATTTACTCTCTTCTTTACAGTTAGATGAATTTAGAAAATTTGGTAAGGTTAGACAAGAAACCGATGTTAAGGCTGAAAAAGGTGCTTACTTTGTTAATACAGCAATGCAGCTAAACCCAAAAGCATCTAACGATTGGGTTATTGTTGCTAATGTTAATCAAGATGCCTCAGACATTGTTGCCATTTCAAAACAAATAAAAACTGATAGCCAACTTTTAAATAAGGTTGAAGCCAATATTCAACTAGGTACAAAAAAGTTAATAAAGCTTAATGCATCATCAGATGGCTTGCAATTAACATCAGATAATTTTAGAGATACCAGACATTTTTCGAATACACTTTTTAATATAATGCGTGGTGGTATTTTTGATGATGGCTATAATATCGAAAAATGGGATTTTAAAAACTATTTAAAGAATGCCAACAAAGATGTCTGTCGTAATTGTGAACAATTGCTACAGGATTTGCCTGAAACATTTTCTTTACAGACATTAAGAAAATTTGCAAACTGGAATGATGATAAGGATTTTAAGAGGCTAGCTTTAGAATATTTACCACTAAAATTTAGTAGAAGACATGGTGATCCAAGTAGACCTTGGAATAAATTTTCTATAAATACACGAAGTGAAGTAGATGGTTCTAAAATCTTAGACTATGAAGGTAACTGGAGAGATATTTTTCAAAACTGGGAGGCGCTTGCCGCTTCTTATCCAGAGTTTATTGAAAATATGATTCATAAGTTCCTTAATGCTACCACTTTTGATGGCTATAATCCTTACCGAGTTACAAAAGGAGGATTTGATTGGGAAACCATTGAGCCAGACGATCCATGGTCTTACATAGGGTATTGGGGAGATCATCAAATCATATATTTATTGAAGTTTCTAGAGTTTATAGAAGACTATAATCCAGGGAAATTAGAAAGTTTCTTCTCTCAAGATATTTTTGTCTATGCTAATGTGCCTTATAGGATTAAAGTGCATCAAGATGTTTTAAATAATCCAAAGGATACTATAGAGTTTGATGAAGATTCTGACAAAGAAATACGATTAAAAAGAGACAAGATTGGTGCAGATGGAGCTTTGTTACAATACTCTAACGGAAAAGTTGTTAGAGCTAATTTTATAGAAAAGATTTTAGCAACAACTTTAGCTAAGCTTTCCAACTTTATACCAGAAGGAGGTATATGGATGAATACGCAAAGGCCAGAATGGAACGACGCCAATAATGCATTAGTTGGCAATGGTGTTTCTATGGTTACACTTTATTATCTCAGACGATTTTTAAAGTTTTTTGAAGGTGTTTTTCAAAATACTTCTGTAGATGAAATTGAAGTTTCTTCAGAGATTTCTGAATTTTTCAATGCTGTAAAATCTTCATTTAAGCAAAACGAATCCATTTTAAATAGTGAGATTGACGATGCTACAAGGAAACAATTATTAGACTTTCTAGGTATAGCAGGTAGTAATTTCAGGGAACATATCTATAATAACTCTTTCTCTGGTGATAAACTAAAAGTAAGTCTAAATGATATTTTAGATTTTACTAAGTCTGCGATTAAACACCTTGAACATTCTATAAGAGCTAACAAAAGAGAAGATAACCTCTACCATGCATACAACTTAATGACAGTTGAGGATGCTACTTCTGTATCCATATCTTATTTAGATGAAATGTTAGAAGGACAGGTAGCTGTATTAAGTTCTGGATATTTGAGTTCTCAAGAAAATCTAACCGTTTTAGATGGTCTTAAGCAGAGTAAGCTGTTTAGAGAAGATCAGTATAGTTATATACTATATCCTTATAAAAACCTTAAGGGTTTCATGGATAGAAATACGATTCCTTCAAGTTCAGTGCATAGTTCTAAACTGTTACAAACATTAGTGTCTGAAGGTAATACGCAAATTCTTAAAAAAGACAGTAATGGTGATTACCATTTTAACGGGAATTTCAAAAATGCAAATGATGTAGAACAGGCTTTAGAAAATCTTAGTGAGCCAGCTCATTTAGAATTAGCTAAATCAGAAAAACATAAAGTACTTCAAATTTTTGAAGATGTTTTTAATCATAAAGCATTTACAGGTCGTTCAGGTACGTTTTATGGTTATGAAGGCCTAGGTTCTATTTATTGGCATATGGTTTCAAAATTGCAATTAGCCGTAATGGAAGTTTGTCAAAGAGCCATTGCAGAAAATGAATCACCAGAAGTGATAGGTCGACTACTAGAGCATTACTACGAAATTAATGAGGGTATTGGAGTACACAAATCACCAGAGTTATATGGTGCTTTTCCAACCGATCCTTATTCACACACACCAGCAGGTAAAGGTGCCCAACAACCAGGAATGACAGGACAAGTAAAAGAGGATATTCTTAGTCGATTTGGAGAACTAGGTGTTTTTATGAATGACGGATTACTTGTTTTTAATCCTTGTATGCTTAGAAAAGATGAGTTTTTAAATGAAGCGCAAGTATTCAATTATATCAATGTAGATGGTGAAGAATCTACATTAAAAGTTGATGTCAACCAGTTGGTATTTACCTATTGCCAAGTGCCAGTGGTTTACAGTATCTCAAATGAATACAAAACCACTATATCATTTAAGGATGGTTCACAGCAAATCTTCGACCAAATGGAACTAGATAAGAAAACGAGTGAGAAAGTGTTCAGTCGTTCAGGAGATGTAGTGTCTATAACGGTTCATGTAAAAGAAGATCATTTAAAATAAAAGGTAACAATCATGAAAAAAAGAAAAATAATAGTATGTGTTTTATCTGTAATATTCATGATGTCTTGTAAAAATGAAAAGAAGGAAGAGTCTTTAACTCAAATTAAAAAAGAAGTGACAGCAAAAGATATATTAGGAAATCCAGATTATTTGGCTATTTCTTATGGAGGATATAGAGAAAAGACCAGAGACAGCCAGCCTACAATTGCAGAATTAAAAGAAGATTTAAAAATTCTTTCTGCTATGGGTGTTAAATTACTTAGAACATATAATGTTCAGTCAAAACTGCCTCATGCATCAAATGTTTTAAAGGCTATTTCAGAATTAAAAATTGAAGATGAAAATTTTGAGATGTACGTTATGCTTGGTGCTTGGATTGACTGTCTAAATGCATGGACAGGTAAAGAGCCAAATCATAATATAGAAAGTCCAAATAATGCTGGTGAGATTAAAAGAGCTGTGGCACTGGCAAATCAATATCCAGACATTGTGAAAATAATAGCTGTTGGCAATGAGGCTATGGTAAAATGGGCAACATCTTATTATGTACAGCCAGAAGTTATCTTAAAATGGGTAAAACATCTTCAGGAGCTAAAAAAACAAGAAAAATTACCTAAAGATCTTTGGATAACAAGCTCAGATGATTTTGCGTCTTGGGGAGGCGGTGAAGATAAGTATCATGTAGAGGATTTAAATGAATTGATAAAGTCAGTAGATTTTATCTCTATGCATACCTATCCTTATCACAATACCCACTATAACCCAGAGTTTTGGGGAGTGCCAGAAGCACATACCAATATGCCAGATACAACTAAAATAGAAATGGCTATGGAGCGTGCTTTAAAATTTGCTCAAAAGCAATACGACAGTGTTACCAATTACATGAAAAGCTTAGGTGTAAATAAACCAATTCATATAGGTGAGACAGGTTGGGCTACAACATCTACAGGACATTATGGTCCTAATGGTTCAAAAGCAACAGACGAATATAAACAAGGTTTGTATTATAAATTAATGCGGAGATGGACCAATAGAGCTGGTATTTCTTGTTTTTATTTTGAAGCTTTTAATGAGCAATGGAAGGATGCCCACAACCCAAATGGATCAGAAAATCATTTTGGATTATTTACGATAGAAGGAAAAGCCAAATACCCAATTTGGGATTTAGTTGACAAGGGAATTTTTGATAGATTAACAAGGAATGGTAATACCATAACTAAGACTTACAATGGCGATAAAAAAGCACTTCTTAAAGATGCTTTAGTGCCGCCATCTGAAGAAGAAATAATGGCAAATAGGTAACAAATGAAAGCGTTAAGAATTAGTGTTTATTGTCTTTTAATAGCAGCTATGAGTTGTAATACCCAACCCGAAGAATTAAAAGTTGAGATTTTCGAAACTTCAGCAAGTGGAAACCAATTAACTAAAGTTGAGCCTTTTGCTGTAGATGAGGAAGTTGATGTATTGCCAGTTATAAGAATTCTGCCAGACCTAAAATTTCAAACTATTACGGGATTTGGAGGAGCGTTTACAGAGTCGTCAGCATATTTGCTCAATAAATTAAGCCAAAAAAATAGAGATCTTATTTTAAAAGCTTATTTCAGTGAAGAAGGAGCTAATTATTCATTATGTAGAACACATATGAACTCTTGTGATTTTTCGCTAGATCATTATTCTTACACACCAACAGAAGATAAAGAGTTAAATGATTTTTCCGTTAAGGAAGATATGGACGATTTAATCCCAATGATTAAAGATGCTCAAGCTATTTCAAAAGATGGGTTTAAATTATTTGCTTCACCATGGACAGCGCCACCATGGATGAAAGACAATAAAGAATGGGTAGGTGGTAAGTTATTGCCAGAGTATTACCCAAGTTGGGCATTGTTCTTTTCAAAATATATAGAAGCCTATAAAGACCAAGGTATAGAACTTTGGGGTTTTACTGTAGAAAATGAACCTCACGGTAACGGAAACAATTGGGAAAGTATGCACTTTACACCAGAAGAAATGACTGATTTTGTTCAGCATCATTTAGGGCCAAAATTAGAGGCTGATGGCTATGGTGATAAAATCATTTTAGGTTACGATCAAAATAGAGCAGGTATAAAAGAATGGGTAGATGTAATGTATGCTACGGAGGAATCCTCAAAATATTATGACGGAACGGCAATTCATTGGTATGAAAGTACTTATGAGGTCTTTCCAGAAGATCTTCAATATGCCCACAATAAAGCACCAGGTAAATATCTTATAGAAACCGAAGGTTGTATAGATGATGAAGTGCCTGTTTGGAAAGACGATGCTTGGTATTGGAAAAAAGAAGCGACTGATTGGGGCTGGAAATGGGCTTCGGAAAAAGATAAATATCTGCATCCTAAATATGCACCAGCTAATCGCTATGCAAGAGATATCATAGGTTGTCTTAACAATTGGGTAGATGGTTGGGTAGATTGGAATATGGTACTCAACAAGCAAGGTGGTCCAAATTGGTTTAAAAACTGGTGTATTGCTCCAGTAATTGTAGATGAGGTAAATGATGAGGTATATTTTACTCCATTGTATTACATAATGACGCATTTTAGTAAATATATAAGGCCAGAAGCTAAGGTTTTAGGTTTAGACAAAACGGATAATGACATTATGGCCACAGCAGTAGAAAATCCTGATGGCTCTACAATTCTTGTAGTATTTAATGAAGGAAAGGAAGCTAAGAAATTTTACCTATGGCTTAATGGAAAAAGAACTACCATAAGTATAAATGGACAAGCCATTCAAACTATAGTAATGTAGAATAATTAACAAACGCATAATATTATGGCAGAAGTTAAAACAGCATCTAGAAATAAAGTACCATTAGGACAAAAAGCAGCTTTTGGTGCTGGTCATTTAATTAATAATTTAATTCCAGGGCTTTTAGGCGTATTTGTTTTTATATTAAAAACTGAAGCTTTTGGTATGGATCCTGCTTTAGCAGGTTTAATTGTAGGAATACCAAGGTTGTTTGATGCAATAACAGATCCTGTTATGGGTTATGTCTCCGACAACACAAGTTCTAAATATGGAAGACGTAGACCTTATATTTTTATAGGCGCAATATTTACAGGAATTGTCTTTGCCATATTGTGGCAGGTTAATGAAAATAATACAGAAATGTTCAATTTTTGGTATTTATTAATTTTTTCAATCCTGTTAATTTTTGGAAATACAATTTTCTCTACTCCATTAATTGCCTTGGGTTACGAAATGACATCAGACTATAAAGAAAGAACACGTCTTATGAGTTTTGCTAATACAATAGGACAGTTAGCATGGATGCTTGTTCCATTTCTTTACTTATTACTTCCTAATAAAGAGTTATTTAGTGACACTCCTGCTGCAGTAAGAACAATAGCTTTAATTGCTGGTGCAGTGATAATTTTATTAGGTATACTCCCTGCTTTTTTCTGTAGAGGAATAGACTCTAGTAATATGGAAGGTAGAGAAGATATTACATTCAAGAGTGTAATAAATAGTATGGGAAAAATCTTTAAAGGAATAAAATTAGTTCTTAAGAACAAGCCATTTGTTAAATTATGTGTTGCTACATTCTTGGTTTTTAATGGTTATCAGATAGTTGCTGAATTCGGATTATTTATAATTGCTTTTTACTTGTTCAATGGAGATTTTGGTGAGGCTGGCCTTTGGATGACTTTATTTCCTGCAGTCACAGCTGCATTTACAGCATTTATTGCCATTCCGATTATTAATTGGATGGCAAATAAATGGGGCAAAAAGAATGCTTTTATTTATGCAACAGCTATTTCGATAATTGGTTATACTTTAAAGTGGTGGGGATTTGATCCAGACAATGTTTACATGATTTTCTTACCAATCCCTTTAATGGCTTTTGGTATGGGATGTTTATTCACATTAATGATGTCGATGACAGCAGATGTTTGCGACCTTGACGAATTAGAGAATGGAATGCCTCGTAAAGAAGGTACTTTTGGAGCCATCTATTGGTGGATGATTAAAGTTGGGCAAGGTATAGCTTTAGTAACATCAGGTTTTATCCTGAAAGGTCTGGGATATGATTCAGAAGCAAGCACTCAAACCGCTAGTGCAATTATGGGAATGCGTATTACAGATATTGCACTTCCTGTGATTACTGCTGCTTTAGCAATCTGGGTAATGTGGAAATATAGCCTGTCAGAAGAGCGAGCAAGAGAAATTAAAGCTGAGCTTGTTGAGCGTAGAGGCGAATTATAAAACTTAGAAGAAAGAAGAACATGTCTTTAAGAAAAGAGAAATTTTTAGCATTGGCATCTATTGATTATGAAGGAATGTCAATTGAAGACTTAAGAAAGTTGTTTAGAAAAACTCTAAAATCTGGTATGCATGGTTTGTGTTCTAGTCCTTATGAAGAAGGTCAAGAGCCTGGCGATCAATTAACAGAAAGCCAAATACGTCGCCGTTTAGAAATAATGAAACCATATACTAAGTGGATACGATCTTTTTCATGTACAGAAGGTAATGAGCTTATTCCCAAAATAGCAAAAGAAATGGGAATGAAGACTCTGGTTGGCGCATGGCTTGGTGATGATGCCGAGATAAACAAAAACGAAATAGAAGGATTAATAAAGTTATGTCAAGAAGGAGTAGTTGATATTGCAGCAGTTGGTAATGAGGTAATGTATAGAGGAGATTTAACAGAAGAAGAATTGCTGAACAAAATTTACCATGTTAAGAGTGCTTTAAATAATACAGAAATCCCTATAGGTTATGTAGATGCCTATTACGAGTTTGAAGAAAGGCCTGCTATCACAGAGGCATGTGATATTATTCTTGCAAATTGCTATCCGTTTTGGGAAGGGTGTGATTTAGATTACTCTCTATTGTATATGAAAGATATGTACCAAAAAGCTCTAAGAGCAGGAAACGGTAAAAAAGTTATCATTACCGAAACAGGATGGCCAAGTGAAGGTACAAACCTGCAAGGTGCATTTCCATCAGAAGAAAATGCAATTAAGTATTTTATTAACACACAAAAATGGTCTAAAGAAGAAGGAATTGAAATATTCTATTTCTCATCCTTTGATGAATCTTGGAAAGTTGGAGGTGAAGGAGATGTTGGTGCTTTTTGGGGCATTTGGGACAAAAATGAAAAACTCAAGTACTAAAGTTTGTTTTGTAAACTTTGATTCTTGGTAAAAACATACACAACATTACCACTACAATTATAAAAATATCATTGAACAGGAATGACTTGAGTAATATGTAAGCCCAATATTTACGGTGACTTTAGGCGTATAAGTATTTGTTTACTAAATCGATTTCGTTGTATGATTTTTGTAAAGGTGAGATTTAGAAATATTCAATTTTAAATATATAGATTTACGAAATAAGCAATTATTAATCTAAAAAATTGCTTCAAATTGATAAATAACTAAAATAAACGATGATTATGAAAAAAATTACTTTTTTGCTTTTTCTTTTATCTAGTATTGTTTACTCACAGGTAAACCTTCAAGATTTTGAGGCTGGAACAAACGCTGCATCAGAAGAAATCTATGGAGGATTTGGTGGAGGTTTAACGGCAGCACTAGATGTTGATCCAACAAATGCTTCTAATCAAGTAGGTAGAATTGAAACAACTGCAGGCGGTGATGTTTGGCGAGGAATTTTTGTTAGACCTCAAACACATTATTTTGATTTAACTACAAACAAAGATGTTTCAGTAGATGTGTATTCTACATCAGCTGTTTATTTCTTGGGTAGAATACAAATAAATCAAAATGGAACTTCTGATGAGAATAGTTCTTCGGCTGTTCAGCATACAGGTTCTGGATGGGAAACTTTAACATTTTCATTTCCTGCGGCAAATGATGAGTACTATGAATTTGTAATGTATGCTAATGTAGATGCTACAGGTGCTTTTATTGATGGAGCACCTACTGTAATGACCGCTTACATAGACAATGTAACTGCTACTCAAGGTTCTGAGATACCATCATCTACTCAAAGCAATGTTACATTTAGTGTAGATATGAGTGAATATACAGGCTCTTTTACAGAGGTTAATGTTAACGGAACATTTAATGGTTGGTGTGGTTCGTGTAATCCAATGACTGATATGGGTAATGGTATCTGGGAAGTAACTTTACCATTACCAAACGGTGATATTGAATATAAGTTTACCGTTGATGGATGGACAGATCAAGAAAACTTTGCAGGAGGAGAGCCATGTACAGTAACGAATGGAGGATTTACAAATAGAGCCCTAGCAATATCTGAAGATATTACTTTAGATACAGTATGTTTTAATTCTTGTTTAGCTTGTGGTGTTCAACCTTCAGATTACAACGTAACGTTTAGCGTAGATATGAGTGATTATTCAGGTTCTTATACAGAAGTTAATCTAAACGGTTCTTTTAATGGTTGGTGTGGTTCGTGTAATGCAATGACAGATATGGGTAATGATATCTGGGAAATTACACTTCCTATAACTGAAGGTACAATTCAGTATAAATTTACTTTAGATGGTTGGACTGCTCAAGAAGAATTCGTTGGCGGAGAGTCTTGTACTATAACAGATGGTGGATTTACTAACAGAGTGTTAACTTTTTCTGCGGACACCATACTAGATACAGTATGTTTTAATTCTTGTGAGGCATGTCCAGAACCTATAGAAATTCCTGCACCTCCTGCAGCACCTACTTTTAATATGGCATCTGATTATTCAACAATTTATTCTTCATATGGTGAAGCTGTAGGGTTAGTACCATCTGCCTTTGCAGGAGCATCTGAGGAAACTGTGAGCATAGAAGGTGACGATGTAAAACAACTTACAATTCCAAATCCTGGAGGAGGGATGAACTTAGCGTTTGCACCACAAGATTTGGCAGCAGAAGGATTTACACATCTATACCTTAATTTTTACTATGATGGAACAGAAGAAATAGGTAAATTATTTAACTATCACTTACAAGGAGGAGGTGCAAATATCTTTGGGCAAATGTTTCTTGAGCCAACAGGAAGATCTAGTGACGGATGGCAAACTATTAATGTAGAAATTGCTAGTATGAATAATGGAGGTACAGATCCTACTAACGCTATTAGTTTAGTGCAAATAGTTGGTGCTGGTGGTACTTCGCCTTGGGGAGATTTATATATTGATAATGTTATTTTATATAAAGCAGGAACTCTAAGTTCTAATGATTTTGAATCTTTAGATTTTAAAGTATTCCCTAATCCTACGAATAATGATTGGAATCTTACAAGTACAGATATCATAAATTATGTAGTTGTTTACGATATTTTAGGTAAGCAGGTACTTTCTTTAAAACCAAATTCTAACGAAGTTGTCTTAGATGCTTCTTCATTAAGAACAGGTATTTATATAGCAAAAATTGAAGGAGATAATGGTTCTAAAACTATTAAGCTAGTAAAAGAATAAAAATAATTTATAACACATTATTAATAAAAAGCGTGTTTAGTAAGTAAGCACGCTTTTTTTATAACACGGATTATTCACTAAATTATAGTTGGTCAAACGAGGTTTTGAGGCTAAAGTTATGTGTGACACATTAAAATTAAATAATTATGAAAAAAAATACTTTTTTAAGTTTAGCCTTGTTACTACCATTTGTTATTATGGCTCAAGAACTACCATTAGATTTTGAAGTAGCAGAAGACGATAATTGGAGTCCTTTTAATGGTGCTACAGTAGCTGTAGTGACAGATCCAACTAATACTTCTAATCAAGTATTAGAATTAACAAGTAATGGTGTAGACTTTGATGGTGCATCTATTAACATGGGTGTCTACATTGATTTATCTAATGATAGTGACAATATTATAACCTTAGATTTTTGGGCACCAGATGCAACCAATAGAACACATTTACTAAAACTAGAAGGCGCATCTAGCCCACCTGTAGCAACGGAACTTTATTTTAATACTTCAGCTGCAGGATGGCAAACCATAACCCTAGATTTTGGCTCTAATTTAGCAAACGACTATCCAATTTTAGTGCTTTTCGCAGATTCGGGTCCAGGTAATACAGCATCTGGCATCTATTACATAGATAATATAAATGGTCCAAACGGGGCAGTAATACCACCAGACCCAATACCATCTGGACCAGCTAATCTCCCTAATGTATCAAACGCTGAAGTATATAGTATCTATAACGATAATTCAGGTTTTACAAATAACTTTCCGGTTGCTTATGATTTTGGTACTCTTTCTGGCGAGCCAGACTTAGACCCTTCAGCTACAGAGAACAAGGCTCTTAAGTTTAATTTTGGGGTTGCTGGTTGGGGACAAGGCGAAGGTGGTCCTGATGATGTGTCTTCGTACAACTTTGTCTCATTTGATTATTGGGCTGGTCCAGCGGTTGTTGGTTTTGATTTTGTATTAATAAGTAACAATGGTGCAGTAACTGAGCATAAGTACCAAATCAGTATTCAAGAACCTATTGTAAATGAAACCTGGACTAAAGTTCAAATTCCAATGTCATTTTTCACAAATATTGGTTTCGCAGATACAGCACTTTGGCAATGGAAGTTTAGTCCACTTAATGATAGTGTAGACAATAGTGGTATTGTGTATGTGGATAACATAATTTTTACTCAAAACCTACTTTCAGTTAAGGAATTTGGTAATGAGCAATTTAGTGTGTCTCCAAACCCAACAAGCTCAACTTGGAATATCAATTCTAATCGTCAAATTATTAAAGCGGTTTGGATTTATGACATTCTTGGTAAAGAAGTACTTACATTAACGCCTAATTCTGCAGAGGTTTCTATAAATGCTTCTTCATTAAGAGCAGGTATTTATATAGCAAAAATTAAAGGACATAATGGTTGTAAAACTATTAAGTTAGTTAAAGAGTAGCTTATCAAAGCTTACAAAATTGATTTCTAAAAAGCGTGTTTATACATTAAATACGCTTTTTTAGTGATATAGATGTATATTGTTATAATTTTATATAAAAAAAAGTAATGTTTAGAAGTATATGCTACTATAGCATACTGATTATTTTATTTTTTGGATGTTCTCAAAAAAACACAACTATATCAAATGACATTGATAAAGTAGCTAATGACCTTATTAACGAGACAAGTCCATACTTGCTTCAACACGCATATAATCCTGTGAAGTGGAAAGCTTGGAACAATAAGTCGTTACAATTGGCTAAAGATGAAAACAAATTGATTATAGTGTCAGTAGGATATTCTGCATGTCATTGGTGTCATGTTATGGAAGAAGAAAGTTTTGAAAACGATTCTGTTGCAAAACTAATGAATGAAAACTTTATTAATATTAAAGTAGATCGTGAAGAGCGACCAGATGTAGATCAGATATACATGAATGCTGTTCAGTTAATGACAGGGAGTGGAGGCTGGCCTTTAAATTGCATAACCTTACCAGATGGAAGACCGGTTTTTGGAGGTACATATTTTACCAAAGTACAATGGATTAAAATATTGAAAGAGATATCTGAGCTCTATAAGGCTAATCCAGACAAGGTGATTTCTTATGCAGAGAAACTCACTGAAGGAGTAAAAAACTCGGACTTAATAACAGTAAAAAAAGAGCCTGTTCAATTTAACGCTGAAGCATTAGAGATTGCAGTTGAGGAGTTGAAGAAATCATTAGATTATAAGTTTGGAGGACAAAAAGGCGAGCCAAAGTTTCCTATGCCTACAAACTTAAACTTTTTATTACGTTATAGTTTTCATAATAATGACGAAGCACTAAAAAAGTACGTTTTAAATTCTTTAGATAAAATCGCTAATGGTGGTATATATGATCATGTTGGAGGTGGTTTTTCAAGATATGCTGTAGATGAAAAATGGCATATTCCGCATTTTGAAAAAATGCTTTATGATAATGCTCAATTGGTCAGTATTTATTCCAAAGCATATAAGTTAACTAAGAACGAAAATTATAAAAGAGTAGTTAATGAAACATTAAGTTTTGTAGATTCTGAGTTTTCTTCTGATGAAGGTGCATTTTTTTCCTCTTTAGATGCTGATAGTGGTAATGATAGTAATGAGTTAAAAGAAGGGGCTTATTACGTTTGGTCAGAAGAAGAGTTGAAAATAATTTTAGGAGAAGATTTTAATTTATTTAAACATTACTATAACATTAATGCTACAGATAGATGGGAAGAAGGAAAGTATGTTTTGTCTAGGACTTTAAGCGATGAAGATTTTGCCAAGAATTATCACTTAAGTATTACGACTTTAGATTCTAAACGAAAAAGTTGGAAAGATAAACTAAATGAGGAAAGAAGTAAAAGAAGTAAGCCAAGGTTAGATGATAAAGTACTAACATCTTGGAATGCTATGATGATCAAAGCATATGTTGATGCATTTAACGCTACAGGTCATGAAACGTATTTGAATAGAGCAATTAATAATGCGAATTTTATAAAAAATAATCAACTAAAAAAGGATGGTTCTTTATACCACAGTTACAAAGATGGTAAAAGTACAATAGAAGGATTTTCAGAAGATTATGCACACTCAATTTTGGCATTTATAGAGTTATATCAAGCCACATTAAACGAAGAATGGTTAATTACAGCCAAAGATTTAATGGATTATTCCATAAATTATTTTTTAGATAAGGAAACAAGTATGTTCTACTTTACCAAAAAAGGTCCTTCAAATTTAATAGCGAGAAAAACAGACGTTTATGATGGTGTTATTCCATCATCCAACTCTATCTTAGCAGAGAACTTGTTTAAACTAGGACATTATTTTTCAAATAACAGGTATCTAGACTTGGCAAATCAGATGCTTAAAAATGTAAATGACAATTTAATAGAGGTTCCTTCAGGTTTCACCAACTGGCTGTTTCTGTATTTAAATTATTCAAACCCTTACTATGAGGTGGCAATTTCTGGTGAGAATGCAAAAGATATTTTAAAAGAGTTTAACACAACTTATATTCCTAATATTCTAGTTTCAGGTTCAATAACAGAGAGTGACTTACCATTGTTAAAAAATAAGTTTAATAAAGAAGAAACATTAGTGTATGTTTGTGTAAATGGAACATGTAAACTACCAGTAAATACAACAGAAAAGGCTTTAAGTCAGATTTTAAAATAAGGCAATATGACTACACTAAAAGAATTAGCAAAACTCTTAAATATTTCGGTATCCACAGTTTCTAAAGCACTTAATGATAGCCATGAGATTAGTGAGAATACTAAAAGGCGTGTTAATGAGTTGGCCGATAAGCTTAATTATAAACCTAATCGTATAGCACAACAACTAAAGAGTAATAAAACAAAAACTATAGGCGTAATTTTACCAACGGTAACAAACCCATTTTTTGCTGAAGTTTTACATGGTATTGAGACAAACGCAACAAAAAACAAGTATGATATTATTGTGTGCCTGTCTGATGAATCATTATCTAAAGAGGAGCGTAGTTTAGAATTATTATCTAATGGCAGTGTAGATGGATTTATTATGGCAGTAGCCAGAGAAAGTCAAGTTGAAGAGCATACAAAGCATATAACTAAAGCTATTCAGAATAAAATACCAGTCTTAATGTTCGATAGGGTTGTTAATGAAATATCATGTGATAAAGTAGTGGTAGATGATTTTCAGTCAGTATATGAAGCGACTCAGTATTTAATTCATAAAGAAAAAAGAAAACATATTTTATTGGTTAGTAATATTGAAGAGCTCAGTGTTGGGAAGTTAAGAATAAAGGGTTACCAGAAAGCCATTGATGAGGCTAGTCTAAAATCTAATATTTTAAAGCTCAGTAAGGTTGATAATGTAGAAAAGTATATATATAATTACCTTAATGATAATCCTAAAACGGATGCTATTGTGTCCATTGATCATATTACAGGTATTATTGCGATTAACATGGCTAAGAAAATCGGAAAGACAATTCCTGAAGATTTATCTGTTATTGGTTTTGGTTACGAACATACACAGTTATTGTCTAGTCCTAAGATTTCAATAATTCATCAAAAAGCTTATGAGATAGGTGAGATGTCTGTAAAATTGCTAATTGAAAATTTACAGTCTGATAATCATAAATTACAGACTATTGTGGTGCCTAGTGAACTTAAACTCGGCGAGTCAACTAAATAAATTATAAAATAAAAAAAGCCCGATACATGTATCGGGCTTTTTTTATTTTAAACAAGGATTTTATTAGTGTCCTTTCATTTTGTCAGCTGCGTCTTTACCAGCTTCTTTCACTTTATCAACCGCATCATTTGCAGCATCTTTAGCGTCTTTAGCCATTTCTTCAGCACCTTCTTTAACGCTATCTACAGCATCGTTAGCAGCGTCCTTAGCGTCATCCATTGCTTCACCTGCTTTATCAGCGGCATCGTCAGCAGCATCTTTAACGTCGTCTACAGCGTCTTTAGCGGCATCTTTAGCGTCATCCATTGCTTCACCTGCTTTATCAGCAGCATTCTCAACAGCATCTTCAGCCTTTTCCTTAGTTTCTCTACAAGAGTTTAATGATAAGCCTAAAAATGCAACCAAGGCTAAACTTAATACAACTTTTTTCATTTTAATAGTTTTAGTGTTAATTGTTGTTAATGCACTAATTTAACAAAATATGCGAAACTTTAACAAAATTTCAACATTTATTAATTGTGCGACCTCATGATATACGGATATAATCGAGTATTTGGATGACTGCTCCTTTATTTTTTTCGACATAATTTTTATTAATCTGTCCTTGATTCTCTCTTAGTGATGAATTAGAGATTAAAACATCTAATTTAGAATTTAATTCATTTGAGTTAGAGACAGAAGTAACACCATCAAGTTCAATAAGTGCTTTTGCCTCAGGGAATTTATTGTAGTTTTTACCAATTATAATAGGTGAGCCAAATACCGCAGGCTCTAAAATATTGTGTAAGCCTGTTGTGCCAGCTGCACCACCAACATATACAATGTCGGCATAACTGTAAACTTTACTGAGATATCCAATGGTGTCTAAAATGAAAACATTATAACTTGATAGTTTTTTTTCGTTAGATAATTCAGAAAAACAAATCGATTTGCTCTTTATTTGAGATTTAAGGGATTGGATATATCCAGATTTTATATTGTGTGGAGCGATTACAACTTTAATGTCGTTAAAATCTAGTTGATTAATATAGTCCATGTAAAGTTTGTCATCTTCAGGCCAAGTACTACCAAAAACAATACATAAGCTATCTTGCTTAAATTTTTCAATAAACTCAACTGAGTTATCAATTTTTAATTGATTACTAACACGATCAAATCTTGTATCTCCAGAGACTGAAACGTTTTTGTAGTTAATACTTTCTAGAAGGATTTTTGAATCCTCATTCTGAGTGAAAATATGATCGAAAGAAAATAATGCTTTTTTCATAAAACTACCATAACCTCTAAAGAAGGCTTGGTTTTTTCTAAAGACAGCCGAAATAAGAATAGCTTTATGATTTCTCTTTTTTAGTTCTAGTAAAAAGTTTGGCCAAATCTCATATTTTACAAAAATTGTGTAATTAGGTTTTACAATTTCTAAAAAACGTTTGGCATTATTTTTTGTATCCAAAGGCAAGTAAACAACAACATTAGCAATTTTTGAGTTCTTTCTTACTTCATAGCCAGAAGGTGAAAAAAAGGAAAGTACTACCTTAAAGTCAGGATGTCTTTTTACCAATTGTTCAAAAACAGGCAGACCTTGCTCGTATTCACCAAGAGAAGCACAGTGAAACCAAAACGTCTTATCATTAGCGGTTATAGAAGATTTTAAGACTTTAAAAGTTTCTTTTCTGCCATCAACGCCTTGCTTTAATTTAGAGTTAAATAGGGCAAGAAGTTTTACAATTAAACCTGCAAAATAAATTCCTATTGAATAGAGTAGTCTCAATAATTTAGATTTGTGCTAAAATACATTTCTTTCAATTAATTGCATTGGCTTAGCGGTTACAATTTTGTATTTTCGCCTGTAGCATTGTTAAAAATGCATTTCAGAATTTATTATAATCCTTCACGGAATGAGAAAAATACAAATGGTTGACCTTCAGAGTCAATATGCAAAAATAAAAGACGTTGTAGATCCTTCAATTCAAGAAATTTTAGAAAGTGCAGCATTTATAAATGGGCCAAAGGTTCATCAATTTCAAAAGAACTTAGAAAACTATCTTGGTGTAAAACATGTTATACCATGTGCCAATGGTACAGATGCATTACAGATTGCCATGATGGGTTTAGGTCTTAAGCCAGGTGATGAGGTAATCACTGCAGATTTTACATTTGCAGCAACTGTTGAGGTTATTGCTTTGTTGCAGTTAACACCTGTTTTGGTAGATGTAGATCCTATAACTTTTAATATTGATGTAGCAGCTATTGAGAAAGCAATTACACCAAAAACTAAAGCTATAGTGCCTGTGCATTTGTTTGGTTTAGCTGCTGATATGGATGCGATTATGGCTTTGGCAGAAAAGCATAATCTGTATGTTATTGAAGATAATGCACAAGGAATTGGTGCCAATTATACACATAAAGATGGTTCAAAAACCAAAACAGGAGCTCTTGGTCATGTCGCGTCAACTTCGTTCTTTCCGTCTAAAAATTTAGGTTGCTATGGGGATGGAGGAGCAATTTTTACAAACGATGACGATTTAGCACATACTATAAGAGGAATTGTAAACCATGGAATGTACAAACGTTATCATCATGACGTGGTTGGTGTAAATTCTAGATTAGATTCTATACAAGCAGCAGTTTTAGATGCAAAATTGCCACATTTAGATAGTTATAATGAAGCAAGACGAAACGCAGCAAGAAAATACACTGAAGCTTTTAAAGATCATCCTAAAATCACAACACCATCAGGTAGAACAACCTGCGATGGTATCTGTGATACTTGCGATTGTCATGTGTTTCATCAATATACATTAAATCTAAAAGATGTAGATAGAGATGCTTTAGTTGCACATTTACAAGAACATAATATACCTTGTGGCGTGTATTATCCAATTCCGCTTCACCTCCAAAAAGCTTACCAGGATGAACGTTACAAAGAAGAAGACTTTAAAGTAACAAATCAGCTCGTTAAATCAGTAATTTCATTACCAATGCATACGGAATTGGATGACGAGCAAATTGAATTTATTACGACAACCGTTTTAAATTTTATTAATAAAAATTAATGATGAAAGTATTAGTAACAGGTGGCTTAGGTTTTATAGGGTCTCACACAGTAGTTGAGCTTCAAAATAAAGGCTTTGAGGTTGTAATCATAGATAATTTAAGCAATTCTTCTATAGATGTTTTAGACGGTATTGTTGCCATAACGGGTGTAAAACCACATTTTGAGAAACTAGATCTTAAAGAAAAGATTGATGTTGTTCAATTTTTTGAAAAGCATAATGATATCGTTGGTGTTATTCATTTTGCAGCAAGTAAAGCGGTTGGTGAGAGTGTTAAAGAGCCTTTAATGTATTATGAAAATAATATTGGGACACTTGTTTATATGCTACAAGAAGTTTCAAAATTAGATAAGCAAAACTTTATCTTCAGCTCATCATGTACTGTTTACGGTCAGGCAGATGAGCTACCTATTACTGAAAATGCACCGGTAAAACCTGCAGAATCTCCTTATGGTAATACCAAACAAATTGGCGAAGAAATTATAAGAGATACGTGTAAAATAAATGATAAACTAAATAGTATAGCTTTAAGATATTTTAATCCCATAGGTGCACATCCTACGGCTGAGATAGGAGAATTGCCAATTGGTGTGCCACAAAATTTAGTGCCATATATAACGCAAACAGGTATTGGTATGCGCGAGCAACTATCAGTTTTTGGTGGCGATTATGAAACACCAGATGGTACATGTATTAGAGATTACATTCATGTAGTAGATTTAGCAAAAGCGCATGTTATAGCATTAGAACGTTTGCTGGAAGAAAAAAATCTTTCAAATTACGAAGTCTTTAATCTAGGAACCGGAAAAGGAAGTTCAGTTTTAGAAGCGATTCAGTCTTTTGATAGGGTTTCAGGTAAAAGCTTAAAATATCAAATTGTTGGCAGGAGAGAAGGCGATATTACAGCTGCTTATGCAGACACAACAAAGGCTAATGATGTTTTAGGCTGGAAAACAGAACTTACTTTAGATGATGCTATGGCTTCAGCTTGGAAGTGGGAACAGAAAATAAGAAATAAGTAAAATCAATAACTATGAAAACTCTACTCAGTATTTTAGCATTTGTATTTTCAATTGTTTTGACAGCACAAAACACTTATCTGCATTGTGGAAAACTAATAGATACTGAGTCTGGTAAAGTACTTACCGAGCAAACAATTATAGTATCAGGTAATAAAATAGTTTCGGTTAATAAGGGTTATCAAAATCCAGAAAATACCGAAGACACTGTCGTAGATTTAAAATCTAAAACGGTAATGCCAGGCCTTATAGATATGCATGTGCATATTGAAAGTGAAACCAACCCTAAATCATATCTTGAAGATTATACATTAAATGATGCTGATGTTGCTTTTAATTCTGTACAGTATGCAGAAGTTACTCTTATGAATGGCTTTACAACTGTGAGAGATTTAGGAGGTACAGGTGTTAATGTGTCTTTAAGAAATGCAATCAATGCAGGAAAAGTAAAAGGACCAAGAATTTTTACAGCAGAAAAAGCTCTTGCTACTACTGGTGGACATGCAGACCCTACAAATGGAGCAAGTAGAGAATTAATGGGTAATCCTGGTCCTAAAGAAGGAGTAGTGAATGGAGTGGACGATGCCAAAAAAGCAGTAAGGCAGCGTTATAAAAATGGTGCTGACTTAATTAAGATAACTGCAACTGGAGGTGTACTCAGTGTAGCTAAAAGTGGACAGAATCCACAATTTACAATAGAAGAAATAAAGGCTATTTGCGAAACAGCCAAAGACTATGGATTTCATGTAGCAGCACATGCACATGGCGATGAAGGTATGAAGCGGGCTATTTTAGGAGGAGTAAAAACTATTGAGCATGGTACTTTAATGAGTGATGAAACCATGACCCTTATGAAGATACATGATGTTTACTTGGTACCAACAATTACTGCAGGTAAATTTGTGTCCGATAAAGCTAAGATACCAGGCTACTACCCAGAAGTTGTTGTGCCAAAAGCTTTAGATATTGGTCCAAAAATTCAAGATATGTTTGGCCGAGCTTATAATGCTGGCGTTGGTATTGCTTTTGGAACTGATGCAGCAGTTTTTTACCATGGTGAAAACGGAAAGGAATTTGGTTATATGGTAGAAGCAGGAATGCCAGCTATCGAGACCATTCAAAGTGCTACAGTTACCAATGCAATGATTCTTAAAATGGAAGACCAGCTAGGTCAAATAAGAGAAGGGTTTTTAGCAGATATTATTGCGGTAAATGATGATCCTACAAAAAATATCTCTACAATGGAGAATGTTGTTTTTGTCATGAAAGAAGGGGTTATTTACAAAAACTAGACAATCTTACTTTACTTTTTTTATTATTAATATTTTAATGTTGTATAACATTTGTTAAGAATGTTTTAATGATTTTAATACTTGATTTTCAATATGATAATCAAAAAAAGACTTAACTAGTTTTTAACACTTATTTCTTGGGATTGCCTCTTAGTCTTTGTTGTTTTGTGTCTAATGATAATTGAATTATAATGAAATTGATAAGCATTAAACGAGAAACAAAGCAAGAAGGAAGATTCTCTAAAAAGATGGGTGTACTGTCCACAAAAGTCACTTACATAAAAAAACAATTCTTAAGTATTCCTTACAAAACCCTTCATAAATATCGCGAAACTTATTACGGAGAGGTTAAAGATTGTGAAGACTGTCAACTTGCGAGATAGTTAGTATTTTACACTTTTTTATGTCTTAGAAAAGGTAAACTTTTATCGGATTTTACACTTTTTTTACCTATTTAAGAAATTTTTAAGAACTTATTACGACTGATAACTATAACTTTAAAAGTAACTACGAAGTTATAATCAACTAAATTCTAAAAAATGGTATTTCTAAGGCATATATTTCTATTGCTTGCCTTGCTCTTGTTTTCTAATAAGGGTTATACCATCTCGTATGATAATAAAGATTCTAAAATCAATGTAGAATCACTTTCTAAAAAAGGTCTCGACAGTATACTTCAAATCCAAAAAGAAAAGGATTCAGTAGAGCGTACTGGATTAATAAAAATAAACGAAACGCTTCTGTCAAATAATACTAGCGATTCTATTGCAGTTACTAAGACTTTAGCAATATTATATTCCGAAAATAATAACGCAGATAAAGCTTCTAAGCACTTAAAAAAATACATTAAGGACACCCAAGATTTATCTATAATCAACGACCATGTGTTTTCAGATATTAAGGATACAGAATCTTACAGTCAGTTAAATGAAGCATATAAGCCTCATTTCAATTTTTTAGCAGTAATACATGCATTAACAGGCATCATTGGAATTTTTATAGTAATCATACTTTTTGCTAAACGAAACTTAGATAAGACGTCTGTGTGGTTAATAGGTTCTTTTATCCTATTTCATTCTTTTTTTATGTTGCATGTTAGTTTGTTTGTGTCTAATTACAACCTAATGTTTCCACATTCGTTTTATATATCTACACCATTTTCCTTTTTATATGGTCCACTGCTTTATTTTTATTTTAAAAGGGTTGTAGAAAATTATAAAATATCTATCAAAGATTCAGTACACTTAATCCCTACTGTATTACTCATATTTTGGCTAATGCCTTACTACAACTTAAGTGCCACAGAAAAATTTAATTTATTAATAGATAATACGCAATCTGTTCATATAGGTAGAAAAGCTTTGGTTGTAATTAAATCACTCTCATTAAGTCTTTATGCTATAGGAATATATTTTGTTTACCGAAATAAAAAGAAAAGTGTTACAGACCGTAATTCGGAAATAAAAAGCAGAGCATTATGGGAACGAAGTATTATGATAATCTTTGTTTGTTATGCTTTCGCGTACTTACTTCATGGAGCTGTAGTTGTTAGATTGGTAGACTACATGCCTTTTACGTATTTAAAATCTGTGTTTATGATTGCCATGATTTTTTATATGGCACTAATGTCTGGTTTAAGACCAGAAATTATAATGAATGCCAATATCAATGTTGTTGGAATAAACAAACTACCAATTAAATACGAAAAATCTAATCTTACAGAAAGCCTTTCAAATGAATTGAAAGATAAATTGGTTGAGTTATTAACCCATCAAAAAGTATACAAAAACAATAGTATTAGCTTAGAATCACTTTCCGAGATGTTAGGAACTACTAGGCATAATGCATCACAAGTTATAAATGAACACTTTGATATGAGCTTTTACGATCTAATAAACCAATACAGAATATTAGAGGCAGTTGATATTTTTGATGAAGACAAAAAACAAAATCTTAACATTATAGAAGTAGCATATGAAGTGGGTTACAATAACAAGGTAACTTTCAATAAAGCCTTTAAGAAGCATATGAATCAAACACCTTCTACTTACATAAGATCACTTAGGTTAGTTTAAAATCTTCTCTCTTAACTTAGCTATAGGCTATTATTGTTCTTGTTGTTTAATCTTTCTCTTTAATTACTTATTATCCTTAATTCAATGTCTGGGAAAATGACTTTTTTTAAAAATAAGATTCTATCTGTATAAACAATTTAGGCGTGTCTTACTTTCTAGAATAAAGTCTATTCTAAAGCTTTAGCATTTTTAGTTTTTTTAAAAGGTAAATAAGAAGTAATTATTTATCGGCATAGGTAAAATCTTATAATTCTTACCTCAAATTTGCTGTCTTGTTGGTTGTTTTACTTACGCAATTGCAAAGGGAGGCAGTGGAAGCCTTACTTTTTTATGAAATAACCATGTTAACTTCAATTTCATCAATCAAAGTAATTATTTTGAATTAGTCTTTAAAATTACTTCGCTGCCGACCTTTCTTATTGCAACAAACTGAGTGTATAATCTAAAATGAAATTTTATGAAAGTAAAAAATTATGCTTTGGTTCTGTTGTATTTATTTTTTGGATCTCAAATGGTTTTAGCCCAAGAAAAAACAATCACCGGAACCGTCACAACTGAATCAGATGGAATGCCTTTACCAGGTGCTAATGTGATTGTAAAAAACACCTCTCGAGGAGTGCAATCAGATTTCGATGGTAAGTTTTCCATTCGCGCAACACAAGGAGATATTCTAGTTGTTTCTTATGTAGGAATGGAAACAGCAGAAGTCATAGTTGGAGATGCCAATGTTTATGATGTTGCCTTAAAAGAAGGAAATGCTTTAGATGAAGTCGTTGTTGTAGCCTATGGTACACAGAAAAGAGAAGCTATTGTTGGTTCTGTAGCTGTTGTTAAATCTGAGGTTATAGAAAATCAACAAGTAACCTCACCATTACGAGCCTTGCAAGGAACAGTTGCTGGTATTAACCTGATTACTCCTGGAGGTCAACCTGGTAATAATCCTAATTTTGTTATTAGAGGTTTTGGTAGTTTTAATGGTGCTAATAGTCCGCTTATTGTTATAGATGGAGCACCTTTTACAGGAAATTTAAACACCATAAGTCAAGATCAGATAGAATCTATTTCTGTATTAAAAGATGCATCTTCAGCCTCACTTTACGGATCTAGAGCTGCAAATGGAGTAGTTCTAATTACTACTAAAAGAGGTAAGCGAAACACAAAAACAAGTGTTAGAGTTAGAACTCAATATGGTATTTCCAATCCTGCGGTTGGTATACATGATGTTGTAGGTTCTGAAGACTATTTAAGATTAATGTGGCAAGCGCTTAGAAATGATAATTTATATAACCAAGGACAATTGCCTGCTGAAGCAGCAAGTAATGCCACAAATGCTCTAATACCAACTTTAGGCTATAATCCTTACAGTGTTTCTAACCCAATTGGTACAGATGGAAATTTAGTAAGTGGAGCTAATCTACTTTGGGAAACCGATTGGCAAGATGCTGTATTAAGAGAAGATGTGCCAAGAGTAAATCATAATGTTAACATTTCTGGTGGTACAGAAAATACAAACTACTTTTTCTCTGTAGACTATTTAAGTGAGGATGGACCAGTAATTAAATCAGATTTTGAGAGAATTGCATCAAGAGTAGGACTAGATACTCAAGTAAATGATTGGTTAAAACTCGGAATTACTAGTGGTTACTCCAGATCGTACTCTAATAATCCAGATCAAACATCTGGTAGTACTACACAAGCTATATCTTGGATTTATAGTGTTAACGGTATCTATCCACTCTATGTAAGAGATGCAGATGGAAATCTAATTTTAGATGATAGTGGTAATAGAATATACGATCTTGGTAATGGTAATGGAAGACCAGTTGGTCAGCCAGTAAACTTTAATAGACCAACAAATCAAGGTGAAAATATTTTAGCATCCATTTTGTTAGGAACTGAGCAGCGTATAAGAACAAACTTCTTAGGCTCTGCTTATGCTGAGGTGAATTTCCTTAAAAACTTCACATTTAGATCTACCTTAAATTATGAAAACTTTGTTTTTGATAGTCACAGTTTTAATGATGATGAAATTGGTTCTGCTTCAGCAGTAGGTGGTAGAGTAAGTAAGGCCAGAAATGTAACTACAGGTTTAAATGCTATTCAAGCGCTTAATTATAAGACCTCTTTAGCTGATGTACATAATATTTCTGTAGATGCTATTTACGAAGCCAATACTACAACTTCAGATACATTTAGTGCTTCTGCTACGGGCTTTTTACCTGGTCAGGAAGAATTAGGTAACGGAACTATAGCAGAATCATTTGGTGGTTTTAGAACTGAAAGACGAATTGTAAGTATGTTGGGTCGTGTGGCTTACAATTTTGACAATAGATATTTCATAGAAGGTTCTATAAGACAAGATAAATCTTCACAGTTTAATACAGACTATAACACAGGTGAGTTTTTCTCTGTAGGTGCCTCTTGGAATCTTACAAATGAAGCTTTTATGGAGAAAGCAGATTGGCTTAACAATCTTAAATTAAGAGCATCTTATGGTGAATTGGGTAACATTAGTATTCCTGGTGGTTTCTTCCCAACAAGCTTTTTATTTGGTGGTGCTAATTTTGGTGGTGTTGTTATTTCACCGGTAGAAGGCCAACCGTCTAACTTGCCAGCAGGTACATTGCCAGATCCAGCATTACAATGGGAAACATCAACCAACCTTAACTTAGGTATGGACTTTACCATTTTTAATGGAGCACTTAGTGGTACTGTAGAATACTTCAAAAGACGTAGTGAAGATTTAATTCAGGATATTACTGCAACACCCTCGCCAGGAGTTCCTGTGGTAAGAGCTAATGCAGGTATTATAGAAAACTCTGGTTGGGAAGTAACCTTAAACAGTGATATCTTTAATAAGAAAGATTTTAGCTGGAGTGTAGGTGGTAATTTTTCAGTATTGAAGAATGAAATCATTCAAATTTCACCATTCACAGATAGACAAGTTCAAGGTACCAAACTTTGGGCACCAGGAAACTCTTTATTCGAGTTTTATATTAGAGAATGGGCAGGCGTTAATCCGGCAAATGGCGATGCGCTTTGGTACCAAGATATAGTTGACACTGAAGGTAATGTTACTGGTAGAACAGTAACTAATGATTATGACCAAGCAACACGTTATGAAACAGGCAAGGAATCTCTTCCAGATATTCAAGGTGGTTTCAATACTAGCTTAAGATATAAGCAGTTTGATCTTAGTGCGTTGTTTAATTTTAGCTTGGGAGCTTATCTCTTAGATACAGATTACTCTGGTTTAGTAAATAATTTTGATGCTATTGGAGCATCAGCGCATCCAGATAACTTTAACGCATGGTCACAACCAGGTGATATTACTGATTTTCCTAGGTTGACTACATCAAATAATAACTTCAATTCTCAATCAACGAGATGGTTGTTTAAAAATGATTATTTACGTCTTAAGAGTATTACTGTTGGTTATAATTTACCGCAAGATGCTTTAGAAGACATAGGGTTAACTTCAGTGAGAGTGTATTTTCAGGGAGATAATTTATTAACATGGCAATCGCATGGTGGTATAGACCCAGAACAAGCTTTTAATGGGTTAACAGCAAACCGGTCGCCATTACAAAGAACATTTACGTTTGGGACATTAATTCAATTTTAAAAAATAGTATGATGAAAAATAAAAATAATAAACTTAGAGTGCTATTGCCATTAATTGCTTTGGTCTTAGCTAGTATGATGTTGTCTTGTGAAAAAGACTATGTTGAAGAACCTTCGGACACTACAGGTGTTACGGATGAATTAATTTTCTCGTCCAGAGAGAATGCCCAGACTTTTGTTAATGGTATTCTTGCAAATTATAAAGGCCAATATAGAACTGTAGATGTTGGCGGTTTATATGCTATGTATTTTGCCAGAGCTGTAAAAGGAAACGATATCATTCAAGATGTAAATTGGTATAGATTTGATTATGGGCACGAAAATAGGGAGCCTAACTTTAGACGAACCAATTTTACATGGGACTTTAATTACGAGAATATAAACTTTGCAAATACATTAATATTTGGTGTAAATAATAGTGATGGGTTAAGTGAAGAGGAGAAGCGAGAATTTGTTGCAAAAGGTAAATTTTTTAGAGGATTTCACTTATTTGAACTTGCATTAGAATTTGCGCCAAACTATAATAATGACAGAAGTTTAGAGAGAATACCAATCTACACTACACCAACATCCTTAGAAACTGTAGGTGGTAATCCGCCAGCACCGATGAATGAGGTTTATGGTCAAATTATTCAAGATTTAGAAGATGCAGTAGCCGATTTACCAGATAATAGAATAGGTAAAAGTTTTATTAATAAGGCTGTTGCTCAAGCAGTTTTAGCAAGAGTATATGCTGTAACTCAAGATGATTGGCAGAGAGTTTCGGAGTTGGCCAGAAGTGCATATGGAGGTAATGCTAACCAGGCAGTACAGTCATCAAATTGGGGATCAGGTTTTGGTAACATGCAAGATCAGGAGTGGCTTTGGGCAATGTTTCAAAACGGCTCTGACGAAACCAACTTTTTTTGGGGACATGCAGCACCTATGATGGATCATTTTACCTTAAGCTACAATGCTACATATATAGATCCTGAATTTGCAGCAGAATTTTCTTCAACGGATGTTAGAAATACCTTTGTTGATCTTTATGGAGTATCTGCTACGACGCCATGGAGAGAATTTGTGTCTACAAAGTACGCCTTTACTTTTGCATCTGATATACCAATTATAAGAAAGTCTGAAATGGTACTTTTTGATGCTGAAGCTCAGTATCATTTAGGTAATATCCCAGAAGCTAGGAATCTTCTGTTTGCACTGCAATCTTCAAGAGACCCTAATGCTACAATAACAACCAATTCTGGTCAGGCGTTATTAAATGAGATTTTGTTAGAACGAAAAAAAGAATTTTATGGTGAGTTTGGTCCGCAATGGTTTGATGCAAAGCGCTACAATCTTCCAATAACTAGAAATGATATTCACAGAATATCTATAGATGTGCCAGCAGATAGTAATTTGTTCTTCTTGAAAATCCCAGAAGATGAGATGGATTTAAACGAGAATTATGCAGGCTTCAATAATATTTAATTTAAAAAGAGATAACATGAAAAAAGTTTTATATACAGCTTTGGTTTTGTGTAGCTTCATTTTTGTTGCTTGTGATAACGAAATTGATGCTGATGCAACAAGCGTTTCAGATTATGAATTTATAAGTTTTCAAGATGATGTTTTAAGTTTTGAGTTAAACCAAAGCGGAACTTCAGCTAGAACGATAACGGTTTACAATTCAAGAAAATCATCTTCCGATAAGACCTATAATTTAGAGGTTTTGCCTATAGAATTTAATGATGGGCAAGGTACAACCATAAGCTCGGATTTTTATAATGTGCCGAGTTCTGTTACCATACCTGCTAATGCTTCTTCAGCTCAATTTGATGTTTCCATTACGGATAATGGTTTTGGTAGTGGTGATAGATTGGTTTTGGGATTTGCAGATGATAATACGGCCTTAAATCCACATCCTTTACGTATGGATATTGTTATTGTATGTCCTGTAAATGAGCTCATTTTAGATATCACTTTTGATAACTATGCCGAAGAAACAAGTTGGGAGTTATATTCAGATATAAGTACTTCTCCTACATTAATAGCATCGGGTAGTGGATATGGTGATCTAGATGATCAATCTATACAAGAACGTCTTTGTATAGATAACGGTGATTTTGGTTTTGTTATCTATGATGCTTATGGAGATGGTATCTGTTGTAGTTTCGGTCAGGGAAGTTATTCATTAACTGTAAATGGCGAAATTATACACCAAGGAGGATTATTTGGCGCTAATGAGGTAACAACATTTTCTTTACCTTAAGCAATTGAGTTTATAATACTAACTAAATCAAAAAAGACCCTTCATCAGAAAGGGTCTTTTTGTTTTAATTTACAATCAATATTATGATTCGGTTGTGACGACATTCTTTTTACTATTAAAGACACCACTGAAAAGTAACATTATCATACCAGCAGTTACAGAAATATCTGCAACGTTAAAAATACCGGTTTTAAAAAT
This sequence comes from Winogradskyella sp. ABM4_392, assembly GCF_056160445.1. NCBI lineage: Bacteria > Pseudomonadati > Bacteroidota > Flavobacteriia > Flavobacteriales > Flavobacteriaceae > Winogradskyella > Winogradskyella sp. ABM4_392. The sequence continues at coordinate 75,645 of NZ_JBSWXE010000004.1, forward strand.
ACCACCTAAATCTATAAAAAAGAAATCGGTGACTTTGCCAAATACAATTCTATCAAAGACATTGGCAATGCCACCACCAATAATGCAACAAAAAGCAATAAGGCTTAAGCGATCTAATTCCTTTGTTTTAATAATGTAGTATATAACATATCCTAAAACTATAGTTGGTAAGATTAACAAAAAGATGGTTCTTAATGTAGGGTTCATATCACTACCCATACCAAGAAAAGCACCCTTGTTATATACATTGGTAAGGATAAATTTATCACCAATTAATTCTATGACTTCTCTAATTTCAATATTAGCCCTAACATAGACTTTTGAGATTTGGTCTATAGCAATATTAAAAGCTATTAGGAGTACAATAAAAATGTTTCTATTCAAAACAGAAGATGTTAAGCGTTAGTTTCAAAAGTAGCGGAAGATGTTTCTGCTTCTCTGTTAATTTTCTTTACTAATCCTTGTAAAACTTTACCAGGACCAACTTCTGTAAAGTGAGTAGCACCATCTGCTATCATTTGTTGTACAGATTGTGTCCAACGTACAGGTGCAGTTAATTGAGAGATTAAATTAGCTTTTATTTCATTTTCATCAGTAATAGCAGAAGCAGTTACATTTTGATAAATTGGGCAATTTGGTTTGCTAAAGGTTGTGTTTTCTATAGCTGCAGCTAATTCTTCACGAGCAGGTTCCATCATTGGTGAATGGAATGCACCACCAACAGGCAATACCAATGCACGTCTTGCACCTTCTTCTTTAAGAGCTTCACAAGCTTTGTTTACAGCTTCAACTTCACCAGAAATAACTAATTGACTAGGACAATTATAATTAGCTGCTACAACAACACCTTCTGTCATTGCGCATATTTTCTCAACCACATCATCATCTAGACCTAAAACTGCTGCCATAGTACTTGGCTGTATTTCACATGCTTTTTGCATTGCTTGTGCACGCTGAGATACCAATTTTAATCCATCCTCAAAAGTTAAAGCACCAGCAGCAACTAAAGCAGAAAACTCGCCAAGTGAGTGGCCTGCAACCATATCTGGTTTAAAGTTATCTCCTAAAGTTTTTGCTAAAATTACTGAGTGTAAAAATATTGCAGGTTGTGTAACCTTGGTTTGTTTTAGATCTTCAGCAGAACCTTCAAACATAATGTCAGTAATTGAGAAACCAAGGATATCATTAGCTTTTTCAAAAAGCTCTTGTGCTAAAGGTGAGTTTTCATAAAGGTCTAATCCCATTCCTGAAAACTGAGCACCTTGACCTGGAAATACGTATGCATTCATGTGACTAATTTTTAGTGCTGCAAAAATAGGAATATTTATCTTCTCACATAAGTAATAAAAGAAAATGCATATTTATGGTCCTCATCCGCATCATGAGTTTCTCTACCAATCTCTTTCCAAATTTTAGAATCTACTTCTGGGAAATAGGTGTCTGCACCATCAAACGTTGCGTGTACACGAGTTAGTTCTAGTTTATCAGCTATGTTAATGGATTGCTTGTAGATTTCACCACCACCTATAATGAATGGTTGATTGTCTTTTCTTGCTGCATCTAAAGCATCTTCAAGATTATTTACAATAATAACTCCTTCTGGTGCTTTGTAGTCGTTTTGTCTTGTAATAACAATATGTGTACGGTTTGGCAGTGGTTTTGGGAAACTTTCAAAAGTTTTGCGTCCCATAATGATATGATGACCAGAGGTTAGCTTTTTAAATCGTTTTAAATCATTGCTAAGATGCCAAATTAGGTCATTGTCTTTTCCAATAGCATTGTCTTCACCAGCTGCTACAATGATGGTTAACTCATTGGAGTTTTTTTTTTCTTCAGGTTTAGTTTCTGGATGCGTTTCGTTGTAGGCCTGCGATTGTGCAATTTTACGCTCTTCTTTTAGAAAGCCCTCTTTTAAATTATCAATGCGGTTTTGCTGTTGGCTTACAAGCTTGTCTAATTGTTGTTTTTCCCAATCCTTGCCCATAAACTTATTGGTGATAAAAACATTTACAAAGTGATATACAAATAAGAACAACCAAATAAGTATGGCATATACAAACCAATTAATACCAGCTATAGTAAAATCTTCACCAATACCAAGTACCGTATTTGCCAGAATTAAGAAAACTGCACCAATAAGAAATACAACAAAATGGATGTATAAACGCTTTTTTTGTCTTATGCGTTTTTGGGCATATTCAATGAGTTCTAATTGGTCTTTATCTATTGTTGAAACTTGTTTTTTCTTTCCAAACATAATTCTAAAATTATCTGATAAAGATACTTCTTTTTCACTAAAACGTTATCGCTATTATTACGGAATTTATTCACGCTATTTTCGAAAACGATATCGTTGATAATCAATAGCTAAGGCTTGATTTTTGTGTTGTTGATATTACAAATTATACAACAAAAAATTACATAGTTTATCAAAAAGTAAAGGCTATTTTACTAAAATGATAATTCTTTCATTTAAAGTGATTTAAACTGTTTGTGCTGGTTTTTTCTTTTATACTTTTGAGTCATTATTTAAAACTATAATTATGGCAATTAAAAAGCAGTATTTAAAAAGTAAGCCAGTTTGTAAGGTAACATTTTCTGTTCCTGCAGAGGAGGCAAAAAGTGTAGCAGTTGTTGGAAGCTTTAACGAGTGGAATACTGAAGCTACAGAATTAAAGAAATTAAAGAACGGTACATTTAAGGGTACTGTAGATTTAGAGAGCGAAAACTCTTATGAGTTTAGATACGTTGTCGACGGTAATTACGTTAATGATGAACAAGCAGATGCATATGCTTGGAATGATTATGCAGGTGCTGAAAATGGCGTGTTAAATTTATAATATCCCTTTATAAATTAATGTGTTAAAAAGGCGTTTCTTTTTACAAGAAACGCCTTTTTATGTTGTTAATCAGGTACCGCAAAAACTATTGGAATTGAAAAAGGAACCACTACAGGCTCACCTCTTTGATAGCCAGGTTTTGTTAATTTTGGTATTTTTCCGATAACTCTTATGGCTTCTTTTTCTATACCAGGATGTGGTCCTCTAGCTTGTATATCTTTTACTCGTCCTTTTTTATCTATTTTAAAGAGCACATATATACGTTGTATGCCAGGATCTAACCTATACTTTTTGGCTAGTTTAACTTTAAAGTTTTTTGAGATAACAGCTCTCACTTTATCGCTCATGCATTTTTTTAAATCCTCATTGCTCAAGCTTTCATCACATCCCTTATAAACTGGAACTTTCTCTATGATATCAAAAGGAACCTCGTCTGGTGTGTAACCTAAAATTGGAACAATAGTGTCTTTAGCTTTGTCTAAATAAAAACCAAATAAATTTCTTGCGCTTTGGGCTACACCATTGTTATATCTGTCTAATACAGGTTTAACAACAGGAATGCTGTCTAATAAATACCTTAGACCTTCAACTCTGTTACTTGCTGGATTAGAGATTCTAGAATACCGCTTAATAACTTTCCCGTTTTCATCATACAGAATATTTGCATTAACAGTTATAGTGTCTTTTTTAGCTTCAAAGAAAATAGAATCTTTTAAAGCTTTTCTGTTAATATGTTTGGCTAAAAACTCATGAAAAGAAACCTCATAACAATGCTCTAGATCTTCTGAGCCTTCACAGCCTTTGTAAACAACAAATGATCTTTTAAAAAGATTTGGTTGAGGCTTTTGAGCGCTACAAAAATTTATTGAGATAAACAGAAAAATAAATAGCTTAATATACTTCATGTTATTATTTATACAGCAACAATACCTTTAATATGAGGGTGTGGGTTATAATCGACAAGCGTAAAATCCTCAAACTTAAAATCGAAAATATCGTTCACCTCTGGATTAAGAATCATTTTTGGTAAAGGTCTTATGTCTCTAGAGAGCTGTAATTCTAATTGTTCTAAATGGTTGTTATATATGTGTGCATCTCCAAAAGTGTGGATAAATTCACCTGGTTGGTAACCGCAAACCTGTGCCATCATCATAGTAAATAATGCATATGATGCAATGTTAAAAGGAACACCTAAAAAGATATCTGCGCTACGTTGATAGAGTTGACAGGATAATTTACCATCTGCAACATAAAATTGAAAAAATGCATGGCAAGGAGGTAAAGCAGCTTTACCATTAGCTACATTTTCTGAGAAAGATTTAGATGTATCTGGTAATACAGAAGGGTTCCAAGCAGAAACTAACATTCTTCTGCTGTTTGGATTGTTCTTAAGAGTTTCTACGACTTCCTTAATTTGGTCTATCTCTTCACTCGCCCAGTTGCGCCATTGATGTCCGTAAACAGGACCTAAATCTCCATTTTCATCTGCCCATTCGTTCCAGATTCTTACACCATTTTCAGTTAAATAGTTAATATTGGTATCTCCTTTAAGAAACCAAAGTAACTCGTATATAATAGACTTAAGGTGTAATTTTTTGGTAGTTACCATAGGAAAGCCTTCACTCAAGTCAAAACGCATTTGGTAGCCAAACACACTTTTAGTGCCTGTACCTGTTCTATCTCCTTTTTCGTTTCCGTTTTCTAATACGTATTTTACTAAGTCGTGATATTGTTTCATGCATACTTCCTGCGAAAGCAGGAATCTCATTTAATTAAACTTTATTTTTAAGCGAAATGCAAATAGCATAATGCAAAAACGAAAATAAAAAAAAGCTTCAAAACCATTGATTTGAAGCCTTATATAATATAAAAAGTTATTAACTGAAATTACCCAATTATCATTCCTGCTATGGTTGCAGAAATTAGTGAAGCAATTGTACCACCAATCAAGGCTTTCATCCCAAATTTAGATAATTGCTTTCTTTGTCCTGGTGCAAGTGAGCCAATACCTCCTATTTGTATACCTATTGATGCGAAATTGGCAAATCCACAAAGCATATAAGTTGCCATAATAACGGACTTTTCATAATTAAGATGGGTTACGTTTGTAACATCTTTTAAATCTGCTAGCTGTATGTAGCCAACAAATTCACTTGCTGCAAGTTTGATACCTAAAAGTTGACCCATCATCATCATATCTTCTTTTGCCACACCTATTAACCACATTAAAGGAGCAAATACAGTTCCCAATATAGCTTCGAGTGAAAATGATTGATAAGGTGTATTGGCTGCCATCCATGCATTGAGGTTAGTAACGTCTCCAACCCAACCTAGAATACCGTTAATCATGGCAATAAAAGCAACAAATACTAATAACATAGCGCCAACATTAACAGCCAGTTTTAAGCCTTCAGTAGTTCCGTTAGCAATAGCGTCTAGTATATTAGCACCAATTTTTTCTTGAGACACTGCTACATCTGTATTGATATCTTCAGTTTGTGGGAAAAGTATTTTTGAAATAACAATAGCACCAGGAGCAGCCATTACAGAAGCTGCCAATAAATGCTTCGCATATACTAGACGTAACTCTGGGTCATCGCCACCTAAAAATCCAATATAAGCTGCCAATACAGCACCAGCAACCGTTGCCATACCACCAATCATAACAAGTAGTATTTCGGACTTATTCATTTTTTCTAAATAAGCTTTAATTAGGAGTGGTGCTTCTGTTTGACCTAAGAAAATGTTTCCGGCTACACTAAGGCTTTCTGCTCCCGAAATTCTGAGGAGTTTAGTTAATAACCACCCAAAAGCTTTTACAACTTTTTGAATAATACCCAAGTAAAATAGTACAGATGTTAATGCCGAAAAGAATAATATAGTTGGTAATACCTGAAATGCAAAAATGAAACCAAATGTATCCATATCTACAACTAGTCCATCGAATAAAAACTCGCTTCCGGCTCTTGTAAAATCTAATACGCTTACAAATAAACCGCCAACCCATTCAAAAGCAGTTTTTACAAATCCTACTTTAAGTACACCAATGGCAATGAGTAATTGAAAGGCTAAACCAATTCCTACGGTTTTCCAGTTTATGGCTTTACGGTTACTACTAAATAGAAAAGCAATAAATATTAAGGTAAACATACCTAAAATCCCTCTCCATAAACTACCAAAAGAAAAACCTTGACTTGGAATAATTGTATCTGTGTTTTTTACTTGTTCGTTAGAAACTAAAGTTTCAATTTCATTAGGTGTTTTGAATTTATAGGTAACTCCTTTTTCAGTAAAAACTAATGTTGAGTCTGTAAATTCGCGAACCTTATATTTTCTTATTGTATCTTTAGGTTTGTTATAATAAAAAACCAGAAGATTATTCTGAAAGGTATAATGACCAGAGGCTTTAAGACTATCTTTGCTCATTAATTTATAGTCAAAATCACCATCTCTAAATTTTAAAACATCAGAATCAGAAATAAGTAGTGATTCGCCTGATTTCGTATTTTCTACAGTCGTAAATTGCCATGTTTTTTCTAGCTCTTGTGCTGTAATTGATGAAATTCCAATAAGTATAGCAATAAGGGCTCTGAAAAAAAGTTTCATATAAAGGGTGTTAGTTAGCGCTTAGAAATTTCGTCTCTTATTTTTGCTGCTTTTTCGTAGTCTTCATTATTTACAGCTTCTTCTAAAAGGCTATTTAATTCTTCTAAAGATTTATCCTTATAACCTTCTTGTTCGGCAACTGCACTTTCAATTTCTTCAGCAATGAGATCATCTACAAGTATGCTATCTTGTTCTTCATCCTCTTTTTTAGGATTTACTTTTAGATAGATACCTGCTTTGTCTAAAATATTTTTATACGTGAAAATTGGTGCCTGAAAACGTAGAGCTAAGGCAATAGCGTCACTGGTTCTGGCATCTATGATTTCTTCGATTTTGTCGCGTTCACAAATTAGACTAGAGTAGAAGACACCATCAACTAACTTGTGAATAATAACTTGCTTTACAACAATATCAAATCTGTCTGCAAAATTTTTGAATAAATCGTGAGTTAAAGGTCTTGGAGGACGAATCTCTTTTTCTAATGCTATAGCAATAGATTGTGCTTCAAAAGCACCAATTACGATTGGAAGTTTTCTGTCACCATCAACTTCATTAAGTATTAAGGCATACGCACCATTTTGGGTTTGGCTGTAGGAAATACCTTTTATATTTAAACGTACTAAACTCATGAATTATAAAACACAAAGAACTGTTTAAATTTGGACTTTACCAACTGCAAAATGCAGAATTGGATATTTTTCTAAATACTTTCGATAAAACGTAAAGCAATTAAGAAAATCTAAATTTAAACAGTCCTTTAATATTACAAGGTACTAAAATTATGCGTTTTGTGCTTTAAAAGCTTTTAGTTTTTCGATTAAAGCTGGTACAACTTCAAAAGCATCACCAACAACACCATAATCTGCAGCTTTAAAGAAAGGAGCTTCAGGATCTGTGTTTACAACAACTTTAACTTTAGAAGCGTTAATACCTGCTAAATGCTGAATTGCACCAGAGATACCAATTGCAATGTATAAGTTTGAGGCTACAGGCTTACCAGTTTGTCCTACGTGCTCACTGTGAGGTCTCCAACCAAGGTCAGATACAGGTTTAGAGCATGCTGTAGCAGCTCCTAAAACATCCGCTAATTCTTCTATCATTCCCCAATTTTCTGGGCCTTTTAATCCTCTACCACCAGATACAACAACTTCGGCATCTGCAATACTTACTTTATCTGTTGCTTTATCAACAGATTCTACGCTAACACCAGAATCTGGTATTGATGGTGAAAAATCTTCAACAGAAGCGCTTCCACCAGCGTCAACAATTCCAAAAGAGTTGTTAGACAAACCAACTATTTTTACGTCTGTGTTTATTTCTGTATTAGCAAAAGCTTTATTAGTAAAAGCTGTACGTTTTACTGTAAATGGTGAAGTGTTAGATGGCGCCTCAACTACATTAGAAACATATCCTGCGTCTAATCCTACGGCTAACAAAGGTGCTAAATATTTACTGTCTGCACTAGAACTTAAAACAACAACTTTTGCACTTTCGTTTTTAGCAGCTTGCTCTATTACAGCAGCATGTTTTTTTGCATTAAAGTTGTTTAAACTATCGTCTTTTATAGATAATACTTTAGAAGCTCCGTAAGCTCCTAAGCTATCATTATCATCTGCATTAATGGCAACAGCAGTTACTGTTGTACCCATTTGGTCTGCAACAGCTTTTGCGTAAGACACGACTTCTAAAGCTGCTTTTTTAAATTTTCCGTTTTCTGACTCTGTATATACTAAAACTGACATAATTCTTTTTTTAAATGACTTTAGCTTCGTTATGAAGTAAATTAACTAATTCATCAATATTATCTGCATCTACTAACTTAACTGCTCCCTTAGGTGCTGGTTTTTCAAAACTTGCAGTTGAAGTTTCTGAAGTGGCATCTACTGGTTCAACTACATTTAATGGCTTTTTACGAGCCATCATAATACCTCTCATGTTTGGTATACGAAGATCACTTTCTTCTACAATACCTTTCTGTCCTGCAACAACTAATGGTAATGACGTACTTACAGTTTCTTTACCACCATCAATCTCTCTAACAGCTTTAGCGCTTGTACCGTCTACCTCTAATCCTATACAGTTGGCAACGAAGTTAGCATCTGTCATTGCAGCAAGCATACCAGGAACCATTCCACCATTATAATCAATAGATTCTCTTCCTGCTATTACTAAATCGTAACCACCATCTTTAACAACTTTTGCTAATTGTTTTGCAACAGCAAATCCGTCTGTAGCTTCAGTGTTAACTCTAATAGCAGTATCTGCACCTATTGCTAACGCCTTTCTTAGTGTTGGCTCTGTTTCAGCACCACCTACATTAACAACGTCCACGCTAGCACCTTGCTTTTCTTTAAACCACATTGCTCTGGTTAAACCAAACTCATCATTAGGGTTAATTACAAACTGAACACCATTAGTATCAAACTTTGTATCTCCATCTGTAAAATTAATTTTGGAAGTTGTATCAGGTACATGGCTAATACATACTAAAATCTTCATACTTATATATTATTTAAGTTTACATTAATTTGTGTGAAATTTTACTAAAACGATTTCGTTAATTGTTTGTAAAACTTCAAAAAATTGCGGTTACGAAGGTAAATATTTTATTTCGAATATTTACTATGCGTGCATAATAAATTTTAAAGAAATTTGATTTACTTAGTTTTTCATTTATTGCTATTTTTGTTCTTCGTTTAAAAAGAAAATAATGAAGACAATTCAATTTAGAGAGGCAATTGCAGAAGCCATGAGCGAAGAAATGCGTAGAGACGAGAGCATTTACCTTATGGGAGAAGAAGTTGCAGAATATAATGGTGCATATAAAGCATCTAAAGGTATGTTAGATGAGTTTGGACCAAAACGTGTTATCGATACTCCTATTGCAGAGCTTGGTTTTGCAGGTGTAGCAATAGGTTCTACAATGACTGGTAACCGTCCTATAGTTGAGTATATGACGTTTAATTTCTCATTGGTTGGTATTGATCAGATTATAAATAATGCTGCGAAAATTAGACAAATGTCTGGAGGACAGTTTAAATGTCCTATCGTTTTTAGAGGACCAACAGCTTCTGCAGGTCAGTTAGCGGCAACACACTCACAAGCATTTGAGAATTGGTTTGCTAACACACCAGGACTTAAAGTGGTTGTGCCTTCTAACCCTTATGACGCAAAAGGACTATTAAAATCTGCTATTAGAGATGACGATCCTGTAATTTTTATGGAAAGTGAGCAGATGTATGGAGATAAAGGTGAAGTGCCTGAAGGAGAATATACTATTCCATTAGGTGTAGCAGATATTAAAAGAGAAGGAACAGATGTTACCATTGTATCTTTTGGTAAAATTATAAAAGAAGCTTACAAAGCAGCAGACGAATTAGAAAAAGAAGGAATTTCTTGCGAGATTATAGATTTAAGAACGGTGCGTCCTATGGATAGAAAGACAGTTGTAGAATCTGTAAAGAAAACAAATAGACTTGTTGTTGTTGAAGAAGCATGGCCTTTTGGCAACGTAGCAACAGAAATTACATACTTAGTACAATCTGAAGCGTTTGATTATTTAGATGCACCAGTTGTAAAAATTAATACTGCAGATACACCTGCACCATATTCACCAGTACTTTTAGAAGAGTGGTTGCCTAACAGTGATGACGTTGTAAAAGCGGTGAAAAAAGTAATGTATAAGTAAATAAATCGCAGTTTTCTGCGTTAAATAAACTTCATCAATAACCAAAAACTAATTTTAGCATGGTTGTTGATGAAGTTTATTGTTTAAATATGAAGTTAAAACTATTCTTTGCCCTCTTTATTATAGCCTTAACCTCAGCTTTTGCCCAAACAAAAGTTAGTGGTTACGTTTTTGATGTAAAGGATGAGCCAATTCCTTTTGCAAATGTGGTTTTTAAAGGTTCTACCGAAGGTACTATCACAAACGAAGATGGACGATTCTATTTAGAGTCAGACGAAACATGGGGAGCTTTAATGGTGTCGTTTGTTGGTTATGAGGTTTTAGAATTCCCACTCACAAAAAAGGTAAATTACGACTTAAGATTTGTGCTTAAGGAAGAGGCTGAATCCCTAAAAGAAGTAGTTATAGTTAGTGGTAAACAATCAAAGAAAGCTTCAGAAAATCCGGCAATTCGTATTCTACAGAAAATTTGGGAACGCAAAAGACAAAACGGTCTTAGCCAGTTTAAACAATACCAATACGACCAATACGAAAAAGTAGAGTTTGATCTTAATACTATAGATAGCGCACTAATTAAAAGTAAGCTATTTAAAGGTATGGAGTTTGTTTTTGAAGAGGTTGACACATCTTCAGTAACAGGTAAGACCTATCTGCCAATTTTTTTAAATGAATCTGTAAAGAAAGTTTATGGCGATAATGAGCTCAATGAAAAACGTGAAGATTTAGTAGGAAACAAAAATTCAGGATTTAGTAACAATCAAGTGATTATTGATTTTGTTGATGATTTATATTCAGACTATAATATTTACGATAATTATTTAAAATTCTTTGATAAGAGTTTTGTAAGTCCTTTGAGTCGCACAGGTATACAAACTTATAACTATGTGCTTTCAGATAGTGCATTTATAGATAACAAATGGTGTTATAATATCATTTACTATCCAAGACGAAAAAATGAACTCACTTTTAAAGGAGATTTTTGGGTTAATGATTCTACCTATGCAATTAAAGAAATTAATCTTCAAGCATCTAAAAGTGCAAACATTAACTGGGTAAAAGAAATATACATAGAGCAAGAGTTTGAGGTTTTAAATGATTCAGTTTTTCTTATAAAACGCGATTATTTTTTATCAGACTTTGCCTTAAATAAGAAAGAAAAATCTCGTGGAGTTTACGGTAAACGTACTACGTTGTATGACAATTATAAGTTTAATCAACCTAAGGATGAAAAATTCTATGATAAGGTAGTTTATAATTATGACGAAGATGTTTATAACCGAGAAGATGATTTCTGGGAAAAGAATAGGCTAGAAGCCTTAAACAAAGATGAAAAAGGTGTTTACAAAATGTTAGACACTTTAAAAACAGTAAAGAAGTTTAAAAGGCTTTATAACTTGGGAAGTATACTTGCCTCAGGTTATATAGAATTTCCAAGTATTAATTTCGATTATGGTCCAATTTTTTCAACATTCGGATTTAATGAGGTTGAAGGTTTACGTCTTAGAACTGGTGGACGAACTTACTTTGGTCCAAACGATTTATGGAGATTAGAAGGCTTTTTGGCTTATGGCTTTAGAGATGATAAATTTAAATACGGAATTTCTGGAAAATGGCTTTTAGATAAACGGAGTCGTCTCACCATTTTTGGTGGTAATAGAAGAGATGTTGAGCAAATAGGTGCAAGCCTTACAAGTTCTACTGATGTTTTAGGAAGAAGTTTAGCCTCTAATGCCGTTTTTACGGCTGGAGCTAATGACAAATTAACCAATATTAATTTAACCAATTTAGGGTTTTCAATTGAGCCTTCGCGAAATTTTGAAGTTCGTTTAGATGGAAGCTTTAGAACTTTAAGGTCAGCATCACCAACATTCAGTTTAGATTATAATAATCCTGAATCTTCAACAGGTATTTCTTCAGAAATCAAACAATTTGAAAGTCGATTAGCATTATCCTATTTTCCGAAACGACAGATGACAGGTTTTGGTGTAGAGCGAAAAGAGAAAAATGATGATTTCGCCAGACTTTTTGCACAAGTTACACGTGGAGATCGAGATTGGTTTGACAGTGATTTTGATTACACTAAAGTGCAGTTCTCTTACATACAGCCATGGCAAGTTGGTGGATTTGGTCGTTTGGTAACGTCAATTGAAGCTGGTAAAACTTTTGGAGAAGTGCCTTTAGGATTGTTAAGTGTTGTGCCAGGTAATCAAACGTATTTTTCAATTTATAATACATTCTCTCAACTCGACTTTTATGAGTTTGTAACAGATACATATACTTCTGTTCATTTAGAACACAATTTTAATGGTCGTTTATTTTCACGTATACCATTCTTAAAGAAATATAACCTTAGAGCTATTGTTGGGCTTCGAGGTGTTTGGGGAGAGTTGTCTGATGAAAATATTGCATTAAGTACAACAGGAAATCCTGTGGAATTCCAACTTGTGGCACCAGATACGCGTATGTATTATGAGTACAGTGTGGGTGTGGCCAACATTTTCAAAATTTTAAGAATAGACTTCAATTTTAGAGGTAATTATTTAGATAATCCAGACGCCAGACGTTTTGGTGTTACAGGTAGTTTTGGATTCTATTTTTAGAATACTGACCAAAATCATTTTATAGGAATAGTCTGACTAGAATCATTTTCTAATTATTAGTATGCCAATATATTTAAAGCATTAAAATGTTATTAATCTTTAAATATAAAGGGTATGAAAACACTAGTAAAATTTTTAGCAATGTTGTTATTCGTTACAGCTTTTGTGGCATGTAGTGATGATGACGATGACAACCCAATTGTTATAAATGACATCATGGTTGTGTATAACTCAGACAGTGGTATGTTCTCTGCAATTAATACCACAAATGGGACACTTGCATCCATTGGAACGATTTCTTTTAATGGTGAGGTTTTAACTGGTCTAAGGGATATTGTTTATAATGAGTCTAACGGAATGATTTATGCAAGCTCTCGTTCAGATTATAATAATGGAGCAATTTTTAGTGTAAATCCATCAACACTCGAAGCATCTATACTAAATGATAACGCTGATGATGATTGGTATGCGCTTCCAGGACTTGAGATTTATAATGGAAAAATCCTCGCGACTGTATATTGGGATGATTATGATAACGACAATAACTTAGACTATAACGAAGGATTGGTTACTTTAAACTTAGATGGAACAATCTTTAATGTTACACCTTTAATGGAAGATGGTGATACTATTTCTCTCAATGAAGGAATGGGTATTGAATATACTAATAATGATACTGAACTACTAATTACAAGATGGGATGAGATAATAGTGTCAGATTTTAATGGTAATGTTATGGAGATTATTCAGCTTAATCAGGCAGACTTTCCTGTAGGAGAATCTTTAGATGGAATAAGAACACTTGAGACAAGCGAAGACGGTGTGATTTATGGTATCGATAGAGATAATCATTTTGGTCGCATAGATTTAACTGTTGGTTCACCAGTAGGTACTTTTACATATATTACCACTTTAACTCCAGAAGATGACAAACACGTAGCATTATCATTAATACCAGAAAATATTTTTGATCAAATACCTCAGTAATTTGGTATAAAAAAAAGGAAGTCAACAAGTGCTTCCTTTTTTTATCTCTATTTCGTGGTATTAATCATTTTCAAAGTAGGTCTAGTAGGTACTAAATTATATATTTGCACCTAATTAAGTATTTGATAATGACAAAAGAGCAAAAATTAACCTTTGACGTTTTAATTGAAATTCCAAAAGGAAGCCGTAATAAGTATGAGTATGATTTTGAGTTAAAGAAAATCCGTTTCGATAGGATGCTATTTTCATCAATGATGTATCCTGGTGATTATGGATTTGTTCCAAAAACATTAGCTTTAGATGGTGATCCTTTAGATGTATTGGTTCTAGGACATGAACCAACATTCCCAATGTGTGTAATGGAGGTAAAACCAATAGGTGTGTTTCATATGGCTGACGAAAAAGGTCCAGACGAAAAAGTGGTTTGTGTTCCTGTATCAGATCCAATATGGAGTTTAAAAGAAGATATAAAAGATCTTAATCCTCATCGATTGGATGAAATAACACACTTTTTTCAAGTTTATAAGGACTTAGAAAAGAAAAAAGTTGACGTAGGTGGTTGGGGAGATGCAGAAGAGGCTCGAGATATTGTAAAAAAATGTATCGAGCGTTATAACAATAGTCATCATAAGTCTAACGGAGATTTTACGATATAGTTAAATCTTAGGTTTAAAAGTCTAAACCCTTTTACATTGATAGTAAAAGGGTTTTTCTATTAACATTAATTTACTACTTTTGCCCAGTTTTAAAAGCGAATAACTAATCTCAATAAATATATATGGAATCAAATATGATTTTTGTACCAATGGCATTAGCAGTCGTAGGATTGCTTTTTATGTTTGTGAAAATGTCATGGGTAAAAAAGCAAAATGCAGGAAATGAAAAAATGCAAAACATATCTAAAGCAATTAAAGAAGGTGCTCTTGCCTTTTTAGGTGCTGAGTATCGTTTGTTGCTGGTATTTGTAATTATAGCATCAGCTGCATTATTCGGAATATCTCAAGTTGTGGATACAACAAGCGTAATGATTATTCCTGCTTTTATTATAGGTGCTGTTTTTTCGGCTTTAGCAGGAAATGTAGGTATGCGAATTGCTACTGAAGCTAATGCTCGTACTGCAGAAGCTGCAAAAACAAGTTTACCACATGCTTTAAAAGTATCTTTTGGTGGTGGTACAGTAATGGGACTTGGAGTAGCAGGCTTGGCAGTTTTAGGTTTAAGTTTGTTATTCTTTTTCTTTTTAGGTCAGTTTATGACAGAAGGAGGGAATTTCTATAATGAAATGACAGTTGTTTTAGAAACCTTGGCAGGTTTCTCTTTAGGAGCTGAGTCTATTGCATTATTTGCTAGAGTTGGTGGTGGTATTTACACTAAAGCAGCAGATGTTGGAGCTGACTTAGTAGGTAAAGTTGAAGCTGGTATTCCAGAAGACGATCCACGTAACCCAGCTACTATTGCAGATAACGTTGGTGATAATGTTGGTGATGTTGCTGGTATGGGAGCTGATTTATTTGGTTCTTACGTTGCTACAGTATTAGCAGCTATGGTACTTGGTAACTATGTAATCAAAGACATGTCTGCTACAACACAGTTTACAGATGCATTCAACAATATGGGACCAATCTTACTACCATTGGTAATAGCTGGTGTTGGTGTATTGGCGTCTATCATAGGAACTTTCTTAGTAAGAATTTCTTCTAATGATGCTAAAGAAGCTCAAGTGCAAAAAGCACTAGATATGGGTAACTGGGTGTCTATAATAATAACACTTGTAGCAAGTTGGTTCTTAATCCGTTGGATGTTACCAGAAACTATGACTATGAATTTCTTTGGTGAAGGCGCAAAGTCTATTCCATCACGCCATGTATTTTATGCAGCTATGATTGGTTTAGCTGTTGGAGCTTTAATCTCTATGGTTACAGCGCACTACACGTCATTAGGTAAAAAACCAGTTTTAGATATCGTAAAAAATAGTTCTACAGGTGCTGCAACAAATATCATTGCAGGTTTAGCTGTAGGTATGAAATCTACATTCTTATCAGTAATATTATTTGCTGCTGCAATTTATGGATCTTATGCCTTAGCAGGTTTTTATGGTGTTGCTCTTGCAGCTTCAGCAATGATGGCAACTACTGCAATGCAATTAGCTATTGATGCTTTTGGACCTATAGCAGATAATGCAGGAGGTGTAGCAGAGATGAGTGAATTAGAGCCTCACGTTCGTGAGCGTACAGATATTTTAGATTCTGTTGGTAATACAACTGCTGCTGTAGGTAAAGGTTTTGCTATTGCTTCTGCTGCCTTAACAGCTTTAGCGCTTTTTGCTGCTTATGTTACTTTTACAGGTATTGATGGTATTAATATCTTCAAAGCCGATGTGTTGGCAATGTTATTTGTTGGTGGAATGATTCCGGTAATCTTCTCGGCTTTGGCAATGCAATCTGTAGGTAAAGCAGCAATGGAAATGGTACAAGAGGTACGTCGTCAGTTCAAAGAAATTCCAGGTATTATGGAAGGAACTGGTACACCAGAATATGCGAAGTGTGTGGATATTTCTACAAAAGCAGCATTAAGAGAAATGTTATTGCCAGGTCTTATCACTATAATTACTCCGGTAATCATCGGTTTAGTTTTCGGTGCAGAACCATTAGGTGGTTACATGGCAGGTGTTTGTGTAAGTGGTGTAATGTGGGCAATCTTCCAAAACAATGCAGGAGGAGCTTGGGATAACGCTAAAAAGTCTTTTGAAGCAGGTGTAGAAATTAATGGTCAGATGACATACAAAGGTTCTGATGCTCACAAGGCTGCTGTAACTGGTGATACTGTTGGTGATCCTTTTAAGGATACTTCTGGGCCTTCTATGAACATTTTAATTAAATTAACGTGTTTAGTAGGTTTAGTAATAGCGCCAATTTTAGGAGGTCATACTTCTGAAGAAGGTTTAGCTAATAATGAAGATGAAGTTTCAATAGAAATGACAATTGAGTCTAAAGACATGGCTAAAGCTACAGTAA
The DNA here is from genome assembly GCF_056160445.1 of Winogradskyella sp. ABM4_392. Classification (NCBI taxonomy): domain Bacteria; kingdom Pseudomonadati; phylum Bacteroidota; class Flavobacteriia; order Flavobacteriales; family Flavobacteriaceae; genus Winogradskyella; species Winogradskyella sp. ABM4_392. Next base: position 92,380 of record NZ_JBSWXE010000004.1, read on the forward strand.
ACTATTCTACTATTAAAAACGGTGAAAAGGTTTCTGAAGTTATAACTTTTGAAGGCACTGAAGCTGAAGTAAAAAAAGAATTAGAAGCATTTGAAGCTACTGTTAAAACTGACGGTAAAGATGTCGAGAAAATTATTGAAGAAGTAAAAATTACTAAAGAATAATTTTTAATATCTAATAATTAAAACCACGCTAAACAGCGTGGTTTTTTTATTTTTACGTATTAAGATTAATAGATGTTTACAAAAGATCCACTACAAATAATTGCATTTCAGGGCTATGGCACAGATACGCATTTCTATGCACGTGGTAGAGCTTTTGAAGATGAGTCTATTGATCTCGAAAATCAAAATACTTGGCACCTTATTATTAATACTTGGAAACGTTTTGAAACAGACGAAATTAAAAACGTAGAGGTAAGTATTAAATTATCTAATGGTATTACTCTTAAAGGAAAAACGGACAGAGATGGCTATTATAAGATCGAAGCAAATCTGAATGATCTATCAAAACTAACCAATGATGAAGATTGGCTTTCGTTTGAGCTTTCATATAGCGATGAAAATATTAAAAGGAAAATACAAAATGACAACAGGTTTCCTGGTGAAATATTAATTCCTTCAACCACAGCACAATTTGGTGTTGCCAGTGATATAGATGATACTATTTTACATACTGGTGTAGTTAGTACATTAAAATGGAAAGTTATTTATAACTCAGTATTTAAACACGCAAAAAATAGAATTCCTCTAGAAGGCGCAGCAGATTTTTATCATAAATTATATAGAGGCGTATCTGGTAAAAACACTAATCCAATATTTTATGTTAGTCATAGTCCATGGAATTTATATCGCTATTTGGAATTATTTTTGAGACAGCACAACTTTCCAAAAGGACCAATTTTACTAAGGAATTTTAGTAATCTACTACGAAAGCAACCTCAAAATCAAAAACCACAAAAGCAAAGAGAAATCCTAAACTTATTAAAGACTTATCCTAATTTACCTTTTATTTTAATTGGAGATAGCGGTGAACACGATCCTGATATTTATATGGAAATAGCAGAAGAATTTCCTGAAAGAATTTTAGCCATTTACTTAAGGAGCGTAAAGCATAAAAAGAAAATGCTTAGAGTAAAAACGCTTGTAGAGAATTATAAAACCACCAAAGTTTTATTGGTAGAAAGTAGTGCTCAAGCCATTGAACATGCCAGAGCACATGGTTTTATAGCTTAAAATAAACCGTTAATTTCTGCATCAATTTTATTGATAATGCCTCCTAAATCTTCAGGATTGGCAACAAAATCTAGATTGTCTACGTCTATAATTAATAAGTTACCCTTATCGTATTTTGTAATCCATGCTTCGTAGCGTTCATTTAGTCGACTTAGGTAGTCTATACTAATAGTGTTTTCATAATCACGACCGCGTTTATGTATTTGCGCTACCAAATTAGGAATTGAGCTTCTTAAATAGATTAATAAGTCTGGACCTTTTACAAAAGATTCCATCAATTCAAATAAAGAAGAATAATTTTCAAAATCGCGATTGGTCATTAAACCCATGGCATGTAGGTTGGGAGCAAAAATATGAGCGTCCTCGTAGATTGTTCTGTCTTGAATAATGTCTTTGCCACTAGTTTGAATCTGGCTTATTTGACGAAATCTACTGTTAAGAAAATATACTTGTAGGTTGAAACTCCAACGTTCCATTTGATTGTAAAAATCGTCTAAGTACGGGTTGTCAACTACGTCTTCCAATTGGGCTTCCCATTTATAATGTTTTGCTAACATTTTAGTCAACGTCGTCTTTCCGGCTCCTATATTTCCAGCAATGGCAAAATGCATAATCTATTGTAGTTTAAGTTGGTATTGACGTAGAATTTCGTCGTGGTAAATATACAAGGTTTCATTGGTTACCAAAAACTGACTTATTAACAAATTTACATGTTCAATCGGTTTTATTTCATCACTGTTTTTAGATAGTAAAAAGAGATTATTTTCTTTTCTTAAAACCAAATGCGCCTTACTGAATGCTAGACTTGTATAGCCATTATTAGGGTGTTTTGCTATTAAACTTCCAAAATAATTATAGATATAGAGATATTTTTCGGTAAGCATGTAGCAGTTGTTATAGTCGCTTTTTAAATCCAAAACTTCAGATTGAACCGGAACCGTTTTTTGTTTGATTTTATTGGCTTTATAATCGTACAATTCTAATTGTTGTAAATCCTGATTAAAAATCCAAAGTGTGTTATCATAGCCTGTAGAAACAAAGCTGACATTCTTGTAATTTTGAAGTGTATTAAAGTCTATTTTAAAAATTTCAGCCAAACGATTATCCAATATCACAACTGTATTAAAATCCTTGTAAAATAAATTAATCTTTAAAGGATTAAAAGTATTAGCTGTTGTGATTTCGCCAAGTTGAAAGTTGGCATATGTAATCGTAGTATCCTTTGTTTTTTTATTAAAGGTGTTGTCGTTAGAAGCGTAATATAAAGTACTGAAAGTGTCTATCCCAAAAATAGATTTAGCCTTGATTTTGGTTGAATCTTTAATCTGCATCTGTACATTATCTTGGGCGCAGAGCGGAAGACTGAATAGAAAAAGGAAATAAATTAAATGCTTCATACAAGACAGAAAAATACAAAAATTGCACCAATGATTGTATTATTCTGAACTACTTTCAGAATCTTTTTAAAATTGAAGTTTAAGAATTAATAGGGATGCTGAAACATATTCTGAAGGACAAAAAAAGTATAAGGCCTTAATCAGTAAGTTTATAACCAAACCCACGAACATTTATAATTTGCAAGTTCTCATCTTTTTTGAGTTTTTTTCGAAGTTTGGTAATAAAAACATCCATACTTCTGGCAGAGAAAAAATCATCAGTTCCCCAAAGCTTGTTTAAAATAAGTGAACGGTCTAAAACTTTGTTTTTGTTTTTTATAAGATGAAATAATAAATGCGCTTCTCTGTGCGTAAGTTGTATAGCTTCATCGTTTTCAAAGTAAAGTTGTTGTTTTGGGAAATCAAAGTTGTATTTGCCAATGATTAAATTTTCGGAAGTTTTTTGAACTTTAGTGCGATTAAGAAGATTATGAATTCTTACGATGAGCTCTTCCATGCTAAAAGGTTTCTTTAGGTAGTCATTTCCTCCAATAGAAAATCCTTCTACAACATCTGCTGATTGCGATTTTGCAGTTAGGAAAATAATAGGAATAGCATCGTCAATGGCTCTGATGTCTTTAGCCAAAGTAAAGCCATCCTTTTTTGGCATCATAACATCGAGAACTAAAATTTCTGGATGCTCTGACTGATATTTTTCAAAGGCTTTATCACCATTATCGCAGAGTAGCACTTCAAAATCTCTGGTTTCTAGACTTTCCTTTATAATTTGTCCTAACGCAGCTTCATCTTCAGCAAGAAGTAGTTTTATTTTATCAGCCATTTGGTACTGTGATTTTAAAGGTTGTTAAATCTTTACTTAAGTTTATATCAATGCTTCCACCATGTTTTTCAATGATAGATTTGGTGTAATATAGCCCAATACCAAACCCTTTAACATCGTGCGTATTACCTTTAGGTATACGATAGAATTTTTCAAAAATACGTTCTTTATTAGCTTTAGATAAAGTGTTGCCATTGTCTGAGATTAAAATTTCGAAGCTTTTTTCCTTCGGAATTAAATCTACAGAGATAATGTTGCCTCCATATTTAACAGCGTTATCTAGAATATTATTTAGAGCATTTTCAAAATGAAACACATCAATAGTTGTTTCTAGGTGTTCAACCTTAAGACTTGTATTAAATTCTTTATCAGGAAACTGAATTTTATAACGTCTGGTTAAGTCGTTAAGAAGCGTTACAATATCTATCGATTCCTTGTTGAGTTCTAATTTGTCACTGTCTAATGTGGCAGTCTCTAATAATTTTTCAACCATAAGATTTAGCTTTTCTAATTGCTGAGAAGACATGTTTACATAGTTTTTGGTTTTTTCTTTGTCTTCAATAGCGTTAAAGTTGCTAATACTCTCCAAAGCTACTCCTATAGTAGCAATAGGTGTTTTAAACTCGTGAGTAATATTACTAATAAGGTCGTTCTTTACTTCAGCTAATTGTTTTTGGTGTTTTATAATCTTTAATAGATAAAAAAGACTACTTATTACAGCTGCAATTAATAAAGCCGAAATAAGAATACCTACCAAACTTCTCTTTAAGACTAGTTTAGTTTCATTTGTAAAACTGATATCGAGTTGACTCCCTTTTGGTAAAAAAGTAGATTTAGATGAGGTATAAAGCTTATTTTTAAAATCAGTTAATGTGTCTTTGCTTTTCTCTTTTTTAAAGTGTAAATCATAATCTATATAAAGCTTCTTTCTCAGAAATTCTTGTTTAACCAAGCTGTCTAACTCAAGAAGATCCAAGCTATCATTGCTCATGGATATAACAATTTTAGAAGTAAGAATTTCAAATTCTGAAATATCCTTGATGTTTTTATCGTTCTTGATACTGTCTAGTTTCTTTTTAAAATCTTCTGCTTTAGATGGTTTTATCTGCTCATCCATAACCTTAGACATTGAGTCTGCTTTAGTGCCTGTTAATACAGTTACACCCTCAATGTCATTAATGTCAATCTGGTCTAGTCCTTTAAATCCAAAAGAGTCTTCATCAATTTGTTTTAAAAACTTTTGAATGTGACTTCCTTTTTTTAATGGATCTTTTTGTTGGTCGCCTTCCAAGAAGATTCCAATTGTAGTACGCTCGGCTAAAACCGCATAATAGTCATCTACGGCCTTGTCTAAACTAACCTGAACATCATTAATAAGTTGTTGTTTGTTAGACTGGTAGTTCTTGTAGTTCCAAAATATTTGTATCCCAATTGTAACTATGATTACAGCTACAATAGTGTGCAAAATCCATTTATATCTTTTATCGTTCATAATTCAAAAGTAAATGTAAAAAACTAGTTAGCATTAATCGGTTAACACACGTTAACACTAGTTAACTCAAATAACAAAACTAAGTCTAGATATTTGTGGTGTATTAATCAATTAAAAACAACAGTTATGTTTAAAAATGTATTAACGTGCTTAGCATTAGTATTAGCAACATTAGGATTTAGCCAGAATCCACAAAACGAAAAGATTGGTAATTTGTCACAAACAAAAATCACTAATTTAGAAGTAGTCGTTACTGTAGATTCAGCAAAAGACATTGAAAAAACTTTTAAAGTAGAAGACATTAAAGAAATTTTGAACGCGTCTGATCCTAATGAAGAAATTTCATTTAGCCTAGTTTGTAATGGAACAAAAATGTCTAACGGAAAAAAATCTACAATGACTTACAAAATTGAAGGTAATTCTAATGAACCAGAAGAATTTTTATCTTTAGTTTCAAAGCTAAGATCATCAGCTATTAAATATTACAATAATTAAAATCAATCAAAAATGACCACAATTGTTAGAGTTGTAGTTTTGGCATTAACAGCTGTTTTTACAGCTGTTAATGCACAAGACTTTCAAGGTGTTGCAACATACAAGACGCAGCGGCAAGTAGACATTAAGCTAGACAGTACAAAGATGAATGATGAAATGCATCAGAAAATGATAGCAATGATGAAGAAGCAATTTCAAAAAACATTCACACTTAGCTTCAATAAAGAAGAATCTATCTATAAACAAGAAGAAGAGTTAGACAAACCAAATGTTGGAATGGGAGATGGTATTCAGATTGTTTCAATTGGTGGAGGCGGAGGATCTGATGTGTTGTATAAAAATACTAAGGAGCAGAGGTTTTCTGAACAAGTTGATACATATGGAAAAATATTTCTTGTAAAAGATGGTATTGAAAAAATAGATTGGGAATTAGGTTCTGAAACTAAGTATATTGGAGAATACCAATGTTATAAAGCAACATACTCGAAGATGGTAGAAAAACCAAGAGTAGTTTTTAATAGTGAAAATGAAGAAGAGGAAGAGAAAGAACCTGAAATGGAAGAACGAACAGTTACAGCTTGGTATACACCTCAAATACCAGTTAATAACGGTCCGGATAATTACCAAGGGCTTCCTGGTCTAATTTTAGAAGTTCATGATGGTAAATTAACCATAGTGTGCAGTAAAATTGTACTAAATCCAAAAGATAAGATTGATATTAAAGAACCAGAGAAAGGTAAGGTAGTCAATCAAGAGAAGTATGAAGAAATCATGGATAAAAAAGCCAATGAAATGATGGAGAGATTTAGGCCAAGAAAAGGAAGAGGTAATGGCGAGAGTATCGAAATTAGGATAGGTGGCTAAATACTTGTCAGTGTTAATTTTATGGTAAAGCGACAAGTTTTGTTTAATTAAATAATATATTCGTTAAACAAAATTAAAAATCTTTATCATGAAATCACTATTCTTTAAAACTGGTTTTGTTCTTTTAGCGCTCTTATTTTTTGGAAAATTGACAAAAAATGAGAGAGGCATAACTTACAATAATTCTAATGATGATTTCCAAGGACAAGCATTTTACATATCTAAATCTAAGATGGAACTCGGAAGATGGGGAGATCGATTAAGTGAAGCGCAAAAAAAGCAGGTAGAGGCAAGGTTAAAAAACAGATTAGAAAAAGAGTATGTTTTAACCTTCAATAAAGAAGAAGCTCTGTTTTACGAAGATGAAAAGCTAGATGCAATGTCTGGAGCAACAGATTCTTGGGGTAAAAACTTTTCACCAGGTAGACAATACAAAAATGTAAAAACCAATACACAAATTCAAAATCAAGAATTCTATGGTAAGCAATTTTTGGTTAAAGATGAGTTGTTGAATATTAATTGGATACTAGGTGAAGAAACCAAACAAATTGGAAATTATACCTGTTTTAAGGCTACTGCATCTATACCAACCAGTGAGTTAACTTGGTATGATTTTTCTTGGAGTAGATTAAGAACTAGTAGCGTTGAAGCCGAAAAGAAAATCGACTCAACAAGTACTAAAGCAGTAGCAGAAGAACAAGAAGATGTCCCAATGACAGAAGTAGAAGCATGGTATTCACCACAAGTTCCTGTAGGTCACGGACCATTAGAGTATTGGGGACTGCCAGGTCTAATTCTCGAGGTTAGTGCAGGTAATACAACACTATTATGCACCAAAATAGTACTAAACCCAAAAGAGAAGCTAGAGATTGAAGCACCAGACAAGGGTAAAGAAATTACTAAACAAGACTATCAGACTACCATTGTAAAGAAGATGAAGGAGTTTAGAGATAATCGTATGGGAAGACGAAGAGGATAAATTATTAACACAAGTTTAACGCAATTAAAACTAACAAAAAGCATCTAAAAAGGTCTAAGTCTAAACTTAGTATGATATTTTTATAGTTGTTAACCACGATTAAACTTAGAGAATGAAAAGATTATTTAAAAACTTAGTAGCATTAATTTTTTTAGGCTTCTTCACAACAGCCTTTGCTCAGCAAGACTTTCAGGGAAAAGCATATTACATGTCTAAAACCACAATGGATTTAGATCAATGGGGCGGAAGAGAAATGACACCTGAACAAAAGAAACGTATAGAAGAACGCATGAAAAGTTTCCTTGAGAAAGAATACATTCTAACTTTTAATAAAGAAGAGTCCATATACAAAGAAGATGAAAAACTAGAAGCTCCTGGCTCAGGAAGAGGTTGGGGAGGTTTTGCAAGTAGCTTTACTGGTGGGCCAAAATATAAAAATGTAAAGTCTAAAGAATTGTTACAAGATCAAGAATTCTTTGGAAAACAATTTTTAATAAAGGATGAATTAAAGTCTTTGGAATGGACAATGGGCACAGAGACTAAGCAAATAGGTCAGTATACATGTTTTAAAGCCACAGCCACAAAGACTGTAGACGAGTTTGATTGGAGAAGTATGAGACGTAGAAGAGATAGAGATAATGACAAGAAAGAAGGTGAAAAGAAGAACGACTCTATTAAAAAGGATGACGACCCAATGAGTGAGATTGAGGTGCCAAAAACGATAGAAGTGGTAGCATGGTATACTCCTCAAGTGCCAATCAATCAAGGGCCTGATGATTATTGGGGCTTACCTGGTTTAATCTTAGAGATTAATGCCGACAGAACGACAATACTATGTACTAAGATAGTTATGAATCCTGAAGAAAAAGAGGAAATAGAAAAACCTAAAAAAGGAGAAGAAGTAACTAAAGCGGAATACAACGACATCATCACCAAAAAAATGCAAGAAATGCGCGAAATGTATGGTGGACGAAGAGGAGGTCGTGGAGGACGCGGTAGAAGAAATTAATAAAAGACTAACAACCGACTTATGAAACAATTTTTTATGCTACTATTTTTAGTAGCAGCTAGTAGTTCTTTTGCTCAAATTAAAATGCAGGGTATCGTAAAAGATAGTATAGGCGAACCCTTAGAATTAGCAAATGTAATAGCTATAAATCAAGAAACTAATGGCTTAGAGTCTTATGCTGTTACTAATGATAAAGGAAAATATGTACTATCATTAGGAAAAAATGGTAAATATAAACTTCAAGTAAGCTACATTGGTTTAAAATCACACGAAGAAATTGTATCAACAGCAGAAGTTGATATTACAAAAGACTTTATTTTAATGCCAGATAATTCTCTAGATGCGGTAGAATTAACCTACGAAATGCCAGTAACTGTAAAAGGAGATACAATTGTTTACAACGCAGATTCGTTTAAAAATGGAAGTGAACGCAAGCTTGAGGATGTCTTAGAAAAATTACCTGGAGTAGAGATTAACGACGATGGTCAAATTGAGGTAGAAGGTAAAACCGTAAGTAAGCTTATGGTAAATGGAAAAGATTTCTTTGATGGTGATACCAAATTGGCAACTAAAAATATCCCTTCAAATGCTGTAGATAAAGTTCAGGTACTTCGTAATTATGCCGAAGTAGGTCAGTTAAGAGGTGTGCAAAATAATCAAGATAACGTAGCTATAAATATTAAGCTCAAAGAAGGAAAAGAGAACTTTTGGTTTGGTGATATTACAGCAGGAGCAGGTACAGCACCTTCACCAAATGATGAGTTGTATTTGGTGCAGCCAAAGTTATTCTATTACAGTCCTAAATACAGTATCAACCTTATTGGTGATATGAATAACATAGGTGAGGTAGCATTAACCAATAGAGACCTCAGAGGATTTGGTGGTGGATTTAGATTGCCTAGCAGAACAAGTGGTACAAGTATTAATTTGGGAGACAACGGACTTGGTGGATTAACCAGTATAGCCAATGCACAAGAAGTGGTGACAAAATTAGCATCTGCTAACTTTAGTTACTCCCCAAATAAAGCGTTAGACTTAAGCGGATTCTTAATTTATAATAGTAGTCGTTTAAGAACACGCGAAGAAAGCTTCATCGATTATATTGAAGTAGAAGATGATCCATCTACACCAATAGATGAATCTACAAGTATTCCGCCAGATGAAGCAACTGAATCTACAGGTAGAGAAGCAACAAATCAGTTTATTGCTAAATTAAGTGCGTCTTACAAGCCAAATGTAAATAATCAATTAGACTATGATGTATTAGCGCGCACATCAGATGATGAAGAACGTCAGAACTTATTTTCATCTGTGGTTGGTAATACCAATCAAGTGGATCAAGTGAATCCATTCAGTATTAATCAGAATTTAAATTACTATTACACGCTCAACGAAAATAACATTTTTGCTTTTGAAGCACAGCATTTAATTAAGGATGAAGACCCATTTTACAATGCCTTATTAGATAATGACCCAACAAATAATGAAGATCCTGATAATGATGCCTTTGATAATACAGCGGATGGTTTAGGATTTAATTTAGATCAGTTTAACTATGATATAAATCAAGAAAGACGTGTAAAAAGTAATCAGTTAGATGCTAAGTTAGATTACTATAATATTTTGAATTCAAAAAGTAACATCAACCTAACTTTGGGTACCATATTTAGTAATCAAAAATTTAATTCTAATATTTTTCAGTTCCTAGATGATGGTACACGCTTAAATCCTACACCAACTATAACCAATGAAGGAGAGTTACTTTCTGCAGAAAATGACAATGTAGAATATCGCTTTAGTGATGTATATTTAGGTGTGCATTACAGATTTAAAACAGGTAAATTCACCTTTACACCAGGTGTATCATTCCATGCCTACAGCAATCAAAACACTCAAAGCGGAGACACCTTCAAAGATAATTTCTTTAATGTATTACCAGATTTTGAAGCACGTATACAGTTTAAAAAGAGTGAAGCATTACAGTTTAATTACAACATGACTAATACCTTTACGGACATCACCAACATAGCTGAAGGTTTAGTGCTTAATAACTTCAACAGTATACAATTTGGTAACCCAGAATTACAGAATGCATTATCTCATAACTTTAGGTTGTTTTATAGTAGTTTTAATCTATTTAACTACACAAATGTATTTGCAGGTGCTAACTATAGTAAAAATGAAGACCAAATACGTGGTTTAACCAATTTTGAAAGTGTTATTAGAACAAGTACTTTCTTCAATTCTCAATTTGCAGATGAGAGTGCTTCGGTTTTTGGTAGAGTAGAACGTACATTTGGTAAAATTAGAGCACGTTTGGGCGCTAATTTTAATTACAGTAAACTAAACCAGTTTATTCAAGGAAGACAATCACTTAATGAAAGTTTTACACAGTCTTACTCGCCAGAATTAAGAACAAACTTTAGAGAAGCGCCAAATGTAAGATTGCGCTACAGATTTACAGAACGAGATAATGACCAAGGAAACAATACGACTAAGTTTATAACCAGAGCGCCATCAATAGAGTTTGATGCGTACATTTGGGATGCACTTACATTTGTAACCGAGTTTACTTATAACGAACAAGAAAGTGCAGGGCAGACCGAAGTATTTAAAACATGGGATGCATCTTTACGCTATAGAAAAGATAGAGATGCTAAATGGGAATATTCGTTAAGAGCCTCAAACCTCTTGGATATCGATTCTAATATTAGCAATGGTGCAGGTACTATTTCGGTATTTAGTTCTGAAACATTTATACAACCTCGATTTATTACGTTTAGATTGACGTATACTTTATAATATTAAAAAGTCTTCTGGTCACTGAGCGAAGTTGAAGTGCAGAAGGCTTTTTTTAGTTTTCTCGGATAAGATGCATAAATCCATTTATTGGAACATCTTCTTCAAGTATAGTGAACTGCCCTATACTGGTGTTATAAAACTGAATATCAACAACTCCTGAAAAATTTATCTCCATAACTTCACCTAAGCCACCAAAAGTGATTACTTCTGTCATACCATCAAAATTTACCAATTCGGGAAATGTTATATCATCACTGTAATTGATAGTTCCTAGAGATATAATTTTTGAATTTGGTGTAGATAAATTATTTATTCCATTATCACCAACATAATTACCAGATCCATAGAAATTATAAAGCCAAAGAGTAAAGTATTGACTCCAGTTATCTTTTCTTACACCAGTATTATATCGATTGTTGGTGTTTTGATCGTCATATTGGCAAATCCAAACTAAAGCATCTTCAGTACCAGGTTCATTTGGGAGTTCTACCCAAGAATTTGGCTCAAAATCTCCTACTTGAAAGTAAATATAGTTATAGCCATAATCTACACAAGCCGACATGTCTCCAATATCTGTCAATGGAGAGGAGAAATTATAGTTCATTGCAATAGAACTTTGAGAATTGCTATAGTCAATTCCGCTAAGGGTAAACTCAGAAGTTTCTGTACATCTATAAAATGTAAATTCAAATATACCGTCATTAACTACATCTGAATACTCCCTATTATTATAATTTAATAGTACGTAACCATCTGTTACAGATTCACCGTTACATGTTAAAAAATTACCAACAATTGTTTCTTCAATAATATTAGAATTGTTAGAGACAATAGCTGTTATATTAGAGTCTGTACCAAAAGGACCAATAGTCTGATTGTATAATGGAATATCATTACAATTATCAGAACCAAACAAATTAAGAGTTAGAGATTCATTACTTGGTACAAAACCGCAAATTTGACCATTATTATTGGTGTAACCATAAGTTGTGCCATAAGCATCACTAGTAATACTGACATAAAGATCAGCTAAAGCAATTGCATTTTCATTAGTTGCAGTAACACAAAGTGTAATAGCTTCAGCTGGTATATCACAATTCCAAAAACTAAAATGCGATACAGTACCAACATACATATTACCTTGTAGCGTTGCTTGTCCTTCTTCTTTCCAATAGCCATAGACTTCATCAAAATACCAAAGCGGAATAGTGTTAGGTGCAATACTCATCAAACTAGCATCAACAGGAACTTTAATTTCAGAAGTTGAGCCTTCAGCTAGATTTAAATCCTCACCACTAGAACCTCTGAGTTCTAAAGAAAGCATACCTAATGTTCGTAACATGCGTTCAGCTCCATCTTCATTTTCGGCATACAACATACCTGGCATTTGCATAGGCATATCTTCGTCGGTTGGGTCTAGGTGATGCATAATCACATTGACTGAGCCATCATAAGTAGAGCCATCTTCTTTTACAAAGTTGCCTTCAAAACTTACAGAGCTTCCACCATCAATGGTAACAGTACTAGAACTTCCACTAGATACTGTACCTACTACCATTTCCTCTAGCATCATAATTGTTACTTTGTTGGTGCCATTAGAAGGCACAACACTTCGTGAAGCGTGAATGTATCCAGCTTTTTCAGCTTTTACGTACCCAAAACGTTCATTTACGTTGGCATCTCTAATAATGAATACACCATTACTGTCAGTTAATGCTGTTTCGTTACCAATGCTAATAGTTACGCCTTCAATAGGGTTATGGTTTTTATCGATAACCGTTCCTAAAAAGTCTCGTGAAATCTCATTACCAAAATATTCAGAAAAGGTGTCAGGAATATTTTCTTGTGGTTCGCCACCAGAGTTTCCATCATCTTTTTGACATGAAGCAAATAATAAAACGAATAAAATCAGAAGCTTTAATAGATCGGTTGATTTCATGTTAGTGGTTTTCGATTAAATGATAATAAACATTATGCTTATAAATTTACGGTTTTAATTAATGCAAATTCTACAATCCCATTTATAAATCTATTCTTACATGGGCAAAGCCATCAATAGTTCTAGTTGTACCTTGATTTATAAATGTACCAGAAAAATTCATATCGATAAAATCACCTATTCCAGTTCCTACATAAGTTACATTTATGACAATACCTTCTTGTCCCATAAAAATATATCCGCTTCCTGGTACGTTGAAATTAAATACATTTGAGTTTTCTGAGTCAACAGTATAGGTACCTATTTGATTCGGTAAATCTGCTAAGAATGCACCATTAGTTGATTTTAAGATAACCAATCTATCATCTCCAAGAATAACATCAATAAAATCTGTGTATGAAACAAAGATAGAGTTATCAATTACGTATTGTATATATTCTTCTTGTGATAGACACGCATTTAGTGTACCAATATCAGTTAAGGGTGTTGTAAAAGTGTAGTTAGTACTTTCTGTGGTTTGATAGTTAGAAAAATCACTACCAATAATAGAAAAAGTATTATTATCATTATTAGAACATCTGTTGAGAATAATTTCAAAACTTCCGTTGCTTAAATATTCATAAAAGGTTAAGTTACCATAGTTGATTTCTACATAACCGTTGGTCACTGAATCACCATCGCAGGTATTTAAGATTCCTGTAATTGTTTCTAGAATAATGTATGGGCTATCAGGTACAATTATAGTAATACTAGAGTCAGAATTAAAAGGTCCAATTATTTCTGTATAAAGAGGAGAATTATCACAATCATTACCAAAAACGCTAAGCTCTAGATTTTCATTTCGTGGAACTAAACCACAAACTTCCCCTTTTTCATTAGTTTGGCCCCATCGTGTCCCATATACGGAACTAGTGATTTTAACATTTAAATTATTTAGATCAACGCCATCTTCATTTTTTGAAGTTATGCAAAGTGTGATAGCTTCTGCTGGAATATCACAGTTCCAAAAAGAAAAATGCGATACGGTACCTACATACATATTACCTTGTAGCGTTGCTTCACCTTCCTCTTTCCAATAGCCATTAACTTCATCAAAATACCAAAGAGGTATGGTTGTTGGCGCAATATTCATTAAGCTAGGATCTACAGGAATTTTAATTTCTGAAGTAGAGCCTTCAGCTAAGTTTAAATCTTCACCACCAGACCCTCTGAGTTCAACCGCAAGCATACCTAAGGTTTGAAGCATACGTTCTTCTCCTTGGGTATTTTGTGCATAAAGCATTCCAGGCATTTGCAATGACATATCATCATCCGCTGGGTCTAAGTGATGCATAATAACGTCTACTGAACCAGAATATGCTGAGCCATCTTCTTTTATAAAGTTGCCATCAAAACTTACAGAACTACCATTGTTAGTTGTTATAGTTGCTGAACTACCACTAGTAACAGATCCTGTAACGGTAGCCTCAAGCATCATGATGGTGATTTTGTTGGTGCCATTTGTTGGGACAACGCTTCTAGAGGCATGGATATAACCAGCTCTTTCGGCTTTTATGTAGCCAAATCGTTGATTTATGGTAGCGTTATTAATTATAAAAATGCCATTGCTATCCGTTATTGCACTATCATCACCAATAGTAACTGTTACACCTTGGATTGGGCTATGATTTTTATCAATAACAGTTCCTAAAAAATCTCTGGAAATTTCATTTCCGAAATATTGGGAAAAGGTATTTTGTGAATCATTATTTGTAAAACCATCATCTAGTTGACATGAAAGATTGCAAATAAGAAATAAGAGTATTAGTAAACGGAAAAGTTTGATTGGTTTCATAGCGATTGATTTTTAGCGTTTCTTGTTAGATGCTAAAATCAATGAAGGGTTGCGTATAAACTTAGTTTATTTTGCTAATTCGAAGTGGTAGATAGATTGTGGTTATGCTCGCAAAACCAGAAAAGACAAGTGGTACCTTCTTTTTTAAGGGTGATATCTATATTGTTGTCTTTGGTATTTGGATTTAGGTTTAAGATGACATTTTTGTAACCTTTGCGCTGAGCTTCTATTGGCAAAAAATTGTCATGAGCAGTTGCTTTTTTTATTTCAAAATTACCTTGAGCATCTGTTTGCACGGATTGGTTTCCAATAGTTACTGTAACACTGTCTAGAGGCTCATTATTGTCATTGACGATTGAGCCCTTAAAGTTAACTTCAATGGGTTTTCCCAAGTATTCGGTTAATGTATTTGTATTATTAATTTGCTCTTTTAATTTATCTTCAGAATTATTATTAGATGATATAAAAAAGATACAAATAAGAAATACAAATACTTTTAATGCAGTTGATTTCATGTAATGATTGATGATGTTTTATATATCGAAGATACAAGAAGTGTAAAAGGGTTGCGTTAAAATTCTTATAAATAAAAACGCTCAAATCTTAAAATTCTGATTTGAGCGTTTTTATATGTTTATAATATTGATAATTAGGTTATTAATTATCTCTCAATACATGCACAACTCCATTTATAGTGTGAGTATTTCCATTCCAATCTTCATAACTGCCACTAAAGTTTATATCTATATATTCACCAACGTCTCCTAAAGCTGATAGATTATAGGTAATATCATTGTTTTCATCAGCAACACTTAAGCATTCACCAATAAAAAAGCCTGTATCACCTACTGTACCATTAAAGGAGTAATTATCATAAGTACCTAAATAATCAGGCTCATTAAGCGCACCATACATGTAAAAACAATTTCCTTGATCGTTACTAGATGCAAAAATATCTATTGTAGGTCCAGGATAATTAGGGCTTTCTACATAGAAATTAGCAGAAATATTTTCAAAAATAATGGTACTCTCTCCATCATCAATTGTATATTCTATAAACTCAGTTACAGCATTACATGCAGATATAGTTCCTATGTCTGTTAAAGGTGTTGTAAAGGTATAACTTATACTATCTGTAACCTGTAAGTTAACGTAGTCACTAGCTTCTATAGCAAATGAGTTATTATCGCTACATCTTAAAAGATTAATTTCAAATTCACCATTACTTACAGCATCAATAAAGGTTTGGTTGCCGTATCGTAATTGCACATAACCATCTGTTACAGGTTCTTCTGCACACGTGTTAAAGGTACCAACTACAGTTTCTTGAACAACATCTGGATTATCTGGTACAATAACCGTTATGCTAGAATCTACAGTAAAAGGACCAACAGTTTCTGTGTGTAATGCAGTATCACCACATACATCATAGCTATACACGTTTAGTTCTAAGCCTTCATTACTTGGTACATAGCCGCAAACTTCACCGTTTTCATTTGTATAGCCATATGTAGTCCCAAATGTTGCACTTGTAATAGATACAGCCATATTTGCTAAAGGAACATTGTCTTCATCTGTGGTTGTAACACAAAGTGTAATAGCTTCAGTAGGAATATCACAGTTCCAGAAGCTAAAATGAGATACTGTGCCCACATACATGTTACCTTGTAAAGTTGCTTGTCCTTCTTCTTTCCAATAGCCATTGACTTCATCAAAATACCAAAGCGGAATGGTGTTAGGAGCTATACTCATTAGACTAGCATCAACAGGAATTTTAATTTCAGAAGTTGACCCTTCAGGTAAATTTAAATCTTCTCCACCAGAGCCTCTAAGTTCCACAGCAAGCATACCCAAAGTTTGAAGCATACGTTCAGCACCATTTTCATTTTCAGCATATAACATTCCTGGCATTTGCATTGGCATATCGTCATCAGCAGGATCTAAATGATGTAAAATTACATCTACAGAGCCATCATAGCTTGAACCGTCTTCTTTAATAAAGTTTCCATCAAAACTCACTGAACTACCATCGGTTGCTGTAACGGTTCCAGAAGTGCCACTTGTTACAGAGCCTGTAACGGTAGCTTCTAGCATCATAATGGTAACTTTGTTGGTGCCATTAGAAGGTACAACACTTCTTGAGGCGTGGATGTAACCAGCTTTTTCGGCTTTTATATAGCCAAAACGTTGGTTAACTGTAGCGCTATTAATCATAAAAACACCATTGCTGTCGGTTGTTGCGGTTTCGTTACCGATAGTAATTGTAGCTCCTTCAATGGGATTATGGTTTTTGTCGATTACTGTTCCAAGAAAGTCGCGAGAAATTTCATTTCCGAAATATTCAGAGAATGTATCTGGAATGTTTTCTTGTGGGTCACTTCCACCTATGCTTTCGTCATCACTAAGGCAAGATGTTACTACAACTAATGATAATAAAAGTATTAAAACAAGATTTGGGAAGTTTTTAATGCTTTTCATAATGAATTGATTTAGTTAAAAGTTTACCAATTGAATGGTCTTGTGGTTATAAAACAATTCTAGTTTAAAAATTCCTACCTTATTGTTATAAACAAAAAACTCTGATTAAATACATAATCAGAGTTTTTAATATTAAGAATGGCAATAATTACAAGCCAAAAGCTTCTTTTACCTTGTCTACATAATCTAATTTTTCCCAAGTAAACAGCTCTACTTCCAAAGTTTTTGGTTCACCATTTGGTTGTTGAAAGGTTTTGGTAACTACCTCATTGTGTCTTCCCATATGACCATAAGCGGCAGTTTCACTATACATTGGTTGACGTAGTTTTAAACGTTCTTCAATAGCTGCTGGTCTCATATCAAAAATTTCAGAAACTTTTTTAGCAATTTCTCCATCAGTAAGATTGAAAGGACAAGTACCGTAAGTATCTATAAAAATTCCCATAGGTTCTACAACACCAATAGCATAAGACACTTGTACCAATACTTCATCACAAACACCTGCGGCAACTAAGTTTTTGGCAATATGTCTTGTTGCGTAAGCAGCACTGCGATCTACTTTGCTAGGATCTTTCCCAGAAAATGCTCCACCACCATGTGCACCTTTTCCTCCGTATGTGTCTACGATGATTTTTCTTCCAGTTAAACCTGTATCTCCATGTGGTCCACCTATTACAAATTTGCCAGTTGGGTTGATGTGATATTTAATATCATCAGTAAACAATGGTTTGATATGGTCTGGTACTTTAGCAACAACACGTGGAATTAAAATCTCAACAATATCCTTTCTGATTTTTGCCAACATAGCTTCATCGGTATCAAAATCATCGTGTTGTGTTGAAACCACAATCGCATCGATTCGCTGAGGTGTGTTGTCATCACTATATTCAATAGTTACCTGACTTTTAGAATCTGGTCTTAAGTATGTAATTTCCTTGTTTTCACGACGCAATGCAGCTAGTTCTTTAAGTATTAGATGAGAAATGTCTAATGCGAGTGGCATATAATTATTTGTCTCATTGGTAGCGTAACCAAACATCATACCTTGGTCTCCTGCACCTTGCTCTTCTTTGCTCGCTCTATCTACACCTCTATTAATATCTTCAGACTGCTCGTGTATTGCAGAAATTACTCCACAAGAGTTACCGTCAAACATGTACTCACCTTTGGTGTAACCTATCTTATTAATGGTATCTCTAGCTATTTGCTGTACATCGAGATAGGTGTTAGATTTCACTTCACCAGCTAGGACAACTTGTCCTGTAGTTACTAAGGTCTCACATGCTACCTTAGACTCTGGATCAAAAGCTAAAAAATTATCAATTAATGCATCACTAATCTGATCTGCAACTTTATCTGGATGTCCTTCCGAAACACTTTCGGAAGTGAATAAATATGGCATAAATCCTATATTTTAATTTGTTGTTTTAAAATTGTGAGATTGCTTGGTCGCTAGAGAAGTCGTATACTAACTGCTTTAGCATTTTTTAATGAGGTTGCAATCAGACAAATTTTTCCTCTTAATAAATCTGGGCAAAAATAAAGATTTTAATTAAGATAGAAAGACTTCAAATGGTAATGAATTCATAAATTCTTAGGTTTCAAAAATTTGGTTTTCTGATTAAAAATCTTTGTAATTATTAGTTTATCAGTAGTTTATACCAGTTTTGGATGCTTTGGTTTTTGTTAAAAAATTAAAAAAGTGTAAAATATATTTTGAAATTAAACTTTTGTATCGCAATATTTGTACTCACAAAGTTCAATACACTTACTGAAATGTTATCAAGAAAGGTGGAGGGAATAGACCCAATGAAGCCTTAGCAACCCTTAGACTTACTAAGAAGGTGCTAAATTCTACTTGAACGCGCAAATCATTTCTTGCCAGTTCGGATAGATAACTCAAGACCAATTACCCATTTGTAATTGGCATTTTCTTTATAACATTTTTCTATTAAGTACGCCTTACGAAAAGGCTTATTTGGCTTTTGGTTTAATCGTGCTATTTGTTGAATGGGATTGATGATAGGAAGCAGATAGATTTTTTGATTAGACGAGAAATAAAAATTTAGCATAGCCTTAGTTATGGTCAATTTTTATTTTGAAGTATTAGTGAAAAAGAAACTTCTTACTCCATTAATCTCGTTCTGCAAATAGCACTCATTATTAACTCAAAAACTTAGAAAAATGAGTACACAAAAATTTGCAACAAAAGCGTTGCACGAAGGACACGACGTAGCAAACAATGGCGGAACCAGAGCAGTTCCTATTTATCAATCTACAGCTTATGTCTTTAACGACTCAGATCATGCTGCTAATTTATTTTCTTTAGCAGAGCCTGGGAATATTTATTCCAGAATTAATAACCCAACAAACGATGTTTTAGAGCAGCGTCTAGCAGCTTTAGAAGGTGGTATTGCGGCTGTGGTAACAGCATCTGGTACTTCTGCTATAGCAACATCGTTGCTTACACTTTTAAAGGCTGGAGATCATATTGTGGCATCAAGCAGTTTGTATGGCGGAACCTATAATTTGCTGAGTGTAACATTGCCAAGACATGGCATCACTACAACTTTTGTAGATCCATCAAATCCAGAAAGCTTTAAAAATGCTGCTCAAGAAAATACCAGAGCATTCTTTATAGAATCTTTAGGAAATCCGAAGTTAGATGTTTTAGATATCGAAGCAATTTCAAGAGAGGCAAAAGCATTTAAAGTACCATTAATTGTAGATAATACGGTGGCAACGCCTTATTTGTTAAACCCAATAGAATATGGTGCTAACATCGTTATTCATTCATTAACAAAGTACATTAATGGTAATGGAACTGCACTTGGAGGTGTAATTATAGATGCTGGTACTTTTGATTGGACAAACGGAAAATTCCCAGAATTTACAGAGCCTTCACCTGGTTATCATGGTTTGGTGTATAGCGAAGCTTTAGAGGCAGCTGCATTTATTGCAAAAGTTAGAATTGAAGGTTTAAGAGATTATGGTGGCGCGTTAAGTCCGTTTAATGCATTTCAAATCATTCAAGGTTTAGAGACCTTAGAATTACGAATAAAAAAGCATAGCGAAAACGCACTTCAACTTGCAAAATGGTTACAAGAACAACCAGAAGTTTCATGGGTAAATTATCCTGGTTTAGAAACTAGCAAGTATAATGAACTTACTAAAAAATACTTGCCAAAAGGACAAAGTGGAATTGTAACTTTTGGAGTTGATGGTGGTTATGATGCTGCAAAAATTGTAGCAGATAAAACAAAATTATTCTCGCTATTAGCCAATATTGGCGATACAAAATCTTTAATCATTCATCCTGCAAGTACAACGCATCAGCAATTAAACGATGAGGCGCAAGAAAGCACAGGAGTAACAAAAGACCTTATAAGATTGTCTGTTGGTATTGAGAATGTTGAAGATCTAAAAGCCGATTTAAAAGAAGCATTTCAATTAATAAAAAAGCCTCAATTAGCTTAATCTCTTTTTGTATTAGTGTTGTTTAATTAAGCTGGGCGACGAGGCTTTCGCTCAGCTTAATTTAAAAATTTTTCAGAGAAGAAATAAAAAATACAATTATGAGTGTGCTTAAGTTTATTGAAATAGATCATTTTGAGTTGTGCAGTGGCAGAAACATTAGCCTTAGATTGTCGTATCAAGTATTCGGAAAGCCATTAGGAAACAACCCAATAGTATTAGTAAATCATGCCTTAACAGGAAATTCTCAAATAACAGGAAAGGATGGTTGGTGGAATGATATTGTAGGTAAAGGTAAGGTTATAGACACAGAGATTTACACGATTTTAGCTTTTAATGTACCAGGTAATGGATTTGGCCGATTAGAAGAATCCTTTTTAGAATATTATAAAGAATTTACAGCAAGAGATATTGCTCGTATTTTTTCTGAAGGATTAGATCGTTTAAAAATTAACCGATTATATGCTGTTGTTGGTGCATCTGTTGGAGGTGGTATTACTTGGGAGTTGGCAGCATTACGACCAAATTTAGCAGAATATATAATTCCAATTGCAACTGACTGGAAATCTACAGACTGGGTAATTGGTAATTGCTTCATTCAAGATGAAATATTAAATCATTCGTCTCAACCTTTATTTGATGCCAGATTGCATGCCATGACGTTTTACAGAACGCCAGAATCTTTTGCTTCAAAATTTAAAAGAGAGAAGCAGCGTAAGGATGCATTTAAGATTGAAACATGGTTAGCGCATCATGGAGAAAAACTTGAAAATCGATTTCGGCTTTCTTCCTATAAAATAATGAACCAGGTCTTAAAAACTATAGACATTACACAAGGGAAAAGTACGTTTACAGAAGTGGCTGGAAAAATTACATCTCACATTCACATTATTACTATTAATTCAGATTTGCTTTTTAAGTCTGATGAAAACTGGAGCACATTTGTAGAGTTAAAATCTGTAAAAGAAAATGTAACCATTGGAGAAATAAAATCAACCGATGGTCACGATGCTTTTTTAATTGAGTATCAGCAACTCATTAAGCTATTAAAACCAGTTTTTAATCTAAAATTAGAAGAATATGACAACCATACATCTAGCTATATTCGGAATTGGTAATGTAGGCTCTACATTAATCAATCAGATTCAACAACAAAAAAGAAAGCTTCAAGAGCGGCAACAATTAGATATTCGGATTTCTGTAATTGCAAATTCAACATTAGCATTTTTTGCTAATAACACTACAGGCGAATGGGAGGTGGATTTTGAAAAATTTTCAGAGCCTTATAACCTTCAAGATATAATCAATCATTTTAAGGCTTTAGGAGTAGAACATGCTATCGCAATTGATGCTACAGCTAGTAATGAATTTGTAGTAAACTACACGACATTAATAGAGAATGGTTTTCACATCATTGCTGCAAATAAGATTGCTAATACTTTAGATTATAATTTTTATAAAGACTTAAGAGCTATTTTAAAGCAGAACAACAAAAGGTTTCTGTACGAAACAAATGTAGGTGCAGGATTGCCAATTGTAGAAACGATTAAAAGTTTATACAATTCTGGTGAAGAAATACAAAAGATAAAAGGTGTGTTTTCAGGATCTTTGAGTTACATTTTTAATACTTACTCGGAAGAAGAATTGCCTTTTCATGAGGTTTTAAATAATGCGGTAAAATTAGGGTTAACAGAGCCAGATCCAAGAGACGATTTATCTGGTAAAGATGTGGCGAGAAAGCTCTTGATTTTAGCAAGAGAATTAGGCTTAAAGGTAGAACTTAGTAGTGTAAACATAACCTCTTTGGTGCCCAAACAGCTCAATGGCTCAACATCTTTAAATGAGTTTAAAGAACGTGCTTTTGAGTTAGATGATAGTATTAAAACAAGTACGGCAAAACAAAATAAAGACACTGTTTTACGTTACGTTGGCGAACTAGATGTACTAAAAAATACCTTAGAAGTTAAGCTTGTTTCCGTACCAAAGACTTCAACTTTAGGGCAGTTAAAAGGTACTGACAACCTTATTGAAATTTATACGGAATCGTATAATAAGCAACCATTAGTAATTCAAGGAGCAGGTGCAGGTAAGGCAGTAACCGCAAGAGGTGTATTTTCGGATATTCTGAAGCTTTCTGCACATTTACAAAAGGTTAACGTACATAGTTTTAATTAATGTTTTATTAACCATTTATTGCTCTATTGCTAAAATTTAGAATGTGGATATTACAGAAATTTGCACCAAAACCAAATCACATGAAAAAGTATAAATTAGAAGTCAGTTTTGCATTAAAGTTAATGGCAATAACACTACTATCTTTAGTTGCAACATTGTTTTTAAATTAAATATTCTGTTACTTTTGCCAGTAACCAATTTTTTATGAAGTACTGGCTGACAGGATTTACAGTTTTGTTTGGATTATTATTGTTTTCTCAAAATAATGATAACTCAAATTCATACTTAGATGTCAATTATTTCTCCGGAAATATTGCACTTCACAATAACGATATTCTTCACCTCATTCAAGGACATCCAGAAGGTGTAATTCTCAGTTGGAATAAGAAAACCTTTGGTGAAGAAGATTGGCAACAACGTTTTAACTACCCTGATTATGGAGCTTCCTTTATTTATCAAGATTTAAAGAATGATGTGCTTGGTGAAAATTATGGACTGTATGCGCACTATAATTTCTACTTTTTTAAGCGTAACCTAATGTTTAGAATTGGGCAAGGTATTGCCTATAGCACTAATCCTTATGATAAGTTAGAAAATCATAAAAACATTGCTTTCGGATCGCATTTACTGAGTTCTACATACGTAATGCTTAATTATAAAAAAGAACGCCTTTTTAATAGGTTTGGTTTGCAATCCGGTTTGTCATTAATTCATTATTCTAATGCCAATGTAAAAGCGCCAAACACCAGCGTTAATTCTATGACTTTTAATTTGGGTTTAACCTATAATTTAGATGAAGACGAAGCAGAATACATCGATAATCTAAGTGATGAAAAATTCACAGAACGCATTAAGTATAATATAGCTTTTAGAAGTGGTATTAATCAGAGCGACGTTATAGGAAGTGGGCAATTTCCGTTTTACATTGTGTCTGCTTATGCAGATAAAAGACTTAGTCACGTAAGTGCTATTCAGTTTGGTGCAGATGTGTTCTTTTCTAATTTTTTAAAAGAACTCATTTATTATCAATCCGTTTCTTTTCCTGAGTTAGATGTTACTGGTGATGAAGATTACAAGCGTGTAGGACTATTTGTGGGTCATGAATTGTTTATCAATAAAATGTCAATAGAATCTCAAATAGGTTATTACGTGTATTATCCTTATGATTTTGAAGGAAGAACTTACTTAAGAATAGGCTTAAAACGCTATTTTGGAAATAAATTTTTTGGAGCTATAACCTTAAAATCTCATGGAGCTAAAGCAGAAGCTGTAGAATTTGGAATTGGAGTAAGATTATAAATTTGTCATTCTTGAGTTGGTCACTGAGCGAAGTCGAAGTGAGACAGGAATCTATTTTAGATATGAAGAAAATAATTTGTTTATTGGTTTTTCTTGTTTTTGCTTGCAATAGCGAAGATGCTAATGATTGCTTTCAAACTTCAGGAACTATTATTCAACAAGATGTTAATGTTGTTGGCTTTGAAAGAATTGTAGTGAATAGAGATATAGAATTAATCATTACCGAAGCGCCAGAATATAAAGTTACTATTGAAACTGGTGAAAACTTAATAAACGATGTAAAGGCAGAAGTTATTGGCAATAGATTAGTACTTACAGATGATAATACCTGTAATTATGTAAGAGACTATGGTATTACAAAAATTTATGTTGAAGCACCAAATCTTACAGAAATAAGAACATCGTCGCAGTATGAAATTTCATCTGATGGAGTGTTAACATATCCTAGTTTAAGATTATTCTCAGAAGATTTTAATGAAGCTACAGATTTTACTGTCGGTGATTTTAGGTTGTCCATAAATTCTGAGAGTTTACGCATTACTTCAAATAATATATCATCATTTTATATTAATGGTGAAGTAGAGACTTTGTTTGTTGGGTTTTTCTCTGGTTCTGGGCGATTTGAAGGTGAAAATTTAATCGCTCAAAATGTGGAAGTAAACCACAGAGGTAGTAACGATATGGTTGTAAATCCGCAAGCATCGCTCACAGGGATATTAAGAGGTACAGGCGATCTTATTTCTGTAAATGAACCACCAATTGTAGAGGTAGAGCGTGTTTATACAGGTCAGTTGTTTTTTGATTAACCAAGGTTTACGATTATTACTATTGTTAAAATAATTACAAATAACCCAAGCCTTCTATTCCATTCTTCTTGTAAAATAGTTCTAAAAGGTTTCTTGCCTAAGTAAAAAAGCCATTTAAAAGAAGCGCCAATGTATTTTAAAAGATCTGGAATCGCTTCTTGAATTATTCCTGCTAAAAATTCTAGAAAAGCCTCCAAAATCATTAACTCGTTAATTCTCTAAACAAACTCTCTAAACTAGCATTTTTTTGATTGAGCTGAAGAATCTTCAATTCGTTATCATGGGCAAAATCAAAAACATGAGAGCGCATATCTTCTTTGGTTGAAAATGTGATTTCGTAAATAAAATCGTGCACATTTTTTACGTTATTTACTTTAGGTAAACGTAATAGAAAAGCATCCTCAACACGGTAATCAAACTCAACAATAATAACCTGTTCTTGACCTTCTCTGAGGTCTTTGAGGTATTTGTCTGCAACTACTTCACCTTTATTAATGATTATAACACGATCGCACATGGCTTCAACCTCTTGCATGATGTGCGTAGATAAAAACACAGTTTTTTCTTTTCCTATGTCTCTAATGAGATTTCTAATATCTACCAGTTGGTTAGGGTCTAAACCAGTTGTTGGTTCATCCAAAATTAAAACATCAGGATTGTGTAGTAGTGCGTTTGCCAGACCAACACGTTGCCTGTAACCTTTAGAAAGTTGTCCTATTTTTTTATGCGCTTCTGGTGTTAGTCCTGTAAGTTCAATAACCTCGTCAATTCTAGATTTTGGTGCTCCATACACATTGGCATTAAAGTTTAAATATTCTTTTACATAAAGATCTGTGTAAAGCGGATTGTGTTCTGGTAAGTAACCAACACTTTTCTGAACATTTTTTTTGTTCTCCGTAACATCAAATCCGTTCACGTTTGCATTGCCTTCGGAAGCTTCAATATACGTAGTAAGAATCTTCATCATTGTCGATTTTCCGGCACCATTTGGACCAAGGAAACCTACAATCTCAGCATCGTTCACTTTAAAAGAAACGTTGTTTAATGCTTTTTGATCTTTATATAATTTTGAAATATTAGTAACTTCAATAGACATAATTCAGAATATTTAATCAAAAATAACTAATATCTAATACCACACATTATTTATTATAAAATCTTTAAAATTTTGTGCACAACTCAAAAAAGGTATAACAACAATTTTGATTTGTAAAAATATTATTTACTTTAGCCACAGAATATTATGAAACACATAGCTAAAACATATTATAACTGGTTTTATTTCTTTTTTAACGGAAGAAACGAGGCTTAGTATGTTTTAGTGAATAAAATATAAGTTTAAAAAAGTCTCGATTAATTCGAGACTTTTTTTGTTATGACAAAACCAATAGCCATACAAGGAATAAGAGGATCGTTTCATCATGAGGTGGCTCAAAAGTACTTCAGCTCTACAGCAGAAGTCATTGAGTGCATGTCTTTTGATAGTGCTGTGGACAATTTATTACAATACCAAACAGATAGTATGGTTATGGCTTTAGAGAATTCTATAGCAGGTTCTATAATTCCTAATTACGCACTAATAGATAATCATAATCTGAGTATTGTTGGTGAGTATTATTTGGATATTCAGCACAACTTAATGGCATTAAAAGGTGAAACTTTAGCAACTATAAAAGAAGTACATTCACATCCAATGGCATTGCTACAATGTAAAGTGTTCTTTAAAGATCATCCACATATTAAGTTGGTAGAAGCAAAAGATACAGCAGAAGTTGCTAGACAAATTGCAGAAAATAATATTAAAGGCATCGCAGCTATAGCAAGCAAGAATGCAGCAAGTTTATATCAATTAGATATTTTGGCCGAAAGCATTCAAACCATAAAACATAATGAAACACGCTTTGCAATTGTTAGGCGAGAAAATAGCAACCTTGAACGAAAAGGAGTTAATAAGGCATCTCTAAAATTTGAATTAGATCATAAACGTGGTAGTTTAGCTACAATACTCAATGTAATGAGTGATTGTAAACTAAACCTAACTAAGATTCAATCCTTACCAAAAATTGAGACGCCTTGGAAGTATGCTTTTTTTGTAGATGTAACTTTTGATGATTACAAAGATTACGAAAAAGCATATGCCATTATGCAGATTATGGCAGAGAATTTTAAAGTGTTAGGTGAATATAAAAATGCAAAAACATGATTGAAGTAGCCAACCGTTTAAAACATGTAGAAGAATACTACTTTTCTAAAAAGTTAAGGGAAGTGGCCTTTTTGCAATCTCAAGGAAAACCTATTATCAACCTTGGTATTGGAAGTCCGGATTTAGAACCGCCTTTTAAAGCTACTATGCTTTTAAAAGATAGCTTGGATGAAGAAGGAGCTAACAAATATCAGAGTTACCAAGGTTTACCAGAGTTAAGAGAAGAGATTGCCAATTTTTACAAAAAACAGTACAAAGTAAATCTAAGTGGGCAAACTGAGGTGTTACCACTTTTAGGAAGTAAAGAAGGTATAATGCATATCTCTATGGCTTTTTTAAATCCAGGTGATGAGGTTTTGATTCCAAATCCAGGATATCCAACATATTCTGCGGTAACTAAATTGTTAGAAGCAAAACCAGTTTTTTACGATTTAAAGGAGGACAACCATTGGTTGCCAGATTTTATTTCTTTAGAACGCTTAGATTTAAGTAAGGTAAAAATTATGTGGATCAGCTATCCGCATATGCCAACAGGAGCTAACGCACCAAACAAGTTTTATGACGAAGTTATAGCCTTTGGAAGGCGACACAATATTTTAATAGTAAACGATAATCCGTATAGTTTTATTCTAAACAAAAAACCTATCAGTATCATGCGTTATAACCATGCAAAGGAGGTTTGTTTGGAGTTAAATTCATTTAGTAAAACCTTTAATATGGCAGGTTGGCGAGTAGGTATGCTTGTAGGAAGTTACGAGCATCTTAATGCAGTGCTTAAGGTAAAAAGTAATATGGATTCAGGAATGTTTTATGCCATTCAAAAAGGAGCAATAGAAGCCTTAAAATGTTCAGATATGTGGTTTGTAAGTTTAAATAGTGTTTACGAACAAAGACGAGAGCTTATCTGGAAACTGGCAGAGGCTTTAAACTGTACCTACGACGAGTATGCAACAGGTATGTTTGTTTGGGCAAAATTACCACCACATTTAAAGTCTGAAGAATTTACCGATTTAGTGTTAAAAGAGCATTCAATATTTATAACACCAGGAACAGTTTTTGGAAGTAATGGCGAAGGCTATGTGCGTTTTTCATTGTGCTCTCCAGAAGAACAAATAAAAGAAGCGATAGCGCGAGTTTAGATAGATGAAACAGGTATTTATCATAGGAGTAGGATTAATAGGAGGAAGTTTTGCCTTAGATATAAAAAAGCAAAATCCAGAATGTGTTGTGTATGGTATAGACAAGAGCGAAGCGCATTTAGATAAAGCAAAAACTCTGGGTATTATAGATAAAAAGGCTATTTACGAAGATTTAAGTACAGCAGATGTTGTTATTTTGGCTATTCCTGTTGATGCTACTTTAGAAGTGTTGCCAAAAGTACTAGATCTGATTTCGGATGAGACCGTTGTGTTTGATGCTGGTTCAACCAAAGAAGATATTTGTCTTAAGGTGAAAAATCATCCAAAACGTAGAAATTTTTTAGCAGCACACCCTATTGCTGGTACAGAATTTTCAGGGCCTGATGCAGCAATTCATAATTTATATAACAACAAGACAAATATTATTTGTGAAGTTGAAGAAACAGCTTTCAAGCTTCAGGAAAAAGCATTAAAACTGTTTTCGGATTTAGGGATGCGTATTCGTTATATGAATCCTAAAGCGCACGACAAACATATAGCCTATGTGTCGCACTTGTCGCATATAAGCTCTTTTATGTTGGGCAAAACAGTGATAGAAAAAGAGAAAAACGAACGCGATATTTTTGATATGGCAGGCAGTGGTTTTGCAAGTACAGTACGTTTAGCAAAAAGTTCGCCAGCCATGTGGACACCAATTTTTAAACAAAATAAAACTAATGTTATTGAAACTTTAGATGAATATATAGATAACCTAAAGCATTTCAGAAAGTTAATGTTAGAAGATAACTTTGAGGCAGTTTTCAAGGAGATGGAAACCACCAACCATATAAAAGATATATTAAACGGAATAGAATAAAAACTAAGAAAAAGAAGATTAATAGTAAGATGGAAAACAAGAAAGAATTGAGAAACTGGTTAGATGCTTTTAATTTAGATCATCCACTGGTAATTGCTGGACCTTGTAGTGCTGAAACAGAACAGCAGGTTTTAAAAATTGCACATCAGCTAAAAGATAGCGATGCCACTGTTTTTAGAGCAGGTATTTGGAAACCAAGAACACGTCCTGGTAATTTTGAAGGAGTAGGAGCGCTTGGGTTAAAGTGGCTTCAAAAAGCAAAAGAAGAAACAGGGATGCTTATTACTACAGAAGTAGCTAATGCCAACCATGTAGAATTGGCTTTAAAGCACGATGTAGATATACTTTGGATTGGCGCGCGCACCACAGTAAGTCCTTTTATAGTGCAAGATATTGCAGATGCTTTAAAAGGAACAGATAAGCCAGTTTTAATTAAAAATCCAGTAAACCCAGATTTATCGTTATGGTTGGGTGCTGTTGAACGTTTTTACACTGCAGATGTTAAGAATTTAGGTGTAATTCACAGAGGGTTTTCAACTTATGAAAAAACACGCTACAGAAACAATCCAGAGTGGCAAATTGCAGTAGATTTACAAAACCGTTTTCCGGATTTGCCATTAATTTTAGATCCATCTCATATTGCTGGTCGTAGAGATATAATTTTCGACTTAAGTCAAACAGCATTAGATCTAAATTATGACGGATTAATGATAGAAACACATCACGATCCAGACAATGCTTGGAGTGATGCTGCACAGCAAATTACACCAGAAACTCTAATTAAGTACACAGAAGATTTACGTATTAGAAAGGAAGTTGGTGAAGATGCAGAGTTTAAAAATAAGATAAACACCTTAAGAACTAAAATAGATGTTATTGACCATCAATTAATTGAAATTTTAGGGAAGCGAATGCAAGTAGCAGATGATATAGGTAGTTTAAAAAAGAAGCACAACGTTGCAGTTTTACAAAACAAACGTTGGAATGAGATTTTGGGTAAAATGATTTTAGAAGGTGAAGAGAAAAATCTTAGCGAAGAATTTATTCTTAGAATGTTTAAGGCCATTCACCAAGAGTCTATTAATCATCAGGAGGAGATTATTAACCACTAGTTATTCAATAGAATTAATTTAAGCTCATCTTAATTGATGAGCTTTTTTGTTTCATTAAACAATAATAATCATCTTTGTATTGATGACAGGAACAGTTTATAAATCTACCGGAAGTTGGTATACCGTAAAAACGATGAACGGTAAGTTTTATGAGTGCCGTATAAAGGGGAGATTTAGACTTCAAGGTATAAAAAGCACTAACCCTATTGCTGTAGGTGATATCGTAGAGTTTGAGCTAGAAACTAAAAATAATACCGAAACAGGGGTAATACATCGTATAGAAGAGCGCACCAACTACATTGTTAGAAAATCGGTTAATCTGTCTAAGCAAACCCATATTATTGCGGCAAATATAGATCAGGTATTTCTTTTGGTTACTTTAGACAATCCACCTACGTTTACCAGTTTTATTGATCGTTTTCTGGTTACTGCCGAAGCCTATTCTGTGAAAACTATTTTATTATTTAATAAAATTGACACCTATAATGAAGAGAAATTACTAGAGGTAAAATATCTTGAAAGTATTTATAAAAAAATAGGCTATGAATGCATTGAGATTTCAGCTACGACAGGACATAACATAGAAAAAGTAAAATCTTTAATGATAGGTAAGGTGAGTATGTTTTCTGGGCATTCTGGTGTGGGTAAATCTACTCTGGTTAATGCTATAGAACCTTCCTTAGATCTTAAAACTAAAGCCATTTCAGAACAGCATATGCAAGGGCAGCATACAACTACTTTTGCAGAGATGTTCGACTTAAGTTTTGATGCTAAAATTATAGATACGCCAGGTATCAAAGGATTTGGTGTTGTGGATATGGAAAAGGAAGAAGTAGGCGATTATTTTCCTGAGTTTTTTGCTTTAAAGCAAGATTGTAAATTCAATAATTGCCTGCATCTAAAAGAACCAAAGTGTGCGGTTAAAGAAGCACTAGAAAATGATGAAGTGTCTTATTCCAGATATCGAAGTTATATTCAGATTTTAGAAGGGGATGAAGAGAACTACAGGACAGATAATTGGGATAACGAATGAAGATAGTAATTCAAAGAGTATCTGAAGCTTCTGTAGTGATTAATAAAAAGAAAGTAGCCTCAATAGAAAAAGGCCTTTTGGTCTTATTGGGAATTGTAAATGAGGATACCCAAGAGGATATCGATTGGTTATGTAATAAAATTGTAAATCTTCGTGTGTTTCCAGATGAAAATGGTGTTATGAATACTTCTCTACTAAATTCTGATGGTAATATTATTGTAGTTAGTCAATTCACCCTTCATGCGAGTACAAAAAAAGGAAACAGACCAAGTTATATAAAAGCAGCTAAGCCAGATGTTGCAATTCCGCTTTATGAAAATTTTGTTTCGACCTTACAAAATACTCTTGGAAAACCAATACAAACAGGTGAGTTTGGTGCAGACATGAAAGTACACTTGGTAAATGATGGCCCTGTAACTATAATTATAGATTCTAAGAATAAAGAATAATAAAATTAACAATTGATTTTACGTTGTTTATCGAGTATTTGAGAATTGTAGGGATTTTATGACTTTAATCATTTGGCTTACTATTATTACTTATTATATTGTGCTACCAATCAATTCAATTAATCAAGACTCTGCATGAAATATTTTTCTACAGTAATATTTCTTCTTTTTATTATTACTGGCTTTTCACAATCTGAAGACTTATATACATCTAGTGCCATACCATCAGAATTAAAAGTTAAGGCTAATGCCGTCATTAGGTCTGAAAATAAAACGGTGCAGATATTAAGTAATTCTGAAATTAAGGTAATCACTAACCGTATTGTAACTGTCTTCAATAAATACGGTAATAGACATGTAGATGCAACTCAGTATTATGATGATTATACTGAAATCTTGGATATGAATGCCACAATTTATGACGAGTATGGCTCAGAAATAAAAAATATAAAAGAGCGTGATTTCATTGATATTAGTGCAGTAAGCGACTTTTCAATTTATGAGGACGATAGAGTAAAGCACCTTAGTTATAATCCGATAGATTATCCTTACACCGTGAAATATTTTTCTGAGGTGATTTATAGAAACACTGCTTTTTTCCCAGATTGGCGTCCGATTAGTGATTTTTTTCTAAGCGTAGAGCATTCTGAGTATAAAATTTTGAATCCTGCCAATATCAGTTTAAAAACTAAGAAGGTTAATTTTGATAGTTTTCCAATTCAAGAAATTACTGATCATCATTTTGTGTTGAATAATGTAGAGGGTATTAAATATGAATCTTACACACCGTCACTATCTAAGCTTATACCGAGATATAAGGTTGCATTAACATCTTTTGATATGCTAGGTCTTGAAGGTGTTAATACCAACTGGAAAGAATTTGGAAAATGGATGTACAATAAACTATTGACTGGTACAGACAAAATACCACAAAGTACTATAGACGAGGTTAAAGCTTTAACAAAAGATACTGAGGATCCTATTGAGCGAGCAAAAATTGTATATAAGTATATGCAAGACAAAACAAGATATATAAGCATCCAAGTTGGTATTGGTGGTTGGAAACCAATGATGGCACAAGAAGTAGATAATCTTGGTTATTCTGATTGTAAAGGTTTAACAAATTACACAAAATCTCTATTAGAAGCTGTTGATGTACCCTCCTATTATACCGTTGTATATGGTGGTAGAGATATACGTAGTATTGATAAGGAATTTTCATCTATTCAGGGCAATCATGTAATCTTGTGCATTCCAAACAACTCAGAAAATATATTCTTAGAATGTACAAGTCAAACCCATCCATTTGGTTTTATAGCTGGATTCACGGACGATAGAGATGTGCTGTTGGTAAAGCCTGAAGGTGGTGAAATAGTACACACCAAGGTGTATGATGCGGATGATAGTTTACAACAAACGAGAGCTAACGTTACTATTCATGAAGATGGAAGTAT
Organism: Winogradskyella sp. ABM4_392; assembly: GCF_056160445.1. Classification (NCBI taxonomy): domain Bacteria; kingdom Pseudomonadati; phylum Bacteroidota; class Flavobacteriia; order Flavobacteriales; family Flavobacteriaceae; genus Winogradskyella; species Winogradskyella sp. ABM4_392. Next base: position 125,724 of record NZ_JBSWXE010000004.1, read on the forward strand.
ATCAGCTGAGGTGATTATTGAAACCAAAGGTTATCAGTACGCAATACATGAAGGATTAGAAAGAAAGGAACTAAGAGACCAGCAATTACACTACAATAACTACTGGGATTATATCAATAATCTTGATATTACCAAAATTCAACTAATAAATGATAAAAATAATATTATTTATAAAGAGAGTGTAACCTTATCAGCTGATAACTATTCTTCAAAAAGTGGAGATCGATTAATAATACAACCAAATATATTTAATCGGCTTAGTGTTATTCCTGTAAGATATACTGATAGAAAGTTAGATTTTACTATAAATAGAGCATTTAAGGATGTTGATGAATATATTATAAAATTACCAAACGGTTATGAAATAGAAGCTATGCTAGAGGGCATAAGCATTCAGAATAAGTTTGGTAAATATGAGTATAAGTTACAGGCTATAGACGGCAATAAAATTAAATATACAAGAACATATATGCAGTACAAAGGAACCTACGATAAACTTGAATACAAAGCATATAGAGATTTTAGAAAGCAAATTGTAAGAAATGACAAATCTAAAATTGCCTTAATAAAAGCCTAATTAAATAACAATTGTGAATTCCATTTTTATGAAAAAACTATTAATCTTATTCTTCATTTTTCAATTGACCCAATTAAAAAGTAACAGCCAGAACTTTAAATTGGGAGATGTTTCTAAATTAGAGTTACAAGAAAAATATCATTCTACAGACTCATCGGCAAACGCAGCTATTATTTACAGGAGCGAAAAGATTTATTTCAATTACAGTCAATCCAATGGTTTTACTCAAATGAAAGAGGTAGCTACAAAGATTAAAATCTATAATAAGGAAGGATTTGAATGGGCTAATATAAAGGTGCCATTATATAAAAGTACCTCAGGAAATGATGAAAAAATAAAGAGTATAAAAGGGTATACTTATAATTTAGAGAAGGGTAAAATAGAAAAATCTAAGCTAAAGAATAGTGGTATTTTTACAGAGAAAGCAACGGAAATCTATGATATTAGTTCTTTTACACTACCAAATGTTAAAGAAGGCTCAATCATAGAGTACGAATACACTATAACTTCCCCTTTTTTGCAAATTGATGAAATTGATTTACAATACAGTATACCTATAAATAAGATTGAAGTTTCGGTTGCAACACCACAATTCTATAAATACAAGACTAGGCTAAACCCTAGAGCATTTTTTAGGCCGAACTTTTCTGAGTCTAAAAACAACAGGCAAGTTTCCCTGGCAAGAAGAGGCGAAAGCACAACAAGAAATACAAAAGTTGGTTCAGGCTCTTCGCTATACACAAGTCAATTCGATTATTTTGATAATGTTTTAGAGTTAACTGAGACCAATGTTCCTGCACTTAAGACTGAGTCATATGGTGGAAACATTAATAATTACAAAGCAAAATTAAGTTTAGAGCTCGAGGCAAGTTTGGCTAAAGAAGGTTATGTAGAGAAATCTTATGCTGTCACTTGGGAAGGGGTTTCAAAAACAGTTTATGATAATGAAAGCTTCGGTGGACAACTCAATAAATCTCCTTTTTACAAAGAAGATTTAAATAGTGTTTTGCAAAATGCAGAAGACGATTTTCAAAAAGCAGTAGTGGTAGAAAATTTCGTAAAGTCTAAGGTGAAATGGAATGGCAATTACGGTATTTATGCACAAAAAGGAATTAGAGGAGCTTATAAAGAAGGTGAGGGTAACGTAGCTGATATTAACCTATTGGTGGTTGCTATGTTGAAATCTTTGGGAGTTGAGGCAAATCCGGTTTTAATCAGTACTCGTAATAATGGATTTCCTTTGTTTCCAACAAGACAAGGATTTAACTATGTAATTTGTATGGTAGAGAGTCAGGATGGTTATATGTTAATTGATGCAACAGAGCCATTTAGTACTAATAATGTTTTGCCAGAAAGAGTGCTCAACTGGCAAGGACGCTTAATTAAAAATGGTGGTGTATCACGTTGGGTGAATGTTAAATCTTTAAAAAAGTCTAAAAAAACTACAATGCTAAATGTAAAAATAGATAGTGATTTGTTAATCTCTGGTCAAGTAAGAGAAAATCATACCTCTAACTTAGCCTTGCAATACAGAAAGCGTTACACAGGATTAAGCGAAGATGACCATTTAAAATCGCTAGAGTCTGGAAAAGGAGATATTGAAATTTCAGATTTACAGTTTGAAAATGATACTGATATTAGTAAACCAGTTAAAGTAACTTACAGTTATGAATTATCTGACGGTATCGATGAGATAGGAGATAAGCTATATTTTTCACCACTTTTATTTTTAGCAACAAAGGAGAATCCATTTAAGTTAGAGAACCGTATTTATCCTATAGACTTTATATATCCCGTAAATTATAATACTATTGTAAATATTCTTTTGCCAGAGGGTTACGAGTTAGAATTTTTACCAGAAAGCGAAGCTATGGAATTTGGTTCTGGAGATGTAAAATTTTCATATGTAATGCAAGAAAATGGTAAATATCTAAGCTTAAAATTAGATTTTGAAATAAATAACCCTTTTATTGCACCAGCAGATTACAAAAATTTTAAGGCTTTTTATTCAAAAATCATTGATAAAAACAAAGAGCAAATTGTGTTGTCAAAAGCTAAATAATGAACATAAAAAACGCACAAAAAGAAGTAGATAATTGGATTAAAGAACATGGTGTAAGATACTTTAATGAGCTTACCAATATGGCACAGCTTACTGAAGAAGTTGGTGAAGTCGCGCGTATTATAGCAAGGCGTTATGGTGAGCAGAGTGAAAAGGAAAGTGATAAAGACAAAGATTTAGGAGAAGAATTAGCAGATGTTGTATTTGTAGTGCTGTGCTTAGCAAATCAAACAGGTATAGATTTACAGGCTTCTTTTGATAAGAAAATGGATAAAAAAACAAAACGCGATCACGATAGACATCATAATAATGAAAAATTGAAGTAGTTTTGTTTCTGCTAAAGAAGAAAAACTACATGGATATTCAAGTTCTCAATTCGTCTAAGACTAAACAAAAAACTTCTGTCACAATTACGGGTTCTAAAAGTGAATCTAATCGCTTACTTTTATTAAAAGCCTTATATCCTCACATAGATATTGAAAACATTTCTAATTCAGACGATTCTATTTTAATGCAAAAGGCATTGTCTTCCGATGGTGATATTATTGATATCCATCATGCAGGCACAGCTATGCGTTTTTTAACAGCTTATTTTTCCATTCAAGAAGGCAGAGAGGTGACATTGACAGGTTCTTCTAGAATGAAAGAGCGTCCTATAGGTATCCTTGTAGATGCATTAAAATTGCTAGGTGCAGATATTCAATATTTAGAGAATGAAGGTTTTCCACCACTTAAAATTAGAGGAAGAAAATTAACTTGTTCTAAGGTTACACTCAAAGCCAATGTTAGCAGTCAGTACATTTCTGCATTATTGCTTATAGCTTCAAAATTAGAAAACGGATTAGAGCTTACTTTAGATGGTAAAATAACCTCTGTTCCCTATATCAAAATGACTTTAGGGTTGCTTAACGAAATTGGTATAGAAACAAAATTTGAAGATAATGTTATTTCTGTAAAACCGAAAGTAAAACAAACAGCGTCTAAAACATTGGTGGTAGAGTCAGACTGGTCCTCTGCTTCATATTATTTTAGTATTGCAGCATTGAGCAATGTTGATACTGCGTTAAGGTTGTCATCATATAAAAAAGACTCACTGCAAGGGGATTCTATATTATCAGAGTTATATAAAGAGTTTGGTATAGAAACTAATTTTAAGAATAATTCTGTAACCATAAAAAAAGTTAAGAAAGTTGATAGCAACAAAACCATAAAGTTTGATTTAAGCAATGCGCCAGATATCGCACAGACCATTTCGGCAACAGCTTTTGGTTTAGGCTTAGAATGCAAGTTGACAGGCTTACATACCTTAAAAATAAAAGAAACCGACAGGTTAATAGCCCTAAAAACAGAGCTAGAAAAGTTTGGTGCAGAAGTAGAAATTACGGATGAATCTTTGTATTTAAAACCCTCTAAGAGTATTAAAAGTGATGTATCTGTAGAGACTTACAATGACCATAGAATGGCAATGGCATTTGCTCCATTAGGGTTAAAAACAACACTTCAAATTAATGATGCGGAAGTGGTGAGTAAATCGTACCCTCAATTCTGGGAAGACTTAAAAAGTATTGGTTTTCAGTTAGAAGTTACTGAAGCATAATATAAGTTTTAATTACAAGTTGTATAATATGTATTTTTTTTGGTTTCTGTACCCTTAGATATGGAATTCCAAAATAAACAGCTAATTACTTGACAAGGCCTATTCTGAGATTGTATATTTGCAACTTCTAAAAAAAAATACTCATACATGAAATTATCAAATTTTAATTTTGACCTTCCAGAAGAATTATTAGCTGAACATCCTGCAGAACACAGAGATGAGTCTAGATTAATGGTTCTAGACAGAGCTAATCAAACTATCGAACACAAACTTTTTAAGGATATTATCGATTATTTTGATGAAGGTGATGTAATGATAATGAACAACACCAAAGTTTTTCCTGCCAGATTATATGGTAATAAGGAAAAAACAGGTGCACGTATCGAAGTGTTTTTATTAAGAGAGTTAAACCAAGATCAGCGTCTTTGGGATGTATTAGTAGATCCTGCACGTAAAATTAGAATTGGTAACAAACTGTACTTTGGTGATGACGAAACTTTAGTAGCAGAGGTTATTGATAACACAACCTCTAGAGGACGTACCTTACGTTTCTTATACGATGGTTCTTATAACGATTTTAGAAGAAAATTAACTGAGTTAGGGCAAACACCACTACCAAAGTATATTAAGAGAGACGTAGAGCCAGAAGATGAGGAGCGTTATCAAACCATATATGCAAAAAATGAAGGAGCAGTAGCAGCACCAACAGCCGGTTTACACTTTTCTAAGCATTTATTAAAACGTTTAGAAATTAAAGGTGTTGAAATGGCTGAAGTTACATTACATGTTGGTTTAGGAACTTTCAATCCGGTTGAGGTAGAAGATCTTTCTAAACACAAAATGGATAGTGAAGAAATTATAATCAGCCAAAAAGCTGCTGATATAGTAAATAAAGGTATAGAGAACAAAAAACGTGTTTGTGCTGTTGGTACAACATCTATGCGTACCATAGAAAGTTCTGTGTCATCAAACGGAAGGTTAAATCCATATGATGGGTGGACAAACAAATTTATCTTTCCACCTTATGATTTTAGTATTGCAAATTGTATGATTACCAATTTCCATACACCAAAATCTACATTATTAATGATGATTTCTGCTTTTGCAGGACACGATTTTGTAAAACGTGCTTATGAAGAAGCGGTGAAGGAAAAATATAGGTTCTATTCTTATGGTGATGCTATGTTAATCATCTAAAACAAACTTAGAATATTATTAAGCCTCTACTCATACAGCTAAAAAGAGTAGAGGCTTTTTATTTTGGAAAAAGATACAGTTACAATGCCTATTTTTGTAAAATATGGAAGTTAAGAAGAAAGATATACGAGCTTTAACTAAAGAGCAACTTCGTGATTTTTTTGTAAAACAAGGGGATAAAGCGTTTAGAGGAAATCAAGTTTATGAGTGGCTATGGCAAAAGTCTGCTCATAGTTTTGAAGATATGACCAATATATCATTGCAAACGCGTCAGATGTTGGAGGACAACTTTGTAATAAACCATATTAAGGTAGATCAGATGCAGCGTAGTTCTGATGGTACTATAAAAAATGCTGTAAGATTACATGATGATTTAATTGTAGAATCTGTGCTAATACCAACACCAACTCGCACAACAGCATGTGTGTCTTCTCAGGTTGGATGTAGTTTGGATTGTAAGTTTTGTGCAACAGCTAGGTTAAAGCGAATGCGAAATCTTAATCCAGATGAAATTTATGACCAAGTTGTAGCTATTGATAACGAAAGTAGATTATATCATGGCAGACCATTAAGCAACATCGTTTTTATGGGAATGGGAGAGCCCTTAATGAATTATAACAATGTGCTTAAAGCGATAGATAAAATTACATCGCCAGAAGGTTTAGGTATGTCTCCGAAACGAATTGTAGTATCCACATCAGGCGTGCCGAAAATGATAAAAAAAATGGCAGATGATGGTGTTAAGTTTAAGCTAGCTGTATCCTTGCATTCAGCTATAGACGAGGTGAGAACATCCATAATGCCTTTCAATGCTACATTTCCTTTAAAAGACTTAAGAGAAGCATTAGAATATTGGTATTCTAAAACTAAAAACAGAATTACTTACGAGTATGTCGTTTGGAGAGGAATAAACGATAAACGTAAGGATGTAGATGCATTAGTTGAATTTTGCAAGTTTGCACCAAGTAAGGTTAATCTTATAGAATATAATCCTATAGACGATGGTGAGTTTCAACAAGCAGATTCTAAAGCCTTAGATATGTATGTAAATATATTAGAGGCTAATAATATTACAGTTACAGTAAGACGAAGCAGAGGTAAAGATATTGATGCTGCTTGTGGTCAGTTGGCTAATAAAAATAAAGCATAAAAAAAGCGGCATTAGCCGCTTTTTTTATGAGTAATATTTAAAGTGTTTTAGTTCTTCACAAACTTAATAGTCTTAGAACCACCTTCAGCAAATACTTTTGCTAAGTAAACACCATCATTTAATGATGCTACATCGATAACCTCTCTAGTACTAGATAATGGCTTAGAAATTACATTCTGACCTAAGATTGAATAAATTTCAATATTAGTCATTTCTAAATTAGAAGACTCTAGCGTCAATGTTTCTAAGTTTTTACTGTAGTTATGAGTAAATGTATTTTGATTAAACTCATCAATGCTTAAGGACTCTTGAATATTTGAATCAAACATAAGAACAAATCCAGACCCACCAGCACCAAACGAACGATAAGCTATGTAATAGTCGCCAGAAGTTCCAACTGAAAAAGTATTTATTTCTTCGTATGCCATTGTTTCTAATGTTTCAAATGCACCTTGTGTAACTATTCCAGTATTAGAGAATAATGTAGCTACTTGCGTTGCACCAGAGTTTGGAGCGTCCAAAATAAAAGCCTCTAAACTCGCATTTGGTGTTCCACTAAATACGTTAAATCTAGTTGTAACTTCATAATTAGTACCAGCAGTTAAAGAAATAGCAGGACTTATTAACCAATCATTCTTCATAGGTGTAGTTGCTGCATCACCATTAGCATTTGTAGCAAATGTTTCATTAACCATGTCACCGTCAAGATCTAAATCTTGCTGAGAAATCCAAGAAAGTGTATCTCCATCAACATCCTCTGTAGTGTAACAACTTACAAAAGCATTATTATTATCAAACACCTCCATTACAGGAAGAGTGTAAGTGCTACAATCATAAGCAGTTAAGAATGTAATAGGGCCTACTTGGTTACTGTCACCATTACCACCAGCACAGTTGGCAGTAATGTAAAATTCGTACTCTGTATCTGGCATTAAACCAGTAAAATCATAGTTGGTAGCAGCAAGGTCGTTAACCATTGTTCCTAATCCTGGTAAGAAACCTGTTTCTCCATATTCTATATCAAATACAGTGCCACCACCATTAGGGTCAGTCCACTGAATATCAAAGCTTGTTGTTGTAACTCCGTTAGGTCCTATTGCAAAACCTGTTGGGTCAATACAGGTAGGTGCAGATACTTCAACATTATCAACAGCCCATCCCCAAGACCAGTCACCAACCCATCTAAAGCGTACTTGTGCATTTGCAACACCTGCTATTTCAGTAGAAACATTAATCTCTTCTAATCCAAAAGATGAAGCAGCTTGGTCAGCTCCAGAATAAGAAGCAACTTGCACCCAAGTGGTTCCATCAAAAACTTCAACAAAACCTTGTCCTCCATAACCAGCGGTAAAGAAATGATTGAAAGATAAAATAACATTAGTAGCACCAGACACATCAAAAGCAGGGCTTTCTAATGCTGCTTCTTCTGCATTTCCATCATTACCAATCCCATCACTATCAAATACAGCATAGTTGCCAAATAATAAACCATCATCGTAATAAATTGTATTAGGTGAGTTATAACCTATAGCTTCACCTCCAGATGCAAAACCCCAAGTTCCGCCCATCGCAGCGATTTCGTTATTGGTCCATCCAGCTGGTAAACTGAGTCCACCTTCGAAATCCTCAGATAAGACTTGTCCGAACATTAGACTAGAGCAGAAGACTAATGCCATCAGTAAAGTAATTTTTTTCATAAAGTTTGTTTTTAGATTAATTGCCTAAAGTTACAAATATTTGTTTACCAAATACGTTAATTATGTAATATTCAATTTTTAACGATAAAAAGCGGCTTTATTTGTAATTTTGCAAAGTTTTATATGCATTTATGAAAATAACCGAACAAATTAAGCAGCCTATTGCCTACGAAATGGAACTTTTTGAGCAAAAGTTTCAGCTATCTATGGCTAGTAAAGTAGCGTTGCTTAATAGAATTACACATTACATTGTCAACAGAAAAGGTAAGCAAATGCGACCAATGTTTGTGTTTTTGGTTGCCAAAATGCTAAATAATGGTGAGGTTAGTGAGCGTACGTATAGAGGTGCTTCCGTTATAGAGCTTATACATACAGCAACCTTGGTGCATGATGATGTTGTTGATAATAGTAATAGGCGAAGAGGTTTCTTCTCTATCAATGCCCTATGGAAAAATAAAATAGCAGTTCTAATTGGCGATTATCTCCTTTCCAAAGGACTTTTGCTTTCTATTGATAATAATGATTTTGATTTACTGAAAATTATTTCTGTTGCAGTACGAGAAATGAGTGAAGGTGAATTGCTACAGATAGAAAAAGCAAGACAACTCGATATAACAGAGGCTATTTATTATGATATCATTCGTCAGAAAACAGCAACTTTGATTGCAGCTTGTTGTAGTTTAGGAGCTGCATCCGTAAAGCCTAATTCCGCCGAAGTTGATATTATGCGAAAGTTTGGCGAGCTAATAGGTATGGCTTTTCAAATTAAAGATGATTTATTTGACTATGGTGAAGAAAAAATAGGCAAACCAACAGGAATTGATATAAAGGAGCAGAAAATGACGCTGCCTTTAATTTATGTGCTTAACAATTGTTCAAAAAAGGAAAAATCGTGGTTAATAAATTCTGTTAAAAATCACAATAAAGATAAAAAGCGCGTCAAGGAAGTTATCGCTTTTGTGAAATCTAATGGTGGTTTAGATTATGCCATATCAAAAATGAAAGATTTTCAACAAGAAGCCTTAAACTTACTTAGTAAATATCCAGAATCTCCATACAAAGCGTCACTAGAGCTTATGGTGAACTACGTAATAGATAGAAAGAAGTAATTTTTTTTAGAAAATATCTAAGTTTATAATGGCTTCATCATCTGGTAAATAGCCGTAACATCTCCAGAAGCGTGTACCTTGACCATAATATTTCCAAACAACATCATTGTTAGGTGTTACTTCCCAAAAACCATAATCACCTTCAGCAATGAGTGTATTACCATTTTGTAAACGTACTGCACCAGAGATTCTGCCAAAATATAAATCAGGATCTGTAAAACTCCATACAATACTTGGTTCGTTATTAGTATTTGGAGTTAGCGTGAAATTTTCAGGTAGGTCTAGTTCAAAAACTGTAGATTGATCTACACCATTGCCATAAACAAGAATATTGCCTGCACCAGGCTCATTACCTTCTAGTAAATTAGGGAAATGATTATTAAAAAATATACGCTCTCCTTCAGTATTATTATAGGCAGTCGGATTACCAAATCTATAGATTAAATTACCACCTTTATTGTAGTTACCACCTGAGTTGGTTGCCGCCTCTGCAGTAGTTGTACTGTGATCTATAACCCAAACTTCACTATAGAAATTAACACTTAAATAGATGACGTCTTTTTCTTCATCATAGTCAATACCGTTCGCATGCATTATATCTCCATTATCAACAACATCATAATTAATATCAATTAATTGAGGATTCGCTGCTATATCTCCATAGTTGGGTAGATTACTAAATTGATCTTGAATAATATGATCAAAACTGTGCCATTCCCAAACTACTTCATTAGTGCTTGGATTTACTTCAACTAAAACCTCTGGAAAAATATCTGTTGTGGTTGTATTTACTCCTTGTTGAGCAGCAAGCGTACTATCTATGCGCTCCCAAACAATAAAGAGCACATTGCCGTTAGGTAGCATTTCTACGTCATGATGCGAAATCATATCTGAAGAAGCATAAGGTAGTTCCCAGTCTGTGGTTCCATCAGAGTTTAGTATTTTAATAATTCCACCAGACCCTCCAAAAGCAATTTCAGGGTTTTCAACTTTAAATATGCCAACTAATTTACCGTTTGGTAAGATTTCTACATCATTTCCGAGATTATCTTCAAAAGTCCATTCATGAACTCTAAATCCTTCCTTATTAAGCAGGTAAGAACTAGTACCACCATTTTCAATTGCTAATACGTAACCATTTTCAATAGCATCACCATCATAAACTTCAACATTTTCAGATAGTACTACTGGTTCGTTTGTTTGGTCGTCGTCATTTTTACAACTTAGAATAGATGTAGTAATTATAAAGAGGAAGAAAAAATATCTCATTGTAGTTTTTTTGTAAAATTAGAGGTATTAATAACATGCACAAAATTTAAAACTTTTATTTTTAATTCTTTTATTTAAAGTAATATGGTTTGTAAGTGTCTGAAAAACAATTTTTTAAAAATATTATTGAAGTTTTTTTACTTTCCAGACAACCATTAGTAAGATATTTGCGTCTCTATAAATAGAAGAGCAATCGTAACCGACAAGATGAAAGTTATTCAGCTTCATAAAAACGAAACTAAACTTATACAAAGAGCCGCGAAGAATAATCGTGAGGCACAGCATATATTGTATGAGCTGCACGCTCCTAAAATGTTAAGTGTTTGCAGATACTACATTAAAGATGTGCAGAAAGCTGAAGAAGTTATGTTAAATGGATTCTTTAAAGTGTTTAAGTATTTAAAAACATTTAAGAATGAAGGTAGTTTTGAGGGTTGGATAAGACGGATTATGGTAAGGGAGGCGATTTCTTTTTTAAGGCAACAAAAACATATTGAGTTTGCTTTAGAAGACGATTATTTAGAGCAAGATTATTCTAATAACATTAAGACTAATATTGAGGTTGCAGAAATTCAACAGTTAATAGATAGTCTGCCAGAAGGCTATAAAATGGTATTTATAATGTACGCAGTAGAAGGCTACAAGCATCATGAAATAGCTGAGTTATTAAACATATCAGAAGGCACCTCTAAGTCTCAATTGTTTAAAGCTAGACAAATGCTTCAGAAAAAGATTAAAGAATTAAACAACAGCAGTTATGGCACCAATTAAATTTGAAGAACAATTAAAAGACAAGCTAGAAGAGCGCAGTCTGCAACCTTCGGCAGAGAGTTGGGCAAAACTGTCTGAACGTCTATATGCAGAAGATAAGAAAACTAAATTCCCTTGGTTTTGGTGGATGGGAATAGCAGCAGCAGTTATAATTACACTAACTGTTGTGATGCAAACATTAGAACCTAAAAATACTGAGCAAAGCTTACCTCAGGTGGTTGAGAAAGAGGTGAAAGATGATATTAATAATACAGAAAAGTCTAATACAACTGAAATCAATAAGATAGAATTAGCATCAGAGGATAACGAAGTAGAAGTTGGTTCTGAAGGTCTAGACAAAAAGAGTAAAACAGAAATAATTAATTATAAATCAGCTACAAAGCGTAAGGTAGATACACAATTGGCAGTTGATGAAAAATTAATGCAGAAGAATAAAAGTAGTGTTGAAAATTCTAGTAAAGATATAAAATTAATTACGGAGAAGGTTACAATTGATAAAGAAGCTTTTGCCGAAGCTATGACAGAAGTTTTAAACGAAATAAAGCCTAATACAGCAGTTACAGATAGAGAAGTAGATTCGCTTCTTAAAGTAGCAAGCAAAGAACTTTTTAAAGATAAGTTGCATAAGGAAGCAAACAGAACAGTTGATGCAAAGTCACTATTAGAAGATGTGGAAGATGAGATGGGACAATCCTTTAGAAGTAAAGTTTACGAAGTGCTAAAAGACGGATACAAAACAGTAAAAACTGCAGTAGCACAGCGTAACGATTAAGTTCCTTAAGAAAAGTTAGAATCAAATAAAACAATTATAAATCATCAAAAAACGAACAGTTATGAACACAATCACAAGATTAGTAGTATATGCCATTATATCGGTAACATTTGGTACAATACAAGCACAAGAAAAGGTAAAAGACAGTTTAGAAAAAACTTCAGTAGATTATAAAATTGAAGATTTGGAAGAACGAAAAGTTGAAATTGAAAAGGAAGAGCGCGAGTTTTTAAAAAAAGAAATTGAGGCTATAAACGAGCGACTAGATGCTAAACAAATTACAGCTGCAGAAGCCGAAGAATTAAAAAAGGAAGCTGCAAAAAAGAGAGCCGCTAATATAGAAAACAGATTAGCAATTATTGATAATAGAATTGCTCTTTTGCAAAGAAACGAAGATGATTATCAGTCAGATAATGAATCTATCCGTTTTGGAATTAATCTTGGAAAGTTTACAGGTGTAGAAATAACACCGGAAGATAGGGTAAGAAAACCAAGAAAATACGACAGACGCACTACAAGCGATATCGTTTTTGCATTTGGATTAAATAACGCTATAATTGAAGGGGAAAATATTGATGACTCTCCATATAAAATTGGTGGTTCTGGTTTTATGGAGCTTGGTTATGCCTGGAAAACAAGAATTTTTCAGAATACTAACTTCTGGAGATTAAAATATGGTTTCTCATTTCAGTGGAATAAGTTTGATATTAAAGACAACCAATACTTTGTGAATACAGATGGTAATGTTACGTTGCAAGAATTTCCTTTAGATTTAAAGAAAGCAAAATTTAGAACTACCAACCTAGTGTTTCCTGTTCACTTAGAATTTGGACCATCAAAAAAGATTGAAAAAGAGGATTACTTCAGATATTCTACACACAATAAGTTTAAAATAGGTCTTGGTGGTTATGCTGGTCTTAATATTGGTAGCATGCAAAAGCTAAAATACAAGGAAGATGGTAACCGCATTAAGGACAAGCAACGAGGAGGTTTCGAAGTTAATGAGTTTGTATACGGATTAAGTGGCTATTTGGCTTGGGGAGATGTTGCACTTTATGTAAAGTACGATCTTAATCCATTATTTAAGGACCAGGCTTTTGACCAAAATAACATATCAGTAGGTTTAAGATTTGATATGGACTAAAATAAATTTTTCATCAATCAATTTTTGAGTGTTAAAAGCCGTAATCTTAATATTTAGATTACGGCTTTTTCTTTATTGTTTATTACGTTCCTTTAAAAACGCTTCCGTTCGCTTTATTTGCTCTTCTAGATTCCATTCAAAATTGAATCTATTTTTTAGAAATATCGCTATTGAATCGAGCCCAATTTCAGTTCTTCTTTTATCTATATTTTCTGGTTCAAAAACAGGCCAAAGATTAAAGCTCTTCGTTTCTGGGTAGTACTTCATTTGTCCACCATAGATTTGTAAATCTCCTCTTTCGGTTGCTATGCGGTCTTCCGCTCTAACTAAAAATCGAGGCTCTAACTTTTTGTCTTTTACAGCTTGTCTCATCATTGGTAGATAGTGTATTCTAACAGCATTGTCTGAGTGTTGTATAACATTGCATATTGTCCAATTACCTTGTTCGCCACCTGACATTTCTTTGGTTGGCCATCCATAAGTATCTAGAATATGCTTTACTTTTTTTTCATTGATGCTATGGTTCTTTTTATAGATGGCTTGTTGTTCTTTCACTAATTCCGATTCGGCACCATATAGTTTCATAAGAGAATCTCTTTTTCTAATAGGCAGTTGTTCAGCTTTCCAGATAGTGTCTAAAACTGCAATTAAACTTTTTTGATTTTCCGTTTTTGTCGATGTGGTTTCAGGCTTGGTTTTACTAGAGCAACTCATTGCTAATACTAGGCTGAATAATAAAATATACTTCATGGGTTAATATTGATTTGTTAGTGTGTATGCAACGGCTAAAAGCTTCTACATGCACTTTATTTCTGATTCTTAATGATTTTTACGATACGATTAATCGAAATCTCTGATAAATTCCATTCGTAGCCATTAAAATCTGTGGTGTTTAGAAATTGAATAACAACAGTGTCTATGTCTTCATGGTATTCGGCAAGACTTTGGTATCCAGGAACCAATCCACCATGTTCAAACTCATAAATAGACGCATAAATATCTCTTTCACCTTCATTAAAAACAGAACCATCATTTAATGCACGTAAGAATCTACCAACATCTTCTGCTGTGGCCAACATGCCGTTTTCATTGGTTTTAAAATCTTTGTCAATGCCAATATAATAGCCACTCATTACATCATCTAAGTTGACTTCTTTGAGTGAAAAAAATGTGTTATTAAGATTTAGTGGACGCAATATGGTTTCTTTAATGTATTGTTCGTGGCTATAACCTAAAATTTTATCCATGATTCTACGAAGTAGCAGATAGTTGGTGTTAGAATATTCATAGCCTCGATCTGGTTTAAAACTAGCTGGTAAATCCAAAGCAAAATCAAGCGCTCTTTTGCCATTTTCTTGTTCGTTTTCCCAATACGTAGGATTGTCTGTAAAATTTGGAATACCACTTCGATGCTGCACCATCATTTTTAAGGTAATAGACTCTGCGTTTTCAATTCTACCAACCAATTCCGGAAAGTAATCAGCAAGTGTGTCATCTAACGACAATTCATTGGCTTTGGCGAGTTTAGCAATAGAAACAGCAGTATATAGTTTACTAATACTTGCAATTTTAAATAACGACTTTGGGTCTGCAGGTATTTTGTTTTCTCTGTCTTTCCAGCCACCTGTATAAAATGCAGGAGGTTTACCTGCTTGGTCTACATAGACAATCATGCCTTCAAAGCCATGAGATAAGGTTTCATCTACTTGTTCTTGTACGGTGTTTGGCAATGGCAAAATCCAAGCCCAAACCAAAATCCATGGTACGTAGAATAAGGAAATTGCGGTACTAACCAACAAGACTACTCTAAATACGTTTTTTTTCATGATGTCATTTGCTTTTAGTAAAATAAGCTACTAATATTTTGCACTCACAAATTTCCATTAATATACAAAGCGTAGAAATTTTATAATCCTGAATTGTTGAATAGTCTTGATGAATTGTGTGTAATTCAATTAATTTGGAAATTTTGAGACTTTCCAAATACGACGAATTAATTTTTAGCTATAAAAGCTATTGTACTACAATCTTTTTTATAATACTACTTTTCTGTTCAGAGAATTTTATAAAATACAAACCAGAGTTCAAATTGAATTCATTCATATTAATCATATCATAACCTCTGATGTTTTTATGGTACAATATTTTACCATTCAAATCAATGATCTGCAATTCTTCTAAGGAGAATTGATCATCAATTTTAATTATAGAAGTCTCTACGATTGGATTAGGAGTTATTGTTATTAAATCCTTAGGGTCTTGGTAATCCGTTATGGATAATTCAGCTTCACCACAAATTAATTCCACCAAGTTGAGAGCCTCAGAAAATTGGTGTAGGTAAGGCATCATAAGGTCGTAGTTAGAAATTACAAGCAGAGTTTTTTGCAAACTTTCAGATTGAGATGAAGGAAAAGGAAGGGAGACACTCGAAATAGAACTATTAAAAAAATCCAAATCCGAACTAGAAGGACTACTATTCGTTTGTATATGATTAATGAAATCAGTTTTGTCAAAATCAGAAGATGGTATATCATCAATAATCAATCGTACATAGAAATGAAAAAATCCATCTGAGTTTAGGCAATCGCAATATATAGTTGCTTGATTAATGGATTCATTAAGAGATAAGAAAAAGGGCACTAAGTCTTCATCTATAGCTTCTACACGTATAAGTTTGTTCTCTGGGTCAGAGTCTAAGTAAGGAACCGATCTGTAGACTTCAACAAGATTAGATTCAAGAAAAGTAACTTCGGAACTAGAAATGTTACTATTCGTTTCAAGATAGGAAATAAAATCACTTTTGTTAAAACCTATAGGAGTATCATCTTCTAGCCACAAAAAGTAATGATAATTACCATCAGAAAATTCACAAGACTCATTTTGTGCAGTTCCTTGTATTGATGCTAAAAAAAATATTATTAATAAAAGATTCCTCATAATTGAAATAGGTTTCTAATAATCGTGG
The DNA here is from genome assembly GCF_056160445.1 of Winogradskyella sp. ABM4_392. NCBI lineage: Bacteria > Pseudomonadati > Bacteroidota > Flavobacteriia > Flavobacteriales > Flavobacteriaceae > Winogradskyella > Winogradskyella sp. ABM4_392. The sequence continues at coordinate 142,034 of NZ_JBSWXE010000004.1, forward strand.
TCAATGTATTTGAGCAACAGTCAATTAATGGATTAAAGTTAGTGATTTTAGATTGAAAAATTACAGTAATATATTGTTCTGTACAGTTTTTTATTTTTCATTCAGTTTGTCAAAATATTTTTTCCGATAAAACTCATTTACATCTCGTTTTATAGTGTCCTTTTTTGATTTTCTAACATAATATTCAAAATCAGAATCAGTTTGTTTATATAGGGAATCTCCAATATTCAGTTTTTCGTATATGAAAAAAGGAATTTCTTTTTCCCAATTATTATTTATAAGAATTGATCTTGTTCGTCCGTTGTCTTTTTCTGATAATAAATTTGTTATTTTTCCAGAGTAGGACTTATTTCGGATTTTATTATATTCTTTTTCAAGATAGCTTTTCGAATTATTTTGAATAAGTGATACAGAAATAATTACAATAAAAATTGGAATAAACACCAATGCAAGACTTTTTCGGATTGTCTTTTCTTGTTTTTCTAATTCATTTTTGTTTTCCGAAATCATTTTCAAATTACTTATAGCCATTGTTGTAAGGCGTTTTTTATTCAGTTTTATATTCTATTTTCACTTCGTTTCCTCGGAAAAACGATTCATTCTCCTTTTTTACAAAATTCAAATTCGGTTCGTGGATTATTTCCAAGTTGTTATTGTCAATCCATTTCGCAGAAACTTTTTTACCTTCTCCATTAAAGTACATTATTCCAGCTCCACCGCCAGAATTCCATTCCATTATTCCGCTTGTATGGATATATTTTCCGTTCGTAAATTCTTCGTTGACCCTGAATTCCTTTGTTCCGTCAGCAGTTGAAATTCGGACGAGTTCGTTTGTTGTAAAATCAAATTTTGGTCGAACTCTTCTTTTCGCTTTTGACTTTTCAGTCGATATTAATTTCAAGAAGTTCTGTAATTCAGTTTTTCTTTCCTGAATTGTCTTTTCATCTGCACCAAGTTCTTTCCACAATTCCAAGTCAATTCCGTTATCAATTATTTCTTTTACTTGCTTAAAAATTTCTGATTCAAGAGATTTCGTTTCCCATTGCGCCAAAGCAAGTCCGAATAATGAATTATTTCGATCGTCCGAATCTGAAAAATAATCAGCAAATTCCGTCTTTATTTCGTTTGAAACCCAAACTTGATTTCTTCCATTATTATACTTTTCGAAATAGTTCGAGTAAATATCTAATGTGATATCATTTCCTTTTATTTCAGTGTTCCAAACTCCCATTTAGTTTCGATTTTCAAATGCCTTACAACTTGTTGTATAACAATAAATATAATCATTATCCTGTCTCATTCTCGGGATAAGAGAAGTTTTTGCGTTGCTTTATCAAAATCTATCCTTAAATAACTTTCCGATAGTTATTTTTAAAACAAATAGATTATCTTAATTTTACACGCTTGTCATTGCTGTGTGATACACTGAGCTTGTCGAAGTGTTTTTTGTAGTATGACATTTATAATTTAAAAAATTAAAAAGATCCCTGTCTTTGCAGGAAGTTGTATGATCTCACAAAACACCATATCACAGGTTTTTGAAACTGCTCGCGTAGAGGAGGTAATTGGTGATTTTGTGCAGTTAAAAAAAGCTGGTAGCAACTTTAAAGGTTTAAGTCCATTTAGCGAAGAGCGTACGCCAAGTTTTATGGTCTCTCCTGTAAAACAGATTTGGAAAGATTTCTCAACAGGCAAAGGTGGTAATGCCATTACCTTTTTAATGGAGCATGAGCATTTTACCTATCCAGAAGCCATACGCTACTTAGCCAAAAAGTACAATATTGAGATTGAAGAAACTGAGCGTACAGATGAGGAAAGGGAGCAAGCCAATGCCAAAGAAAGTTTGTATTTGGTAAGTGAGTACGCTAATGAGTATTTTCAAAAAGTTTTACAAAAAACAGATCAAGGACAAGCCATTGGTAAAAGCTACTTTAAAGAGCGTGGTTTTACAGAAGACACGATAAAAAAGTTTCAACTTGGTTATTCCTTAAATGAGTGGCAAGCCTTTACAGATGATGCTTTGGGTAAAGGTTACAAGCTAGAGTTTTTAGAAAAAACAGGACTTACCATAGTTAAGGATGAGCGTCGTTTCGATAGATTTAAAGGTCGTGTGATGTTTCCTATTCATAGTATGAGCGGAAGAGTGCTTGGTTTTGGTGGTCGTATTCTTACCAACGACAAAAAAGCTGCAAAGTACTTAAACTCGCCAGAGAGCGATATATACCATAAAAGCAATGTGCTTTACGGTTTGTTTTTTGCTAAACAGAGCATTGCCAAAGAAGATAATTGCTTTTTGGTAGAAGGTTACACAGATGTTATTCAGTTTTACCAAACAGGAGTAAAAAATGTGGTGTCGTCTTCTGGTACAGCATTAACCTCTCAGCAAATAAGACTCATTAATAGGCTAACCAACAACATCACAGTGCTTTTTGATGGTGATGCTGCAGGTATAAGAGCCTCTATTCGTGGTATAGATTTAATCTTGGAGCAAGGTATGAATGTCAAAGTCTGTACCTTTCCAGATGGTGAAGATCCAGACAGTTTTGCAAAGTCTAATACTTTAGAAGAGCTTACCGAATATCTTAATGAAAATGCTAAGGATTTTATCCAGTTTAAAGCCTCACTTTTAGTAAAAGAAGCTAATAACGACCCAATAAAAAAAGCTGAAACCATTAGAGATATTGTTAATAGTATTGCTAAAATTCCTGACGCCATTAAGCGCGAAATCTATGTAAGAGAGTGTGCTTCTATTATGAATATTAGTGAAAATGTTCTCTTTAGTACATTGGCGCAAATCAATAAAAAAGATGTTCAAGACGCTAATAAAAAATACAAACAAGATCAAAAGGCTTTTGAAGTTGTAAAAACAGAACAGCAAAAGAAACCAAAAGTTGACGTTCAGTATGAGTTGGAACGAAAGATTATAGAAATCTTGATGTTGTATGGTGACAGAACAGAACAGTTTGAAGACCTAATCCTAAAGGAAGATGAGGTATCTGGCGATTTAGTTTTAGAGCCAGCAGTACATGAAGCACGTGTGTTCGAAAAAATTTACTTAGACCTTCAGGAAGATGAAATGATGTTTTCTAATGAAAAGTTTAGAGAGTTATATTATTCTATCATTGACAGGCTAAACCAGGATGAAAATTTTTCAACTAAAGATTTTGTCAATCAGTTAGACCAAGAATCGGCAACCGAAGTTACCAGTATTTTAATGGAGGATGAGAAATACAACCTTCACGATTGGCAGCGTAATCAAATCATTCCTAAGGAAAAGGAGCATTCTATTTCTCAATTGGTTAGTCAGACCATTTTGAGTTTACGTTGTTATCTTATTGACCAAAAAGTAGCTGAGTACAAAAACGAAACCTTAAGGGAGAACGCAGATACGCGCTCGGTTATGGAAGACGTAAAGGACTATTTAGGTCTTAAAATGTTGTTGTCTCGTAAACTTGGTAAAGTTATTGGCGGATAAAAACTAAGTTAGGTTGTGGTGCTTTGCCTGATGGATTAAATCTACGATATTGTTAACATTAAGCTTTTTAAAAAGTCTTGCTTTGTAAGTGCTTACCGTTTTTTCGTTAATATCAAGCTCTTCTGCAATCTCCTTATTTTTTCTTCCGATAGATAAAAGTTTTAAAACTTCTACCTCTCTGGTAGATAGCTTTTTAAACATTCGGCTTCTGCTCTTGCGCGTATCTTCATAACGCAAATGCTTATCCATTTTTTCACTTAGGGATACTTCACCACCATGAATTTTTCTAACAGCAGCTTCAATAGCCTCTACATCAGCAGTTTTGTTTAAGTAGCCAGAAGCACCTGCTTTTAGCGTGCTAATAGCATAGATTTCCTCTGGTTGATGACTAAAAATGAGTACATTAACCGATTGGTTTTCTTTTTTAATTGCCCTTAGCGCAGTGATACCATTAAGTTCTGGTAAATCAATCTCTGAAATAATAACGTCAACATCGTTACGTCTTACAAATTCAAAAATTTCTATACCACTACTTAGCTTACCTACGACTTTGAGATCGGGTTTACTGTTTAAGAACAGTTCTAAACCCGTTCTTACAATAGGGTGATTGTCAACAATCAAAATACGTATCATGACAATTGATTTTGGTTTGGTTAGGGTTAATCAGTTGTAATAACAATATTACTAAGTCAAGATTCTCGTGGAGATTTGCCTAGTAAAGGTAATTAAAAAAAAAGCAGAATAAGCAATTTATTCGATAAACTGCTGTATTTATCTTAAATTATTAGGAATTTCACAAATAGGAATAGGAATCATTTTGTGTTGATTTCTTCTGTTGTAGCTCATAAAAATTTCGAAAGCTTCGCGTTGTCTTCCTGTAAAGTCGTCAGCAGTTTTTCCTTCATCTTTCATTTTCATAGCCCATTCCAACTCTGGATATGTGGCTCCTATTTGGTCTTCATCGCTTCTGGCATCTCCAAATAAACCATCACTTGGCGCAGCTTTCATAATAGACTCTGGTACATCTAAATAGTCGCCTATTTCATAAACTTCAGATTTTAATAAATCTGCAATAGGACTAAGATCCACACCTCCATCTCCATACTTCGTGTAAAAACCTACTCCAAAATCTTCAACCTTATTTCCAGTTCCGGCAACTAATCTGCCTTGCAGACCTGCATAATAGTAAAGCGTGGTCATTCGTAATCTGGCTCTTGTATTAGCTAAAGCCATATCTACAGTGGCTTGTTTACCATCAAGACTTACTTCGGTTTTAAATTCTTCAAACACAGGAGTTAAATCAACACGAGCATCACTTACATTTGGGAAACGCTTTTTTAATTGCGCAATGTGTTCTTGAGCTCTTGTAACATGGCTTGCAGCTTGGTGTATTGGCATCTCAATACATAAAAGGTCTAAACCGGTTTTGGCACAAAGGGTTGAGGTTACTGCAGAATCTATTCCGCCAGAGATACCTATAACAAAACCGTTAACCTTTGCGTTATTTGCGTAATCTTTTAACCAATTTACAATATGATTTACAACCTTTTCTGTTTGCATAATGTTTACAATTTAAAACAAAGAAATGTACCTTTGCACAACAAAAATAACGGAAACGTGTTAGGATTAAAAATGTTTCGTAAAATGTCATTGAGAATTTTCATTTTATTTATGTTGAGTCTTTTGATGGTGTCTTGTAATGAAGACGCTAAACTTGAGGAAGAAATTTCAAAAATTGAAGTAGATTTTGTAGTTGAAAGATTTGATAAAGCCTATGCAAAAGCACAACCATCTGATCTTCCTAAGTTAAAACAAGCTTATCCATTTTTATTTTCTAAGCATGTGCCAGATTCTGTTTGGATTGATAGAATTGAAGATACATTACAAAATCAGTTATTGGTTGAAGTAGCGGAGGTGTATCCAGACTTTAAAGACGTAAAAGAAGAGTTTGAAGGACTGTTTCAGCATCTAAAGTATTATGATAAAACATTTAGTGTACCAAGATTGGTTACCTTAACAAATGATGTAGATTATAGAAATAAAACTATTGTTACAGATTCGTTGTTGCTAGTTGCTCTTGATAATTTTTTGGGTGAAGACCATGAATTTTATCAAAATATACCAAGATACTTAGCAAAGAACATGCAGAGGAATCAAATTGTGTCTGAAGCAGCAGAAGCTTATGCTAAGAAATATACTTTTCAGTCTAACCGCAAGACACTTTTAGATGAAATGATTTACTATGGAAAATTACTTTACTTTAAGGATGTAATGATTCCTTTTAAAACCAATGCTGAAAAGATTGGCTATACAGAACAAGAGCTAAAATGGGCAGAAGCCAACGAGAGTCCAATATGGAGCTATTTTATTGAAAAGGAATTGCTCTTTAGTACAGATAGTAAACTACCAAGTCGTTTTATTGCAGACGCACCTTATTCCAAGTTTTATTTAGAATTAGACAACGAATCACCTGGAAGATTAGGGCAATATATAGGTTGGCAAATTGTAAGAGCCTATGCAGAAACAACAGACGAAAATGTGTTGAGCATTTTAGAAAAAGAACCAGAAGAAATTTTTAACAAAGCAAAATTTAAACCGAAGAAATAATGGCTAAAACCATAACATCTAAAATAGAACTAAACGTAGAACTCGATGAGAACAGAGTGCCAGAAAAACTGAACTGGTCTGCTGAAGATGGTGGAGTAAAAAATGAAGAAGCTAAGGCAATTATGCTTTCTGTTTGGGATAGCAACGCTCAGGAAACCTTAAAAATAGATTTATGGACTAAAGATATGCCTGTTGATGAAATGAAACTGTTTTTTCACCAGACTTTAGTAACAATGAGCGATACTTTTCTGCGTGCTACACAAGACGAGAAAATGACTGCTACAATGAAGGATTTTTGTGATTATTTTGCTGAAAAGTTAGAGTTAAAAAAGTAGTTTGGTAAATATTTAACTGCCTTCAGATTTATAAAAAGGTTCAGTATTAAAACAATCTGCTTCTTTTACAGTGGCATAATCTGGATTTTCTCTTTTAAAGCGCATAAATTTTGAAGTATCGTATACTTCCCAAATGGTTAACTTGTTACGTTTTCCAGCCTTAGATTTTAAATCTATTTTATGCTGAGTAATCATTTTGTCAACAATCGCTTTGTCTCCAATGCGCATTTTTTTACTGGAGCCATGTCCTTTGTTTATATGCTTTACAATCCAATAAAATTTTACTGGTTTGTTGGTTGTATTACTTAGTGTTTCTTTTGTTTCAAACTCAGATAATGTCTTGCCTTCAGTTTTATTTTGGTAGTTAGATTCACCAAAACCATCATTTTCTTTGTTAGTCTCTGTTTCTGCAGTTTCTAAGACATCTTCAAAATTCTCGTACCTTAAAAGTGTGATAATAATAAGTTTATCATTCACTTTTACTTCAGTTACAAATCTTCCGACCGGAATATCAGCTAAAGATATTTTTGTGTCTAAGCTATTAACAATGTAGGCTTTTTGAAAATCATTGTTAAAAATCTCAACTTTATCAATAGTACGTTCACCTTTTAAGATTAGAGTATCTCCAGTTTTGTTTAAGCTATGTTGTAGCTCACTGGCTCTGTAATTAATGTTTTTTAAAAGTGTTGATTTTTGGCCATGAATAAAGGGAGCCAAAAGTAATAGGAGTGCGGTTAATAGTCTTGTCATAATAAGTAGGTTTTGTTTTTGGGGAAACAAATTAGTATGTATAATACTTGCGACAAATATAATTTATGACTTCAAGATCTTAGTATTCTTAGGTTGTAAGGTGTTTTTTTTAAGTTGAAAAGCTATTGGTTTCGTTGTAAAGCGAAAAACTTATGTTAAATGGCATTAACAGAATTGGGCTATAAAGTTTTGCTAAATGAACTTTTTAAATACGATTCAAAGTCAGGTTCAGGTGCTTTTTTTAACACATGGTTTGTCCAAGCCACACGTTCATGATTGATAATCTCAAGTTCCCAAACACAAGGTGCTAGGCCGTCACCAGAAATTTTATCAAAAGAAATGGGTTGATTATAGTCTGTTTTAAAAATATGAGTGTTTAGCATATTGTCGCCAACCCACCAGTTTATTAATGAGAAAATACCTTCAGTTCCTTGATGTAGAATTAAAAATCCAATATTATTATGATTATGGTTAAAACCATTTTTTAATGTAATCCACTTAGGAATTTGAAGCTTTACGTCTTCGTAAAATTCAGCACTGTTAAACTTATCATCATGTTTAGTAATGGTGTACACCTTTATAAACCAATCATTAACTTTTAAAAGCTCTTTGTATTCAATATTTCTTGCTTTGTAGCTAGTCATTAGTTCTAAGCTTTAGGCTAATTTCTGATAACGTATTAGTAATATTTTAGTAATGTTCATTCGCACAGAACTATTTATTTTTGTAATGCTATTAACCGCATGCTTAAACATTAGTTAGACCTTCAGTAGAGAAGGAAACTAATGTTTTTTTATTCTTCAGCATTATATACAACTTTACCATTAAATATCGTCATCACAACTTTAGAGTCTAAAATTTTATTTTCATCAATAGTCATTATATCCTTGTCAAAAATTGTAAAGTCAGCCAGCTTCCCAACAGAAATAGAGCCTTTTATTTGTTCTTCAAAAGCACCATAAGCTGCATCTAAAGTGTAAGATTTTAAAGCTTGTGTTCTGGTCATTTTTTGGTCTGGTTCGTAGCCTCCATCAGGTGTTCCTTTTAGTGTTTTTCTACTTACACTGGCATAAAAACTGGCAATAGGATTTACAGGCTCTACAGGTACATCTGTTCCATTTACAATGGGCACGCCACTTTGAAGAAGGGTTTGCCACATGTAAGCCCCTTCCTTAATTCGTTTTTCACCTAAACGATCAATAGCCCAAGGTCTATCAGAAGACATGTGTACGGCTTGCATGGCAGGAATAACGTTTAACTCTGCAAAACGAGGAATATCTTCTGGATGAAGATGCTGTGCATGTTCTATTCTAAATCTATGGTCTTGTGTGTGCTCAGGATATTCCTTAAAGGCTATTTCGTAACGATCTAAAATTTCTCTATTGGCCCTGTCTCCTATGGCATGAGAGCATACTTGAAAACCATTTTTAAGTCCACTAATCGCAGTCTCTTTTACAAATTCCATAGGTAAGGTTTCATGACCAAAATGATCTGGTCTGTCAGTATAAGGTTCTAAAAGCCAAGCACCACGAGAGCCTAGTGCGCCATCGCAATTAAGTTTTACAGATCTAATTGTAAAGAGATGGTCATTGTCTATCATTACACCTCTCTTATACCAATCGTTTAATAAATCTTTATCCCAACCAGTTAGCATCGCATAGATTCTTACATTCATTTTTGAGTCAGACTTCATCTGATCATACAAAGCGATTGTTTCTTTTGGAATGCCAGCATCATGAAAACTTGTTATGCCGTTTTTGTGACAAGCATCTACAGCAAGTTCAAAGGCTTTTATATCAGATTCAGTTGTTCTTTCAGGTATATGTTGTGTGATTAAAGTTTGTGCACGCTCATTAAAAACTCCAGTTGGTCTACCTAAAGCATCTACTAGGACTTCACCACCTTCAACTTCATATTTCTTTAAACCATCTAAAGCCAATTCGGTTAGTCCTGCTATTTCCATTGCTTTTGCATTTGCAAAGCCAGCATGACCACTTGCATGACCAAGATAAACAGGATTGTTTGGTGAAACTTCACTTAATAAATGATGTGTTTGAAAACCATTAACTACATCAGATGGCATACTGTCCCATTTGCTTTGGTGCCAACCTCTGCCTGTTATCCATTCGCCAGGTTTAGCAGTTTTAACGCGCTCTGCAACAGCATCAACAATAGCTTGATAGCTCGTTGTATTCATAAGGTCTAGGTTAAGTTCATTATATCCTAAACCCATAAAATGGCCATGACCTTCTATAAAGCCTGGTGTCATTGTTTTTCCTTTTAAATCCAGAACTTTGGTTTGTTTGTTTTTATAAGTTTCAGCGTCTTCTAAACTGCCAGCAAAAAGGATTTTGTTATCTTTTGTAGCTACAGCTTCAACAGTAACTGACGTACTGTCTACAGTATATATGGTTCCGCCATAAATAAGCATAGTAGCATAATCTTGTTTAGATTTAGAACAGCCTAGAAAACAAAGTATAATTAATGATGTGCAGAAAAACTTTAAATATCTTAATTTCATAACAGTTGGTTTTTTATCCTTAAAAATAGTTAAAAGATAAATAAGACGTCAACTAATTAAGAGCAACAAAGTTTTTGGTTGAAGAAAAATAAGGTACTGTGTTGAAAAAATCAGAATTTTTGGATTCAATATATTCAGAATTCTGTGTTTGTTTTTTTAAAAAATTTGTTGTGTCAAAAACCTCCCAAATAGTTAGTTCGTTAAGTTTGCCTTGCTGTGTTTGGTTCTCTGCTTTATACTTTGCAATTAGATGGTCAGCTTCGGTATGAGTCACCATTTTCATGATTTTTCTTGAAGAGGTACCACTATTTATGGTGTGAGAAATCCAAAAAACTTTATTACTAGTATTTGCTTTTTTCGAGTTCCAATTAAGCATATCTGAAATACTTCTTGAAGTTTTAGCTTCTGGTTTGGGATGTGTTATTTTGATAATAGGTTCTACAACCTTTTCTGCAACAGGTTTACTTGGAGTATTGTCAACAGTGTTTCTGTTTTTACTACTTAATTTGGCACTTTTAGTGATGATTGCAATATTAATTTTAAATAGAGCTTTCAGTTTTAAAACGGGTTGCTTTTGTACTTCATCTTCTTTTTTACTTAATACTTCAATTTTTTTAGAGGGTACATTTTCTATTTCTTCATGCCTAAGCAAAGTCATAATAATTCTTTTGTCTGGCATTTTAGCTTGTACTACCAACCTTCCAAGAGGTGTGTCGTGTAACGGTATCTTGGTTTCATTACTTCTAACATCAACTGTTTTTTCAAAATCTTGATTGAAAATATCAACATTATAGATGGTTTTTTCACTGCTTAAAATAAGTGTATCTCCTGCTTTGTTTAAGTTGTGTTTTAGCTCTTTGGCCCTAAAATTAATATTTTGTAAAAGTGTAGATTTTTGGCCATATGAAGCCAGTGTCAAAAACATGAAAACAAATATGTAAACGTTTTTAAGCATTAAAATGGATTAACTAATACTGCGCTTTGGAGATTTGAGGAAAAAACAGTGTTGTAACTATCTAAAGTATTTATAAACACTGATTTGATTAAAAATCTAAGTTAGATTACTTTTTTTATGGATGAGAGGCTAAGTCATTCGCTGTAATGCAAATAAATAGGATTTAAAAAACAGATTAGACAAACATTAAATACTAAAATTATTAAATTAGCCTTATGCGAAAAATTCTATTAGGAGTTGTAATTACACTCGTCATATTGTTCACTTTTAAGTATTGCGGAGATAAAAAGAAGGATAGAATTCTTCTCCAGGAGAATACGGCTTTAATACAAGAACAAATTAAAAATGTAGGTAAATTAGTAGTAACTGAAGGACATTTTAGTGAAGTGTTTACCTACAAAAATTCTAAAGCGGTTTTTGCAGATTTGTTGGAAGCAAAAAAACAAGCAGTAGTAATTGTAAACGCTGATGTTACTGTTGCATATGATTTAAGTAAAATAGAATACAAAATAGACGAAGAAAATAAGACGCTTCAAATATTGAGTATACCAGAAGAAGAAATAAAAATTAGCCCAGATTTAGAGTATTATGATATTCAGGCAGATTATCTAAATCCTTTTGAAGCAGATGATTATAACAATATAAAAGAGATTGTAAAAAAGTCTCTAATGAAAAAAATTGAAGCTTCAGATTTAAAATCTAATGCTCAAAACAGGCTGCTTAGCGAACTTTCAAAATTCTTTATTTTAACCAATTCTATGGGTTGGGAGTTGCAGTACAATGAAACACCTATTGAAACTTTAGATGCATTAAAATTAATTGATATTAAACTTTGAAAAAGAACGCAGAAACCAGAAAAGAGGAGATTATTAGAGTTGCTGCTAAACTCTTTAAAGAAAAGGGTTATAGCGCAGTAACAATGAGAGACCTTGCGTCTGCGATGGGAATTAAAGCTGCAAGTCTTTATAATCATATAAACTCTAAGCAACAAATCCTCAAAGAGATAATTATTTCACTAGCTGAAGAGTTTACCTTAGGTTTGCAAGAAATACAACAAACAAATAAATCTAATGTTGAAAAACTCAAGGATATCGTAAAGCTACATGTTAAGATTACTTCTCAAAACACTTACGGTATGGCATCCTTAAATAACGATTGGATGCATCTTGAGGAAAAGCTAGATTATTACCTTCAATTGCGTGCTAATTATGAAGATAAGTTAAGGGAGATAATATCAGAAGGTGAAAAAAAAGATGAATTTATTGATGAAAATATAGAAGTAATTCTATTCTCAATTTTATCCACTTTAAGATCCCTATATCTTTGGATTCCCAAGAAAGAAGATCTAAACTCTGAAGAACTTTCACAACAATTAAGCCGAGTACTAATTAACGGAATTAACAAAAAAATCGATTAATTTTTTGTAAATTTGTCAAGTAAACTAACAACTGTTAGTTTTTTTAGTTTGTAATTCGAAATCGTTTTCGAGTTAAGCTTAAAAAGTTTTAAAGTTTAGATTATAACTGTTAATGGCAGATTTTCATAAATTAAGAATAAAAGATATTTATAGGGAAACTAAAGATACATCCGTTGTAACTTTTGATGTTCCTGAAGCGTTGCAAGACGAATTTAAATTCTCGCAAGGGCAACATTTAACGCTTAAGGCACTAATTAATGGCGAAGATGTGCGTCGTTCATACTCGTTATGTTCTAGTCCATTTGATAACGAATGGAAAGTGGCAGTCAAAGAAATTCCAGGAGGAAAATTCTCAACCTTTGTCAACAGCACTTTAAAAGCCGGAGATGAGCTAGATGTTATGGCTCCTAGTGGAACATTCGGAGTAGATTGTAATGCGGACAATGCTAAAAACTACCTGTTTTTTGCGGCAGGAAGTGGTATCACACCAATTCTTTCGATGATTAAAGCGCATTTGGCAGCAGAGCCAAACTCAACTTGTAAGTTGTTTTATGTTAATAGAACAGCAAAATCCATTATCTTTAAGGAAGAGTTGGAGCAATTAAGAAACACCTATTTCGGTCGTTTGGAAATCTATTATTTCCTAACCAAAGAAAAGCGAGATATTGAGTTGTTCAATGGTCGTTTTGATGATGAAAAAATGAAAGTGCTCACCAAGACATTCATTGATATTCCAGACACAAGCGAAGTGTTTTTATGCGGACCAGAAGATATGGTCAATTACGTAAGTAACTATCTAGCTGAAGCAGGTTTGCCAAAAGATTTAATTCATTTCGAATTATTTGTAAAAGGCCTAACCGAAGAAGATAAAAAACGTGTTGAGCGTTTATCAGAACAAAAAATAGATGGTGTCGAAGTTGTTATTATCGATGGCGGAAAAGAATTTCGTTTCACTATGCAGCAAGATGATGATAATATTTTAGATGGAGCACTTATAGCAGGAGCAGATTTACCATTTGCGTGCAAAGGAGGCGTTTGTAGTACCTGTAAGTGTCAAGTAATGGAAGGTGAAGTTGAAATGAAAATCAACTATGCATTAGAAGAAGATGAAGTTGCGCAGAACTATGTGTTAAGCTGTCAAGCCGTTCCAACTACTAAAAAAGTGGTGGTCGATTTCGACGTGTAAAATTCCTGCGAAAGCAGGAATCTCATAATATTGAAAAAGAAAAATTAAGTTTCACCAGCTAAAAGCAATAAGCTAATAGCCAAAAGCTAAAAGAAATGAGTGAAGAACAAATAAAAAACTTGGAAGAGCAATTTGAAGCGCGTATCGCACGCGACGAAAAAATTGAACCTAAAGACTGGATGCCAGAAAAATATCGTCAAACGCATATTAGGCAAATTAGTCAGCACGCGCATTCCGAAATTGTAGGAATGTTACCAGAAGGTAACTGGATTACGCGAGCACCATCCTTACGTCGTAAAGTAGCCTTATTGGCAAAAGTGCAAGACGAAGCTGGTCACGGATTATACCTATACAGTGCTTGCGAAACATTAGGCATCTCGCGAGACGAGTTATACGAGCAATTGCATTCTGGTAAAGCAAAATATTCTTCCATTTTTAATTATCCAACAGTGACTTGGGCAGATATGGGAGCTATCGGTTGGTTGGTAGATGGTGCAGCCATTATTAATCAAGTGCCACTTTGTAGCACGTCTTTTGGACCTTATGCAAGAGCTATGGTTCGCGTGTGTAAGGAAGAAAGTTTTCACCAACGTCAAGGCTACGAAATTATGCTAAAGCTTTGCAATGGAACACCAGAGCAAAAAGAAATGGCACAAGATGCACTTAACCGTTGGTGGTGGCCAAGTTTAATGATGTTAGGTCCAACTGATGATATGTCAGTTCACACCGAACAATCAATGAAATGGAAATTGAAGCGAAAAACCAATGACGAGTTGCGTCAGCAGTTTATTGACCAAACCGTACCACAAGCTGATATTTTAGGATTAACAATTCCAGATCCAGATTTAAAATGGAACGAAGAGCGTCAGAGTTACGATTTTGGAAAAATTGATTGGGATGAATTCTGGCAAGTTGTAAAAGGTCACGGGCCAATGAATAAAGAACGAATGAAAGCCAGAGTTGGCGCCTGGGAACGTGGCGAATGGGTTAGAGACGCAGCTATGGCTCATGCTGAAAAACAACAAGAAAGAAAAAACAAACAAGTAGTATAATCAGAATGTTAGACTCGAGAAATGAGAAATGAGAAAAGTACTCTGATAAAGTCTAACATCTAACATCTAACATCGAATATCTAATGTCTAATAAAAAGAACTGGCCACTTTGGGAGGTTTTCGTAAGAAGTAAAAACGGATTAGAACACCGTCATTTCGGAAGTCTTCATGCAGCAGATGCAGAAATGGCTTTAGAAAATGCACGAGACGTTTACACGAGACGTAACGAAGGCGTAAGCATTTGGGTTGTAGAAAGCAAGCATATTACAGCATCAAACCCAGAGCATAATGGCGAATTATTTGAACCAGCACAAGACAAGGTGTATCGTCATCCAACATTTTATGATTTACCAGACGACGTAAAGCATATGTAACAAAGCAAGGCTTTGTCATCCTGAACTGTCACACTGAGCGCAGTCGAAGTGTTGTTTCAGGATCTCTTTATTTATGTTAATGACACCTTGAGCGCAGTCGAAAGGTCTCAATTTGAGTAAAAATGAAAAACAAAAACCTATACAATTACATCCTAGGCATCGCAGATAACAGCCTAATTCTCGGTCAGAGATTAGGAGAGCTTTGCGGTCACGGACCAAGTTTAGAAACAGATATTGCGTGCACCAATATGTCGTTAGATTTATTAGGGCAAGTACGTAGTTATTATCAATATGCAGCGAAGATTGCTGGAGACGGCAGAACTGAAGATGATATCGCGATGCTTCGTAAAGAACGCGAATACTTCAATGTGTTATTGGTAGAACAGCCAAACACCGATTTTGGGTACACAATGGCAAGACAATTCTTATTCGATGTATATCATTTTTTAATGTTAACAGAATTAGAAAAAAGTACCGATTTAAATCTGTCTGCAATTGCAAAAAAATCCATCAAGGAAGTGAGTTACCACAAACGTTTCTCATCCGATTGGATTAAGCGATTAGGAGATGGTACCGAAGAAAGCCATAGTCGTATTCAAACCGCAATTAATGATCTATGGACGTATACAGATGAATTATTTCATCAAACCGAAGCTGATAAAGCTATGGTCGTTGAAGGCGTTGGAGTAGATGTCACTAAATTAAAAGACGCTTATTATGAAGAAGTAAATGCAGTTTTAGAAGAAGCAACGTTAAGCGTTCCAGAAAGCAGATACTTTCAAAAAGGAGGAAAGCAAGGCATTCATACCGAACATATGGGTTACTTAATGGCCGATTTACAATATATGCAGCGCACCTATCCAAATATGGAATGGTAAAAAGCCCATCTCAGTCTTCCTAAAGGGAAGATGAAAAATATGAGTAAGGAAAATCAAATATTACAGCCGAGTGATAACTCTTCCCCTTTGGGGAAGGTGGATGGGGATCTAGTTTCGATATTAGAATCTATTTCAGATCCAGAAATCCCAGTATTATCCATTATGGATATGGGTGTTGTGCGCTCTGCTGTTATCGAAAATGATATTGTGAAAATCGAAATCACACCAACTTACAGTGGCTGTCCTGCAATGGATGTTATCGGAGACGATATCAAACGCGCAATGCAAAAAGCAGGTTATAAAGCTGAAGTAGATTTGATTTTACATCCAGCTTGGACAACCGATTGGATTACACCAAGAGGCAGAAAAGCACTCGAAGATTACGGTATTGCAGCACCATTAGATGCTGAAGCCGACAAGTCCGTGTTGCTAGAAGGAAAACAATTAGTAAAATGTCCGCAATGCGGAAGCACAAATACAAAAATGATAAGTCAATTTGGTTCAACAGCTTGTAAAGCACAGTTTCAGTGCAACGATTGCCAAGAACCATTTGATTATTTTAAATGTTTGAAATAGAAATTAGAACAGAGAAGTTAGACCGCTTCGCTGTTAGAAAATTAGATAGCAAGTAAGAAATGTTGAAATGCAGAATAACAAAATGAAATCGTTATAAATTTCTGAAGCCTTGGAAGAAATTTAGATTTTATTTTGAGGTTTTCAATCTGTGTAACAAGATTGAAAAATTCCTCATTTCAACTTGACTTTTTTGGTTCGTTTTTGTGTCAAGACAAAAATGAATAAAAGAAAATAAAAGACTATTATGAGTAATTCAATAGAACTAAAAATAGAAAACAACATAGCCTACATCACACTAAACCGACCAGAAGTTTTTAACAGCTTCAACCGTGAAATGGCATTAAACCTACAGCAAGTTTTTGACGATTGCGAGAGTAATTCTGAAGTAAGAGCAATCGTGCTAACCGGAAACGGAAAAGCATTTTGCGCAGGTCAAGACTTAAAAGAAGTGACAAGTCCGGAACTAAACCCAGGATTCAAGAAAATTCTAGAAGAGCATTACAACCCAATCATCACCAGAATTAGAAACATAAAAAAACCAATCATTGGTGCGATAAATGGTGTGGCAGCAGGAGCAGGAGCAAACATCGCATTAGCTTGTGATATCGTTGTGGCTCACGAAAAAGTAAGTTTTATTCAAGCGTTTAGTTTAATAGGTTTGATCCCAGATAGTGCAGGAACGTTCTTTTTACCTCGCTTAATAGGTTTTCAAAAAGCATCAGCATTAGCGATGTTAGGAGATAAAGTGTCTGCAGATGAAGCTGAAAAAATGGGGATGATTTATAAAGTTTTACCATTAGAAAGTTTTGAAGAGGAAGTAAACAAACTAGCATTGAAACTCGCTAATATGCCAACATTAGCTTTAGGGAAAATTAAGGAAGCCTTTAATCAATCCTTGACGAATAATTTAGAGGAGCAGTTAGCATTAGAATCAAAATTACAAATCGAAGCAGCTCAAACTAAAGATTACGAAGAAGGCGTTTCAGCTTTTGTAGAAAAACGTAAACCAACTTTTAAAGGAAAATAACTTAGGTCTGTCATCCTGAACTTGATTCAGGATCTGACCAATTATGAATAAAGAACTTCTCATACAAACCCATCAAAGAATAAAACCATTTATTCACAAAACACCTGTGTTAACATCACAATTATTAGATGAAATAGCAGGTTGTAATGTGTTTTTTAAATGTGAAAGCTTTCAGAAAATGGGAGCGTTTAAAATGAGAGGTGCAGCAAACGCAATTTTATCCCTTTCTGATGAAGAAAGACAAAACGGAGTCGTAACACATTCTTCAGGTAATTTTGCTCAAGCTGTTTCACTAGCAGCTAAGAAAGTTGGTGTTAAGGCATATATCGTTATGCCAGAAAATGCACCGCAAGCCAAAAAAAATGGTGTTAAAACCTATGGTGGCAAAATTATAGAATGTGAGTCAACAGCTGAAGCGAGAGAGTTCACGGCCAATAAAATTCAAAAAGAAACAAAAGCTTCATTTTTACATCCATCTAATCAAGATGAAGTGATTTACGGCAATGCGACAGCAGCAATGGAGTTGTTAGAGGAGCAGCCTAATCTTGATGTAATTATTTCACCAGTTGGAGGTGGTGGATTATTAGCAGGTACAGCTTTGGCGGTTAATCAGTTTGCACCAAATTGCAGAATAATAGGTGCAGAGCCAATGGAAGTCGATGATGCGTATCGTTCTTTAAAATCAGGTAAGATTGAAAAAAACGAAAGCACAAATACCATTGCAGATGGCCTAAAAACCTATTTAGGCGACCGTAATTTTCCAATCATTAAAGATTTGGTAAATGAAATTATTAGAGTAGAAGAACAAGAAATTAAAGAGGCTATGCAACTCATTTGGGAACGAATGAAAATAGTTGTAGAGCCATCAAGCGCAGTAGCTTTTGCTGCTGTTTTAAAGAATAAAGAAGAATTTAAAAATAAAAACGTCGGAATCATCATTTCTGGCGGAAATGTAGACCTGAAGAATTTACAATTCTGATTAACGATTGTAGATTTTTGATGTTAGAATTTAGATTTTAAACGAGTAGTAATATAATGAAACCAAATCAGTTAGAAGATAGACTTATTCAATTTGCAATAGATGTCATTCTTTTATGTAAATCTATTGATAAATCCTTTGCTTCCGAGCATTTGACAAAGCAGCTAATTCGTTCAGCTACATCCTCAGCGTTAAACTATGGCGAAGCTAGAAGTGGAGAATCTACAAGGGATTTTTTACATAAAATGAAAATTTGTTTGAAAGAGTTGAGAGAATCTTACATAAATCTTAGAATTCAGAAAGGAGCTAAAACACTTTCAGATGTGCAAAATCTCGAAAAATTAATGAAAGAAAATGATGAGTTGATTTCAATATTTGTTTCGAGTATCAAAACAGCGTCAAATAAATTAAAATGATTAGCGATTGGCGATTTTAGAAGTGAAATCAATAAATCCAAAATTTTATGGGCATAACTAAGGAAAATCAAAAATCAACAATCAAAAATCAGCAATCAACAATGGTTGTCGGAATCATCGGTTCAGGAACAATGGGAAGCGGTATCGCTCAAGTAGCGGCAACTGCTGGTTGTTCCGTAAAATTATACGATACCAACCAAGCGGTTTTAGACAAAGCTAAAGCAAGTCTTGAGAAAATATTAAATAGACTCATAGAAAAAGGTCGAATAGATACTGAAGAAAAAAACAGAATTCAGTCAAATATCAGGTATGTCGATAGTCTAAAAGCATTAGCAGATTCAAATCTTACGATTGAAGCTATCGTCGAAAATATCGATATCAAGAAGAAAGTATTTTCAGAATTGGAAAGCTATGTTGCGGATGATTGTGTTATAGCATCAAACACATCGAGTTTATCCATAGCTTCAATTGCATCATCATTACAAAAGCCGGAGCGTTGCATTGGTATTCACTTTTTCAACCCAGCACCATTGATGAAATTGGTTGAGGTCATTCCAGCAGTGCAAACCTCAAAAGCGGTTTTAGACAAATCGGTTGAAACTATAAAAAGTTGGAAGAAAACAGTAGCTGTTGCCAAGGATACACCTGGTTTTATCGTAAACCGTGTAGCGCGACCATTTTACGGAGAAGCCTTAAGAATTTACGAAGAAGGTATCGCTGATTTTGAAACCATTGACCATAGTTTAAAAACATTGGGAGGTTTCAGAATGGGACCATTCGAGTTAATGGATTTTATTGGTAACGATGTCAATTACACAGTAACAGAAACCGTGTTTACAGCCTTCTATTTCGACCCAAGATACAAACCAAGTTTTACGCAAAAGCGTTTAAGCGAAGCAGGTTATTTAGGAAGAAAAACAGGAAAAGGTTATTATGATTATTCTGAAGGAGCTGTAAAGCAAGAACCAAAAGAAGATAGCGAATTAGCACAAACCATTTTCGACCGTGTTCTAGTAATGTTAATCAACGAAGCAGCAGACGCCTTGTTTTTAAACATCGCATCGGCAGAAGATATAGACAACGCAATGACTAAAGGTGTTAATTATCCAAAAGGATTATTAGCTTGGGCAGACGAAAAAGGCATTGATTGGTGCGTAACCAAACTAGATGAATTGTACAACGAGTATCACGAAGACCGTTACCGTTGTAGTCCGTTGTTGCGTAAAATGAACAAGGAAAATAAAACATTTTTTAACTAGCGTCAGTTCGAGTGCGAAGCGTATCGAGAACAAGCGAAACTTCTCGATAAAATTTTCTATCGAAAATCACTCGAAGTGACAAATTGAAGTATGAAAGGAGAACAAATTCCACATAAAATGTTAAGTCAAGATGCATTCAGCACTTGGTTAGGCATCGAAATTTTGGAATGCGAAATCGGTCGTTGTCGTGTAGCAATGACGGTTCGCAAGGAAATGCTTAATAGTATGGGAAAAGCACACGGTGGCATTAGTTATGCATTGGCAGATACCGCTTTTGGATTCGCAGCGAATACACACGGAAAGTTTGCTGTGTCAATAGAAACCAGCATCAACCATATAGAAGCATTAAATGAAGGAGATTATTTAGTCGCTGAATCTGTGATAGAAAACGTGAAAAACAGACTCGGATTTAATATCGTAGAAGTAAAGCGAGGAGATGAACTGGTAGCACTATTTAAAGGTGTTGTTTATCGCACTCAAAAAGATTGGGAATAAAAGGCATTAGAGATTAGGAATTAGGAATGAGTGATAAAAGTAAATATCATTTTAAGTTTGAAGACTTAAAGATTTACCAAAAAGCAATGGATTTTGGTGAAAATGTTGATCATCAAGTCAAGCAATTTCCAAATCACGAACTCTATGCTTTATCATCTCAGTTCAGAAGAGCAGCTGATTCGGTAGCATTGAATATTGCAGAAGGTTATCCTGGTTCTGATGCTCAATTTGTAAAGCATATTAATCACGCAATACATAGCGCTAATGAATGTGTGAGTTGTAGTACCAAAGCAAGAAGAAGAAATTATATCGATTTTCAACAAGATGAGCAAAATCGAGAAGAATTATCAGAATTAACAAAAATGATGTCTTCATTAAGACGAACAATTATTGAAAGAAATAAAACTAATCCCTAATCCCTATTTAACTAATTCCTTAAGAATGGAAGCATACATAATAGACGGCATAAGAACACCAATAGGAAATTACAAAGGCACATTATCGGCTGTAAGAACAGACGATTTAGCAGCTTTAGTAATCAAAGAAATCGTAAAACGAAACCCAAACATTCCAAAAGAAGCATACGACGATGTTATTCTTGGTTGTGCTAACCAAGCCGGAGAAGATAATCGTAACGTGGCAAGAATGGCGTCACTTTTAGCAGGATTGCCATTTACAGTTCCAGGAGAAACCGTGAACAGACTATGTAGTTCAGGTTTGTCAGCAATTATTCACGCAAACAGAGCGATAAAAGCAGGAGATGGCGATGTATTCATTTCAGGAGGTGTTGAGAATATGACACGCGGACCATACGTTATGGCAAAACCATCAAGCGCATATGGAGGCGATTCAAAGCTTTACGATTCTACATTCGGATGGAGGTTTGTAAACCCGAAAATGCACGAAATGTATGGCACTGACGGAATGGGAATGACAGCCGAAAATCTTGTCGAGAAATATAATATTTCGAGAGAAGACCAAGATGCATTCGCATACTGGAGTCAGATGAAAGCATCACAAGCACAAGAAAACGGACGATTAGAAAAAGAAATTCTACCTGTTGAAATTCCGCAACGTAAAAAAGACCCAATCGTTTTTGCAAAAGATGAATTTGTAAAACCAACAACATCAAAAGAGATTTTAGCCAAATTACGACCAGCCTTTAAAAAAGAAGGAGGAAGCGTAACCGCAGGAAACGCATCAGGTTTAAACGACGGAGCAGCAGCAACCATTATCGCTTCAGATGAGGCAGTAAAAAAATACAATCTAAAACCTTTAGCGCGCATCGTGAGTTCCGCTGTCGTAGGTGTAGAACCGCGAATTATGGGCATTGGTCCAGTCGAGGCGTCCAACAAAGCTTTGGCAAAAGCCGGATTAACAATGGACGATATCGACATTATAGAGCTCAACGAAGCCTTTGCTGCGCAGGCATTGGCGTGCACCAGAGCTTGGGGATTGGCAGATAATGATCCAAGAATCAACCCAAATGGAGGCTCTATCGCAATTGGCCATCCGCTTGGCGTTACAGGCACCAGAATCGCCTATTCAGCGGCTTTAGAGCTCAAAGAGCAAAACAAGCGCTACGCATTGGTAACAATGTGTATTGGCGTGGGTCAAGGCTATGCAGCTATTATTGAAAATATGAGTTAAATTATTGTTTTTAGTTACATGAATAAAATTCTGATTTTATTAATTCTGTTATTTACTAATATATCCTCTGGCCAGGATAAAAGCTGCGATTGCCTAAATAGTTTAGAAGAGGTTTCCAAAAAGATTAAAGTAGCCAAGAGCTATAAGTCTCAGATTAAAACTAAATCAGATGAATTCAGGTTTGAAGAATGGAAAAGCCAAATAATAAAGGAAATTAATGAAGATAGTCTAAAGGATTATTTTTGTTTAGGGTATCTTCAAAAATACATCTCCTTTATAAAAGATAATCACAATATAATTTATCAAAAGACTGAAGCCGATTTATTTAAGCCTTTGTTTTATGAAAGAGAAGTTGATGATGTTATTGACTCAGACTCAATTTCTGGAATTTACTATTCGGGTAACGAAACTATAAAACTCATAAAACATTCAAATTCGAGTTGGTTGGGTGTTATGGATACTTCAGATTCTGATATTTGGAAAAATGGTTCCATAAGAATAAAGCTCAACAAAACCTCAAAAGGGAAATTTGAAATATTCGAGTATTATAAAAACGGCTTACTCGTATACAATAACAATATAGAAATAAAGAACAATAGAATAGGAAACACCTTTTGGAATAAAGACAATACGTATCATTTTTATAAACAACACGAAGAAAATTTCGGCTTTAAATCTTTGGACGCTAATCATGACTATATAAATATCAAATCCCTTAAGCGTACATATGAGCTAATGGATGAAGCTGATACGTTTTACAACGATTTAAAGCAAAAATTAGTCAAACCTTACTTAATTATAGATTTAAGAAACAATGGAGGTGGTTCTTTATTACAAACAAAATCACTTATTAAATTGTTAAAAAAGACAAAAGAAATCAAAAAAATTTATGTGCTTATCAATTTTTTAACGGCTAGCGCTGCAGAAATAAGTACGCTTCGGCTAAAAGACGATAAGCGCACTGTTATTGTTGGTGAGAATTCAAAAGGGGCAGTATCATATGGTTATGGAAATAAAGGGATAGCAGGAAGATTAAATTGTAATTCTATTCAATATGCGTTTTCCATAGAAGTGATTAAAAATGATTATTTAAAGTACGAACAAGTTGGCATAACACCAGATGTCCTACTAAACAATGAAAAAGATTGGATAAAAAAGATAATTGAGTTAAATGCAAACGATTAAAGATAGTAGATTAATGATAGGAGAACTGCTTCAAAAAATACAAAGTCGATAATACATAATCTTAAACAGTAAGATGAAGAATAAAATTCAGCACTACGTCCAAGGACAATGGACCACAGGAAAAGAAGAAGGAGCACCAATTTACGACGCCATAACAGGCGAACACTTCACAAATTGGGCTGTTGAAGGATTAGATATTCCTGAAGTTCTTAATTACGGACGCACAAAAGGAGGCGAAGTGCTTCGTAAAATGACCTTTCAAGAACGAGGTAATATGCTCAAAAAATTGGCGCTTTATCTTACAAAACGCAAAGAACAATTTTATGATTTAAGTTACAGAACTGGCGCAACTCGTGTGGATAGTTGGATAGATATAGAAGGTGGTTTTGGTAACTTGTTTGCCAATGCTTCATTACGAAAATTGTTTCCAAACAAACCATTTCACGTAGAAGGCGACCCAATCGATTTGTCTCGTGGTGGACGCTTTATGGCGCATCATATAATGGTGCCAAAAAAAGGTGTTGCGGTTCATATTAACGCTTTTAATTTCCCGGTTTGGGGAATGTTAGAAAAGTGCGCTGTAAACTGGATGGCTGGCGTGCCAGCAGTGGTTTTACCTGCACCATCATCATCTTATTTAGCTGAAGCTGTAGCGAGAGAAATTATCAATTCAGGTATTTTACCAGAAGGCGCACTTCAAATCATAAACGGAACCGTAAAAACTGTTTTAGATACGGTTGAATCTCAAGATGTCGTAACTTTTACAGGTTCGGCAGCAACAGGTCGTTTGTTAAAAGCGCATCCAAGATTAATTGAAGAATCTGTACCTTTTACTATGGAAGCTGATTCACTTAACGCCTCTATTTTAGGTGAAGATGCAGTTCCTGGGACACCAGAATTTAACTTGTTCGTTAAGGAAGTTCGAAAGGAAATGACGGTAAAAGCCGGACAAAAATGTACAGCCATCCGACGCATCATTGTTCCAGAAAATTTAGTTGAAGATGTTCAAATTGCATTAGCAAAAGAACTTGATAAAGTTACCATTGGAGACCCAAGACTTAAGGAAGTGCGAATGGGCTCATTGGTTAGTAAGCAACAAGTTGAAGCCGTTAAAAGTTCTATTGCAGACATCAGCAAAGAAGCTGAAATGGTTTATGGTAATCTCGATAATATCAAAACCATTGGAGCAGATGCCAACAAAGGAGCGTTTATAAGTCCAGTAGTGTTTAGAACTGATAATCCTTTCCAGAATAATGTGGTTCACGAGCGCGAAGCATTCGGACCAGTAAGTACCATTATGCCTTACAAGTCAATGGACGAAGCTGTGCAATTAGCGCAAATGGGTAAAGGGTCGTTAGTGTCTTCTATTGCAACTTATGATGATAACATTGCAACTGATTATGTAGTAAATGCAGCGAGTCATCACGGAAGAATTTTAGTGATTAATCGCGAAATGGCAAAACAAAGTACAGGTCACGGTTCGCCATTACCTTACTTGGTTCACGGAGGTCCAGGACGTGCTGGAGGTGGAGAAGAAATGGGTGGAATGCGTGGTATTAAACACTATTTGCAACGAACAGCCATTCAAGGAACACCATCAACAATTACCGAAATCACTGGCATATATCAGCAAAATGCAAAATACAAGGAAGCCGAAGATCATCCGTTTAAGTACCATTGGGAAGATATTCAACCAGGAATGTCTTTAAAAACGCATAAGCGTACACTTACGGATACTGATATTCAAAATTTTGCCAATTTAACTTGGGACCATTTTTACGCACACACAGATATTACCTCTTTAGATGGAAGTATTTTCGAAAAACGAACAGCACACGGTTATTTTATAATTTCGGCTGCAGCTGGTTTATTTGTGTATCCAAATAAAGGTCCAGTAGCGGCAAATTACGGTTTGGATTCTATACGATTTTTAAGACCGTTATATCACAACGATACTATTTATGTGCGTTTAACCTGCAAGGAAAAAGTAGATAGAGATGTGTCATCAACCGAGCATCCAAGTGGTATTGTAAAATGGCACGTTGAGGTTTTTGATGCTAATTTTGAAGACCGACCAGAAAGCCAAAAAACAGACAAAGACAGTCCGTTGGTTGCTGTAGCTACCATCCTAACAATGGTTCAGAAAAAACAAGAAACCTTTGTTGAAATGACTGAAGTGAAAATCAACGAATGCTTATCAAAGTTAAAAGTAGATACTAAACCAAAATGGGGTATTATGACGCCTCAACATATGATTGAGCATTTAGAATACACTTATAAAATTGCGTCTGGCGAAATTCAAGATTTTGAAATTGCCACACCAGAAAAGATTTTAGACAAGGTGCACGCAAGCTTGTATAACTATAGAAAGTTTCCACAAAACTCTCAATTCCCACAGTTAGAAAAAGACACGCTAGATGATTTAAAACATCAAGATTTAGAAACAGCGATTGAGAAGTTTAAGGAACAACGCAAAAAATACATCGAGTTTTTCAAGGAAAATCCAGATGCTAAATTGAAGAATTTAGTATTTGGCGAATTGAATCGTTACGAATCTTACTTACTCGAAAGAAAACATTTAAATCATCATTTTGAACAATTTGGATTAATTTAAATTATGGTTGATACATTCGGAGAGATATTTGAAGGTGAATTTAATAGGTCGATAGGTAAGAAAATTGAATATTTGACTTTCCTTTTTGCTGAATATGATAGAAAAAGAGAACCTTGTTTTGCATGGATGAAAACAAGTGATTCAATATGGCATCGCTTTTTTATAGATGCTTGGGTACCACATTGGGAAGATTTAAACCCTGATGAAGCTAAAGTTTGGATAGAAAATTTTTCGGAAAGCCAAAATATTGAAGAATTTGTTGAAGAAGAAATGGAAGAATATGAGAGTAAACATTTAGATGGACAGGTTAGATATAAGTGGATAAGAGAAAATCTACTTATGAAATTTAATTTAGCTCAGAAGAAATTATTAAATGCTGAAGCAAAATATATTGAATTGGATGGACTTTGGTGTACTCAATTGAAAATTGATATTGAAGATGGAAATCAAGTTGTTTGGAATGAGTATGCTGATAAAAAAGAAGAAGAACTATTTTGTAATGGAATTAAATTATAAGTTAAGATATGAGTAACCCTTACGTAAAATTAGAAATAGAAAACCAAGTAGGATACATCGAATTTTTTCATCCTGCGCATAATTCATTACCAGGAAATATTCTGGCTGAACTAGCACAGACTATCACCGATGCTGGCAATAATGACGACATTAAAGTTATCGTTTTAAAAAGTGGAGGAGATAGAACATTTTGTGCTGGCGCAAGTTTTAACGAGCTTATTAATATTAATGATGAAGCCACAGGAAAAGTCTTCTTTTCAGGATTTGCTAACGTGATTAATGCAATGCGTAAATGTCCAAAATTTATCATTGGTCGCGTGCAAGGAAAAACCGTTGGTGGTGGAGTAGGAGTAGCATCTGCAACTGATTATTGTATGGCAACCAAGTTTGCAGCTATTAAATTAAGTGAACTAAACGTTGGTATCGGTCCGTTTGTGGTTGGTCCAGCCGTAGAGCGCAAGTTAGGATTAAGCGGAATGTCACAAATCGCCATTGATGCCAATACATTTTATCCAGTAGAATGGGCAAAACAAAAAGGCTTATTTACACAAGTGTTTGAAACTACAGAAGCATTAGATGAAGCCGTAAAAACCTTTGCTGAAAATCTTTGCAACTATAATCCAGAAGCAATGAAAGAAATGAAGAAAATCTTCTGGCAAGGTACCGAAGATTGGGACACGCTTTTAGCTGAAAGAGCAGCCATTAGTGGTCGCTTGGTATTAAGTGATTTTACAAAAGAAACATTAAAACGATTTAAATAGTGATTTACGCATTCCAAGGTTACACACCAGTCGTACACGAAAGCAGTTTCGTGCATCCGTTGGCAGCAGTCACAGGTAATGTCATCATTGGCAAAAACTGTTACATCGGTCCAGGTGCTGCCATTCGTGGGGATTGGGGACAAATCATTTTAGAGGATGGCGTTAACGTGCAAGAAAACTGTACAGTGCATATGTTTCCAGGTAAATCTATTACCCTAAAAGAAAGTGCACACGTTGGTCACGGAGCCATCATTCACGGAGCCAATTTAGGACGTAACTGTCTCATTGGTATGAATACCGTAATTATGGATGATGCCGAAATTGGAGATGAAAGTATCGTTGGAGCCATGGCATTTGTTAAGGCCGAAACAAAAATTCCACCTCGTAGTTTGGTGGTTGGTAATCCAGCAAAAGTCATCAAGCAGGTAAGCGACGAGATGATTGCTTGGAAAACTAAAGGAACTCAGTTATATCAGCAGTTGCCGCAAGATTGTCACAACAGTTTAAAAGCCGTTGAGCCACTACGAGAAGTTCCTGAAAATATGAAAATCCAAGAAGGTGCATATGACACTTTGAGGGATTTTATGAAAAAGTAAAATAATTTGGGCGTTACCACAAGGGTCGCGCTTTACACTATATCTTTTTTGCTTTTAATAGCAAAAAAGGATGCCGTTTCAATCGCTAACGCGTAAGAAATAAAAACTAACAAACGCTAGTTAATGCGTTTAGTCATTCCGCACTTGATGTGGAATCTAAATTGAAGATAAAGACTATGTCTAAATTTGAACTAAAAATGCCCAAAATGGGCGAGAGCATCACAGAAGGAACCATCATTAATTGGTTAATTAATGAAGGCGATTCTTTTGATGAAGGCGATATCATATTAGAAGTAGCCACAGATAAGGTGGATAACGAAGTGCCAGCACCAGCAGCAGGAACGTTGCTAGAAACCAAATACCAAGCAAAAGATGTGGTAAAAGTTGGTGAAGTTATCGCTCTTCTAGAAATAGAAAAATCGAAATCGAAACCGAAATCGAAAAATGATGTCACGTCGAGCGCAGTCGAGACGTCTCAAAAGAAAACTAAAAAGAAACGTTCTATCACATCGAGCACAGTCGAAACATCTACTTCAAATTCATTTTCAGTCAATAATACAAATACATTCTTTTCACCATTAATCATTTCCATTGCCAAAGAACATCATATCAGTTTTGAAGAATTAGCAAGAATACCAGCAACCGGAAGCGAAGGACGATTAAGAAAAAGCGATGTCTTCAATTATATCGAAGACGGCAGACCTTATAAGTTTGCGCAGCCAGTGGTTGAAGATCCAACAGCTTATCGCATTCCACAATTAACGTTCGATAAGGGCAAAGGTAAGATTGTAGAAATGGATCGTATGCGTCAAATGATTGCAGATCATATGGTGTATTCCAAGCATACATCGCCACACGTAACGGCTTATGTTGAAGCTGACTTAACCAATATGGTAAATTGGCGAAATGAAAATAAAGTTGCTTTTCAGGAAAAATATGGCGAAAAACTAACCTTTACACCATTGTTTGTAGAAGCCGTAGCTAAAGCAGTTAAAGATTTTCCAAACATCAATGCGTCTGTTGATGGTAACAATATCATCGTAAAAGAAGACATTAATATTGGTATGGCAACAGCATTACCAAGTGGAAACTTAATTGTGCCAGTAGTTAGAAATGCCGATATCAAAGACTTAAAAACGTTAGCAGAAAACGTAAACGAGCTCGCTGGAAAAGCAAGAGAAAACAAGTTGAGTGGCGACGATATCAAAGGCAGCACGTTTACTATCTCTAACGTTGGGACGTTTGGAAGCGTTATGGGAACACCCATTATCAACCAACCAGAAGTTGCTATTTTAGCATTAGGAATTATTAAAAAACGTGCCGAAGTCATCGAAACAGAAGAAGGCGACGAAATCGCTATTAGAAGTATGATGTACTTATCTCTGTCTTTCGACCATCGTGTCGTAGATGGTTTCCTAGGTGGAAGCTTTGTACGTCGCGTAGCTGATTATTTAGAGCAATTTGATACGAATAGAAAAATATAGTTAACTGTCATCCTGAACTTGATTCAGGATTTCATCATTTATAAAAATTATGTCTTACAACATAGCAATCAAAAAAATAGAAAAATCAAAAGTCGATACCATCGATTTCAACAACATACCATTAGGAACCTCTTTCACAGATCATATGTTTATCTGCGATTACAAAGATGGCCAATGGCAAAACCCAAGAATTGAACCTTTAGCTTTAATTCCAACGCATCCAGCAGCAATGGCATTGCATTACGGACAAGCTATTTTTGAAGGAATGAAAGCTAATGTAGATGCCGATGGAACACCAATGCTATTCCGTGCCGACAAAAATGCAGCGCGTTTAAACTTTAGTGCAGACCGAATGGGAATGCCAAATGTTCCAGAAGAATTGTTTGTAGAAGGTTTAAAACAGCTTGTAGCTATGGACAAAGCGTGGATTCCACCACAAGATGGTAGTGCCTTATATTTACGTCCGTTTATGTATGCTGACGAAGCCTTTATCGGGATGCGTGCAGCCACAAGTTACAAGTTTATCATTATGGCATCACCAGCAGGACCATTTTTTAGCAAGCGCATAAAATTGTGGGCAGAAAAAAAATTCGTTCGTGCCGTAGATGGTGGTACAGGCGAAGCAAAAGCGGCTGGAAATTACGCAGCAGCAATTCGTCCTACAGAATTAGCAAAAGCAAAAGGCTACGACCAAGTATTGTGGTTAGATGCTGTTGAGCACGAGTACATTCAAGAGGTGGGAACAATGAATATTTTCTTCAAAATCGATGGAAGATTCATCACGCCACGTCGCGATGGCGCCATTCTCGATGGCATTACCAGAATGAGTGTTATCGATATTCTAAAAGATAAAGGTTTTGAAGTTATTGAGCGTCCAATCACGCTTACCGAAATCCGAGAAGCATCAGAAAAAGGCCTTTTAGAAGAAGCTTTCGGAACAGGAACAGCTGTTGGTATTGCTTACATTCAGAGCATTGGCACAGAAAATGGCGACATTCACGTATCTGATGAAAGTCCGGTAGGATTAGAAGTTAACGACACGCTAAATGCCATAAAAACAGGAAAAATTGAAGATAAATTCAACTGGATGATAAAGGTTGAGAAGGAATTAGTGTAAAGATAACGTCACTTCGAGTGATTTGTGAGGAACGAGCAAATTGTATCGAGAAGTAAGTATAAAGTTCTCGATACAAAATTGCATAAGGCAATTCCACTCGTACTGACGAATAGATATAATGATGAATAAAGACATATTAAAAAAAGGATTTACAAATTTAGTAACCGCCAAAACAATGGCAGAATTGTATGAAGCTAACTTCAAAGTAGTTTCAAAATACGTACACGCTACATCACGTGGTCACGAAGCCATTCAGACCGCTTTAGGAATGCAATTGTTACCTCAAGATTATGCATTTCCGTATTATAGAGACGATGCAATGTTGTTAGCTTTTGGTATGACGCCTTACGATCTAATGCTTCAGGTGTTAGCTAAAAAAGACGATCCATTTTCTGGTGGAAGAACCTATTATTCGCATCCAAGTTTAAAAGATGCTGATAAGCCTAAAATTCCACATCAATCTTCAGCAACAGGTATGCAAGCCATTCCTGCAACTGGTGTTGCCATGGGTTTACAATATTTAGAGAAACAGGGTTTAAAAAATTCCGTTACGATTGAGCACGCAAAGGCTTCCTTCCCTTCGGGAAGGATTGAGGATGGGCTTGTTGTTTGTAGTTTAGGTGACGCATCAGTAACCGAAGGCGAAATTGCAGAAGCTTTTCAAATGGCAGCATTAAAGCAAATGCCAATTTTATATTTGGTGCAAGACAACGGTTGGGATATTTCAGCCAATGAAGCCGAAACCAGAGCTCAAAATGCTGCAGAATATGCAAAAGGTTTTCACGGATTAGAAGCCATTTCTATTGATGGTGCTAACTTTATTGAAAGCTACGAAGCATTGGAAAAAGTTATAAAAACTATAAGAGAAGAGCGTCGACCATTTTTGGTACACGCTAAAGTACCGTTATTAAATCATCATACATCTGGTGTGCGTATGGAATGGTATCGTGATGATTTGGAAGAAGCAAAATCTCGTGATCCATATCCTGTTTTAAAACAGCAAATGTTAGACAATGGTTTCACTCAAAACGATATTGATACTATTGAAGCGGAAATAAAAACGTTGGTTGAAAATGATTTTCAAAACGCCTTAAAAGCTGAAGATCCAACACCAGAAGATTTATTTACGCACGATTTTGCACCAACACCAATTACCGAGGAAAAAGGTGAGCGTTCGCCTGAAGGTGCGGAAAAAGTAGTGATGGTAGATTGTGCCTTATTCGCTGTTGAAGAATTAATGCGAAAGCATCCAGAATGTCTGCTTTACGGACAAGATGTTGGTGGACGACTTGGTGGTGTATTTAGAGAAGCAGCAACATTAGCAAAGAAATTTGGTGACGACCGCGTTTTTAATACACCAATTCAGGAAGCTTTTATCGTGGGTTCTACGGTTGGTATGAGTGCGGTTGGTTTGAAACCTATTGTTGAGGTTCAATTTGCGGATTATATTTGGCCAGGACTCAATCAATTATTTACAGAAGTGAGCCGTAGCTGTTATTTAAGTAACGGAAAATGGCCTGTAAGTATGATTTTGCGTGTGCCAATTGGTGCCTATGGTAGTGGTGGACCTTACCATTCATCATCTGTAGAAAGTGTAGTCACTAACATTAGAGGTGTGAAAATTGCTTATCCAAGTAATGGTGCTGATTTAAAAGGACTGATGAAAGCCGCATATCACGATCCAAATCCAGTAGTCATTTTTGAGCATAAAGGCTTGTACTGGTCTAAAGTACCAGGAACACAAGGTGCAACCTCTGTAGAACCTGCGGAAGACTACGTATTACCTTTCGGAAAGGCATGGGTATTACAAGAAATCTGGAAGCAAGATGATGTAGAAACGTGTACCATTGTAACTTATGGAATGGGTGTGCATTGGGCTTACAATGCATCAGGAGAATTAGATATACGCGACCAAATTGAAATTGTAGATTTAAGAACGCTTTACCCTTTAGATGAAGATACAATCATGAAATCAGTTAAGAAGACGGGTAAATGTTTGGTAGTTACCGAAGAACCGTCAAATAATAGTTTTGCTAGAGCTTTAGCTGGAAAGATTCAAGAGGAATGCTTCAAATATTTAGATGCGCCAGTAATGACGATTGGTAGCGAAAATATGCCTGCAATTCCATTGAATTCAATATTAGAGCAAACAATGATTCCTTCAACTGAAAAGGTGAAAGCTAGAATAGAAGCTTTACTTAATTATTAAAATAAAGAAGCGACTCAATTGAGTCGCTTTTCTTTTATAAATCGTATTCCGAAAGCGGTTTGGTAAACTCTTCAGGATTAGCAGCCAAATAATAGCGAGGATCATTAATATCTTCAACAATAACTTCTTTAAACTTAGGGCTTGCTTTATGCATTAAAGCTTTACAATCTTCACTAAGATGTTTCAATTTTAAGCTTTTTCCTGCAGCTTCATATTTATTTACCAAATTGAAAATAGCTTCCATAGCAGAATGGTCACTCACGCGAGATTCAACAAAATCTATTTCCACTTTTTCAGGGTCATTTTTTACATCAAACTTAGAATTAAAACTCTGAATAGACCCAAAGAATAAAGGTCCCCAAATTTCGTAAGTTTTAGTACCATCTGGTTGTATGCGCTTACGTGCTCTAATCATTGTCGCATTTTTCCAAGCGAATACCAAAGCAGAAATAATAACACCAGCGATAACAGCTACTGCTAAATCTTTCCAAACGGTAATTGCAGAAACAGCAATAAGTACAACAGCATCAGCAATAGGAATTTTACGAATGATTCTAAAACTAGACCAAGCAAAGGTTCCGATAACTACCATAAACATTACACCAACAAGTGCAGCAATTGGAATTTGCTCAATTAATGGTGCAGCAAATAGAATAAACCCTAATAAAGCTAATGCGGCAAAAGCACCAGATAAACGACCACGACCGCCAGAATCTACGTTGATGATAGATTGACCAATCATCGCACAGCCACCCATTCCACCAAATAAACCATTTAGCATATTGGCACTTCCTTGGGCAATACATTCACGATTTCCATTACCTCTGGTTTCAGTGATTTCATCAACAAGGTTTAAGGTCATTAAAGATTCAATTAAACCAACAGCTGC
Organism: Winogradskyella sp. ABM4_392; assembly: GCF_056160445.1. Classification (NCBI taxonomy): domain Bacteria; kingdom Pseudomonadati; phylum Bacteroidota; class Flavobacteriia; order Flavobacteriales; family Flavobacteriaceae; genus Winogradskyella; species Winogradskyella sp. ABM4_392. Next base: position 175,357 of record NZ_JBSWXE010000004.1, read on the forward strand.
TAAAATAAATGCAGTTGAAATAATGGTGTCCCAATGTCCAGCTAGTGTTCCGAATAATCCGAAAATTTGATCTTGAAATGTTGGTAATCCACCTTTTAAACCTTTTCCGCCACCTTCAGCAATAAAGGATCCTACAGTACTCATTTCAATTCCACCAAAAATAGTGATACAAGCTACAACAATAATAGCCACTAAAGCTGCAGGAATTTTTTTGGTGAGTTTAGGCAGGCCATACATAATTCCCATTGTCAATCCAATGAAGCCCATCATTTTCCAAAAAGCAGCATTTGAGAATAATGCTGAAAACCATTCAGAAGTATTATCAAAAAATGAAATATCCTGTGGTACAGCATTAGGGAATAATTTTAATTGTGATAAGAAAATAACGATGGCCAAACCATTTACAAAGCCCATCATTACAGGATGCGGAATAAGTCTAACGAATTTCCCTAGTTTGAAAGCACCTGCCAAAATTTGAATACCACCAACAAATAGTAAGGTAATAAAAAGCCATTGAAGCCCAAGATTATCAATAGGTGTATCTAAATTAATACCAACTTCATTTCCTTTTTGAATAAGGTGTACCATAACCACAGCCATTGCACCTGTAGCACCAGAAATCATTCCTGGTCGTCCACCAAACAATGCGGTAACGATTCCCATCATAAAAGCACCATACAATCCAACCAATGGATCTACACCAGCAACAAAGGCAAAAGCAACAGCTTCTGGAACTAATGCAAGTGCAACTGTAAGACCAGATAAAATATCGTCTTTAGGGTTTTGAGTAAAATTCTTTCTTGTAGTTTGACCTAAAATCATAACATTTTCATTTTGAAGTCGGCAAAGATAGGATATTTAGAATAATAGGTGTTTTGAAATTGTAAACAAAAAAAGCACTGAGTAATCAGTGCTTTTAACTATGTGTTTTTTATTCTTTTAATTTGAAGGTGGAAACTGCTCTAAAGTTTTTGATACAAATTCTTTGATACGAGCTTCTTTCTTTTCGACATTCTTGGTTACTAAGTAGCCAGTTCCAGAGCCCTGCCAAACCAATTCTTTTTTACCTGTGTCAATAAAATCGATGAAGAGCATACCTTCGGTTTTTGTTGACACATTGCTTCGGCCCCAACCTGGTCCCCAGCCCCAACCCCAACGGTTGAAACCTCCCCAGCCCCAAGCTCCGTAGCCCCAAGCATTGTTATAAACATCTACACGTTGTGTGGATTTGGTGAATATACTAACAAGCATATCTGGGTTTTCAGACTTTGTCATTCCTTTTGCCATCAATTCGGCTTCAATAGCTCGCAAAATTCTACGCTTGTCTATATCGCTTATTTCTGCTTTATCAATTCCTGGTTTAAAAAACGCAAAGGTTTTATATTGTTCAAAATCAGCCTCTCTATCATAGTCGGCTGCAACTCTTACAGAACTGCAAGACGATAGAAGGATGGCTAAAACTAAAATCGGCGTAAATTTGAGTAGTTTCTTCATATCACTTTTTTTTAAATGTTTTCTAAAAGACCATCATCAACAGTATTTGGTAATGTTACTTTTAAATTTGGTTCGGTTTCCATAGCGCGTTTTATAGCAAAAACCGCACCTTCATTCCTTGCCCAACTTCTTCTTGAGATACCGTTATTTACATCCCAAAATAGCATTTGTTTGAGACGTTTTGATGCTTCTTTAGTACCATCAAGAACCATGCCGAACCCACCATTAATAACTTCTCCCCAACCAACACCACCACCATTATGGATGCTTACCCAAGTGGCTCCTCTAAAACTATCTCCTATAACATTGTGTATAGCCATATCTGAAGTGAAACGAGAACCATCATAAATATTGCTGGTCTCACGGTATGGCGAATCTGTCCCAGAAACATCATGATGATCACGACCTAGAACAACGTAGCCTATTTCGCCTTTTGCAATTGCATCGTTGAAAGCTTGGGCAATTTTCATTCGACCTTCTGCATCTGCGTATAATATTCTTGCTTGAGAACCTACCACTAACTTGTTTTCTTGAGCACCTTTAATCCATTGAATATTATCAGCCATTTGTTGTTGGATTTCTTCAGGTGAATTTTTCATAATCTCTTCTAAAACTTCGCAAGCAATAGCATCAGTTTTTGCTAGGTCTTCTGGTTTTCCTGAAGCACAAACCCATCGGAAAGGACCAAAACCATAATCGAAACACATTGGTCCCATAATATCTTGTACGTAACTAGGATACTTAAATTCGCGACCAATGGATGGATTTTCTGCCATAACATCTGCGCCAGCTCGAGAAGCTTCGAGTAAGAAGGCATTTCCGTAATCAAAGAAATAGGTACCTTTATCCGTATGTTTATTTATTGCTTTTGCATGACGACGTAAACTTTCCTGAACTTTGGTTTTGAACAATTCAGGATTATTCGCCATCATTTGATTAGAATCTTCAAAAGATTGTCCAACTGGGTAATAACCACCAGCCCAAGGGTTGTGTAGTGAGGTTTGGTCGCTTCCTAAATCGATATGAATGTTGGCTTCATCAAATTTTTCCCAGACTTCAACAACATTTCCTAGATATGCGATTGATATTGTTTCTTTATTTGATTGCGCTGTTTGAACTCGAGCTACTAATTCATCTAAATCGGTGATTTTTTCATCAATCCAACCTTGATCTAATCTAATTTGTGTGATTTTAGGGTTTACTTCTGCACAAACCGTAATACAACCTGCAATGTTACCAGCTTTTGGTTGTGCGCCAGACATACCTCCCAAACCTGAGGTAACAAAAATGTGTCCTTTAGGTGATTTATTTATTTTTCTAAAGCCGTTTAAAACGGTAATCGTTGTGCCATGAACAATGCCTTGTGGGCCAATGTACATGTAGCTTCCTGCTGTCATTTGTCCATATTGCGTAACACCTAATGCATTGAATTTTTCCCAATCGTCTGGTTTAGAATAATTAGGAATCATCATACCATTGGTTACAACAACTCTTGGTGCTTCTTTGTGAGAGGGAAATAAACCCATAGGATGACCAGAATACATAACAAGTGTTTGCTCGTCATTCATTTCAGCCAAATATTTCATTGTAAGTCTGTACTGTGCCCAATTAGAAAATACAGCACCATTGCCACCATAAGTAATTAATTCATGTGGATGTTGTGCTACAGCATAATCCAAATTATTTTGAATCATCAGCATTATAGCTGCAGCTTGCTTTGATTTTGCTGGATATTCATCAATTGGTCTTGCGTACATTTTGTAATCAGGACGTAGACGGTACATATAAATACGACCGTATTTGTCTAATTCTTCCTTAAACTCTGGCAATAAAGTAATGTGATGTTTTTTATCAAAATAGCGCAATGCATTTTTAAGTGCTAGCTTTTCTTCTTCTGGTGATAGAATAGCTTTTCGTTTAGGTGCATGATTTATTTTTGAGTCATACGTTTTTGGTTGTGGTAAAATATCTGGTATGCCTTCTAAAATCTGATCCTTAAATGATAATTCTGTTACTTGCATTATTTCTTTTTTAATTTTTTCGCCTGTCCTGAGCATGGTTGAAGGGTTAAATCCATAAGGGCAATGTCTACAGCCACTTTCGCAACAATAGCCTCGTTTTAGGTGATATTGTTCTGTAAAACAGCGATATCCTTCTGGTGTTAGGTAGTAATCGCCTTCTTCTATTGGGACATATTTTTTCATCTCTCACAAAGATAATGTAATTTGGATTGATTTTTGAATAGAGTAGATTGTGATATTGATTTCAAAATACTTGGTGCCTAGAGGTTATATTGGTATGACTGTTTTTCCTTTTATGTTTTTAAAGTACAAAACATTAAAAGGGAACAGCGTGTTGATTAATCATGAAAAAATACACTTAAAACAACAGTTGGAATTGTTGATTATTCTTTTTTTTGTGGTCTATTTTCTAGAGTTTTTGTTCCGATTATTACAATATAAGAACTGGCATTTGGCATACCGAAATATTTCTTTTGAACGTGAAGCTTATTTAAATGAAAAAGACCTCAGTTATTTAAAAAAGAGGTCTTTTTGGAATTTTGTAAAGTACTTTAAAAAATAATCTTAGCTATTTTTTGTTTGCCATCTGTTAGTTTAATTTTTAGTAATAAAGTGGCATTATTAGGCGAAATAGATTCAATAGAGAACCTATTAATGTTAACCGTTTTATTAGAGTATAATGTTCTTCCGAGCACATCATATACATCTATTGAGGCAATGGTTCCGTAATCTGATTTTACAGTTATTTTTTCATTGTCTTCAAAAACAATTACACCACTCAAGGTATCAAAGTCTTCTAGCCCAAGAGTTGTATTGGTAAACCTTAAAACAAAACGATCATTTATAATACCAGATTCGCTCGTGAACGAATAAGGTGACTCCTTAATGTTGTGAATTGTGTCATTGAGTAAATCTTCAATAAAAATATCCTGATTACTATCATTAAACAATCCTTGTAATGTGTTAATTGCTATTGTGTGAATACCAGATTCTGTGATGTTAAGGCCTAGAGGCACTTGGTCATTATTATCAAAAGGTAATTGTCGTCCTTGTATTAGAAACTCTTTTTCGTTTATCAAAGAATAAAGATCTAAACCATTTCCTGTAGTTGTATGTGCATCATACATTCTGTCTTCATCATTAGTAGCTCCGTCTATATAAGCCACCAAAGTTGTACTAGTTTGACCAGAAGGATTTACATAATCTAACCATATTCTATTGGCAGCCGAACCATCCATATTTGAAGGGTTGTTGGTTCTGTAAAACTGATTATTTGCATAAGTACTGCTTCTCATAGTGTTATCGAAGGTTACTGTTTCATTTGTGGTAGCAGTATCAGTCATTAACACAAAGAATCCTTGTCCTGCGCCAATATTTCCATTAAATCCTGCTGGTGTAGATGTACCACTTGAATTGTAGGCAATATAATCGGCTACATTGTAGTTGTATAAATAATCATCATAGAATGGATCTGTATTTCCGGTGCCAATGTCTGTTCCGTGAGTCCATAAATAAACACTTCCTGAGATGTTACCATTATCGGTGTGAGTTAAAAAGTCAATGGCATTAATGGCTGAAGGATACGGATTACCAACAAGATTCCAATTGTCATCGTCACTAGTTACTAAAAGAACGTCATTTCCATAAGGGTTGTAAAAGTAGTTTGCACCGGTGTAAGCACCTCTTTCTATAGGTTGTACTATAATACCATTGTTAGGAGTTCCAGAGAAGGTGGCAGTATAGTTTGAAGGAGCTGCCGTATGCCCTGTAGGACCCTTTACAATGTAACCTTTACCAATATCCATTACGCCAGTATTATAACCTTGCCATTCACCGAAAACCATGTTGCCAGGAGGTCCAGTACCTTGAAATAAAGTAGGAAGCCATTCGTATTTGTATCCATTCGGTGTTCCAGGCGATATATTTTGAACATTAAAACTAGTAACTGGGGAAGACCAATACACATAGTCATTAACTCTGATGTTGGTGTTTCTGTTCATAGTAAAAGTACCATCAACAGTGTTAGCTACATTGTCAACTTGAATGAGACTAGAGCTATCATCCATATTGTACGTGCCACCAGTTTCAACATCTATAAAATTTACGATTGTTAATGTAGAGTTAGATTGTTGTGTTAGGGTAGCTCCATTTTCAATTGTTAGATTGAGACCATCTCCATCACTTCCAGTGTAAATCACAGGGTCATTTCCTGTGTTTGGAATAATAACACAATCTGCAGGTGTTGGTATTGCATCGTCTGACCAGTTAAGAGGATCCATCCAATTGTCGTTTGGTTGGGAGCCATCCCAAATCTTCGCTCCACTAGTAGAGACAATAACATCGTCTGTGATAACTAATGTAGTAGCATTACATAGATTGTATGTTACTTGTGCGGTATATGTCGTTGTAGATGTAGGGTTAACACTTATGGTTGTTTGTCCATTGTAAGTTGGGTCTAAGGTTCCGTCTACTAACCATTGTAAAGTAGCAATAGAGCTACCGCCAGATGGTGTAAAACGCCATAATTCATTAGTCGTTGACCAATCAGTATCTAGAGCATTTCTACAAGGCGGAACAACTGCAGCTGTAGCTGTAGCATTTTGTAAACCTACAATAGCATTGTTATTGTTCCAATCATCATCAATAACCTTTTCTTCAATATATACTTCAATTGTATTAGTGTTTTCGTACATAACAATCATTGAGGTATTTCTCTTTGTATTATCGCCGAAATTCCCATTATCAAACATTGCAACATCATCCCAAAGTATAACTAGAGCATTGCATCCATTTATTGAAGTAGTCCCATAACTTATAGTTCCAGCTACGCTAGGGTCTATATCATGATAAACACCATAAATGGCATTTTCAAATAAAGCTCCTGTTGTACTAGGTAAATTGTTATTAAATGAATAACCAGAACCAGTGTTGGCTAGGCTAGAATCAAAAGATATAACGCCATTGGCACCAACAACAAATTGTGTAACGGAGTTACCATAAAAACAGAAATCAAAAGGTATGCTGTAAGCAAGATCGGACCATCTATCGTCAGCAGATAACGCGATATTGGTGGAGGCTGCTGCTGAGAGTAAACCAAAGGCCGTTGGATCCCATGTAATTAAATCAACATCATAATCAGAGGTATCTCCAAGGTCTGTGTATGCTGCGGTTAAGTCGACAGGACCTGAGCCAGAACCACATGAGCCAACAGTAGCAGAATCTGGTGTAACATCAACAGTTGGGCAAGCTGCTGTAGTTATAGGTGTTGGTAGCACACAAGGTGAATCAGTACCTACACAAACATCAAAATTAGCTGCATCAGAAGAGTCGCTAAACCAACCATAAACCCTAACGTAATAAAGATTTCCTATGGTTAATCCTGTTAAATTTAGAGTATTAGGGTCGCTATCATCCACAAAAGTCAGTGCACTACAGCCCGAAGTACCATCATACACACCGATTCCCATATCTGTACTGCCATTAACCAAAACAACATTAAGTAATGAAACTACATGGGCTGTATCAGTTGCGATAAAACTGTACCAAACATCATTGTTAGGTGTCCCAGTAACATCATCAGCTTGAGGTGATGCTGTTGCACCTAATGTAGTTCCTGCCGTAGTCACACCACAATTTAAGTCAGCATTAACAGTTAGGGCTGTTGCACCAGAACACTCATCGTTAGTTACCGGAGGTGGAGGATCCGCAATTAGCGTTACAGTAATATCACCGTTATCAAGGAAGCCGCTATTTTGGCAATCCCATCTATTAAGTTGAATTCGATAATCTCCGGTTGCAGGTGGAATAAAGTCAATGGAAGCGGCAGTCCCTGTACATGCTGGACCATTATCATCGTTAAATTCAACAAAAGCTCCAGCAGCTGTTCTAATAGTCATTTGGGTATCAAAACCAGAACCACAATTTGACACTCTATACGTGGCATTGGCGATCATGTTTGTAACCCTAAAATTCCGTCTACCACCATTATTTAGAGCTGGTGTACAAATAATAGAATTTCCTATTACGGTTGGTGCAGCAGTTGTACATTGATCAGTTCCAAAGGAAGGACATTGCGCAATGACACTAGTTGTAAAATATAAAAATATAAAAATCGGAGCTAGTAAAAATTTCTTCATCAGCTAAAACGTTAATATTAGAATTACTAGTTTTATGGTTTTCTAGTAAATACATATTCCATTAGTAGTTGTCTCAATTAACAACTACATAAATTTGGCTGGTTACCATGAAGAAAGGCTAACGTATAATTATCCCATGTAAAGGGGGTAATATATTGTAAATAGCAGATTATGTAGGGATTATGGGTAAATGTAAAAAAAATAAAATTAATTTAACATTTTAATAATGAAAATGTTAGAAAAACACATAATTAGTTGGTAAAACAAGACTTTGGTAATATTAATATTGATAATCAGTTGTTTGTAAAGCCTGAGTATCTTATTCATCGTTTCATATCTGGAAATAAGTACAGAAAACTAAAATACAACCTTCAAAAAGCTAAAACACTAAATAAAGACTTGCTCTTAACTTTTGGTGGAGCTTATTCTAACCATATTGCTGCAACTGCTTACGCAGGGAAATTATATGGATTTAAAACTGTTGGTGTTATAAGAGGAGAGGAATTGGTGAATAAAGTAGATTCTAATCCTACTTTAAAGTTTGCGGAAGATTGCGGAATGCAATTTAAATTCGTAGATAGAGAAACATACAGAAACAAGTCAGAAAACGACTTTGTTGAAAATCTTAAAACAGAGTTTGGTGATTTTTACTTAATTCCTGAAGGAGGTACTAATCAACTAGCAGTGAAAGGTTGCGAAGAAATTTTGAATGAAGATGATAGTGATTTTGATTTTATTTGTTGTTGTGTCGGTACAGGTGGCACGATTTCTGGATTAATAAATTCTGCAAAACCACATCAGAAAATATTAGGTTTTCCGGCATTGAAAGGTGATTTTATCCGAGAGGATATTCGTAAATTTGCAAAAAAGGATAATTGGGATTTAATAACGGATTATCATTTTGGTGGTTATGGAAAAATAAAGCCTGAACTAATTACGTTTATTAATGACTTTAAAAAGAAATACCATATTCCTATAGATCCTATTTATACGGGTAAAATGATGTTTGGTATTTTTGATTTGATGGAAAAACAATTTTTCCCAAAAGACGCAAAAATATTAGCGATACACACAGGTGGTTTGCAAGGAATAGAAGGGATGAATATAAAATTGAAACAAAAAGGATGGCCTCAATTAGAATAAAAATTGATTTTAAATATGTAATATTAGTTTTTGCTATAGTTGCGTTTTCATGTGGACCAAAAAAAGGTATTGTAACTAAGAAAAAACAACAGAAAGAAAAGACTGAAACAGTAGAGGTTGTAAAAGCTGATGAAGTTAAAACTTCCGAAAAAGAGGTAGAGGTTAAGCCACCGACATCTACAGCTGTGTACATAGCAACTTATGCTGATATTGCTAAAGAAGAAATGCGTAAATATAAGATTCCTGCAAGTATTACATTAGCACAAGGAATTCTTGAATCTGCATCTGGTAAGGGTAGACTTGCAGTAAAGGCCAATAATCATTTTGGTATAAAATGCCATGGTTGGACAGGCGCAAAAATCTATCATGATGATGACCGTTCTCAAGAATGTTTTAGAAAATATAAAGAGGCAAAATCTTCTTATGAAGATCATTCTAAGTTTTTAACAGGACGAGGTCGCTATGCTAATTTATTCAAATTAAAACAAGATGATTACAAAGGTTGGGCAAGAGGCTTGAAAAAAGCTGGTTATGCCACTGATAGAAAATATCCAGATAAACTTATTAGTCTAATTGAACGTTACAAACTATATGAATATGATCAGGAAGTTTTGGGTTCAAAAGAAGATAGTATTAAAATTGTTAGAGTCAATAGCGGAACAACGATACATATTGTAGCAAAAGGTGATACGTTATATTCCTTGTCTAAGCGCTATAATACCACTGTAGATGCTATAAAAAGTATGAATAGATTAAGTTCTAATACACTTGCTATTGGTCAAGAATTAAAGATTCCAAATTAAATATGTTATATCAAAGAAGTAGTGCTTTGTTTAAAGAAGCGCAGAATGTTATACCAGGAGGAGTAAACTCGCCAGTAAGAGCATTTAAAGCTGTAGGAGGTACGCCAATTTTTGCAAAATCAGCAAAAGGTGCTTATATCTATGACGAAGATGGAAACCGTTTTATAGATTACATTAATTCTTGGGGACCAATGTTATTAGGTCATGCTTTTCCACCAGTTGTAGAGGCTGTAATTGAAAAAACAAAAGAAGGAACTTCTTTTGGAATGCCAACAGCTTTAGAAACAGAAATTGCTGAATTGGCAGTCTCTATGGTGCCAAATATTGATAAAATTCGTTTTGTGAATTCTGGTACAGAAGCTTGTATGAGCGCTATTCGCTTAGCACGAGGTTACACTAAAAAAGATAAAATTATAAAGTTTGCAGGTTGCTATCATGGACATAGTGATTCTTTCTTAATTGCAGCAGGTAGTGGAGCTGTTACGTTTGGTACTCCAAATAGTCCAGGAGTAACACAAGGTACTGCTAAGGACACTCTTTTGGCAACGTACAATGATATTGAAAATGTAAAATCATTAGTTGAAGCAAATAAAGGAGAAATAGCAGCAATAATAGTTGAACCAGTAGCAGGTAACATGGGTTGTATTCCTCCGGTTGAAGGATTTTTAGAAGGCTTAAGAGCGGTTTGTGATGCTAATGATATGCTGTTGATTTTTGATGAAGTGATGACAGGTTTTAGACTTGCTAAAGGGGGAGTTCAGGAATTAAAAGGAATAAATGCAGATATTGTGTGTTTTGGTAAAGTAGTTGGTGGAGGTTTGCCTGTTGGTGCTTTTGCTGCAAGAAACGAAATAATGAATCATTTGGCACCTTTAGGACCTGTATATCAGGCTGGAACTTTAAGTGGTAATCCTTTGGCTATGGCAGCAGGATTAGCCATGCTTAAGGCAATTAATACAGATAAAGGTCTAATGAATAGGCTAGATGAGAAAACAAAATATCTTCATAATGGTATAGCTGAGGCTTTAAATAAAAACAATGTAACACATAGTATCAATAGAATAGGCTCAATGATTTCTGTTCATTTTTCTGATGAGCCTGTAGTAGATTTTGAAAGTGCAGCAAAAGGAAATAATGAGACTTTTAAGAAATTCTTTCATGGTATGCTAAACAAGGGGATTTATATAGCACCTAGCGCTTTTGAAACCTGGTTTATAACTGATGCGTTAACATATCAAGATTTAAATGAAACCATTGCAGCTGTTGAGGAAGTTGCAAAAGAGTTGTAAAACAAAAAAGCTTCGCAATTACGAAGCTTTTTTGTTTAAATATCTAATGGTTAGCTATAAGTTTTTTAGGTTTTCTTCAAAAAAAACTTCGTAGCGTTCGTATTGTGTTTCGTTTAAAATGTCTTGCATTTTAGTGTCTAAAAGCGTCTTGATTTTCTCAACAGCACCTTCTTTTACAACTGAAGCATTTTTTAAATCTAATGTAGCTTGAGTAAACTCTTGTAAAGCTAAATAAACTTGATCTTTTTGATTGTTATCACATTTAATGACTTTTGCAAGTGCTTCAGTTTGTTCAGATGCTTTTTTGTTTACTTCTATTTTGTTGGATTGTGCCATTAAAGACCCAGTTCCTAAAAACATTGCAAAAACAAATAAGCCTAAAGTAAGTATCTTTTTCATTACGGATTGTTTAGTTAAATAGGTTACTAAAATAATAATTTTATTTAAACCTTTGGTATTTATTCTTGTATAGAACAAATTAATTCTTTGTTCTTAACTTTTTCTGTTTGGTTTTGTGCTTAACCTTAGTGTTTTCTTGATAATTTTTAAATTGTTCTTCAGTTAGAACATCTTTGAGTTTAGAGTCTAAGGCCTCTCTGTTACCACTTTTTTGTTTGGCAATTTTTTGTTTGATTTCTTCTTTATTTTCCTTGTCTTTTGAATTAATCAACGTTTTTATTTTCTGCTTGTTTTTAAGTTCATCTTCAAAATGATCCAGAAAAATATCATAAACCCTTTCTTGTTGTTTGGTAGAAAGGTCTAATTGCTTGGTAAGTTTTTTGGTTTCATTTTTAGCTAATGTTTTAGCATCATTATCTTGAACTAACTTCTGTTGTTCTTTCTTAGTTGTCTCTCTTTTGACTTCAATTTTTTCTTGTGCACCAAGATTAAATGCTACAAACGAGAGAAGGATTAAAATTAATTTTTTCATCTTTAATTGATATAAGATTTAGAACTCTAAAAATAGTAATTTTTAAGATGCTATCTGCACAGTACTAAGAATTTATAAGATTTAATGTTGTGTTGTAGAGTGTGCTGTCTTCTGTTTTATTCTTTAGCCAAGCATAAAAACTTATTACAAAAATGTCTTCTTTGTGTATTGTGTTCGATTCAAAAGTCGATTTTAATTTTAATGAAAAATCAGTATCCATCTTAGTTTCGGGTTTTTGATACAAACGTTCGGCATAGTTAACAAAGTTTAATATTCTGGATTGGTTAATTTGTTTTAGGTAAGATGTGTATTTGCGTTTAAAACTTTTTAATCTTGAATAGAATAAGTCGTCTTCATTCAATTCTATATAAAGTAGAATTTCAGCAAGATTTTTTTTAATGACCCAATCTATACCAGCTTTTTCTATATAGTATTGATCTGTGTGATAAAATTTTGCAAGTACAGATTTTGCTTTTGAAAAATCCTCTTTTTGAAAATGAAACATTAAAAGTGAAAGGTATAAGTCTAGAAGTGCCTCTATGTCGCTATGTTTTTTCTTAATGACTTGTTCAACAATGTCTATGGCTTTGTTCTGATTATTAAGGTAATTATAGTTTAGGGCTTCAACTAAGGTTTTCTTAAGTATAAACTCTTTTTGGTAGGCTCCTTTTTTTAGCTTCATCAGTTCTTCCATCTCTTGAATATAGCTTAAGGAAGCTTCAAATTTTTTATTCCTAAAAAGTGTGTTTGCGATAATATAAACGATATGAATTTGGTAAAACAGCTGCTTCTCAGTGTCCTTTTTGTCTTTTAGGATGTTATAGCTTTTTAAAACAAATTTTTCAATTTCGTAATACCTATTTGTTGCTAGAGCAGAGATATTAACAATCGCCAAAATTTGATAAAGTGATTTAAAGGAAAGAGATTCACTTAGTTCGATGTTGTAATCTTCAAGAATAGATTCTAGTTCTGCTTCAAAATTAATGGCTTTTCCTTGGTAGCTCATAGAATTTAATACAGACTTTAGTTGAGCGTAAACAATATTCAATTGATCTTCCAGTATGTGCTTTTTTCTATTTTCTTTTTGCTTAAGGATGAGGTTGTCTAGGTCTATTTTTGGGTAATTGGGTGCGTACTGAATCTTGGTATGGTAGATTTCATTAAGAATGGGGAAGAGTAAATGTTCGTCTGCCAAACGCTCTGCTTTATCTAGAATTTTGTAGGCAATCTCATAGTTTTTTTGAAGTAGATAAGTGCGAGATGCCAGAATATATTTAATAATCTGCATATCTATTGAATTCTCGTCTTCCAGATTTTTATTGGCAGTAAAATCTATTAAAGATTGAAATAGTCGTTTCCTTAAAGCGTGATATGCATTGCAATTATCAACTTTATAGAGTTCATAGCAAATAGATTTAGAATCTAATTCAGGTTTTGTTATTAACCTAAATAATTCAATATTCTTTGTGTCCTTACGCTTGTTTTTTTGCTGAAGATAAGCGGTGAATCTTTGTTGATCTTCTATACTAAAGGCATCTATAATTGATTTTAATGCTATCATTTAATCGTCATTAAATTATATAATATTATCAATAAATATAATATGTAATTATAATAAATATAAAATTATATCGTCAGTAATTAGAAGATATTAGTTTTTATGTGAGTTAGATTTATTCAAAATTTGTCTCGTAATCATTAAAACAAAGTATTATGAAATCTAAATCTAATTTTACTAAAGCAGAGCGCATTTGGGCAGGTCTTTTTTTTAGCTTTCTAGGTTTAATAGCTGTGTATTCACAGACCATATCTGGTTATTTAATTGATGCCTATAACCAGAATGTAGAATTTTTAGCTAACAACACTGTGAGTAGTTCAAATATTTTGAGGTACTAAAATGAGGGAAAAGAGCTTAAATATGGCTTTCTTCATTACTGTAGGAATATCAGTAGTAGTTTTTATTTATCTGGTCTTTTTAGGTTATGATGAAATAAAAACCTTTAAAGATGTCGTAAAGATTATAGGATCTATTTTGTTTCCAATACCAATACTGTTCTTTACAAGATTTATTGTTATTGAACATTTTATGCCTGTAAACTCTGATGAGTACAAAGCGAAAAATCAAAAACCAGCAACTATTTTATTAGCAGTTTCTGTTGTAGTTGTGCTATTGCTAATGCAAGCTTTAGAATTTCTAACCCATAAGAAACTCGAAGATGCATTAATACTTGCTCATCTTATAAACTCTACATCAATAAGTTCTTACGTGTTTAATTTTTTACTGTATAACAATTTAAAAGCCAATGGCATATTAAGCGGAGTGCTTATGGCTTTAGCAATTCATATGTTCTTTTTATCCGCTTAAAACTAAATGTACAATCATCAAATTTTAATATTATGAATATCATTAAAACACCAAAAAAACAGACCAATGTAAGTAAGAGAGAGTTACTTTTTACATTTCAGACTATTATTGTCACCGGATTGCTTGCTTTTACAGCTATAGCATTTTTCTTCTATAATAACTTAAGCGTTGTAAAAGGCATTAAAGTCATCTTTGCTCCTTTTCTATCAGTTGTTCCTTTACTATTTGTTCTTTCCATCTTAAGGGATTTAAGAAAGGGTTTTATAGAAGGTAATTACACTAAAAAAGAGATTATAAAATTCGGGTTAATAACCTTAGGAATAACAGCTTCCTTTACAGGAATAACCTTGTTGTTATCTAGGATTGACGCTTTAGAAATTCTTTTGGCAGGTATAATTGCCATACTGAGTACTGTATTTTTTCTTCGAAGCAAAATAAAGGACATTTTAGGAATGTCTATCGTTACAGGTATTGCTGAAGGTATCATCGTATACATGATTTTTTTGTTTTGATGATTGGTTAGTTAGTAACCCAAAACCTCGCAGATTGGTTTAGAGCTGCGAGGTTTTAAATTCTAATTGATATGAAATCAGATTATTTGAAAACTATAATATTAATCCTATTAGGATTTTTAACTATTCCACTTTTAGAAATTCTTCTGGTTGAAGGTGGTGGTGCTTCTTTAATAATAGTAATTACGATTCCCTTTCTTGTTTTAGTTAGTGTTATAATGACAATAGTTTATTCATTATATTACAAAAAGAAGAAAAGTGAAAACACAAAAAAGAAAGCTTTTATAATTATGGCTTTAATACTAATTGCTCTAAATCTGCTATTATTTCCTCATAGATAAATTTAAATATCATGAAATCAAAACTATTAAGCGATATATCAGAACTTTTAGAGAACAATATAATTTCTCAAGAAGTTGCCTCAAATATCACAGCGTATTATAAATCGAAGGAAGATGACCAGCCTAATAGGCTATTTACCGTTTTCGGAGTCTTGGGAGCTACATTGGTAGGTTTGGGAATTATCCTAATACTGGCACATAATTGGGATAATTTCTCAAGAATCATAAAAACATTTTTTGCCTTTTTACCACTGGTTATTGGTCAAATTATTTCAGGATTTACTATTCTTAAAAAGAAAAATCAGGCGTGGAAAGAATCTTCAGGAACGTTTCTCTTTTTTGCCATTGGAGCTTCCATCGCACTAGTAAGTCAGATTTATAATATACCTGGCGATTTAGGTAGTTTTTTGTTTACATGGATAGTGCTGGCATTACCCTTAGTTTATCTGCTCAATTCTAAAGCAGTATCAATTCTGGTTATTGTATTTGCAAGTTATTACGCATGTGAATTAGGATACGATTTTGGATATAAGGACAGCACTCCTTGGATGTATTTGGTTTTTATTTTGGCAACATTACCATTTTATTTAAAGCTATTAAAAAAGTCACCTCTAGCAAATTCAACATCCATTTTCAATTGGCTCTATGTTTTAAGTTTTACTATTGTATTAGGTACTTTTATTAACAGCAATTGGCCAGTAGGCTTTTTAATGTATGCCATGCTGTTCGGTGTTTTTTATAATCTAGGAAAAACTCCGATTTATAAAAACCAACAATTAAGACGAAATAGTTTTACCATAATAGGTTCTTTAGGCTCTGTGGTTTTGTTGACGATTCTATCTTTCAATATCATTTGGGAAGAAGTTGTAAAAAGAGCTTCAATAGCAATGAACACTCAAGAAATGATAATTGCGACTGTTTTGCTGATAGCGGCATTTGCGGCATTGCTCTATTCCAGAAAGAATGAAAAAAATGAAAGATTCAACCTGTTTCAGTATGTTTTTTTAATAGTTGCAATAATCTTTTTTATAGGTGTAGCAAATGCCATTGCAGCTACTGTTTTAACCAATATTCTACTTTTGGTGTTAGGGCTTTCAGCAATAAAAATAGGTGCAGATACATTTCGTTTTAGTGTCCTTAATTATGGACTGTTGATTATAACCGCTGTTATTGTCTGTCGCTTTTTTGATACTGATATGAGCTTTGTTTTTAGAGGAATTTTGTTTGTTGCTGTTGGATTTGGATTCTTCTTAACCAACTATATAATGCTTAAAAAGAAGAAAGAATTAAATCGTTAAACCTTAAATTTAAAACACATGAAAACGATACACATTTTTATACTATTCGTAATAGTTGCGGTTATACAATTATTTGTGCCAGCAAAAATGATTTTAGATAGGGAAGATGTTTTAAAAACAGGAATAACCTACAAGTTTAAAACACGACCTGTTGATCCTAATGATCCATTTAGAGGAAAATACATTACTTTAAACTATGAAATGAATTCTGCTGAAACAAACGATTCAATTTGGAAACGTGGTGAAACGATTTTTGTTTATCTAAAAAATGATAGTCTTGGTTATGCTAAGGTTCATAGTGTAAGTAAAGAAGAAAAGGATATAGATAGAGATTATGTTGAGGCTAAAGTCCGTTGGAATTATGGTAATTCAAATACTGTTAATTTCGAGTTACCTTTCGATAGGTTTTATATGGAAGAAACTAAAGCAAAACCTGCTGAAGATATTTACAGAAAATATAATAGACGTCGAGATACATTAAATCAAACATACGCTTTGGTTGCGATTAAAAATGGGAAAGCCGTTTTAAAAGATGTCTACATAAACGATAAGCCAATTGCTTATTACTTAGAAAAAGGCAATAATCAATAATTTGTATCTTGTAGAAAGTAAACTTTGGCTTATGTCTTATTGGGTTTCAACAATTTTATTAATCTTGGGTATCTATATTGCTATAAGTATAGCCTTGTATTACTTACAAGATTATATGCTGTTTAAACCAGAAAAATTACCCAAGGATTTTCAGTTTGATTATGAAAATCAGGAAACCAAAGAATACAACCTAGAAACTAGAGATGGAGCCATAATTAATGGACTTCGTTTTTTTCCTAAAGGTGAAAGTAAAGGTGTGGTTTTGTACCTTAAAGGTAATTCCAAAAGTATAAAAGGTTGGGGAAAATTTGCTGTAGATTTTACAAGGCATGGTTATAATGTTTTAATGGTAGATTATCGTGGCTTTGGTAAAAGTACTGGCAAGCGTTCGCAAAAAGCCATTAAGCGCGATTTACAATTGGTGTATAATAAAATCAAGGAACAAACCTCTGAAGACCGAATAATACTTTATGGTCGTTCCTTGGGTTCTGGTTTTGCAACAAAATTAGCGTCGTTAAACAATCCCAAAATGCTCATCTTAGATGCGCCTTACTATAGCCTTACAAAAGTTACTGCACGATATGCACCATTTATGCCATTATCTTTATTGCTGAAGTATCCTTTGCCAACATATAAGTGGTTAAAATATGTGCAATGTCCTATACACATTATTCATGGTACTCAAGATAAGTTGATTCCGTATAAATCGAGTGTAAAATTGGCTCAGATTAATCCCAATCTTACTAAGTTGCACACCGTAATTGGTGGTGGACATAAAAACTTAAATAACTTTGAGTCCTATCACAAGATGTTAGACGATATTTTAAATAACGAACCCAAAACCATAGATTTGGAAACCACGAGCATTAATGTCATTCACTCTTCCAAAAAAACTAAGAAAAAGGCTTAAAAGACTATTTGTTGTCTTATTAGGTTTGTATGTTATGATTGCATCAGCACTTTATTTTTTACAGGAAAAGATGTTGTTTTTGCCTACAACTTTAGAGCAAGATTATCAATACCAGTTTAATTACCCGTTTGAAGAATATTTTTTCAACACAGATGAAGAAGCTATCATTAATGCGCTTCACTTTAAAGCAGAAAACCCTAAAGGAGTCATACTATATTTTCATGGTAATGCTGGTGATTTAAGTCGATGGGGAAACATAACCGAGTATTTTGTTGAGAAAGATTATGATGTATTAGTTATGGATTATAGAACTTACGGAAAGAGTTCTGGAAAATTAAGTGAAGAAGCGTTTTACAAGGATGCACAATATTGCTATAATTATTTATTGAAACATTATTCTGAAGATAAAATCACATTATACGGAAGGTCTTTAGGTACAGGAATTGCTTCTTATTTAGCAAAAGAAAACAGCCCAAAGCAAGTTGTTTTAGAGACACCATATCACAGTATTGAAGATGTTGCTAACTATCGGTTTCCTATTTTACCTGTAAAACAGTTATTAAAGTACCGTTTTCCTACATTTCAATATTTAAAAAAAGTAGATTGTCCTATCACAATTATTCATGGTACTGAGGATAATGTGGTGCCTTATTCGTCGGCTAAAAAACTTCTGGAATTAGGGATAGATAATTTAGACTTTATAACCGTTGAAAATGGAAATCATAATAACCTCATTGAGTTTAAAGATTATCATCAAGCAATAGATAACCTATTAAACTAAAAAAGGCTTCAAATTTAATTGAAGCCTTTTTTAATTATAAGAATGTTTAGATTATTTAGGATTTAAAATATTATTGATACGCTCTATCGCGTCAGCAATATGAATTCTACTCATGCTATCTCCACCACGCGCAGAACGCAATTGACTACGTAAAGTCTTTAATTCTGCTCTTACTACAGCTCTAATATCAGATTGACTAGTGTTTACTGCAGTCATTTTTAAGTAAGGACTTGGTGATCTTCCACTTTGGTTTTCAGCAGTCATTAAATACGCTAAACGATCGATATGAGCACGTTGCAGGTTACGGCGATAAGTGTCTATTTTTTTACCAGTACGTAATTCGCTCCATACACCTCTACGTAAATCGCGCATCATGTCTGTTAAAGCATAAGCATCGCTATCATAAGTATGAGCTTCAGTTAAACGTTGCATCTTACCTAAGCTTAAAATATTATTTAGTGTTCTTGCCTGTAGCGCACGTACACGTTCAACAGAACCAGAATACTCTATGCGGTCAAAGATGTTTTCATCAATTAACCACTCTGGAGTAGTAAATAAATTATCTTGTATAAATTGCATTGCTTCTTTTTGGTGAGCTTTAGGTACAGGAGTATAAACTACACCATCTTGGTCTGATGTTTTGTAGTGCTCATAAACACCACCAATGTTATTAGAAACGTGTCCCATGTATCTATTAAATTGAGATATAACATGACCATACATTTCCTGTAAATCATCATAATCTTCACCAGCTTCAGTAGTCCATTCTATTAAGTTAGGAACAATACGCTTAAGGTTTTTAATACCATATGCACTAGCAAGCATTGCGTTATCACCTAAATCTTCAGTTTGCGAACTTGGATCGTGAACATCACCAACTTGTTGGTGTCCAAAACGATACATTGGGTCTCCTGCATGCTCAGTAATCCATTGGTTAAGGGTTTCTTTTTCTTCTTCAGGTGATTTGTCTAAAATAGGTCTGTAGCCCCATTCTATAGCGTATTTGTCATAAACACCAATATTAGGCATAAGCGCAACGCCTTCGTCACCAGGTTGAGCTACATAGTTGAAACGCGCATAATCCATTATAGATGGTGCAGTTCCATATTTTTGAGTGAACTCAGCATCTCTAAGTTTTTCAACAGGATAAGCAACACTACTTCCCATATTATGAGGGAGACCAAGTGTGTGTCCTACTTCATGAGCAGACACAAAACGAATTAATCGTCCCATAACTTCGTCTTTAAACTCAGGGCTTTGAGCCTCAGGATTTATGGCAGCAGTTTGCACGAAGAACCAACCACGTAAAAGCGACATTACATTATGATACCAGTTAATATCACTTTCTAAAATCTCACCTGTTCTAGGATCACTTACATGAGGTCCGTTAGCATTTGGGATAGGTGATGCTAAATATCTCACTACAGAATAACGAACATCTTCTGGTGTCCATTCTGGGTCTTCTTCTACTGAAGGTGGATCTTTTGCAATGATTGCTTCTTTAAAGCCTGCAGCTTCAAAGGCTACTTGCCAGTCTTCAATACCTTGTTTAATGTATTTTCTCCATTTTTCAGGAGTAGCTCTATCTATATAGTAAACAATTTGCTTTTTAGGAACTACAAGTTCACCACGTTTAAATTTCTCAATATCTTCATCTCTAACTTCTAATCTCCAACGATCTAAATAGGTTAAAGATTTACTTCTTTGGTCTTCTAATCCATAATCAGTCGTACTACTTGTAAACCATCCAACACGCTCATCGAAATAACGACGTTTCATAGGGTTTTCTGGAAGTAAAATCATGGAATTATTAATCTCAATAGAAATACTTCCTGTACTCCAATTAGAAGGAGGTGAGCCAGCAGCATACGTTTTTACATGACGTGCTTCAATGTTTCTTGGGTAACTTTTTATAGTCTCAATAAAAGATTTATCACTTTCTAATCTAGTAACTTTATATGGTCTTCTTCTAAACATAGGAAGCCCAAGTGATTTTACATCTTTTTCAAATAATGGAGTAGCATCAATTACTGTACTTGTTGAGTCTTTACTATACGCTTTTATTGGAAATGTAAATAAAACAGGTTCAAAATTTGAGTTTTTAACAGCTTCGTTTACTGGTAACGAGTCGGCAGCAGTCACGTTGTAAGACACAACACGTAAAACTACTTTTTTACCTTTCTTTTCCCAGCGTAAAACCTGTTCGTTTTGCTTTCCTCCACCAAAACCAAGACCACTGGCAGTTTTGGCAATACGTGTTACCATTAGCATCTCTCTATCAAAAAGCGAATCAGGTATTTCGTAGTAGAACTTATCGTCTAAAGTGTGAACTGTAAAGAGACCTTCGTCACTTTTAGCATCTTTAGTAATTACTTTGTCGTAAGGTTTTGGGTCATTTTTTCCTGGTTTCTTCCCAGCAGGTTTTGCCATTGCTGTTGCATCTGTTTTCTTAGATTTACTAGCTTTTTTTGCAGTAGAACATGAGAATGCCAAAAAAGCAGAAGCTACTAAAAGTAGCTTAATGGATAGTTGTTTCACTTTGAGTCGGTTTTAAAAAATTTGCATGAAAATAAGGATTCTATTAAGAATCTTTCAGTTTTAAAACCTACTTTATAATTTTTTTAACGCAAGGCTATAGCGTATCTAGGTATGCTTGTAAAAGTTCTACACCTTCTGTATGAACGATAGTAGTGCCAATAAATGGCATACTAAATCCTTCGTTATACTCCGAAATTCTAAGTGAAATACTGAATTTTCTCTGAACTATCTGAGAGTCTTCTAATGATGTTTCAAAAGCCAATCGCAACGTTGATTCATCTTCACAATCACCACCTTCGATATGACAGTGTGCACAGTTAATATCAAAGTAAGACCTAGCTCTATTTTCTAGGGATTCAGATGTGTTTTTCCAATTAACTATTGATGAAACTTCAGAACTACCAGATAAACCAGTTAAGTACTGCTCGCTGATGAAATTTTCTAGCTGATTAGCACCATTAACTTCAAAGTTCATATTTCTAAGCTTTGGTCCAATTGGTGTGGCATTGTCATAAGTATGATGACAGGTGAAGCAATCTGTGTTAGATGGTATTTCGTAATTTACTGAGTTGCTTTCGCCATCAGCATCAATCCAAGTTACAGGTACAGTACTTCCGTTAAGGTCTAATACAGCTTCTGTTTGGTCTTCGTTCCATTTGTAATCACCTGTTTCCCATTCTCCATTAATTTTTATTAGTACACGTGTTTCAATAATAGTCTTTCCTATGGTTAAATCGCGTTCGTCATTATTGTAATAAAATGTTTTGGCAATTACAGTATTGTCTGGAAAAATTGGTAAACCGTCACCATCATACTGCATTGAAGTATTTTCTGGTAATGCAATTAACCGTTGTTTGTGTGCGTAATCTGTAAATAACTGTGAATTAAGTTCATAGTTAAAGGCGCGAGAAGAAATGTTTAAATCTCCAAGATTTCCTATAAATAAGTTTAATTCTGAAAGATTAGGCCTAAACTCTGCAACTACTAAAGGATCTTGTACAGGTGTTATGTCGTCATCGTTTTCACATGAAAATGCAACAATTAGAATTGCGAAAAGAAGCGTAAGTTTTTTCATTTTTTTGATAAGTGACTGATTCATAGCGAGTGTGAAAATAATAAAAAAAACAGAATTACAAATCACTAAATTTCATTACAATTTCTCAATTGAAAGGAATTGTTATGATATAAGATAATGATGCTTATTTTTACGACAAGTGAAATAAAATCAAAATATGTTTTTTGTAATATTTGGAGTTAGAGACTCAAAGCTAAAGAGTAAACCAATAAGAGTTGGTACTACATGTTCTAAATGCAATAGTGTTGGGTCTTTTGATGTAAAAGGAAAAGCGAGTTATTTTCATTTATTTTGGATTCCGATAATTCCATTAAAGAAAGAAATAGAATTTGTATGTAGAAATTGTGGACAACACCATTACAAGAAAACTGCACCAAAACAGCTGCTTAACAGTTACAACACAATGCCACTCAAAAGACCATGGTGGCATTTTTTGGTTTTGGGCTTTTTAGTATATGAAATAGCAACTCTTTTTTTCTTATTTGCTTATTTTGAGATCGAATATATGATTCAGAACAGTAAGAAGGAAGCCATAATTGAAAATCAGAATAATGAAGCGCAAATCCATATTAGTCAATTAAATACAGGCTTGGCTAGTGCTGTTAGCGTACCTTCATTTGATAAAGACTCGATATCGTATTTACTGCATAAAAAAGTTAATTATAGTAATTATAAAATAAATGGTGATGACGTTAAGATATATTCCACTGTAAAGAATAATATGATATTAACCTTGTTTCAAATCGATAAATTTGATACCGTTGATACTGCTGATCAATATCTTTTTTTGAAGGACGTAAGAGACAATATTGGTAAATCGTATGTGGAACCGTTTAACGTTTTTATTGGAGTTAAAAGTAGTGATGGACAGATGTTTGTGTCTTCTACTAATAGTCATATAGAAGCGTACGATTTTGAGAAAATCCCAGACTATTACAACTATCCATTTAAATATTATTATGAGTTTGATAGTGTGCCATCTTACAATTTAATAAGAAGACGAGAGCATAATAAATTACTAAACCAGTATGAAGGTATATCGAAAAAAAGAGTTGAGTTAGATACTACAAGACTACTAGTTGCATGGGAAAAAATTAATACTAAATTTAAATTTAAGTATAAGGGCAAAATAGACTCAATACCTAAAAAGGTTTATTTGGAACCTTCTGAAATTTTACTTCCGGAGGACTTAAGCTTCTTTTTTAAGCATCAAAATCTTAATGGCCCCTTTGTTAAACTAGGAAAGCTCAAGGTGCGTTTGGAACAATCAAGTAATGTATTCTATAATACTCCAATTGAAAATTTACAGGACAAAAGATATAAGGACATTTCTAAACGTGTTGCTTCTTTATCTGTTTCACCAAGATGGTTGACAATTTATGAGGATTATAGTTATAGTTATGCCATGGATTTATTACCTGATCAAAATGGATATGTAGGTCAAATTATTCAGCTTGGGCAAAAAGGTGAACCCAGCAAATATATTGCTAAAGATCTGGTAAGTTTTCTTGAACTCTATTTAAAAGAAAAAGTTCCAACCGATATTGGTGATTGGAATTAAAAAAGTAGATTTATTGTAAAAACTTTTATACTATTTTTTTAATGTAAATCGATTTAAGAGTTTAATTAATTTTATTCAAATTTACCAATCAAAACCGCATGATCAGAGCAGGAATAGTATGATTTCTCTAACCTCAAGGGTCTTATCTTACTTCTTAACCAAATTTGATCAAGTTCTAGTAAAGGTAAACCAATTGGCCATGTAGCTGTAAATCCATTTTGATACGCTCTAAACGAAGTGTAATTGTTTTTAAACTTTTCAAAATGAACACTTTCATATGGTGTGTTGAAGTCTCCTAAGATAACATCAATATTGTTTTTTGTAGCATATTCAATGACTTTGTTAAGAGCATCTTTTTTGTAATGTATTGGACTTGCATAAACATCGACTAGTAAATAAATTTCATCATCAACCCGAATGTGATTTAAATTTAAATCCTGATTTATTTGAATGGAATTCAAAGTCTCAATTTTATTTTTTGAGGCAACAATCATATTACCCTTAAGATATTCTATTTTATAGTTAGGCAGTTCTCTTTCAATTTTGTTTTTGTAGTCGCTTTCTTCGTGAATAGCTTCAACCAAAAAAATAGTTTCAATATTTTTATTTTCTGTAATTTCTTTAAGTTGGTTTATATTAAAGTCTTCTTGTTTATTTACGTTCCAGAGGATAAGTGTTTTTCCTTTTTCATTTCTTTCGTCTGAATTATCTAAGAAGTAATAATTTTTAAACCAAAAAAATGTAAGACATAAAAAGGCTAGTGATAATATAATTTTTAATTTCTTGTCATAGAAGAAAACCACCAATAATATTGCTGAAATAAGAAAAATTATCGGTAAAGGAAAAGCATAGAAAACTATTCCTGTTAGATAAAATCTGTCTTTTAAAATAAAATGTATTATCAATAAAAAAGCATATCCTATAAGAAGATATGCTTTATATTTTATTATGAATTTAATCATTGTTTAAACCATCTCAACAAACAACCCTTCATCAGTTTTTTCAACTTTGGTTAAGCCGTGTTTTCCTAAGCCTTTAATACCTTTATCCCAACCTTTGTTGCTCAATCCAGATTGTGCTTTAAGTTCGTTTAAGTCCATACGCTGTTCTTTTTTAAGAATTTCAAAAATCGCTTTTTCATTATCGCTTAAATCCACTTTTTTCTTCTCTGGTCTCATCTGTGGGAAGAACAATACTTCTTGTATACTTTGGTTGTTGGTTAAGAACATTATCAATCTGTCCATACCAATTCCCATTCCAGAAGTTGGAGGCATACCGTATTCTAAAGCACGTAAGAAGTCAAAATCAATGAATTCCGTTGCTTCATCATCGCCTTTTTGTGCTAGTTTTAACTGGTGCTCAAAACGCTCGCGTTGGTCTATTGGGTCGTTAAGCTCAGAATACGCATTCGCGATTTCCTTACCACAAACCATAAGCTCAAAACGTTCTGTTAATTCAGGGTTTTCTCTATGCTCTTTACACAACGGACTCATTTCTTTAGGGTAGTCTGTGATGAATGTTGGTTGAATGTAGTTGCCTTCACATTTCTCGCCAAAAATCTCATCAATCAATTTGCCTTTACCCATTGTGTCGTCAACTTCAATACCCATTTCTTTGGCTGCAGTTCTAATTTCAGCTTCAGATTTACCATAGATATCAAATCCGGTGAATTCTAAAATAGAATCGCGCATCGTGATACGTTTGTATGGTGCCTTAAAGTTGATTTTATGCTCACCAAATGTTGCTTCTGTAGTACTATTAACAGCAATAGCACAATGCTCTAATAACTTTTCGCAGAAGTCCATCATCCAGTTGTAATCCTTGTAAGCAACGTAGATTTCCATTGCTGTAAACTCGGGATTGTGTGTTCTGTCCATACCTTCGTTACGGAAGTTTTTAGAGAACTCATACACACCCTCAAAACCACCAACGATTAAACGCTTTAAGTAAAGCTCGTTGGCAATTCTCATATACAACGGAATGTCTAACGTGTTGTGATGCGTTACAAATGGTCTCGCAGCAGCACCACCAGGAATTGGTTGTAAGATTGGTGTTTCAACTTCAAAATAACCAGCGTCATTAAAAAACTGACGCATAGCGTTGAATAATTTTGTACGCTTTACAAACACATCTTTTACGTGCGGATTTACAGCTAAATCAGCATAACGCTGTCTGTAACGTTGCTCTGGGTCTGTAAACGCATCGTAGGTTTTTCCGTCCTTTTGCTTCGGAATTGGTAATGGTTTTAAAGCCTTACTCAATAATTTAAACTGCTTTACCATTACTGTTTTCTCGCCAACTTTGGTGGTAAACAATTCGCCTTCAATACCAACAAAATCGCCTAAGTCGATTAATTTTTTAAAGACATCGTTATACAACGATTTGTCTTCGCCTGGGCAAATTTCGTCTCTGTTAAAATATACCTGAATACGTCCTTCGCTATCTTGTAACTGCGCAAAAGAAGCTTTTCCTTGAACATTAATTGCCATAAGACGACCAGCAACAACTACCTGTTTACCTTCCTTGTAGTCAGATTTTATCTGTTTGGAAGTGTGCGTAACTGGGTATAAATCGGCTGGATAAGGATTAATTCCCAAAGCACGAAGTTTTTCTAACTTTTGACGTCTTACTAATTCTTGTTCTGAAAGTTGCATTCTTGCTTATTTTAAAAATGCAAAATTACATTATTTCATAGAATTATTAAATGGCTTTTGTTATAACTTCTCGATACAATTTTTCATGCTTCAAAATCACTCGAAGTGACGTTAATTTAAATAGAAAAGTTGAGGTCAGTTCGAGTGCTGAGCAGAGCGAAGTGTATCGAGAACCTATTTTAATTAGATTTTATAACCTCTAAATTTTGTTTTAGGTCGTTGTTATCTGGAAATAATTCGACAGCATTTTCAAGAACTTTTATAGCTTTTTCTTTTTGACCTGAAAAGCCTAAGGTGTTGGCTAAACTCATATACGTTCTTGGTTCGTCAGGAAAAAGTTTTGTGTTAAGTTCAAACACGGCAATAACCTCTTCTATGCGATTGGTGTTGAATAGTATTTTGCCATAGGTGTTAAGCTCAAACATACTGCTTACGTTACCTTTGAATTTATTCAAAAGCTTTTTTTGTTTCTTTTTTAAGCCTTTTGTTCCTTTTTTACTTAAAATATCATCTACGGTAGCTACGATTTGGTAATTGGATTTGTAGTCATTGACTGTAATGATATTCTGAATATCTTCTTCAAACGTTTTTACAGGATGTTCTACAATTCTATTGATTTCCTTACCATCCTTATAAAAAATAATGGTTGGTACACGATGAATATTTAAACCTGCTTCCTCGTGCTGTGGGCTTTGTTTATACATGCCAGCTTCTCTACTTACGGCAACAACCGTTAGTTGATCCATAGGATAATTGCATGCTTCTAAAACTTTATATAATCTTGGAACTGCCTTTTTACTATCACCACACCATGTACCCATAAACAAAGTGATGCTGTAGTTTTTTAACTCTGACGCTATGGCTTCGGTAATAGTTGAATTTGGCTCGTAATCATTATAATTTTTGGTAAACCAAGATTTGTAGTTGTTACCTTCTAAACCGCTTTTGTCTATTTTACCTAGAAGATAAGGTGTATCGGTATTTTCTGTGATTTCTGTGTTGAGGTTTTGGGCGGTTATTTGAATTGAGATAAAGGATATGATGAGTAGTGAAAATATGTTCGTTTTCATGATAGATTTTTTAAAAAGATTAGTATGCTGTTTTGGTATAGCGAAGGATGAGCAAAACTTTAAAGTTCAGCTTAACCAATTCTCAAATTATTGAGATTAAAAGATGAATTTGTCAAACTGAATTTATTTCAGTTTCTAGATCTTGTTTGATAGAAATCTAAAATAGATTCTGAAACAAGTTCAGAATGACAAAACTGAAAGGAAGTAAATATTTATTTAGCTGCTATAATATTCCCTTTAATTTTAAGGATCTTGTTTCCGCCTTCAGCATTAGAAGTGACTCTTATAGTTTTTGTAAAAGCGCCAAGTCTTTTGGTGTCGTACTTAATTTTTAATTCGCCAGTTTTACCAGGTAAAATTGGTTCTTTTGAGTAGCTTGGTACAGTACAACCACAACTGGTTTTTACGCCTGTAATTAGTAGTGGAGCGTCACCTTCATTGGTAAAAGCGAATAATCGTGTACCATCAGAATGCTGTTCTATGGTTCCGTAATCTATGACTTCAGTTTCAAATGAAATAATAGCTACTTTGCCTGTCTTGTTTTCAATCTTGTTTGAAGTTGCATTGAATAATCCTACTGAAAGAATTAAAATTAGAATAGTGTTTACTGTTCGTTTCATGGTTTTAAAAATTTTTGATTAATACTTGAAACAAACTTCAAACTTAGAAGCTAAATTTTTTAAAAAAAAGGGTTTGAAATTGGTACTAGTACCAAGGTTGAATTTTTTAACTACTTGATAAATAAAGATTTAACATCGTCTCTAGATTGTACTTCCAACTTCTTGTAGATATTATTGGTGTGCGTTTTTATGGTGCTAACACTCAAAAATAAGGCTTCAGCAATGTCTTTATTGGTCTTGTCTTGTAGTAAATGCTCTAAAACAACTTGCTCTTGTTTGGATAATTTAGACTTTAAATCTTCAGATTTAGATTGTTTGTTTTTCCACATTCGGTAGAGTAGAAACAAATTCAAGAAAAAAGAAACTCCAAGTAGAGTGTAAAGGTAAATGTCAAATGAAGCGCTTTTGTTTTCTTCAGTTGATGCCAGCATAAATCGGTCAGCTGCTAATTCATTTCTATATTGTGTAGTGTATGGTGCATTAGGGTATGTAGTCTCTAAGCGTTCCTTGAGATCGTCGTAATAAGAATTGTTCTGTAAATCTTCAACATAGTAGCTATGTAAATCACTACTTCTATCTGATAAATAAGCGTAAATGGCGAGTTCTGCTACAGGCTCGTTTAAGGCAGTTCCGTAGTCTTGTAATGTTGTAAACCACTTTTTGTTGTTCAGTTTTCGGTTGGCTTCACTTCGTACTTCACCATAAGCAAAACGCATATCGTTTTTAAGGGAATCTATCTTTAAAAATGCATTAGCTCTTGGGTTGTTAGATTCTACTTTACAAAACACCTGATTGCCAAAAGAAAAAGGTAATTTTAAAGTATCAGTGTTTTTTGCAATGAATAGTAATTCTTCACTATTACTGCAGTGACCGTTAAAGTGGTTGATGTCTTGTTGTGTTTCGCTGCACTTATCTACATGGATACGATAGATTCGATTTTCTGTGCTAAGCATATCGCCTTTAAACTCAAAAAAACCTGTTTCATCTGCTGAGGTTTTTGCAATGATTTGTTCAGAATATACACCAGACATTTTACGGTAATCCTCTACAATAGAAAGGTATACAGTTTTTTGCCATTCATCTGGATTGGTGTAGCCCGAAAAAGAATATTGTGCTTTACAGTAAAGCGATACCAATAAAAAGCAAATCAATAATTTAAACCGCATAAAACGAAACTACACAATTTTAGGAAACAATAAAATAGTACTGTGGTAAAAGTGTAACAACTTTAACAAACTAGCGTCATACAGATACATCAAATCATCAAACGAAATTATGAGTATCTGGCGCGTTATTTTAGCTATTATTTTTCCACCTTTGGCTGTTGTAGATAAAGGCTGTGGATCTTTTCTAATTACATTTATATTGTTTTTTTGCGGCTGGGTTCCGGGAGTTATTGCTGCTTTGGTAATTCTCAATAATCCAGAACGTTAGTTAATTGTTTTAGAAAATATGAGTTTTTAAAAGTAGAATTATTTAACTTTAAATTCATCAAAAAACTAAATCAAAATGACAACAAAAGACATTGCAGAAAAATTAGTATCCTATTGCAGAAACAATCAAGAGGATAAGGCCTATGAAGAACTATATAGTCCTGAAATTACCAGTATTGAAATGGCAGAACCAATGAAAGAAGTTCATGGTTTTGAAGGTATACAAAAAAAGGGACAATGGTGGCAAGAAAATTTTGAGGTACATGCCACTGAAGTTTCTGATCCGTTGGTTGCAGATAACCACTTTACAGTAAAATTTTGGATGGATACTACACACAAACCAAGTGGACATCGTTCTCAAATGAACGAGATCGCTGTATATGAGGTAAAGGATGGTAAAATATGGAAGGAACAATTTTTCTATAATCCAGAAGGCTAAAAAAAATTGAAATGTTTAAGACAAAGCTCAGCAGGATATGATGTTGAGCTTTTTTTGTTGAGTCCAATGAAGATTTATAAACGTTTAAGTGAAAAACACATTTATAACCACAAGTAGAATTAATCGTATCTTTGTGCTTTACTAAATCAATTTAAAACACATGAAAAAAGTATTTCTTCTCATCGTCTTTGCTTGTTTTATAACAAGTTGTAATGTTACCGAATCTATTGTTTTTAATCAGGATGGTTCAGGTGATTTTTTAGTTACTTATGAAATGGGTGAAGCTATGAAAGCCTTCCAAGAATCTATGGGTGGTGGCGATAATAAAGAAAAGAAAGAAGGTGGCGAGGTTATGGATACCACTTTGGTAATTGCCGATATTATGGAAACCTATAAAGACAGTGTTGCAGCACTACCAGAAAAAAAGCGTTTAGCTATGGAGGCAGTAAAAGATATGTACATGAGAATGCAGATGAATGAGGATGAAGGTGTTATGAATTTTGGTATGGGAATGGAGTTTGAATCTATTGACGATTTAAGGGATCTTAGTGAAAAATTTAGGAAACTACAAAGCTTAAACGCACAAGGAGACCAAGTAGGTGCTATGAAAGAAAACTCACCACTTGGTAACTTTATGGGTAATGAAAATAGTGATGTAGCTTACATGTATACTAATGATGGTTTTTCTAGAATGACGAGTATTAATTTGCCAGACGAAGCAACAGAAGATGCTATAGACGAGCTTTTTGATGAAACCGATGAAAACAACCAACAGCTTATAGCCTATTTTCAAGATTCTTTTTATAATGTGAAGTTAACCTTCCCAAAAGCTGTTAAATCTATAGATATTGAAGGTGCTGAATTCTCTGACGATAGAAAAACAGTGACTTACAAAAGCAATTGGGTAGAGTATCTTAAGAATCCAAAGTTACTAGACGTGAACGTGAAATTTGTTGATGAATAAAACCGTAAAACTTCAAGATTTAGGCTTAAAAGATTTTAAAGACACCTGGGATTATCAGGAAACGCTTTTTAAAGCCATTTTAGATACTAAAATTAAGAATAGGAGAGAAGATGCAGGCTTAGCAACCGATAACCATTTTCTGTTTGTAGAGCATCCACATGTGTACACTTTGGGTAAAAGTGGAGACTTGTCTAATTTGTTGCTCTCAGAGGAACAATTAGCAGAGAAAGGCGCAACCTTCTACAAGATTAATAGAGGTGGAGATATTACGTATCATGGTCCTGGGCAAATTGTTGGCTATCCTATTTTAGATTTGGATAATTTCTTTACTGACATTCACAAATACCTGCGATTTTTAGAGGAAATCATTATTCTTACGTTGGCTGAGTATGGTTTAAAAACCGAACGTAGTCCTGGTGAAACTGGTGTTTGGTTAGATGTTGGTACTCCATTTGCACGAAAAATTTGTGCTATGGGAGTACGTGCCAGCCGTTGGGTTACTATGCATGGTTTTGCGCTTAATGTAAATGCCGATTTAGGCTATTTTGATAATATTATTCCTTGCGGAATTAGAGGGAAAGCAGTGACCTCTTTAAATAATGAACTTGGTGTAGAAACTGTTGATGAAAAAGCAGTGAAAGAAAAGATTTTAAAGCATTTTAAAGCGCTTTTTGAGGCAGAGTTTGTGTGACATCTTTATATATTTAAAGATGATTATTCATTCATCAACTTTGTTGCAGCCCAGACATACTCTTTCGGGTATTCACCAAGATAACTTATATATTTACCATTTTTAGATATTACCACAAAACTACCACATGGATAATGATGCTTAAAGAATAGTCTCTCAATTATGTTCTCTGGGTCTTCATGCCAATTTATAATATTCTCATGTTTTTCTAAACCTTCTGGTGTTTTGTAGATATACAATGGCTTAACCTGTGCTATTTGATTTAAACCATTTTCAAGATCTTGTCGCCAGTTTTCAACCCAAAGTTTGCTAGTGAACCCACCTGTACCATTGCATTTATCCTTACCTGGATAATATATTATTACAATCGGTTTGGTTGAGTCCAGCTCACTGTTAACCGTCTCTTTCAATAGTTTTAATAATACTTTTTTATTTGATATTTCGCCATAATTTTCTCTTTTAATTAATCTTCTGTGATTTATAGAATCCCCTTCAATACCTAGATATTCCAATGAAGAAAGCTTCTTTTCAAATTCTACTTTTTTTATCTCAATATCTCTATCATCAAAATACCTGTTACTTTTATTTTCAATTTTATAAGTTGAACATGAATATGTTAAAACAAAAATTATTAATGCTAAAAAGATTTTTTTCATGGTTTAATCAGTTAAAGTTCTTAAAAATCAATCTAAGCCTCTTCATTAAAAAACACTTTATAATAGTGCATTTTCTTCTCTTCGTCGTAACCACGTTCTAGGTATTCAGCAGAAGCATCTGGTGCATCAACATCGAGCTTTATTTGTATGTTGGTGTCTAGTTTTATTTCGGGTTTTATCTTTTGTTTCTGTTTTTTTAAGACACGTTCAGAGACATCAAACTGGTTTCTAATCAGCACGTTGTTTTCGGCCTCGTAGGTTTTTTTATAGTCTTCAAAAAGTTGTATTTGGTCTTCTTCCTCAAATACTTCTTCTTTAAAGTTTTCAATGTTTACAATTTCATTTTCTTTAAAAAAGTCTACTGTTTTTGCTAAGAAATTACTTTGCTCTTGTCCACCAAAATTGGGTTGTAAAACTTCTTTAGAGAACTCTCTACAAAGCTCTATGCAATTCTTGGTGTGTTGGTTGCTGTCGTCAGGATACTTAATGTTTAGGAAGCTTTTAATCCAGTATTGCGTATCGTAGGTGTTGTTGTCTACACTAAATACTATTTTACCTTCCATGTCTGAAGTGTTCAGAATCAGACACCCTTTATCTACTTTCTTGGCTTGTATGCCTTTTTGAACCAAAATGTCGTAGTTACCAGACTCTAAATAGGTCTGAAAAAACTCGGTTTTGTTTTCAATTTTATAAATACCAATAGCATCTACAAAAAAGTCTTCGTACTGTATATTTTCAAAATGACAAACCAATACATCTCCTGTTTTTATTTGGGCTGAATTACTTTGTTCATAAAGATGTGTGACGATGTGTTTAGACGTTTCTACAAAATCAGCTTCTTCTTTAAAAAGTTGATCAGAATAGGTGTTGATTTCATTAAGCCCAACATTGCTATGATGATGAAAACGATAACTCTCTGCAACACTTACAAAGGGTTTTAGTAAGTAAGGTAGCATAAGGTTATAAGTGGCTTCGTCAAAATGCACAGCAGCATCTGAAAACGCGTTTTTAGTATCATTAAACTTATTGCCAACCTTGTGAATAATACATTGTTTTATTGAGGCTTTTTGTCGTTTTATCATCAGTAAATAAATAAGAAAATAAGTGTTTGCAATACTACAAAAGGTATGGCTTAAAACTAAAGAAAACGCCAAAATAAATTTGGCGTTTTCAGACTCAGGGACTTTGAGATTTGGTTACCGTTATATTTTTACAAACTCTACACGTCTGTTTTGTGCTTTTCCATCTGCAGTACCATTATCTGCAACAGGTTCTGTTTCTCCTTTGCCTTCGGTTGTAAGTCGATCTGCCGAAATGTTGTAGATATTAACCAAAGCCGTTTTTACAGCTTCGGCTCTGTCTTTAGAAAGCTTAAGATTAGAGTCGTCAGGACCATCAGAATCTGTATGCCCAACAATATTGAGTTTAATACTGTCATCTTGCATTAACACTTGCGAGATTTGGCGTACAATACCTAATGATTGCGGTTGTATGTTGGCAGAGCCAGAATCGAACAAAATACCATTGGTAGAAATCTTGCCTTCAGACATTAGTTTGCGTCTTAAGTCAACACCACCTTCGGCAACTTTAATATTTTTTATAAAAACGCGTTCTTCACCATCCTTTAGTCCATACACATGAAATTTTAAATAATTAAGCACGTTAAGCTCCTCTATAAATCTTGGAATATCTACATATTTAACTTCGTTAACCCAGAGTCTGTAACGTTTTTTTGTC
The DNA here is from genome assembly GCF_056160445.1 of Winogradskyella sp. ABM4_392. Taxonomy (NCBI): domain Bacteria; kingdom Pseudomonadati; phylum Bacteroidota; class Flavobacteriia; order Flavobacteriales; family Flavobacteriaceae; genus Winogradskyella; species Winogradskyella sp. ABM4_392. The sequence goes on from NZ_JBSWXE010000004.1 coordinate 209,410, forward strand.
ACAGAAATAGCGATATGTGGTTGGTTTTTTACTTCATCTCTTATATCAGCAGTTAGACCAGAGTTAATCATGCCAGCTTTGCCATTGAAATAATTATAAGTATCTATGTTGAAAGGAGCATACTGACCCAACGGAAGTGAAACAGATGCATAGTGGGTTTCTCCGTTTGTAAATGCATTAGCATCGCTCAATATTACATGAAGTCTTGCGCCAGAGGACGTTTTATTGCTAACGCCAGATGTGAGTAAATCGAATTCTATAGTGTAGTCTTCTGGTAGTTGACTAAGATCTGGTATGGCGTATAGTCTGTAACCTGCTTTTAGCTCAAACCAATTACCTTCTACCTTATTGAATTTTACGATATTACCAGAGCCGTTCGTGTTCCACTTACTTGGTAAATCTCCAATAAAATCATTTGAAAAATCATCAAAAAACAGAAGTTTGTCACCAGGAACAAAATCGTATTTACTATACACTTCTAAACCATCAGAAACATTTGATGGTGTCTCTTCAATAGCATCATTTGTGTTACCAGAATCACTATTGGTTTTATCTTCTGGTTTGTCATTAGATTCTTTGGTATCCTCTTCATCCTCAGTTTCACGCTCACGCTGTCCCAGAAGAAGTTCTTTAGCTGTTTTTATGCTGTATTTTAAGGCTTTCTTTGCCTTGTTCATTTGCAAGGTGGCTTTTCCTTGCTTTAAAACACCAACTCCATCTAAGTCGTTTATAATGTCTGGTGCACTATCGCTAAGCGAAGACATTTCTTCTAACGCTTCTTCTAGCACATCAATATCATCATCCTCTAAAGATTGACCAGAAGCAGCATAGCCATCATATTTATATACTTTATCGTACAAATCGAAAGATTCTTGAACAAAATTGTCTACACTAGCAACTCCAACTCTGCTTTTGGGACGTTTAATTTTTTTTGTTTGGGCATTAAGGGCAGGAGTAATAAAGAGGATTATACAAAACGCGAGGGAAATTTTTGTAAAATTCATTTTAAGTAATTGATTAATAGCGGACTAAAAATAAGAATAACTATTGATACTTAAAAATGAAAATGAAAAATGGTTAATAAATTAGTGTAGTTTGTAAACAACTATTGTTTTATCATCTGCCTGAGTTATTAATTCCAAGCCTTTGTTTTTGTCTAGTTTCTGTAATTCTGCAGCAGAAGTTCCAAAAACAGGGAAATTTGGAATTGATTTTGCTTGGCTATCAAATAAATAAACCTTTTTAGACTGTAAGTCTGTTGTTGTAATATAAATTTTATCGTTTAAGTAAAAAATTCTAGGTGCTGTGTATACACCATAGTCTAAATCTACACGTCGCGATTTTATAAAAAGTTTATTCTCATACATTGAGACCAACGTTTTGCTCGTCGTAGCTATATTGTGCTTGTCTGTTAAATTGAGATCTTTTCGGCTTATTTTTCCTCGAGTATCTACTTGTACGAGTTGACCTAGGGTGTTAGAAGCAGTAAACTTATTTTGGTATAAGGAGATTTCATTGTCTGAGAAACGAATATTGTCCTTAACATCAATTCTAACTTTACCTTGACGGTTTAGAATTTTTAGATTGTCTTCTGTAGAGAATACAATGTAATCCTTACTTCCGATTCTAAAATGTTTAGCCTGGGAGGTTATGTTTTTAGTGTTGTTTTTGTAAGCAAAGCCACTGACGGTTTTGCCTTTAGCTTCGTACATAAGAAGGTTTTTTCCTTGGGTAATTAGGAGTCTGTAGTTTTTTCTTTTGTCGTAATCAAAAATAGATAAGGGTTGTGTGATTTCGTCATTGAATTTTCTCGGGAAAGGAGACACATCATTGCCGTTTCTGTCTAAAACATATAGACGGTTAGATGTTGCAAAAGCTAATTGTAATCTTCCGTTTTTATAGGTATCTATTTGCTCTATTTTTCCAAGTATTTTTCCTTGAAGTTGTTTTTTCCAAAGTAAGCTACCAGAATTTGAAATTAGATACAATACATTGTTGGTATCTTGTACCGCAATATCATGTGTGTTGTCGATATAATTTTCTACAGTTTGAGGAGGTGATACAATTTGAGCATCGAGGGCTATTGTAAAAGTTTCTGTTACCGAATTTGAAGCTGCTTTCTTCTTGAATTCTTCTATTACACCATTCATATGCGCATAATTGTTTTCATAAACATACTGTACCACGTTGGCATGATAGTTTTTTGTGTTGATGCCTAAATGTTCAGAAAGTGCTTCGTTGTTTTTATAGATAAAGATTGAGGCATCATCACTTAAATTAGTGCTTATGTTTTTGTAAGCGTTAGAATTAGCAATGGTATTATTGTTTAATGCATCAGAAAGTAGTGATTTTAATGTTTCGATGGAATCTGAGAAAACAATATAATCCTCGTATTTAAAAAAGAAGTTAGCAGTTTCGTAACTAATAATTGGTTCTAATCTATTTTTGAAAAACTCAGTATCCCCAAATTCATAAATATCAATATCTCTGAAAGTTTCGGAAATTGATTTTTCTTCAATGGATTCAATCACAAGTTCTGTATCTAAGGAATGGAGGATAAGGGTGTTATCTGCTAATGCGATTTCGTTTGTAAAGTTTAAAAATGTTTTAGTGCTGTCTGGCACTACATTTTTGAACTTATTCAAATTATTACTAAAATTTGAATAGTCATCAAAGGTGATACTGAACAGTGATTTAGTGTTTGCTGATGCTATGTTCAGGCTATTTATGTTTTGAGGAACGGCATTTTTAAAGCAATCTATTAATTGTGATATAGAATCTGACGAGGTCACAATACCATTATAGTTTATGTTGTTGTCAGAAAAATTTAAATCAAGTAATGTAAAGCTGCTACTTGAATTTTTAATCGTTTCTGAAAATTGTAGTTTAGATAGATTTGCTGTATTTGTTTTATATAGCACTGAAGCAATAGTGCGATTGTCAGCAGTTTCAATTAAATCGACTAACTTTTGATTGCCTTCGTTTGGTTTTAAATTTTTCAAAACTCCTAAACTATTAGAAGCAGCAAAAACATTGTTTAGGGTTTTGTGATAAAATATAGTAGAGTCGATTTGAGTTTTTGCAATATTGATTTCTTTAAGGTTTTCTGAAATATGATTTGGTAAAGAATCAATCGTAAATACGGTGGAATCGTTCTTAGTTAAAACGAGATACTCTGTGTTGGTTTTGTTTAAGAATGCAACATATACTTTATCTATTGGATTCATGTTTTTAAGTACAGTAGAAGTCTCAGTTAACTCCTTATTATATATACCAGATAAAATTTTATGTTTTTTAGTACTATTTGTAAAATCATTGAGCTCATTAATGGAAATAACAACTTCGGTTTCTGAAGGGAGAAATTTATATGGAGATTTTGAAGAATTGTAGTCTTTTTGGCAAGACACTAAAACAGAAAGTAAAATCAATAGAAATCCAAAATGCTTCATATGTAAAGATATATTTACAAATATAAAAAGTTATAAATCTAAACGATATTGCTCTGGCAATAATCTGAACGATTTTCTATGATATTTAGTTACTCCATATTTTTCTATTGCAGCTCTATGCTCTTTTGTAGGGTAGCCTTTATTCTTTTTCCAATTATACATAGGGAATTCTTCATGAATTTTCTCCATATATAAATCTCTGTAAGTTTTTGCTAAAATTGATGCAGCAGCAATATTTAGATATTTGCTATCTCCTTTTATAATAGTTTGATATGGTATAGTATTATAGGGTTTAAACTTGTTTCCATCCACGATGATATAATTTGGTTCTATGTCAAGCTGTGATATGGAGCCATGCATAGCTTTTATAGATGCGTTTAATATATTGATTGTATCTATTTCATCTTCAAAAATGTGTTGTACGCCAAAAGACAAGGACTCTTGTTCTATCAGGGGTTTTAATAGTATTCTTTTTTTTTCCGAAAGTTGTTTAGAGTCATTTAGTATACTGTTATTGAAGGTTGAAGGTAGTATGACAGCCGCAGCAGTTACAGGACCAGCTAAACACCCTCTGCCTGCCTCGTCTGTGCCACATTCTAAATCAAAATTTGTGAATTGAGTTTTTAAGACCAAAATGTTAAAATTTGAACAAAGTTAAAATTTTAACGCAACCCTTTTACAGTTTTGGTATCTACGTAATGAGTTAAGCGTCAAAAACACTAATTAAATATTAGTTCATTTTTGTTGATGAAATCGCAAAACCATTAACATTTTTTTGGCAAAAACGCTTGTTTATTTAATATTTAATTAAGATGTTTGCAACTAGACTAACTCAAATAATTGTTTTATGAAATTAAAGTTAACATGGTTATTAACGCTTTTTATGGCGTTCGTGATGCAATTTTCTTTTGCACAAGAAAAAATGGTCACAGGTACAGTTACTACAGAATCGGATGGTTTACCCCTTCCGGGAGCTAGTGTAATTGTAAAGGGTACTACAAAAGGTGCTCAAACTGATTTTGATGGTAAATATACTATCGGAGTCAACTCAGGAGATGTTTTAGTAATATCTTACGTTGGTATGGAGCCTGTTGAAGTAACAGTGGGTGCATCTAATGTATATGATGTTGTTTTAAAAGAAGGTAACACTCTTGATGAAGTTGTTGTTGTTGGTTATAGCAAAACGACAAAAGAATCATTCACAGGTACAGCTGCAGTTGTAGACATGGAAGGTGTTGAAGACAAAGTTGTTTCTAACGTTACTCAAGCCTTAAGGGGTGAGGTAGCTGGTGTGAATGTTATTACAAGAAGTGGCGCTCCTGGTTCTACTGCAGAAGTTAGAATTAGAGGTTTTGGTTCTATCAATGGTAATACGCTTCCTCTTTACATAATAGATGGTGCTCCAGTTGATGGTAATGCTACAGGTGTATTACAGTCTATTAACCCTTCTGATATTGAGAATATGGTTGTGTTGAAAGACGCTGCTGCTACTTCTATCTACGGTTCTCGTGGTGCGAATGGTGTTGTATTAATCACCACAAAACAAGGTAAAGCAGGTGTTTCTCGTATTTCAGTGGATGTAACAACAAGTATTAATACATTATTTTTACCAGAATATGAAACTATTGATTCTCCAGAGGAGTATATGGAGATATCCTGGCAAGCTTTAAGAACGAAAGGAATCTTAACAGGTCAAGCTGATCCTGCTGCTTTTGCTAGTAACAATTTATATGGTACTGCAGAAGGTATTAATGAGCTTTATAACATATGGAATGTGCCAGGTAACCAATTAATAGACCCAACTACTGGGAAATTTAATCCAGGTGTTCAGCGTAGATTTACGCCAACTTCTTGGAGAGATGCTGCATTTGGTACTGGTGTAAGAACAGAGGCGAATTTACAATTCTCTGGAGGTAATGAAAAAACTAAATATGCTGTTTCTCTAGGTTATGTTGATGATGAAGGTTACTCTGTTAATTCAAACTATTCAAGATACACTACGAGATTAAATTTAGAGCATAAGCCAAAAGATTGGTTAACAATTGGTGGTAATATTGCTTGGGCTGGCGCACGTGCTACAAATTCAGGTACTCAAGGTAGTGCTGGTAGTTCTGCAAACCCTTTTGCTTTAGTTTATACTACACCAGCAATTTATGATGTGTTCTTAAGAGACTTGGATGGAAATTTAGTTCCAGATCCAATTTTTGGGGGTTCTCAGTATGATTTTGGTGCAGAAACAGGAAGACGTGCTTGGAATGCTACTAATGGTATTGCTTTAGCTAAGTACGATTTAACCCAATCAGACATCAACACTTTGTTAGGTAATTTTAATGTTGGTATAGATGTTACAGACTGGTTAGCATTTGAGATGCGTTATAGTGGTCAGTATGATTCAAGAATAAATACTAACAGAAATAATCAGTTCTATGGTGGTGCGGCTAATTCAGGAGGTAGTTTATTCTTAGATGATGATTTAAGAACAAACCAAAACTTTTTACAGTTATTACGTTTTACTAAGTCTTATGGTGATCATGATATAGAGTTATTTGTTGCTCATGAATCAACAGAAGATCGTTTTAGAACAATCACTGGTGCAGCTGAACGTGCAATTATCCCTGGTTCAAATGATTTAAATCAATATACAACTCCTTTGGGAAGAGCAGGTTCATTTAGATTAGGTTGGACTTTAGATAGTTATTTCTCTGGGCTAAATTATGATTATGCAGATAAGTATTTCTTAACAGCGTCTATAAGACGTGATGGTTCTTCACGTTTCTTACAGAACAAATGGGGTACGTTTGGGTCTGTAGGTTTAGGATGGATTGTTACAAAAGAGGATTTCATGGCTAACGTAGGTGCTTTAGACTTTTTAAAGTTAAAAGCTAGTTATGGTGTGATTGGTGATACAGGTACTGCTCTATTAAACGGTTTCCAAGTTTTTAATATTAACCAAGATCCTAACGGTAACATATCTTATACTATTTCCAGCGAGGCTGCAAATCCAAATTTGACTTGGGAAACTTCTAATGTAGCTCAGGTTGGTTTTGAAAGTACTTGGTTTGACGGTCGTCTAGGTGTAGATGTAGATTTCTACGATAGAAGAACAGTAGATTTAATTCAAATAGCTAACTTGGCACCTTCTTCTGGTCAAGAGACTATCCGTTATAACAGTGGTGAATTATTAAACCAAGGTTTAGAATTTAATATTAATGCTAAACTTGTTGAAAAAGATAATTTTAGACTATCATTAAATCTAAATGGAGAAACATTTAAGAATGAGGTATTAGAGATGCCTACTGACCCTTTCTCTGGTGAGAAAGCAATTTTTGATGATTTTAATAACATCGCAGAAGGTGTTTCTCAATATGATTGGTATATGAGAGAATGGGCAGGTGTTAATCCAGCTAATGGTGAGGCTTTGTGGTATATGTACTATGTTGATGAAAACAACAATGGTGTTTTCGATAATGGTGAGCTATCTTCTTTTAATGGTGGTTCCTTTGAGGTTGATGTAGATAATGATGGCATCAATGATAATGCTTCAGGTAATTTGTTTGAATATCAACAGTTGGTTCCTGGTGCAAATGTTAGAAGAACTACTACTAATAACTATGCTGATGCGACTCAAGTATTCACTGGTAAATCAGCTATTCCAGATGTGCGTGGTGGATTCAGAATTAACGCAGGGTTTAAGAATTTTGATATTTCTGCACAATTTAGTTACAGTCTTGGTGGATATGCATTTGATAGTGGTTATAGATTACTTGTTGATAATAATCTTATCGGTGCTGACAATTTTCATACTGATATTAGAGATGCATGGACAACTCCTGGTCAAGTTACTGATATACCAAGAACTTCAGCTAACTTTGGTAACGATGGACAGCAAAACAATACGTCTACACGTTTCCTTACAAAGTCAGACTTCTTCTCATTGAACAATGTAAACTTAAACTATAGATTGTCGCAATCTGTTGTTGAATCTATGGGGTTAGAGGCAGTAAGTTTTACTTTGTCTGGTGATAACTTAATGTTCTTAAGTAGCCGTAAAGGTTTAAACCCTAGTACAGCTATAGGTACAACTAATTCGGGTATTTACATGCCATTAACTACCTTTAGTTTAGGAGCGAAAGTTCAATTTTAAAAAAAAGCAATATGAAAAAAAATGTAATTTATTTATCAATAGTAGCAGTTCTAGCTCTATGCTTCAGCTGTGAAGAAGATTTTTTAGATCCAGAAAGAAATACCAATGTATTAACTGATGTTAGTATAACTGATGCGGCGGGTTTAAATCCAGATATTATTGAAGGAAACCTAACGGGTATCAGTGGATTCATGATTGAACCATTCGGAGTAACGGGTGGTAGACATTATGACATAGGTCAGAAAGGTGTGGATATTTGGACAGATATAGTTTGTGGTGATGCATCATTATCTGCCAGTGCATTTGGATGGTATAATGCATCAGCTAATCTTTTAACTACCACAGATTTTACTCGTGAAGAAAATGAAATCATTTGGAATTACTATTTCAGAATTATAAGTGTTGCTAACTCTGTAATTCAAACAGCAGGTGGTAATAATCCTGGGGATTTAGACGATAATACTCTAAGAGTTAATGCCCAAGCTAAAGCATATAGAGCTTATGCTTATTTTTATTTAGCTCAATTATATCAAACAGCTTATGACCCAGCTGAGCCTATTCTTCCTTTCTATAATATTGATGATATCAATACTGCTAAGGTTGAGGCTTCTCAAATCTATGATTTGATAGTTAGTGATTTAACTTTTGCTATTGATAACCTAGATGGTTATACTAGAACAGCTATTAGTGAGATAGACAAAACTGTAGCTCAAGGTTTATTAGCATATACTTATGCAGCTATGGGTGATTATACTAATGCTAAAACACAAGCCGATGCAGTAATATCTTCAGGTTATCCTCTAGCTACTGCTGGTGCACTAGCGTTCCCAGGAGCGGGATCAGGTTTTAATGATGTAAGTGCACCAAATTGGGTTTGGGGATTTGACATTACTGCTGATTTAGGTCACCAATTAATCAACTGGTGGGGACAAATGGATTACTTTACATATAGTTATGCATGGGCTGGAGATACTAAATCTATAGATGATTTACTATATAGCCAGATTCCAGCTAATGACATTAGAGCTACTCAATTTGGTACAGGTGCTCAAGCTTTACAGCCAATTAATAAGTTCTTTGATCCAGGTAGAACGCCAGGTGGACAATTTGCAATTACAACAGACTACATCTTTATGAGAGTCGAAGAATTTTATTTGCTAAGTGCCGAGGCAGCTGCAAAGACAGGAAATGAACCTGCTGCTAAAGCACGTTTACAAGAGCTATTGTCTATTCGATTAGGTAGTGCTGCTGCTGCAACGACTTATTTAGCGCCATTATCTGGGCCAGCATTAGTAGATGAAATATATTTCCAAACACGTGTTGAGATGTGGGGTGAAGGAAAGAGTTACTTCGCTATGAAACGTAATCAAGCAACTGTTACTCGTGGTACTAACCATGTGTTTAGAGCAGGTGAGTCATTTGTTTATGATTCTGATGAAATGTCTTTCCAGATACCTGAAACTGAGATTATAAACAATCCTAACATTTCATCTCAAAATAATTAAAATAATAAATCTTATGAAAAATTATAGATATTTTAAATCATTATTCAGCCTGGCTCTAGTAGTATTGTTGTTTACTGCCTGTGAGCAAGATTTAGAGTCACCTGTCTCAAACTTTGCAGGTTTTGAAATAGGAACTGCAGAGAGAGCAATTACAGTTCCTAAAGATGCATCAGAGTCATTTGATATAAAGGTATATGCCACAGAAACTACTTCGTCTGATAGAACATTTAATGTTGTAGTTGATATGGATGATACTTCTTTAGCATCACCATACACAGTACCATCAACGGTAACTATACCTGGTGGTTCTAATGAAGGTACTTTAACTTTTACTGTTACTGATAATGATAATCTAGGATTCGAAAAACAATTGTTAGTTTTTGGTATTGAAGGTTTTTCTGGAAATGAAGTTACTTATGCAGTTACTGAGCAATGTCTAGATACTGTAGTAACTTTCAATTTAGAGTTAGATACTTGGCCAGATGAAACTACATGGGAAATATATGACTTAAATGGTACTCCATCTGTTATCGCTTCTGGTGGACCGTATGTAAATCCAGATGATGACTTTGCTGTATTAGCTTTTGATTTTTGTTTAGCAGCTGGTAACTATGGTGTTGTTGTTTATGACTCTTACGGAGATGGAGGTCCTGTATTTAGCGTGACATCAGCAGGAGGAACTCTTGTTCCTGCTACAGCTGTAGGTGGTACTCAATCATCAGCAACTTTTACAATCAATTAGTAGTAAGTCAATCTAATTATATATTAAAGCCATCTTAATAGATGGCTTTTTTTTTTAAGTGATTTAAAATATCTTTATATTGCATAAAAATTAAAAATTTGATGAAAATGAAGAATTTATTACGTTTTGTTTTAATTGTTTTTAGTTGTTTGTCTTTTGGACAGGTTACAGATAGTAATCTATCTGAAGCAAATAGACTTCTATTAGCTCAGCTAAACGCACAAGAGAATGAGCGAATTAGTAGAGTACAAGACTTTTTACAAAGCCATCCAAATGTTAAAGCTACATTAATTAACGATGGTTTTACATTAATGCATATCCACGATGTTAGAAACGGAAAACCTATATATAGATCCACTGAAAACTTGGAAGCTGCACGTGCAACCAAAACTGCTGAGCTTTGGACAGGGGGGAGTTTAGGTCTTGACTTAGATGGCCTAGGTATGACTGTGGGTGTTTGGGATGGTGGACCAGCTGATGATGGTCATGTTGAATTTGAAAATGCAGCAGGTACTGATACTAGGATGGAGATTATAGATCCTGTTGTTGTTGACGGTGATACAGGCTTTAGCTCACACGGAACACATGTTGCAGGTACTATTTCTGCTAACGGAACTAACCCAAGTGCAAGGGGTATGGCTTCTAGAGTAAATGTTAAATCATTTAATTGGACTAATGACTCTGCAGAAATGACAACTGAAGCAGGTGACTTAGTCAGTCCTATGCTAGTTTCTAATCACTCTTATGGAGTGCCAATAGATCAAGGAAACGGTAATCAGTTAGATGCAGATTTCATAGGAGCTTATTCTTCAGGTGCAGTCACAGTTGATAACATAACAAGAAATAACCCTAAATATTTACCTGTAATGTCTGCTGGTAATTCTGGTAACGTTTCTTATCCTGGTGGAATGTTTCCTGGATTTGATAAGTTAACTGGCGACAAGAATGCAAAGAACAGTTTAATTGTTGCTAACGCCAATCCTATAGCATCAGAACAGCCAGCCTTCAGTGGAAACTATGAATTAACAAGTTTAGCTATAAACTCTGGTTCGAGTGAAGGTCCTACAGATGATCTTAGAATTAAACCAGATATAGCCGCTGATGGTACTAACTTATTATCTCCAACTCCAGGGAATGGTTATTCAACATTTTCAGGCACATCAATGTCATCACCAAATACGGCAGGCACGTTATTATTGTTGCAGCAGTATCATAACCAAATTTTCGGAGAATATATGAATTCTGCTACTTTAAAGGCTTTAGTTTGCCATACGGCCATTGACGAATTTGATGTTAACCCAGTAAATCCAAATCATACTATGGGTCCAGATCCTGTATTCGGTTGGGGTTTGTTGAACGCAAGAGCTTCAGCACAAACAATCGCTGCTGCCAATAGTTCACAAGCTGTCATTGATGAATTGAATTTGGCTGAAGGCGAAACTTATACCTTTACTTTTTCAGCTCAAGCAGGCGAAAAATTGTCTGCCACTATATGTTGGACAGACTTACCAGGACCACCTGCCAACGGTCCAGCTAATGACCCAACACCAAGATTGGTAAATGATTTAGATTTGAGAATATCTGACGGTACCACTACGTATTTACCATGGCGTTTAAATTTTGACCCAGTTAGCGGATATTCAACAACAAAAGCAGATAATTCAGTTGATAACATAGAAAGAGTTGATATAGAAGTCCCTACCAATGGTATGTACACATTAACTGTCTCCCACAAAGGTAGCATTCAAGGTGGTGGTGCAGGGCCATTTGATCCAGGGAACCAAGATTTTTCTCTAGTTATTACAGGTAATAATCTTGTGTTAAGCGTTGATGAAAATGATTTAGCAAGAAAATTAGCGGTTTACCCTAACCCATCTAATGGCGAGTTCACTCTTACATTTGAATCAAATCTAAATAGTATTGACAATAATGTAAAAGTAGAGGTGTATGATTTACAAGGTAGACTTGTTTACAATAATAAGTATACGAATTCGTCTTCAATTTTTAAAGAAACGATAACTTTAGAAAATGCAAAGGCAGGTGTATACATAGTAAATATATCAGAAGGAAATAGAACTACTTCTCATAAACTAGTAATTGAATAGCACTCCTTTTTTAAACAAGATAAAGACCAACGATTTAAGTTGGTCTTTTTTGTGTTAAGTAAATTGTAATTCTTCCCTCTAAAACAATAATTTATAATTTACTTTGTTTTAGATTATATTTAAATAGATGCAAATCAAATTATTTTTATTTTTCATTTTCTCTCTTGTCATTGCTAATGTAAATGCACAGGTAAAATTGAATAGCTTTAACTCTAGAAGTTCAAATGATAAAAATGATTCTACTGATATTAGGCTCTCAAGAGGTTTTAAAGACCTTGCTTCAATAGATATGTATTTGCAATACAACACCGAAGTAGATACCTCTATAGTTGACACCACTTTAACCATAAAAAAGGATTATAAATTTAATTATCTGCAGAAAGATAACTTTGGGTTAATGCCTTTCGCCAACATAGGCCAGACTTACAATTCTTTAAGTATTAATTCTATAAGTGATGAAACCAAACCCTTATTTGGCGCCAGAGCAAGACATTTCAACTATTTAGAAAGTGACGACACAAAGTATTACGAAGTACCAACACCATGGACAAGGCTGACATATAAGACAGCTTTTGAACAAGGACAGATGTTAGATGCTTTTTTTGCTGTAAATCTTTCGAGACAATTTAACTTTTCAATAGCATATAAAGGTTTAAGGTCATTAGGTAATTACCAAAACGCATTAACCAGCACAGGCAATTTTAGGGTTACTACTAATTATCATACAAAGAATAAGCGTTACAAGGCAATGGGACATATAGTAATGCAAGATTTCCTTAATCAAGAAAATGGTGGGATAAAGGATGAGGATTTGGAGAATTTCACATCTGGTGATGAAGAGTTTTTAGATAGGTCTGTATTTGATATGAATTTTGAAAACGCAGAAAGTATTTTAAAAGGAAAAAGATTTTTCTTAAATCATTCTTACGACATTGTAAATAAAAAAGACTCAATTAATAATAATAGACTAACGATTGTAAACGAGGTTTTCTTTGAAGATAAATATTTTCAATACTATCAAGATTCACCTTCAAGTGATTATTTTGGTGACTCTTTCACAAGTAGAATAAATGATAAAGTTACACTTGAAGACTTCAAAACAAAAGTACATGTTGAATTCATCAACAATATATTAGGAGAAATTAGATTTGGAATAAATTATACCAACATTAACTATGGGTACAATAGTATAGTTTTGTTTCCTGATGAGTTAATACCAAATAGAATAAAGACTGATTACTTGGGATTAGATGCATCGTATAACAAAACCATCAAGTCAATTCATTTACAGAGTAAAGCAAGTTTAAATCTGTCTGATGAGTTTGCAGGTAGTTATATTGACGCAGAACTTGGATTAAAACTTAATGATGACATTAATGTTTCTGGTGGGATTAATATTAGTTCTAAATTACCAAATTATAATTACTTATTATATCAAAGTGATTATACTAACTATAACTGGTATAATTTCAATCAATTTAATAACATCAATACTCAGCAGTTAAGGTTTAATATTAAGTCCCAAAAGTTTTTTAATGCATCTTTAGATATTTCAAACATTGAAAATTATACATATTTCAATTTAGATGAAATCAATGAAGATGGAGTAAGGGTTGTAAGTCCACAACAGTTTAATAGTTCATTACAATATTTAAGGTTAAAGGTCCAGAGAGAATTTAAAGTTGGTAACTTTGCTTTAGACAACACAATTATGTATCAGAATGTTTTAAGCGATGCAGAAGTGTTAAATGTACCAACACTAATTTCTAGAAATACGCTTTATTATTCTAACCATATTTTTAAGAAAGCCATGAAACTCCAAACAGGAGTAACAGTCAATTATTTTACAGAATATAATATGAATGGATACGATCCTGTATTGGCGGAATTCTATACTCAGAATTCAACTAAGATAGGGGGGTTTCCTAGACTAGACTTTTTTATTAATGCAAAAGTGAGACAAACTCGCATTTTCTTTAAAGCAGAACATTTCAATTCCTCATTTACAGGTTATGATTATTTCTCAGCTCCTAATCATCCTTATAGGGACTTTACCATTCGTTTTGGTTTGGTTTGGGACTTCTTCTTATAAAATTTTAGATTAATATTCAGATTAAATATGTGAATTTCAGTCTATTGGTTTTTCCTGTAAAAAATTAAATAAATAAAAGGTTAAAAAGTATTTGGTTGTAAGTAAAAGGGTTTTATATTTGCAGCCCCTAAACGGACACAATGCGACGAGTTTGGGTATGTTCATT
>NZ_JBSWXE010000005.1:0-185870 GCF_056160445.1 Winogradskyella sp. ABM4_392
CCCGTTTGCGCCGATGGTACTGCACTTGTGGAAGAGTAGGTCGCCGCCTTTTTTGAAGACCCTTACTAAAACTAGTAAGGGTCTTTTGTTTTTTAAGAAGTTTACTTATGGGGTTAATCTTTTAAATAGTTTTATTTGATAATACTTATTTTTACCATTAATGAAATTTAATAAGGAATTACAAATAGCCTGGGATTTTGTAAACAAAAGCCATCGAAATGTTTTCTTAACAGGTAAAGCTGGCACAGGAAAGACTACGTTTCTTCATAGGTTAAAATCAAATTCACTTAAAAGAATGGTTATTGTTGCACCTACTGGTGTAGCAGCAATTAATGCTAAAGGAGTAACTATTCATTCTTTTTTTCAATTACCTTTTGGGCCTATTCTTCCCGATGATAATCTTTCTAATAGTAGTGGTTTTAAAAATAAATTTAGTAAGACTAAAATCAATATTATTAAATCTTTAGATTTATTAGTTATTGATGAAATTAGTATGGTTAGAGCTGACTTACTAGATGCAATAGATAAAATTCTTAGACGATATAAAGATAGGAATCAAGTTTTTGGTGGTGTTCAAGTTCTTATGATTGGTGATTTACAACAATTATCACCTGTCGTTAGAGATAATGAATGGGAACTTCTCAAACCATTCTACAACAATCCTTATTTTTTCAGTAGTCATGCTTATCAATATTGTAATCCAATAAATGTTGAGTTAAAACACATTTATAGACAAGACAATCCTAAGTTTATTGAGATTTTAAATGAAATAAGATCGAATAATTTATCTAAAAATTCAATAGAAGAACTTAATAAACGATTTGATCCAAATTTTTCACCTTCAGAAAATGAAGGCTATATATTTTTAACTACACATAACCATAAAGCCGATCAAGTTAATAATTCAGAATTAGATAAACTGTCAACAAAATTAGTTAGCTATTCAGCTAAAGTTGAAGGTAAGTTCCCTGATCATTCTTATCCAAACGAGGATAAATTATTTTTGAAAGTTGGTGCGCAAGTCATGTTTATTAAAAACGATAGCTCACCAGAAAAGCGTTATTTTAATGGTAAAATAGGAAAAGTCATTCATTTAGATAAAGACGAAGTTGTTGTAAAATGTCCTGATGATGATTTTACAATTATAACAAAACCTGAAACTTGGGAAAACATTACCTACAAAGTAGATAAAGAAACAGACGCTATAACCGAAGACAAAATTGGTAGCTACACGCAGATGCCTTTACGTTTGGCTTGGTCAATTACTATTCATAAAAGTCAAGGTTTAACTTTTGAAAAAGCTGTTATAGATGCAGAAGGTGCTTTTGCACATGGTCAAACTTATGTAGCCTTGAGTAGATGTAAATCTTTAGATGGTTTAGTTTTAAAAAGTAAGATTGATTCAAGACAAATTATAAGTGATACCAATGTTTTAAACTTTACTATACAAGCTGAAGAAAATCAACCAGATGCTGCCGAATTAGAACAATCAAAATCTATATTTCAGCTTCAATTAATTTCAGAAGTTTTTGATTTTTTTCAATTTATATATCCTGTAAATAGAATTCTAGATATCTATTATAAAAATAGAGGAAGTTTTGAAGGCAATTTAGAGCAACCTTTAACCAGTATAAAGGATTGTGCTACAAACCTACTGAAAGTAGCCAATTCATTTAAAATTCAACTAAAAGAATTAGCTAAAGATAAGTTGCCAGAAAACGATCAAGTGATACAAGAGCGTTTTAAAAAAGCTATTACTTATTTTACAGAAGAAACTAAAAGCAAGATTATAGATGCTTATCAAAACTTTAGTTTTAGCACAGATAACAAAGCTTTAGATAGAGATATTAGTAAACAATTAGATACGATTGAAGAACTTATAGCGACTAAAAAACTCTATTTCTCTGAATTGAAAGAAGGTTTTGAAGTCAATAAGTTTTTAGGTCTAAGAGCTAAATCGGTCTTTTTAACTAAAGACAAACCAAAAAAACTCAGAAAAACTGTCATTGATGGTACTACAAATATTGAATTATTTGAGCTGTTAAGAGAATTAAGAAATACACTGGCTCAAGAACACGATTTAATCCACTATCAAATTTTTACCCAAAAAGCACTTTACGAGATGTGCGAAACCTTACCAACGACCAAAAAAGAATTATTACAAGTCAATGGTTTTGGTAAAGTACGAGTTGATAAATATGGAAATGATATTTTAACTGTAATTAGAGAGTATTGTGAAGACAATGATATTGACACTTCAGATGCAAATCAATTTGAATTTGTAGAAGAAAAAAAGCCAAAACGTAAAAAAGGTGATACACAAAAAGAGTCTTTAGCACTTTTTAAAGAAGGTAAAACCATAGAAGAAATTGCTCACATTAGAGAGTTAAATGAAAATACAATCTTTGGTCATTTAGCTAAATTTATTAAATCAGGTGAAATTAAAATTTCCGATTTAATGCCAAAAACCCATTATCAAGAATTAAAAGAACTAATCCCAAAACATACATTTGATACATTTTCAGATTTAAAACATCAACTAGATGATAAATATAGTTATGGTGAAATCAGGTTGGTTTTAGAAGAATTAAATTCATAAAAAAAGGCTTCAACATTACATGCGAAGCCTTTTCAATTTTATATAATTAAAATGTTATCCTTTAATAACACCTCTAGAAATTACAATTTTTTGGATTTCAGAAGTACCTTCATAAATCTGAGTGATTTTTGCATCACGCATTAAACGCTCTACATGGTATTCTTTCACAAAACCATTTCCACCGTGTATTTGAACAGCTTCAACAGTTTGTTCCATTGCAACTTTACTAGCGTATAATTTTGCCATAGCGCTAGACATATCGTAATTGTTACCTTGGTCTTTATCCCAAGCAGCTTTCATTACTAACATACGTGCAGCTTCAATTTCTGTATACATATCTGCAAGTTTAAAAGCAATAGCTTGATGGTTACAAATTTCGGTACCAAAAGCTTTACGCTCTTTACTATATTTTAAAGCAAGCTCGTAAGCTCCAGAAGCAATACCTAAAGCTTGTGCAGCAATACCAATACGTCCACCAGAAAGTGTTTTCATTGCGAATTTAAAACCAAATCCGTCTTCGCCAATTCTGTTTTCTTTTGGTACTTTAACATCGTTAAATTGAAGCGTATGTGTATCACTTCCTCTAATGCCTAATTTATCTTCTTTAGGACCAATATCAAAACCAGGAGTACCTTTTTCAACAATAAAAGCATTGATTCCTCTATGGCCTTTTTCCCTATCTGTTTGTGCAATAACTAAGTAAACATCAGATCTACCACCATTGGTAATCCAGTTTTTTGTTCCATTAATTACATAATGGTCACCCATATCTATTGCAGTAGTTCTTTGTGATGTTGCGTCACTACCTGCTTCAGGCTCACTCAAACAGAAAGCACCAATTTGCTCTCCAGTAGCTAGTTTTGTAAGATATTTTTGTTTTTGTTCTTCTGTACCATAAGCTTCAAGACCGTAACAAACTAAAGAGTTATTAACAGATACCATTACAGAAGCAGATGCATCAATTTTAGATAACTCTTCCATAATTAATACATAGGAAATAGAGTCCATACCGCTACCACCATATTTTGGGTCTACCATAATTCCCATAAATCCTAATTCGCCCATTTTACGAACTAATTCGTCCGGAAAAGTTTGTGTATTATCACGTTCTATAACACCAGGAAGTAATTCTGTTTGAGCAAAATCTCTGGCAGCATCACGAATCATTAAATGTTCTTCAGTTAAGCTAAAATCCATATAGTAAATTAATTATTGATTTGTTAAAAAATTCATGCAAAGATAACGCTTTCTTGCTGTATTTTCAATAAGTAATATTATTTTTACTAATATGATAAAAGCTGAATATAAAGTTGTAGCTGTAATGTCTGGTACCTCATTAGATGGTATAGACATTATTTATGCTATTTATAATTTTCATAAGGATTGGAGCTTCAAAATTCATCATGCGGAAACTCTAAAATACTCAACCGAATGGAAAACTGACTTAAGCAATCTTGTAAATAAATCTCTTGAAGAATTAAAGGAATTAGATATCAGTTATTCTGAGTATTTAGCAAACGTAATAAAGACTTTCATAGCTAAGTACAACCTTAATGAGATAGACTTTGTGTCTTCCCATGGACATACAGCACTTCATCAACCTGAAAACAAGCTTACCTATCAAATAGGAAATCGAACGATTTTATCAGATAAATTACAGCAAAAAATTATTTGCGATTTTAGAGTGCAAGATGTTGAGTATGGTGGGCAAGGAGCACCTTTAGTTCCAATAGGTGATAAATTACTTTTTCATAATTATGATTATTGCTTAAATTTAGGTGGTTTTGCAAATGTTTCGTTTGAAAAAAATAATAGACGTATTGCTTTCGATATTTGCCCAGTTAATATTGTAATTAATCATTACGTTTCAAAAATAAACTTAGAATATGATGATTGCGGAAGAATAGCATCAAAAGGAAAAATACACGAAGGTTTATTAGAACAATTAAATAAGTTCGAATTTTATAAACAATCCGCACCAAAATCACTCGGTTTAGAATGGGTCAGAGAGCACATCTTTCCAACTATAGATAGTTTTGAACTTAAAACCGAAGATATTTTAAGAACTTTTACAGAACATATTTCGACACAGATAGCTTTAGTTTTAAAAGATAAAAAGTCGAAAACATTAATTACTGGAGGTGGCGCTTACAATGATTTTTTAATAGAACAGCTTAAATTAAAAACCCAGTCCAAGATCATAATTCCTGATAACCAAATAATTGAATTTAAGGAGGCTATAGTATTTGGCTTGTTGGGCATTCTTAGAGATAGAAATGAAGTTAATTGTCTTAAAAGCGTTACAGGTGCAATTAAAGATCATTCTTCAGGAAAAATTTTAATTCCAAAGGCTTAAAATTAATATTTAATTCACTTTTTAGGCATTGGAGTTTTTTATATTTGTTACCATTAACTAAATCATAGAAATTGATAAAGCAATTACTTCAAACGTACGAAGATAAATCCCCAGAAATAGTGTTCCATTGGAACGATCCAGAGACCGAAGCAGAAGGTTGGACAGTTATAAATTCTTTAAGAGGTGGTGCAGCCGGAGGTGGAACCAGAATGCGTAAAGGCTTAGATATGAATGAGGTGCTTTCATTGGCAAAAACAATGGAAGTGAAGTTTACGGTATCTGGTCCGGCAATTGGTGGAGCTAAATCTGGTATTAATTTCGACCCTCAAGACCCAAGAAAAAAAGGTGTGTTAGAACGTTGGTATGCAGCTGTTTCTCCATTGTTAAAAAGTTACTATGGTACAGGTGGCGATCTTAATGTAGATGAAATACATGAGGTGATTCCTATTACTGAAGAAAGTGGTGTTTGGCATCCTCAGGAAGGTGTTTTTGAAGGTCATTTTAAACCTACACAAGCAGATAAGATAAATAGAATTGGTCAGTTAAGACAAGGAGTAATAAAGGTTATTGAAAACCCAGAATATTCTCCAGATGTATCTAGAAAATATACTGTGGCAGACATGATTACTGGTTTTGGTGTAGCTGTGGCAGCAAAACATTTTTATGATTTAAACGAAGGCTCAATAAAAGGAAAACGTGTGGTTGTACAAGGTTTTGGCAACGTTGGTGCAGCTGCAGCATTTTATTTTGCCCAGATGGGTGCTAAAGTCGTTGGTATTATAGATCGAGTTGGAGGTTTAATCAAGCCTGAAGGATTTTCCTTTAAAGAAATTACCGATTTATATCTTAATAAAAACGGAAATACATTGGTAGCAGATAATCTTATTCCATTTGACGAAATAAATGAAAAAATATGGTCTTTAGAGACCGAAGTATTTGCACCTTGTGCTGCATCTCGATTAGTCACTAAAAATCAGATCGATCAGATGATTGCTACTGGTTTAGAAGTTATTACCTGTGGAGCAAACGTGCCTTTTGCAGATAAAGAGATTTTCTTTGGCCCAATAATGGAACATACAGATCAAAAGGTAAGTTTAATACCAGATTTTATTTCCAATTGCGGAATGGCAAGAGTTTTTGCGTATTTTATGGAACGTAAAGTACTAATGACAGATGAAGCAATTTTTAATGACACATCAGACGTCATAAAAGAGGCACTAAAAGAAGTTAAAAACAACAATCCATCAACAGTAGGCATAAGCGAAACTGCATTTGAGATTGCACTAAGACAATTAATTTAAAAAAAACATATCCCTTAATTTATGGAAACCGTAATAATTCTCGTATTTGTATTTGGTTACTTAGCCATTACTCTCGAACATAACATTAAAATAGATAAGCTTATTCCAGCTTTGGTGATGATGGCTATAAGTTGGGCATTAATATCATTGGGTATTGATGATTTTACACAATGGTTCGATTCTGCCAAACACAACCTCATGGAAAATTTTGGGTTGTTGCCTCATGAAGAAAAAATGCACCTAATGGAAGAAACCCTGTTACATCATTTAGGTAAGACTGCTGAAATATTAGTTTTCTTACTTGGTGCTATGACCATTGTAGAAATAATAGATTATTTTGATGGTTTTTCAACTATTAAATCAGCAGTAAAATTTAATAGTAGAAAAAAGCTACTATGGATGTTTTCAATATTAGCTTTCATTCTTTCAGCAATAATTGATAACCTTACGGCAACTATTGTTTTAATATCTATACTTCAAAAAATCGTTAAAGATAGAGATGTAAGAATATGGTTTGCTGGTTTAATTATCATTGCTGCAAATGCAGGTGGAGCATGGTCTCCAATAGGTGATGTTACTACTACGATGCTTTGGATAGGAGATAAAGTGTCTACAGGCAAGTTATTTTCATATCTATTCATCCCTTCTATTTTGTGTATGGCAGTACCGACTTTTATAGCTTCTCTACTACCTGCTTTTAAAGGAACAGTAGAGTTACAAGAAGCTGATGAAAAACCTAAAAGTAAGTTTAGTTCTACTATGTTATTTTTAGGATTAGGTGCAATTATATTTGTCCCAATTTTCAAAGTAATTACACATTTACCACCTTATGTAGGTATGATGTTATCTCTTGGTGTAGTTGCTATTTTTGCGGAGGTTTATAGTAATTCAAAATTTGCAATTTCTGCAACAGCTCATGGAGAACATGAAGCGCATGCAAGTCACAGTCCTGTACATTATTCTTTATCAAAAATTGAATTACCAAGCATACTGTTCTTTTTAGGTATTTTAATGGCTGTAGCAGCATTAGAGTCTTTGGGTATTTTATTTGGTTTTGCAGATTCATTACAGACGTCTATGCCAATGATGGGTACTGAGTTGCACGGAGAAGGAGTTTCTGATTTAGTAGTGTTATTACTTGGTGTTGGTTCTGCAGTAATTGACAATGTGCCTTTAGTAGCAGCAAGTTTAGGAATGTTTTCTGAGCCAATGGATAACGAATTATGGCACTTTATAGCATATTCTGCAGGAACAGGTGGTAGCATGTTAATTATTGGTTCTGCTGCAGGTGTAGTAGCAATGGGTATGGAAAAAATTGATTTTTTCTGGTACTTAAAGAAAATATCTTGGTTGGCACTTGTAGGATTTATTGCTGGAGCAATTGCCTTCATGGCTACCAGAGCAATTTTCTAACATACTTAAGTTAAAAACTAAACGTTATAACTTACAGAAACTTTTAAACTTAAAACTTTTTATATGATATTACTAAGTAATATTCAAGACAGTGCAGAAGTATTAGCAGAAGGAGAACAAGTAGAAAAAACACTTTCTATTATAGAGTTAATCACCAGTGGAGGAACTTCAGGAATGGTAATAATTCTTATCCTATTTCTACTTCTTATTGTAGCAACCTATATTTATTTTGAAAGAATTTTTGCTATCAAGGCAGCTTCTAAAGTAGATTCTAATTTTATGAATCAGATTAAAGATCATGTTAGCAATGGTAAAATAGATTCTGCTCAAATGTTGTGTGCACAACAAAACTCACCAGTTTCTCGATTAATTGCTAAAGGCATTACTCGTATTGGTAAGCCATTAGAAGATATTAATACCGCAATTGAAAATGCTGGACGATTAGAAATTTATAGCTTAGAAAAGAATGTAAGTGTACTTGCAACTATCTCTGGTGTGGCACCAATGATTGGTTTCTTAGGAACTGTTGTTGGTATGATACTTTCTATTTTTGAACTAGCTAATGCTGGCGGAACAATACAAATGGATGTTTTAGCTAGCGGACTTTATACTGCAATGACAACTACTGTTGGTGGACTTATTGTAGGTATCATAGCTTATGTTGCCTATAACCATATTGTTGTAAAAACAAATAAGGTTGTTTATCAGATGGAAGCCAACTCTGTAGAGTTTTTAGATCACTTAAACGAACCTATCTAATTTATGAATATTAGAGGACGAAATAAAGTAACACCAGAATTCAATATGGCATCAATGACCGATATTGTATTCTTGTTATTGATCTTTTTTATGATAGCTTCAACCTTGGTAACTACTAATGCAATAGATATTATTTTACCAAAAGCCAGCGGTAAAACCGAAAATAAAAAATCGACAGCAGTAAGTATCAAAAAAGATTTAACCTATTACATAGATCAGAAGCGTGTTGGTGAAAGTGTTTTAGAAAATGAATTGGTAAAAGCGCTATCAACTCAAGAGCAACCAACAATTGTGTTGCGTGCCGAGAAGTCTGTTCCAGTTGAGAATGTTGTTAAGGTTATGGACATAGCTAATAGAAATAAATTTAAAGTGATTTTGGCAGTGCAGCCAAATTAAAACGGCATCGTTTTTGAAAATAAGCTTTTAAAGTGTTTGAATTGAAGTGAAATATCTAGAGACCATACATCAACGTAATGCTGCAAGAATAACAGTGCTTATTGCGCTCTTGTTGTTTTTGTTATTGTTTTTTGTTGGTCCTCAATATTTAGATCCACCAGAAGAATATGGTGTTGCTG
The DNA here is from genome assembly GCF_056160445.1 of Winogradskyella sp. ABM4_392. Lineage (NCBI taxonomy): Bacteria > Pseudomonadati > Bacteroidota > Flavobacteriia > Flavobacteriales > Flavobacteriaceae > Winogradskyella > Winogradskyella sp. ABM4_392. Next base: position 9,004 of record NZ_JBSWXE010000005.1, read on the forward strand.
TTAATTTTGGAACTACAGATTTTGGGAGTGGGAATAAACCATTAGCACAACCAAGAGAAGCAGTAGAAGAAAATATAGTTGAAGAGTCTCAGCCAGAGCCATCAGTATCTGAACCTACTGAAGCTACTCAAAATACTGAGGATGTAATGACTCAGGAAGACGCAGAAGCCATGGCTATTAAAAAGCAAAAGGAAGCTGAGGCAAAAGCAAAAGCTGAAGCAGATCGTATTGCGCGAGAAAAGCGTGAGGCTGAAGAACGCAAAAAGCGAGAGGAAGCCGAGAAAGTAAAAAGCATTGATAATCTTATTGGTGGTGTAAAAAACTCAAGCGGAAATGACGATGGAGGTGAAGGACCAGATAACAAAGGAGGTAATAAAGGACAGTTAGATGGTGATCCATATGCGCCAAGTTATTTTGGTGGTTCAGGACCAGGAAAAGGTGGTGTAGGTTATGGTTTAGGTGGAAGAGGAAAACCTTCTCGACAAATCTATAAGCAAGACTGTAATGAGTACGGTTTAGTTGTTGTAAGAATTGAGGTCAACAGACAAGGAAAAGTAGTTAAAGCGACACCAGGTATTAGAGGAACCACAAACACAGCACCATGTCTGTTAGAGCCTGCAAAAAAAATTGCCTTATCTCACAAATGGCCAGCAGATTCTGATGCGCCAACTATTCAAGTGGGTTTTGTAAGTATTAATTTCGATATAGGTCAATAGCAAATGAACTATACTGATACAGTTAATTGGATGTTTCAACAACTACCAATGTATCAAAACAAGGGTAAATCTGCTTTTAAAAAAGATTTATCTAATACACTAAAACTTTCAGCACACCTTAATCATCCCGAAAATAAATTCAAATCTATTCATGTTGGTGGTACCAACGGTAAAGGCTCTACTAGCCATATGTTGGCGTCCATACTTCAGGAAGCAGGTTACAAGGTTGGACTTTATACATCACCACATTTAAAAGATTTTAGGGAACGCATAAGGATTAACGGAAAGGTTGTATCAAAACAATTTGTCATTGGTTTTATAAAGCGGAACAAAGCATTTTTAGAATCTAACAACTTATCTTTTTTTGAAATGACCGTTGGTATGGCTTTCGATTATTTTTCAAAGCAAAAAGTTGATATTACTGTTATAGAAGTAGGTTTAGGTGGTCGTTTAGACTCTACCAACATAGTTACTCCAGAACTTTCTGTAATTACCAATATTGGTTTTGATCATATGCAGTTTTTAGGTGATACACTCGAAAAAATTGCAGGTGAAAAAGCAGGAATTATTAAGCAAAATATTCCGGTTGTAATTGGTGAAACACAGCCTGAAACTCAAGTTGTTTTTGAAGCAAAGGCTAAGTCTACAATTTCTGAAATATTCTTTGCAGATCAATTGGTTAAAGAAGTTTTTGAAAGCGACTTAAAAGGGTCGTACCAAAGCCATAATATAAAAACCGTTATTCAGTCAGTTAAAGTCCTAACACAATTGGGTTATAATATTTCAAATTCAAACTTAAAAAATGGACTATTAAACGTTGTTAAAAATTCTGGTTTACAAGGACGATGGCAAGTTTTGCAGAAAAACCCAAAAGTCATTTGCGATACAGCGCACAACAAAGAAGGCTTAAGTTATACTATGAAGCAATTACAATCGGAAACTTATAATAATTTACATATTGTTTTTGGTGTTGTAAGCGATAAAGACTTAGAAACCATACTACCATTATTACCAAAAACAGCCACTTACTATTTCTGCAAACCAAATGTACAGCGTGGATTAGATGCCGAAATTTTAAAAAAGACATTTGCTAAGAACGGTCGACATGGAGATATTTATCCAAGTGTAGGTAAAGCATTCAGTCATGCTAAGTCTGTAGCTGATAATGATGATTTAATTTACGTAGGCGGAAGTACTTTTGTTGTGGCAGAGGTTCTTTAGAGTCTAAAAATATGTATATTTCAAAATCAAATTTTTTAATCGATGATAGAAATTATCAACCAAATATTTGCTTTAGAATCTAAACTTATCAAAACAGGGAGTAAAGATTATACCAGAAATTTTGATCGTATTGCTTCAGAATTTGAAAATCTAAACTACCATGTCATTAATCCGATAGGAAAGCCTTATAGAAATGAAATGACAGATGTTGAAGCAAGTATTTCAGGAGATTTAAATAAAAATTCTAAAATCACTAAAGTTTTAAAACCTATCATTTACCAAATAGATGATAATGAAACTAAGCTTGTACAAAAAGGAATTGTAATTGTAGAATAAGATTAATGAAGACTATAAATTTTGCTATAGATTTAGGAACAACAAATAGCTTAATTGCTAAATATGATAACGGTAAAATAAAGATATACAATAACCCTCTTGGTTTAAAACAAACGTTACCATCTTGCATAGCTTTTAGAGGTAACAGAATAGTCATTGGAGATAAGGCCTTAGATTATTTAGAAAAAGATGCAGAGAATGTTTGCATGCTTTTTAAAAGAAAAATGGGCACGCAAGATACTTATCGCGTACCTTCTTTAGACCAAGAAAAGCAGCCCATAGAACTTTCGTCATTGGTTTTAAAAGAGCTGAAAAACTTTTTACCAGATGATGAAACTGCAAATAGTGTTGTTATTACCATACCTGCAGCCTTTGATACTATTCAATCTAATGCTACTAAAAAAGCAGGTTATTTGGCAGGATTTAAAGAAGTGGTTTTGCTACAAGAACCAATAGCTGCTTGTTTAGCATTTGCTAATACGTCAAACATCGCAGTAAAAGAAAAAGAATATTGGATTGTTTATGATTTTGGTGGAGGAACGTTTGATGTGGCTTTGGTTGAAGTCGATGAGAGAGAACTAAAGGTTATAGACCATCAAGGAGATAATTATTTAGGTGGTGCCGATTTTGACAACTTAATAGTCAAGAATTTAATAGTGCCTTTTATTGAGGAAAAAACCGGACAGTCGGATTTATGGAAATCATTAAAATCAAAATCTTCAGCTCATAAAGGACTTTATTTCGAATTATTGAAGAAGGCCGAAGAAGCAAAAAAAGAATTGTCAAATTTTGAAGAGACAGAAATAGAGTTAGATATCACAATTAATAGCGAAGATTTATACGATCATTTGATCATTAAACGCGAAATGTTTGAGAATTTAATTCTTTCAAATGTAGAGAATACCGTTACCATCATTAAAGATATTATAAAAGATAACCAGCTACTAAATTCAGATATAAAACGCGTAATCTTAATTGGAGGAACCACATATATACCTTTAATAAAGAAGTCTATTGCAAATGCAATTGGTGTTGAAGTTAACGCTTCAATAGACCCAACTTCTGCTGTTGTAGAAGGTGCAGCCTATTATGCAGGCTCTAAACCTAGCGAGTTAAAAGAAGAAGAGAATGTTGAGGAGGAAAAAACTCAAGAGGAATCAATAATAGACTATAAGTTCTTTTATGAGCAGAATACAAGAGACTCTGAAGAGTTAATTACCGCAAAATTTTCAGGTGTAAATATTGCTAATTTTAGAATAATTAGAAAAGATGGAGGTTACGATTCTGGTGTAAAAGGTCTAAAGAATAATTCATTTTCAGAATTTGTACCGCTTCTAGAAGGGAGGCTGAATCAGTTTAAAGTACAGTTACTTAATACAGACTTAGAAGTTTTAAAAACCATCGATCCGCTTTCTATTAATCATGGTAGTTATAGTGTAAATGGGCAGCCTTTACCAAATGATATTTGCATGGAAGTTGATGATTTAGATGCTTCTGCCACTCGGTTAGAGCGCATATTTGCTAAGGGAAGTATACTGCCATTAAAGAAAAAAATATACAAGACAGCTTCTAAAACGATATTAAAAAAATCGAAATCAAACCTTACTATTAATGTTATTGAAGGTAAATCTAACGGTTTGCCAAGTTCTGGTTTAAGTATCGGCTATATCGAAATTTTTGGTGAGGATTTAGAAGATGATTTAATAAAAGGAACTGATATTGAGATTGAGTTAGAAATATCAGAATCTAGAGAATTAAAGATTAATGTCTATTTGCAGTCATGCGATCAAGAATTTGAGAATGTGTTTAGTGAGTCTGAACGCTCTATTAGTATTAATAAAATCAACACAGAGATTAATACAGTTTTAGGTGATGTTGAAGCAGTGATAAAAACAGCAAATTCTCTTGAAAATTTTGAATATTCTAATAAACTTGAGACTATAAGAGTAGGTCTTATTGAGATTCAGATTGAAGCTTCAATGTTGCAAGATGATGATATTTCTGATACTAAATTTCAACTCGATGATAAGAAGCGAAAGCTTATACAAGAGTTTGATGATTTAACTAGAAATGAACTAGTAGCAAAAGAGATAGAAGAGTATAATGACATTAAAGCAGATTTAGAATATCATCTTAATCAAGATGAAAATGAACGTTTTAAAACCAAGTATCAGCGTATCATACAAAACGAAAAGGAGGTTATCAACTCTTTAGATAAATACCTGATTCGTTCAAAAATTAAGGAACTAGAAGAGCTATATAATGCTATTATACAATCTAGTGATGAGAATTTTATATCCTATTATTTAGGATTAAAATTTTATGATAATTTCACTAATAAGCGTAAAGCCGAAAGATTATTCGAGCAAGGTGATAAAGCTTTAGAACAAAAAGATTATAAGGTAATACGTCATGTAGTTTACGGACTTTCGGCATTGGTGCCAGAGAGTGATAGACAAAAACGCAAAAACTTTAATGATGACAGTAAAACAGGTTTAAATTAATTTCTGTTGTAGTAGTTATTATAATATTGTTTATAAAGTTCATCAATATATAGAGGCTTCATACTTAGATCATAGAAGCTTAAATTATCTGTGTCATAAGCATTATGTTGTACTCTTTTTTTTGAGGTATCCGTATTGCCTTTCTTTGGTGGATAAACAATTATTGTACTATTTCCTCTTTCAAGTTTTTTGATTTTATATAATTCTGAAAGTCTACCATCATTTTTAAAATGAGAGAATTTAGACTTTATAAAATCTGTTCCTGTATAAAACGCAAGACAATCTCTTTCTCTTAGATAAACATATTTGTCAGTATCTCTGGGTATATAAACAGATTGGTCAACACCACTTTTTAATCTAAAAACAACAAGATCTTCATTACTTTTATTACTTATTAATGTAATGTTGTCAATGCTGTTAACCCTTGATTTTCCTGGCATAAGGTTAAATGTTTTAGGGTAAGGATTTGTGTTAGGGTACAATGATGAAAATATAGCATTGTCTTTAGGTTTTTTATAATACTTATATTTTAATGAATATAAAAAACGAATATGACTCACTAACTTTCTTTTATCTGCTTTAGAAAGAGGTTCTTCGTCTATTAACTCTGCAGATTCAATAACAGTCTCCTCAATGTCTTCTGTAGATTCAATAACAGTTTCTTCAATCTCATCGTCTGAAGTGTCTTTGGTAGACGATATAGAATTTCCACTAAGAACATCTTTTAAATCGTCTTCATCTGCATTTCCCTTTTGCATTTCTTTAATGATACTATCGATACTTTTTAGACGAGGGTTTTTAATACCTGAAGAATTAAAGTCGTAACTATCAAAATTTATTGGGTTATAATCAGAACGAGAATCGTTAGAAACACTTTTACCTATCCAAAAAATAAGCCTTATAACTATAAAAACAACAAAAATAACACTCCAGCTATTTGGGCCAGATCCAGATTTTTCTTTTTTACGATTAGATGAATATGCATATTCTTTTGCAATCTCTGCGTTAGATTCTAAAGTTTCTTTTAAAAAGGCTTTTGAGGTATCTAAGTCTGCAAAAGCAACCATCACCTTAGCACAAAACTTAAAGTTATCTCTACCAGTATTTCTCCTTAAACGGTTATAGATGTCAATAACCTCAGAGTTTAAACCCTGTATTTCTTCATTAAAAGCATCTGGATAAGCATTTAAACTTTTTATAAATGTCTTGTTGCTAATAAAAGCTACAGGAAATTGTTTTTCGCTTAGTTTACCTTCTTGAAGATATGCAATCGCGTAATTTAGCCTTGCTTTAAAGAAGTTGATAACTAATTGATTGATAGCTTCGGTAAATAGATAGTTATGTTGAAGTACCTTCTGTATATGCTCGTATTTACCTTTGCTTAATGCATTACTTATAAATACAATTAAGTTCTCTTTAAAATAGTCGTTGAGAAAATATTTAAGCGTTTCTAAGTCTTGTATGGAAGACTCATCAACCTCAATGTCTTTTAACTTTATGTCTTCAAAATTTCCTGAAATTAAATGTTTAAGCCAAGCATGTTTTTCAACAAAAATATAGCATGCTCTTAGACTATCACTTTTAAGATCATCTATGATTTTAGTTATTTCACCAAGGTTGTTGTTGTCCTCTAACATAGCTTTAGCCTTCAGCTGTTTATGAAGCCTAATAATACTATTGGCATTAAGCTCAGAGATTTGTTCTAAGCTGAGGTCAAGAAGGTCTGTTAAAGAGGTGTATTTCAAGTCTAAAATCTTATCAGTTTTAAAAGTAGTTAAATTAATTTAGTAGAAAAATGTTTTTCATTTTTTTGGACTGTGGAATAATGAAAAAATTTTTAAAAAATATTTTGAGATATTAAAAACTAGTCTATCTTTGCAGTCCTAATAATTAGGGCGCGTAGCTCAGTTGGTTCAGAGCACTTGGTTTACACCCAAGGGGTCAGGGGTTCGAATCCCTTCGCGCCCACAAAAGTTCACATTTCTGTGAACTTTTTTTGTTTATATAAGGGTCATTAACTCAGTTGGTTCAGAGTGTTACCTTGACAGGGTAGAAGTCACTGGTTCGAATCCAGTATGACCCACTTTAAAAATCAAATCCAAACACAAGTTTGGATTTTTATTTTTATAGAAATTCTAAAATTCGCTCTAAAGCCATTCCTCTAGATCCTTTAATTAAAATCGTAGCGTTCTTTATATCTAGATTTTTTAAATAAGGCTTTAAATCTTCGAAAGTTTTATATTTTTCAGTCGTTGATTTGGTGGTAGTTTTATAAAAATTCTCCCCTACCAGAATAATATTTTCATCAAAATTATCTTCGGCAAAATCAGCTATGGACTGATGCTCCCTTCTAGCCTCATCTCCAAGCTCAAACATATCACCAAGAAAAAGGTATTTAAGTTCTGCATTGAGCTGTTTTAGATTTTTAAGTGCAGCCAACATACTTGTTGGATTGGCATTATAGGCGTCTAAAATAATTTTTGTAGAACCTCTTTCAATAATTTCAGAGCGATTGTTGTTAGGTTGATACCCTTCAATGGCTTTTTTAATAGCATCAGGTTTTACTTTAAAATATTGGCCAATGGCAACTGCTACTGCGATGTTACCATAATTGTAGTCTCCTATCAGTTGACTTTCAATTTCAATATTTTTGTAGTTTAAGTTTACAAATGGGTCAGCACTTTTAAACTCAACCGTACAGTCGTTTTTTTGATCTTTTCCGAAACTCACAATATTAGGATAATCACTAATTTGTTTCAACTGTTTTGGGTCGTCTGAGTTTATGAATGCGATTTTTTTATTAGATTTTATAAAATCATACAATTCAGATTTACCTTTTATAACACCTTCCTCACCACCAAAACCTTCAAGATGGGCTTTTCCAAAATTTGTGATTAATCCAAAATCAGGCTCGGCAATACTGCAAAGAAATTTGATTTCTTTTTGATGATTGGCACCCATTTCAACAATACCAAAATCTAAGTCTTTGGTAAAGGATAATAATGTAAGCGGTACACCAATATGGTTGTTAAGATTTCCTTTGGTTGCATTTACCTTGTATGTTGTTGAAAGTACAGCCTTAATAAGTTCTTTTGTAGTGGTTTTACCATTACTGCCTGTTAAAGATATTATTGGGACCTTAATTTCTTTGCGATGGTAAGTAGCTAAATTCTGAAGTGTAGTTAGCACATCATTTACTAATAAACAATTATCATTTATTACCGCAGTTTTATCATCAACGACACAATATTTCGCACCGTTTTCAAATGCTTGCTTTACAAACTTATTGCCATCAAAATTATCGCCTTTTAGGGCAAAGTACATATCGTCCTTATTAATTTTTCTTGTGTCAGTAGAGACAGAAGCACAGACTTGAAACTTTTTGTATATAGATGTTATTTCCATAAGCCTAAAAATAAAAAAGTCCTGATAATTTTATCAGGACTTTTTTAATATTATTTAACGTCTAATTAGTTACGTTTCTTTTGAGATTTTACAGATTTTGAACCTACTCTAGAAACTGCACATCTAAACCCTATATAGTCTGTCGCCATATCTTGTGGGAAGTAACGACGTTGAGCAGGATCTATCCAGTATGCTCTATCTCTCCAAGAACCACCTTTATAGACTCTTACTTCGTCGTTAATTAATGAGGTTCTGTTGTTAGATTTATCATATTCTCTAATTAGCTTACCGCCAGCAGAATCAACTTCAACTCTATGTTTAGGTGAGTTATACATTTTGCCAGTAGCATCAATTCTATCATCACCTTCGTCAAAACTTTCTCTGTAGTAACGCGAAGAACGCTTGTCACCATCTCTAAAGTTTCTGTTGTCACTCTTGTCAAACTGAGTTCTTAGGTAAGTATCTTCGTCATCAACTGGGATTTTTGCAATCTCACCAGGAAGATTACGAGCTATGATTTTACCATTACTTAATGTATCGTAAACTATTTCATCTACAGTGACAATCTTTACAGTACCATCTTCATTTAAGGCATTCTTAGTATATACGTTACCTCTGTAGTAGTTAAAGTCATTAAATTCGTCATCTACAATAGGACGATAAACGTCAGCTACCCACTCAGCAACGTTACCAGCCATATCATAAAGACCGTAATCGTTTGGTTGGTATGATTTTACTTCGGCAGTGATGTCAGCACCATCATCAGACCATCCTGCAATTCCACCGTAATCACCTTTACCTTGCTTAAAGTTTGCTAACTGATCTCCACGATTTACTCGCTTACCAGATCTTGTATATTGTCCATCCCAAGGATATTTTTTACGTCCTCTGTAAACGTTATAGCTTCTTAACTCACTCATACCTAAAGCGGCATATTCCCACTCTGCTTCTGTTGGAAGTCTGTATTTTACAGGAATTAATCCAGTTTCTCTATTTGCGTAAACGTTAATTGGGTTACCGTCAGCATCAGTTTGTTGTCTTCTTTTACCACCTTCTAAAACTTCAGAATTACCACCATATGTTTCAGTTGGTGCGTTGATATATGTATCTACATCAAAAGTACTTTCTGCATTTAAGTCTGTTAAATGAGCATCTCTTTTAATGTAACCAGCATCTTGTAAAGACATTTCAGCTACACGGTTAGATCTCCAATTTGCATATTCAACAGCTTGAATCCAGCTTACACCTACAACTGGGTAATTTGCATAACCAGGATGACGTAAGTAGTTTTCTGTCATCATTTCGTTATAACCTAAACGATTTCTCCAAACCAAAGTATCCGGAAGTGCTCCTTTATATATGAGGGCATAATTTGGATCGTCTGGAGGATATACACTCTTTAAATAGTGAAGGTAGTACAGGTAGTTTACGTTAGTAACCTCTGCTTCGTCCATGTAAAAAGACTGAATATGTTGCTGGTTTGGTGTATTGTTCCAATCGTGCATTGGGTCATCTTGTACCTTACCCATTGTAAAAGTTCCACCTTCTATAAACGCTGTTCCAGGAGGTGTTTCTTGTTCTTTAAAACTGGTGTTGTACTGAAAACCACCATTTTTATCGTTGATTTTCCATCCAGTTGCACTATCTACATTGCCTGAATTAGAGTTGCGTTTACAGCTAACAATACTAGCGCAAAGCGTCAGTGCAATTAAAAATTTTAGGTTTGAGACATTTTTCATATCCATATGTTTAAGTAAGCTCGTTGAATTTTTAGTTCCGCAATATAACAATTAAAGGTAAACCAACAACTTTTTTTCGCCTGAAAATTCAAAAAAATATGCATTTCATCCTTTTTTTTGAACACAATAACGGATTTTTGGTCGATTTAACGATGTATTTTGCTCTTTAATAACGACCACTAAAATAAATTATTGTTGTATTTTTGAAATAAAAATTGAAGTACTATAATAAGCCTATAATTTAACCGTTATTCAACTGTATTTTATACAATATCAGGTTAGTGATATTCACACTTAAAAAACTAAGGCTTTTAAATCATAGAAAACTAAATGAAAAATTGCTCTGTTTTTATTTTAATGATAATGGGTTTGTTTGCTTTTGGACAACAAAAACAATTCAATATTGAATGGAATGGCGATAAAGTATTAGAAACAGAATATGGAAAAATAATCGTTCCAGGTTTTAGTGAGCAACATTTTAGTTATGATAATAAAAATGGTCTAAAGTTTTTTTCTCAATGGAATAGTAATGGTGGATATGTTGATGAAAATTCGGTAACCTTATCTAATGTTAACTACGAAACAATTACTCAAAGTGGTCTAAGAAACTTAAACACAAACCTTATTCCAAAATCTCCAAAATTCAATTTCTACAATACCAATGCTAGAGATAAACGTGGATACTATTTTGAAATAAGCCCAATTATTAATGATAGAGGAGTTTTTAAGAAGATAAAATCTTTTACGATAAATTATAATTTTTCCGCAAATAGATCCCAAACAGCAGCAAGGACAGAAATCACAAATTCAGTACTTAGCTCTGGGGAGTGGTACAAATTTTATATTGAAGAATCTGGTGTTTTTCAACTCACTAAAGGATTCTTGAGCAGTTTAGGTGTTAATACAAATTCTGTGGATCCACGCACTATAAAAATTTATGGTAATGGCGGTAGAATGTTACCCTTGCTAAATTCTGAGAATTACCCTTTTGATGTTGTTGAGAATGCAGTAAAATTCGTAGGTGAAGAAGATGGAAGTTTTGATAATGGAGATTATATTTTGTTTTATGGTGAGGGTCCAAAGACTTATAGTGAGGAAAGCGAAACAAATTTAAATTTATATACAGATAGAACATATTACTACGTAAATATTAGTTCTGGTAATGGTAAAAGAATTCAGCAAATGCCTACTATAGATGCAGCTGCTGATATTCAGGTTAATACATTTCAGGATTACCAATTTTATGAAGTTGATGAGTTTAATTTAGCGAAATTAGGACGACGATGGTTTGGTGATGATTTTGCAATTGAAAATCAACGCGTATATAATTTTGAATTTCCAAATTTAGTAACAAGTGAGACTGTTAGATTTGATATTGCTGTGGGCTCTGTATCTGAAACTGATGGTACAACTATGGGAATTACCATCAATGGGAATTTTGTTTCTAGTCTTGGTTTAGGAGTTATTAGTCCAGGTTCAGTTTTAGGGACTGCAAATGCATATGGCGATGATATTACTATTTCTTCAGATGCAATTACAGTAACGTTAGATTACAATAATAATGGTAATCCGTCAGCAAACGCATTTTTAGATTATATAAACATTGAAGCAACAAGAGCGTTGACCTATGATGGCGAACAATTGGTCTTTAAAAACAAAGATGTGGTGACTACACCTGGTATTGCTGAGTATAATCTTGCTAACGCTTCTGGAGTACAAGAGGTTTGGGATGTAACAGATAGATTTAATGTTTCAAATATTTTAAATTCTGAAGGGTTAAATAATCTCAGTTTTAAAGCTGTATCTGGTGAATTGCGTACCTACTTAGCTTTTTCTTCTTCAAATGTTTTACAGCCTAAAAAAGAATCTAGGTCTACTTTAGCAAACCAGAATCTTAAGGGAACAATTTTTCTAAATAGTCAAGGTGCTTTTGAAGATGTGGGTTACATCATACTAACACCTGCAGAACTTAGGTCTCAGGCAGAGCGCTTGGCTCAAATTAATAGAAATCAATATAATCTTAAAGTTAAGGTTGTAGATCTTCAGACTATTTATAACGAGTTTAGTACAGGTAGTCAAGATATAGCAGCCATAAGAAACTTCATAAAATATGTTTATGATAATGCAAGTGTTCCAAGTGAAAGGTTAAAGTACGTATGCTTGTTTGGTGAAGGCTCTTATGATTATAAAAACAGAGTGAATAATAACACTAATTTGGTGCCTTCATGGTACTCTATGCCGAGTTTTAGCCTTACAAATTCATTTGTCTCAGATGATTTTTATGCTATGTTAGATGATACTGAAGGAGGTATGGGAAGTAGTGATAGGATGGATGTTGCTGTTGGTAGAATATTGGCCGAAGATATTCAACGTGCAAAAGAACTAGTAGATAAAATTGACGCTTATTATCAACCTGAAGCATACGGAAGCTGGAGGAATAACATATTATTAGTATCTGATGATGTTGATGTAGGATGGGAAAGAACATTACAAGAAACAACTGACGAATTAGGAACTAATATAGAGACAGACAAACCCTTTTTTAATGTCATAAAGATTCATGCCGATGCTTTTGAACAAGAATCTTCAGCTGCAGGTAACAGATATCCGCAAGTAAACGAAGCTTTTAAGGATGCCATAGAAGTAGGTGCTTTGGTTGTAAATTACTTTGGTCATGGTGGTGAAGATGGATTAGCTAAAGAACGTATTTTCGATAAGTTTGATGCCCAAGAAATTAACAATATATGTAAGTACAATTTATTCATTACAGTAACTTGTGAATATACTAAGTTCGATGATCCAGGTAGGCCAACTGCAGGCGAATTTACTTATTGGAATAAAACAGGTGGTGCTATTGCCTTAATGACAACAACTAGACAAATTTTTGTTACTGTTGGTGAAAGTTTTAATGAGGTTTTAGATGATTATTTGTTTGCTTACGGTTCTAATGATTACCAACCTATAGGTGAAGTTTTAAGATTAACAAAGACAGATAATAATATTGCTGGTATATCACAAAAACGACTAGTATTTTTAATTGGTGATCCAGCTATGAAATTAGCTTTTCCACAACCAGACGTCAGGCTAACAAAAGTTAATGATGTCGAAATTACACAGCCAATAGACACGCTAAAGGCTTTAAGTTACACCAAATTAGCTGGTGAAGTTACTGATGTTAATGGTAATGTGTTGTCTAATTACAATGGTACTTTAACAGCAACTGTTTTTGATAAAAGAATTGAGCGTCAAACTTTAGCTAATGATGGTACCAGTGATAATGGAGGTACAATTTATTTGAACTTTACGACTTTAGGTGAAATTTTATTTAAAGGTCAGGCAACAGTTGAAAATGGTCAATTTGAATTTGATTTTATTGTGCCTAGAGATATTGGTATACCTGTAGGCAATGGAAAAGTTAGTTTTTATGCTCAAACTAATAATCCATTATCAGATCAAGCAGGTGCTAACTTTGATATAAAAGTAGGTGGTATTAATGAAGATGCTCCTGAGGACAATATTGGTCCTGTAATTAATCTCTTCATGAATGATGAAAACTTTGTATCAGGAGGTATTACTAATGAATCACCTAATCTTTTGGCAAAACTACAAGACGATAATGGAATAAACACAGCAAGTGGTATAGGTCATGACATTACTGCGATAATTGATGGTGATGAGACCAATCCTATAGTGCTAAACGATTATTATCAGGCTAATGTTGATGATTATACAAACGGTACGGTTACTTATCCTTTCCGGGATTTAGAACCTGGTCCACATACACTTACTTTAAAAGCTTGGGACACCTATAATAATTCATCAACTGCCGAAATTCAATTTGTTGTATACGATAAGGACGAAGAGTTAGTTATAGATAACGTTCTTAATTATCCTAATCCTTTTGTGAATTACACGGAGTTTTGGTTTAATCACAACAGTGTAGAGCCATTAGATGTTTCTGTACAGATTTTTACTGTCTCAGGTAAACTTGTTAGAACCTTAAATGGTCAAACATCAGGCGGAAGTAAGTCTGTAAGTTCTTTATCTAAAGATATTGTTTGGGATGGTAGAGACGATTTTGGTGATAAAATAGGAAAAGGAGTGTACGTATATAAACTAAAAGTAAGATCTAACCGTTTAAATAAACAAGTTGAAAAAATTCAAAAACTTGTCATACTCTAATAATAAATTATATTTGCTAACGAATTAGTACTAAGCGCTTAGTGCTAATAACCTAATTATGAACATGAAGAAATACGCAATAACCCTTATCGCTCTAGTAACATTAAGTTTCACGTTTGCGCAAGAAACCATAACATTCCCAGATCAATCTTCTGTAATTACTACAGGAGTTCCATTTATGCTTATAGCTCCAGATGCAAGATCTGCATCTATGGGAGATATGGGAGTAGCAACCTCTGTAGATGGATTTTCTCAACAATGGAATCCAGCAAAATACGCATTTTCTGAAGCTAAATCTGGTGTAAGTTTAAGTTATACTCCTTACTTAAGTAGATTAGTGAATGACATATCTATAAGTTATGCTACCTATTATAATAGATTAAACGAATACAGTGCGGTTTCAGCAAGTTTTAAATATTTTAGTTTAGGTGAAATTCTTTTAACTCAAAGTGAAACCGATCCTGGAGTTAATGTAAAACCAAATGAATTTACTGCAGATGTCGCTTATACATTAAGACTAGCGGATCAATTTGCAATGGCTGTAGCTGTACGTTATATGAGATCAGATTTAAGAATTGATCAAGTAGATCCTAATGCAGATGCAGCAAGTACATTTGGTGCTGATCTTACAGGTTATTATCAAAGTGAAGAAGAAGCGTATAATGACTTCAACGGTCGTTGGAGAGCAGGTTTTGCGATTCAGAATTTAGGACCAAAATTTAAGTATGATGATGGAGGTAGAGAAAACTTTCAGCCTACAAACTTAAGATTAGGTGCTGGATTCGATTTTATTTTCGATGAGTATAGCAAATTAGGTATTACTGCTGAAGTTTCTAAACTATTAGTACCAACACCACCAAAGTTTGGATTTGTTGATACTAATGGAGACGGTGTACAAACAGATGATGATCCTAGTACTCCAGATGTTGACGAAAGCGAGCCAACAATCATTACCCAAGGACAAGATAATGACGTAAGTTTCTTAAATGGAATTTTTCAATCTTTTGGTGATGCACCAGGAGGTTTCAGCGAAGAGCTTAGAGAGTTTACATGGGCTTTAGGTGCAGAATACACATACCAAGAGAACTTTGCATTTAGAGCGGGTTACTTTAATGAAGCAGAAGATAAAGGTGCTCGTAAGTTTTTCGCTATTGGTGCAGGTTTTAAATACACAACTATTAATCTAGATTTATCATATTTGTTTTCAGCATCAAGAGTGCAAAGTCCATTAGAAAATACATTGCGTTTTTCACTGACATTTAATTTTGGTGATGGTGAGTATGACGAATATTAGAATATATAATTAAAAAGATTTTTCAAAAACTATTGTCTAAAAGCAATAGTTTTTTTGTCTAACAAAGAATTTGAATATGAAGGAAGTTAAGATTGAATCAACATTTAAAGTTTATGAAGGCTTGAGTGAGCTTCCAGACGATATTCAACATTTAATGCAATCTGCTATAGAAACTAGGGAAAATGCTTATGCTCCTTACTCTAAATTTAAAGTAGGTGCTGCTATTCTATTAGATAATAATGAAGTTGTCGTTGGTAGTAATCAAGAAAATGCATCTTATCCATCTGGTTTGTGCGCTGAGCGTACTGCTATTTATTATGCAGGTGCAAAATATCCTACTGCTAAGATTTTAAAAATGGCCATAACAGCTTCATCTCAAAATCAAATCACAGATTCTCCAATTCCACCTTGTGGAGCATGTAGGCAATCTATTTCAGAATATGAAATAAAACAAGACCAACCCATAGAGATTTACTTTATGGGAGCTACGGGTAAGGTGGTAAAATCAAACTCTTTAGCAAATTTATTGCCTCTCGGTTTCGATAGAAGTTTCCTATAACGTTTTCGTAACAAATTTTACAATTTTCGGTTTTTTGGTTACTAACTAATGTGTTATTTTTGTTATTCCGATTAAAAGAACGAATCAAAAAATGCAAAAAATAACCAAAGAAGTTTACCTTAAGTGGTACGAGGATATGTTGTTTTGGCGAAAGTTTGAGGATAAACTTGCCGCAGTATATATTCAACAAAAAGTAAGAGGATTTCTTCACTTATATAACGGTCAAGAAGCAGTTTTAGCAGGAGCTTTGCATGCTATGGATCTAACTAAAGATAAAATGATTACTGCTTACCGTAATCACGTACAGCCTATAGGAATGGGAGTAGATCCAAAACGTGTTATGGCAGAGTTATATGGTAAAGCAACAGGAACATCACAAGGTTTAGGTGGTTCTATGCATATCTTCTCTAAAGAGCATAGATTTTATGGCGGTCACGGTATTGTTGGAGGTCAAATTCCGTTAGGAGCAGGTATTGCTTTTGGCGATAAATACCATGGTAGTGATGCTGTAACTATTTGTTGCTTTGGTGATGGTGCTGCAAGGCAAGGGTCATTACACGAAACATTTAACCTTGCAATGCTTTGGAACTTACCTGTAGTTTTTGTTTGTGAAAATAACGGTTATGCTATGGGAACTTCTGTGGAGCGTACAGCAAATCATACAGATATCTGGAAACTAGGTTTAGGTTACGAAATGCCATCTGGTCCTGTAGACGGAATGAATCCTATTAAAGTAGCAGAAGCTTTTGATGAAGCTATTCAACGTGCAAGAAAAGGTGGTGGACCTTCATTCTTAGAAGTAAAAACATACAGATATAGAGGACACTCAATGTCTGATGCACAGCATTACAGAACAAAAGAAGAAGTAGAAGAGTACAAGAAAATAGATCCAATTACTCAGGTAAAGGATGTCATTTTAGAGAAGAATTACGCAACCGAAGAAGAGATTAAAGCTATTGATAAGCGCGTGAAAAATCTTGTTTCTGAATGTGAGAAATTCGCTGAAGAATCACCATATCCAGACAAGAATGTAATGTATGACGCTGTATATGAGCAAGAAGATTACCCATTTATTCAACACAAATTATAAGCTATGGCAGAAGTAATAAATATGCCGCGTTTAAGCGATACAATGGAAGAAGGAACTGTTGCCACTTGGTTAAAGAAAGTTGGTGACAAGGTTGAAGAAGGAGATATTTTAGCTGAAATTGAAACTGATAAGGCTACAATGGAGTTTGAGTCTTTTAATGAAGGCACATTGCTTCATATTGGTATTCAGGAAGGTGAAACGGCAAAAGTAGATTCGCTTTTAGCTATCATTGGTGAAGAAGGGGAAGATATTTCAGGATTATTAAATGGTAACTCTGCATCAGAAGAAGAAACTAAGCCTGAAGAAAAAACTGAAGATAAAAAGGAAGAGGCAACAGAATCTGAAAGCTCAGAAGAATTGCCAGAGGGAGTTACTGTTGTAACTATGCCTCGCTTAAGCGATACAATGGAAGAAGGAACCGTGGCTACATGGTTAAAGAAAGTTGGTGATGAGGTAGAAGAAGGTGATATCCTTGCTGAGATTGAAACTGATAAAGCAACTATGGAGTTTGAATCTTTTCAGTCAGGAACGCTTTTGCACATTGGCTTAGAAGAAGGTGAGTCTGCAAAAGTAGATGCATTACTAGCAATTATTGGTCCTGCTGGTACAGATGTTTCTGGTGTGGCAAAAAACTTTAAAGTTGGTGGTTCAGAATCTAAATCAGAGCCTAAGACCGAAACTAAAGCAGCTCCTAAAGAAGAAAAGAAAGAAGAGCCTAAGAAAGTAGAAGCAAAGCCAACAGCTACTAGTACACCAACAGCAAGTGTTTCTGCATCAGGTGGAAGAATTTTTGCTTCACCTTTAGCAAAAAAAATGGCTGAAGAAAAAGGTATTAATCTGTCTCAGGTAAAAGGATCAGGTGAAAATGGTAGAATTGTAAAAAGAGATATTGAGAACTTTACACCATCACAAGCGTCTGCATCTGTTGGAAAATTTGTGCCAACAGGACAAGAAGATTTTGATGAAGTACCAAACTCTAACATGCGTAAAGCGATTGCTAAGAATTTAGCGAAGTCTAAATTTACGGCACCACACTACTATTTAAATGTAGAGTTTGATATGGAAAATGCGATTGCATTCAGAGCTCAGTACAATTCTTTACCAGATACAAAGATATCTTACAACGATATGATTGTTAAAGCTTGTGCGTTAGCATTAAAGCAACATCCACAAGTGAATTCTCAATGGTTTGACGATAGAATGAAGTTAAACAACCATGTGCATATTGGTGTGGCTGTAGCAGTACCAGATGGATTGGTAGTGCCAGTTGTTAAGTTTGCTAACGAGCAGAGTTTAACTCAAATAGGAGCAGCTGTAAAAGAGTATGCAGGTAAAGCAAGGAATAAGAAGCTAACTTTAGATGAGATGGAAGGTAGTACTTTTACTATTTCTAACTTAGGTATGTTTGGCATTGAGAGTTTTACATCTATTATCAACCAGCCTAATTCAGCAATATTATCAGTTGGTGCAATTGTTTCTAAACCAGTTGTTAAAAATGGACAAGTTGTGCCAGGTAATACGATGAAGTTAACTATGGCATGCGATCATAGAACTGTAGATGGTGCTACTGGTGCACAATTCCTTCAAACATTAAAAGGATATATAGAAAATCCTGTAACGATGTTAGTATAAGTCGGATTGTTATTCTGAATCATCACACTGAGCGTTGTTCACTGAGCTAAGTCGAAGTGTTGTTCCAGAATCTCATTTATAATTTTAAGACCTGATTTGATATGTTTCAAATCAGGTTTTTTTATCTTTAAACTCAAATCAAAATTAGTATGAAATATGTATTGTCTGTACTTGGTTTGTTATTCATAACAGCATGTGGTACAAAGCAAAATAGCTCCGTTAGTAAACAAAGCACTTCAGAAAAAATTACCATTACAGCTCAAGATGTTAAAATAAGTATGGAATATTTAGCTTCTGATGAATTAGGAGGTAGAGCAACAGGAAGTGAAGGTATTGAAAAAGCCGCTGTTTATATTGAAAACTACTTTAAAAAGAATGGAATAAAACCATATTTTGAAACCTATAGAGATAGCTTTAAGCTAGATGAAATAGACGGTTATAATGTGGTTGGTGTTATTGAAGGAACTGATGATAAACTCAAAAATGAATTCATAATCCTTGGCGGTCATTACGATCACATAGGAAAAGGTAAAATAGTAGAAGGAGACAGTATTGCCAACGGAGCCAATGACGATGCCTCTGGTACCATAGCTGCTATGGAGTTTGGTAGATATTTTTCAAAATCTAAAAGTAATAAACGGAGTATACTTATTACGCTATATGATGCAGAAGAAATGGGTCTAAAGGGTTCAGCGCATTTGGCAGCTAAACTTAAAGAAGCAGGTTTAAATGCTTACACGATGATAAATTTTGAAATGATTGGTGTGCCAAGGGCAGAGGACAAGTCAATGGCTTATATGAGTGGTTATGACCGTTCTAATTTTGCGCCAATACTGAATAAATATGCTGGAGAAGAGATTGTTGGTTTTTTTCCAAAGGCTAAAGAATTTCAATTGTTTTACAGATCGGATAATTTTCCGTTTTTCAAAGAATTAAATGTTCCTGCACATGCCATCTCTACATTCGATTTTACAAATTTTGATTATTATCATCATGTAGACGATGAAGCTGATAAAATGGATTATGAGCACATGGCAAATTTTATTAATAAGATGATACCTGCTTTAGAAGGTATGATGAATTCCAACAATAAAGAAGTTGTATTAGAAGCTGTAGTAAATGAAGAGTAAAAATATTATTATAACAGGAACGAGTAGAGGTATTGGTTTTGAGTTAGTACATTTTTTTGCCAATCAAGGACACAATGTGCTGGCACTATCGAGAAACGCCCAACCCGTTAATAATTTACATTTTGAAAATATAACATCTTTTGCTTTTGATTTGTGCAAGGATGAAGACTATAAAAAAGTCGAAGACTTTATTAGTACTGAGTGGAAGCATGTAGATGTTCTAATTAATAATGCTGGTTTGTTGTTAAATAAACCTTTTGCTGAAACCACATTTCAAGATTTTGAAAAAGTATATAGAACAAATGTTTTTGGAGTATCAGAAATGACGAGAATAGTTATTCCCTTTATGAAACAAAATGGACATGTTGTTACTATCAGTAGCATGGGAGGCATACAAGGAAGTGTGAAGTTTCCTGGACTTTCTGCTTATAGTTCTAGCAAAGGAGCGGTAATCACATTAACAGAGTTACTTGCTGAGGAGTATAAAGAAACTGGACCTCAATTTAATGTTTTGGCATTAGGCGCAGTACAAACAGAGATGTTAAAGGAGGCTTTTCCAGATTATCAGGCACCAACAACTGCTATGGAAATGGCAGAATATATTTCTGACTTTTCCCTTGAAGGAAATAAATACTATAACGGTAAGGTATTACAGGTTTCTAACTCTACACCTTAAAATGTCTAAATACAAGTGTATTATTTTTGATTGTGATGGTGTTTTAGTAGATAGCGAACCACTAAGCAATCAAGTCATGGTGGATTTGGCAAATGCGCTTGGTGCGAATATAGATTTAGATTATGCTTATCAGCACTTTAAAGGCAATAGTTTCAATGAGTGTGCTAACAAAATTTCAAAACTAATTAAGCAAGAACTACCAATTGATTTTGAAGAACAATACCGAAAAGAATCTTTCCAAAGATTTAAAAATGAGATTAAGCCTATTGATGGTGTAAAAGATGTTATTCAGGATTTAAAAATTCCTTTTTGCGTTGCCTCTAGTGGTCCTGTAAATAAAATAAAACTCAATTTAGAGCTTACAGGTCTATCATCTTTTTTTCAGGATAAAACTATATTTAGTTGTTATACTATTAAAAAGTGGAAACCAGATCCTGCTGTATTCTTATGGGCATCTGAAACTATGGGATTTAGAAATAATGAATGCTTAGTTATAGAAGATAGTCCAATAGGAATTGAAGCAGCAATAAGCGGAGGTTTTGACGTTTTTGGGTTTACTGCTCACGATTACAGAGGTGAATTGCATAAAAAAGCGACTAAAACCTTTAGGAGTATGAAAAACCTAAAAGAATTGTTAAAATAATAAGGTAATTTCTATATTTAGCAAAAAAACTTATGGATGTAAAATTACATAGTTCTAAGCTACCCAAACTAAGTATTCTATTCGTCTTATTTTTTAATTTTTTTCTCGGTGCTCAAAACTTTGAGCGTGTAGAAACAATTGTTGGTCTAGAAAATTTGGCTCATAACAATGGAGTGGCTGTAGCAGATTATGATGGTGATAACGATCTAGACATTTTTGTTGTAGCTAATGCAGTTGAAAATCCTGATGATATTACTAGTTACAGTCGTCTGTACCAAAATAATAATGATGGTTCTTTTACAGATGTTACCGAAGCATCTGGTTTGATTGAATTGCTTACATCAGAAGAAGATGTACAGCTTACTTTAGCGCAACAAGGCTATAAGTTTAGTGCATCTTGGGGAGACTATAATAATGATGGTTTTCCGGATTTATTTCTAACATATTCTTTAAAAGTTCAATTATGGCGAAATCTAGGCAATGGTACATTTGCTAATGTTACCGAAATCTCTGGATTTGGCGCAACAAACGATTGTTTAAATATTGGAGCAACTTGGTTAGATTATAATAATGACGGTTTATTAGATATCTATATTACTGATTGGAGTAGGTGCGATT
This sequence comes from Winogradskyella sp. ABM4_392, assembly GCF_056160445.1. Lineage (NCBI taxonomy): Bacteria > Pseudomonadati > Bacteroidota > Flavobacteriia > Flavobacteriales > Flavobacteriaceae > Winogradskyella > Winogradskyella sp. ABM4_392. The sequence continues at coordinate 30,749 of NZ_JBSWXE010000005.1, forward strand.
CAAATTCTATGTATAAAAACAATGGTAATAATACTTTTACAAATGTAACAGCAGAATTAGGACTTACCGAAGTAGAATCAAATTACAGCTATACACCATTTCCTTTTGATGTTAATAATGATGGCTGGATGGATTTAATAGTCACAAACGATTTAGAAGATCCAAATTATTTATACATCAATCAGAATGGTACTTCGTTTACAGAAGATGCAGCAACCTATGGATTGGATAATATGATAGATGATATGGGTCTAGCTATTGGTGACTTTGATAATGATGGTGATTTTGATTTTTTCCATACTGGTATTGATGAAAATGTTCTCTTGCAAAATAATGCATCAAATAATTTCTCTGATACTTCTGCCTCTTACGGAATTGTAGGTACAGGTTGGGCTTGGGGAGCACGATTTTCAGATTTTGATTTAGATGGTGATGAAGATTTATTCATTGTTAACGGTTACGATTTTGAAGCTAGAGGACCAGAACAAAATGTATATTACAGAAACCTTCATAGTCAAGGACAGTCGATGTTTGAAGATGCTTCAGTAGAATTAGGTATAAATGATAATACAGAAAGTGTAGAGGTTCTAGATTTTGATTACGATAATGATGGTGATATAGATGTGTTGATTACTAATGGTGATGGTTCTGTAATTTTTTATGAAAATAAACTTCTTAATTATGATGATACCGAGACAACCTTAAATTGGTTTAAAGTTCATTTACAAGGCACGACATCTAACAGAAATGCAATTGGGACAACATTAACATTAACAACAACCAATGGAACTTTAAAGCGCTACTATACTGGAGTAGGTTTTTTGGGTCAAAGCTTACAAGCCGTACATTTTGGGTTAGATGACGCAACAGAAGTTCTTACTTTAGAAGTAAAATGGCCTTCGGGATTAGTTGAGAATTATTCAAACATATCTTCAAACACTACAGTAAAGTTAACCGAAGGAGTTGGTCTAGAGATTCTAAATATTGAACCAAGCCAAAAAATTTATGGTTGTACAGACCCAACATCTTGTAATTATAATCCAGATGCTACATTAGATGATGGTTCTTGTGTGTATCTACCTTCTCAAAATATAGTAGGGAATACTAGTTCCTCTTTTTTAAGAAAAGAGACTTATACCTATAATACAGCCGCAGGTTCAACAGCAAATTGGGTTATTTCAGGTGGTGAATTAATAAGTGGGCAAGGCACAAATTCAATTACTGTAAGATGGCATTTAGAAGATTCAGGAAGGGTAGCTATTACTGAAACGGATGACCAATGTTCTAGTCAAGAAGTAGCAATAGATATAGAATTAGGAGTTGATAATCTTCCAGATAATGTATCAATTGCAAGACTATGGAACGAAGCTTTACTTGAAGCTATTAGAGATGATTTTGCAAGACCTACAGTACATGCAAGAAACTTGTTTCATACCAGTGTTGCAATGTACGATGCTTGGGCAATTTATGACGATACTGCAGTGCCATATTTAATTGGAAATACAGTCAACGACTTTACTACAGTATTAGAAGAATTTACACCAAATGAAGATTTAGATACATCGGTAAGTAAGACAATTAGCTATGCTATGTATCGTTTAATGACGCATCGATTTCAAAATTCTCCAGGATTAGAAGAAACTCAAGCAAGATTTGACTTGCTTATGGATAAATTAGGTTATGATATTAATAATACCTCTTTGCTGTACGAAGATGGTGATGCTGCAGCTCTAGGTAATTTCATTGCTCAGTCTATTATAGATTATGGGTTACAAGATGGATCGAGAGAAGCAACAGGTTATGACAATGCCTATTATGAGCCAGCAAATCAGGCTTATGCTTTAGATGATAACAATAATCCACCAATTCAAGATCCTAATCGTTGGCAACCTCTTGGTTTAGATTCGTTTATTGATCAAGGTGGAAATATTATAGATAGTAATGTACCACCATTTTTAAGCCCAGAATGGGGAAATGTTTATAGTTTTTCTCTCAAAGAAGAAGACAAAGTTACTTACCAACGCGACGGAAATAATTATCATGTATTTCATGATCCTTCAGACCCTCCATACCTTAGTTTGACTGAAGAGAATGCTGCAAGCGATGCTTATAAATGGGGATTTTCTATGGTGTCTGTATGGCAGTCACATCTGGATCAATCAGATGGAGTTATGTGGGACATTTCACCGAATTCTATCGGCAATGTTGACATAAGTACTTTTCCGACTAATTATGCAGACTATCCTGTTTTTTATGATTTTTTTAATGGAGGCGCAAATAGTAACGGACATACAATTAATCCAATAACAGGTAATCCGTATGAGGTAAATATGGCACCTAGAGGTGACTATGCTAGAGTACTTGCTGAGTTTTGGGCTGATGGTCCAGACTCTGAGACTCCGCCAGGACACTGGTTCTCTATATTAAATTATGTAAATGACCATCCAATGTTCGAAAGACGATTTGAAGGTCAAGGAGATATTTTAGATCCATTAGAATGGGATGTTAAAGCTTATTTTATTTTAGGAGGTGGTATGCATGATGCAGCTATTTCTGCATGGAGTGTCAAAGGTTGGTATGATTACATAAGACCAATTTCTGCTATACGATCTATGGCAGAACGTGGGCAAAGTACAGATAACACATTAGATAACTATCATGTTGGTGGAATAGAATTGATAGATGGTTATATAGAAGTGGTTGAAGCTGGTGATCCATTAGCAGGTTTTGCCAATCAACATGTTGGAAAGATAAAACTATACACATGGAAAGGTCACGACTTTATAGGTGATACAGAAACTGACCAGGCAGGTGTCGGCTGGATTTTAGCTGAGGATTGGTACCCATACCAAAGACCAACTTTTGTAACACCTCCATTTGCTGGTTATGTGTCTGGTCATTCTACATTTTCTAGGACAGCATCAGAGTTAATGACCATGATGACAGGTAGTGAATTCTTTCCTGGTGGTTTAGGAGAATTTGTAGCAAAAGCTAATGAGTTTTTAGAGTTTGAAGAAGGACCTTCGGTTGATGTTGTGTTGCAATGGGCAACCTATAGAGATGCATCAGACCAAACGAGTTTAAGCAGAATTTGGGGAGGAATTCATCCTCCAGCTGATGATATTCCTGGTCGATTTATTGGTCAAGAAGTTGCGGAGGACACGTTTGATTTTGCAGTACCTTACTTTAATGGTTCACTTGCTTTTGATGAGCATGAACTTTCAATTAATATTTATCCCAATCCTGTAACTGATGGTGAAGTTTTTATTACAAATACTAATGGTACAGAATCTATAGAAATTTATGATATTAGTGGTAGAAGGATAGAAGTTGTTAGTAAAACTTTTAGTCAATTCGACCAAACTACGTCTATTAAATTTAATGTTACTGCTACAGGTTTTTATCTATTAAAAGTGAATAGCACTTCTAAAATGATAATGGTTAAGGATTAATATCCTAAATCCATTACTTTTGCTTTAATGCAAAATCAACTTTTAGAGTTTATTCCAGAGCAAGCGCATGCTCAGCTTAAAGCCTTACTGGCAAAGGATAATTTGGTGGTTAAAGTAAAACAAGAGCGTAAGACCAAACATGGTGATTACAGACAATTGCCTAATGGTAAGCATCAGATTACTGTAAATGCAAATTTAAATGCTTATCGTTTTTTAATTACACTTGTTCATGAAATTGCTCACTTCGAAGCATTCACCAAATTTGGACGATTTATAAAACCACATGGTAAAGAATGGAAGCTGACCTTTCAGCATTTAATGTTACCATTTTTAAGACCAGAAGTATTTCCGTTAGAATTGTTGCCATTACTTGCCAATCACTTTAAAAATCCAAAAGCGTCTAGCGACACAGATACGCAACTCGCCTTAGCATTGAAGCAATTCGACGAAGGTGAAGATAAAACCTACGTTTTTGAAGTACCTTTGGGCACAACTTTTAAACTCTATAATGGAAGAGTGTTTAAAAAAGGAAATAAAAGAAGAAAACGAATAGAATGTGTTGAGGTAAAAACAGGTAAATTATATTTGTTTAACCCTAATGCAGAGGTAGAAATTTTAGACTAATGAAAAATAAAAATTATTACGCCATTTTAATGGCTGGTGGAGTAGGCTCAAGATTTTGGCCAGTAAGTACACAAAACTTTCCTAAACAATTTCATGATATGTTAGGAACAGGAGACACTTTAATCCAAAAAACTTTTAATCGCCTAGCAAAACTTATTCCCGAAGAAAATATTTTTATTCTTACTAATGAGCGTTATAATGATTTGGTTTTTGAGCAATTACCAAATGTTACAAAGCGTCAGGTTGTATTAGAGCCAGCTATGCGAAACACAGCACCATGTATATTATATGCGTCTCTGAAGATTCAAAAAGAAAATGAAAATGCAGTAATGATTGTGGCGCCAAGCGATCATTGGATAGAGGATGAAGATGCCTTTTCAAACAATGTGCAAACAGCCTTTGATTATTGCGAATCTAACGATGCTTTAATGACTTTAGGTATTACGCCAACCTTCCCAAATACAGGTTATGGGTATATTGAGTATAATAAATCATCTGAAGAAGATATAAAGCCTGTAAATCAGTTTAGAGAAAAACCAGATTACGAAACTGCTAAGTCTTTTTTAGCACAAGGTAATTTTCTATGGAATGCAGGGATTTTTATGTGGAGTGTAAAATCTGTTGTCGCTGCATTTCAAAGAAATCAACCAGAATTACACCAACTTTTTGAAAGTGGTTATAATGTATATAACACAGAGTTTGAAGATGACTTTATAAGAGATAACTATCCAAAAGCAGAAAACATATCTGTAGATTACGCGCTTATGGAGAAAAGTAATAATGTCTATGTAATTCCGGCAACTTTCGATTGGAATGATCTGGGTACTTGGGGAAGTCTTTACGATAAATTAGATAAGGACACTAATGATAATGCAGTTGTAAATGCTAGAGTACTAGCCGAAGATGCTTCGGGCAATATGATAAGATCTAAAAAAGATAAAATTGTTGTTGTAGACGGATTAAAAGATTATATCATTGTTAATAAAGACGAAGTTTTGCTTATCTTTCCTAAGGCTAAAGAACAAGATATTAAAAAAGTACTCCAAAATGTAAAAGCCAATTTTGGAGAAGAATATGGTTAACATATGAGTAACGAAAATAAATTCAATTTTTCTGAGGAAGAAAACTCGAAAGTAACAAACGAAATGAATAAAGAGGCTGCCGTTGAAGAAAAAAAGGAGGCCGTAAAAAAAGATGCGCAAGGACTTTTTGCGAGTATAAAAACATTTCTAAGTGAGCTTTTAGATTTTAGAGATGACACAGATAGAGATGCTACGATTGAGGCTATAAAAGCAGATATTTCATTTAAAGGTGCTACTGCTTGGATTTTGGTGTGTTCTATAATGGTCGCTTCGGTTGGATTGAATGCAGATTCTACAGCAGTTGTAATTGGTGCCATGTTAATTTCACCATTAATGGGTCCTATTCTAGGTGTTGGTATGTCAATAGCTATTAATGATATAGATACACTAAGACGTTCTCTTATTAACCTCGCTATAATGATTGTTTTGAGTCTGTTGACAGCGTGGTTATTTTTTAAGTTTTTCCCTTTAAGCGAAGATACGAGTGAATTGCTAGGTCGTGTAAAACCAGATATCAGAGACGTACTTATTGCCTTTTTTGGTGGTTTAGCCTTAATTATTGCAAGAACCAAAAAAGGAACAATAGCATCTGTAATTTTTGGTGTAGCCATTGCTACAGCCTTAATGCCACCACTATGTACAGCAGGTTATGGTCTGGCAAAAGCCAATTGGACCTATTTCTTAGGCGCTATGAATTTGTTTACTATTAATACTATTTTTATTGCCCTTGCAACATTCATAGTACTTAAGGTATTGCGTTTTCCAATGCTTAAATACGCAAATTCATCTAAGAGAAAACGTATTGCAAGATTTGCCGCTTTGGTGGCAATTATTGTTATGGTGTACCCAACGATTACTTTTTTAAAAGTATTAAAGCAAAGTGGATACGATAATGATTATGGTAAGTTCATTAAAAATGAAATAGAATCTAATAATGAGTTATGGTTTCAAAAAGGGATACCACATTATGAGGACAAAAAAATCACACTTTATTTTAATGGTGAAATTTCTGATGCTACAGAAACAGACCTTAAAAACGAATTGAAACAATATGAAAATCTAAAAGATTTTGATTTAGAAATATTCGGAAATAAGAATAGAAGTTTTGATAAGCTTTCTGATGCTTATGATAGAGCTATTAATGAGTTAGATAAGAAGGATCTTATTATTTCTGGTTTAGAAAAGCAAATTACAGAATTGCAAGAAACGGTTTCAGGTTTAAATCAGCAAATTGAAGCAAAAAGTGCTTCAGGAGAAGTCGCATTTTCAAGTTTAGCTAAAGATGCCAAAATTAGATTTTCTGACTTAGAGTATTTTGGTTATGCCAAAATGTTAGAGTCTAAAGATTTTATAAAGGTAGATACACTTACAGTAGCTAACGTAAAGTGGAAAGAATCACTTAACGATAGTTTGGTATTAGTAAAAGAAGGTGAACTTTTAATCTGGTTGAAACAAGCTTTAAAGACAGAAAAAGTAAGTATTAAGAGAAATTAATTATTGGTTTTCTTCCAAATACATTCTACGTACTTTTTTAAACAAGTTTGAGGAATAAACAAAGTTGGTAACAGCTTCATTATCTGTTCTAAAAATAGTGTCTTTAGAGCCTTCCCATTCTTTATGGCCATCTTTAAGAAAAACAATCTTCTCGCCAATTTCCATAACAGAATTCATGTCGTGAGAGTTAATAACTGTGGTTATTTGATACTCATCAGTAATTTCCTGAATGAGGTTATCAATGACGATAGCAGTTTTAGGGTCTAATCCAGAGTTTGGTTCGTCACAGAATAAATATTTCGGATTGTTTACAATAGCTCTTGCAATAGCAACACGTTTTTGCATACCACCAGAAGCTTCGCTTGGCATTTTATGATGTGCATTGTCAAGGTTTACACGTTTTAGAACAAAATCTACTCTGTCTTCCATTTCACTTTTACTCTGCTTGGTAAACATTCGTAAAGGAAACATCACATTTTCGGCAATTGTCATAGAATCAAAGAGTGCGCTGCCTTGAAACACCATTCCAATCTCAGAACGTAACTCCGTTCGTTCGTCTCTACTTAAATTACTAAAAATCTTACCATCGTAAGAAATACTTCCTTGCTCGTATTCAAAAAGACCAAGCAGACATTTTAAAAACACCGTTTTACCAGAACCACTCTGCCCAATGATGAGATTGGTTTTGCCTTTATCAAACGTAGTAGAAATACCTTTTAAAATATGAGCATCACCAAACGATTTATGTAAGTCTTTAACTTCTATCATTAGCCTAATAATAAACTGGTTAATAAAAAGTTGAGTAGAATGATGACGACACTAGTCCATACAAAAGAGGTCGTACTCGCTTTTCCAACTTCTAAAGCACCACCTTTCATAAAATAACCATAAAACGAAGGAATTGTTGCCAATATAAAAGCAAAAACCATGGTTTTTATAAAGGCATATGCCATATGAAAGGGTATAAAGTCATTTTGAACACCTTCAATATAATCTTCTAAAGTTCCATAGCCACCGTAAACACAGGCTGCTAAACCTCCAAGGATTCCCAAAAACATAGCAATTGAAATTACAAATGGATATAGTGTTAGTGCAATAAATTTTGGAAACACCAAGTAGTTAATGGCATTAATTCCCATTACTTCTAAAGCATCAATCTGTTCAGTAACACGCATAGTTCCGATACTAGATGTAATGAAAGAACCTACTTTTCCAGCCATTATTATGGAAATAAAAGTGGGTGCAAACTCCAAAATTATAGATTGCCTAGTAGCAAAACCAACTAGGTATTTTGGGATTAAAGGATTACTTATGTTCAACGAGGTTTGAATAGCTACAACACCTCCAACAAAAAATGCAATAAAAGCTACAATACCTAGTGAACCAATGATGAGGTCATCAATATCTTTAAGGATTAATGTTTTCAATACAGACCATTTGGTAGGTCTGCGAAACATATCCTTTATCATTATAAAATAAGTGCCAATATTATGAAGGTACTTCATGCAAGAATTTCTTAGTGCTAAAGTATGAAAAAAGATGAGTTTATTAATGTTAATTTAAATTAAGATACTGAGAAAACCGTATTTTTGACCATTAGAATAAATGTATATAAATCATGAAAAAATACTTTACTTTATTCTTGTTCGCATCTTTAATTTATTCATGTGGTGCTCAACAAGAATCTAACAATAATTCAATCCAAAATACTGATAAAGTTTCATCTTCGAGACCAAAATTAGTTGTTGGTATTGTTGTAGATCAAATGCGTTATGATTATCTCACACGTTTTGAATCTAAGTTTGGAGAAGGTGGTTTTATGCGAATGATCAATGAAGGTTTTAATTGTAAAAACAATCATTTTAATTATGTGCCAACATACACTGGGCCTGGGCATGCTTCTGTTTACACAGGTACAACGCCAAAATACCATGGTATTATATCAAACAATTGGTACGATAAAGACATAAAAAAGTCTGTCTATTGCGCTCAAGATGATAATGTAGAATCTGTTGGTACAGATAGTTGGGCAGGTAAAATGTCTCCCAATAGAATGCTAACCACTAGTATTGCAGATGAGAATAGATTGTTTACACAAATGAGAGGTAAGACCATTGGTGTAGCTATAAAAGATAGAGGTGCAATATTGCCAGCAGGCCATACAGCAAATGCAGCATATTGGTTTCATGGTAAAAATGAAGGAGTATGGATTACGAGTACATTTTACAGAACTAATTTGCCACAATGGGTAAATGATTTTAATGATTCTGATGCTGTTGAATCTTATCTTAAAGTTTGGGATACGTATCAGCCAATAGAAACTTATATAGAAAGTGGTACAGACTTAAATGATTTTGAACGTGGTTTCAATGGTAAAGAAACAGCAACATTTCCTTACGATTTAGCAGCTTTAAAGGATGAAAACGGTGGTTACGATATTCTAAAGGCAACAGCTTATGGTAACAGTTTAACTGTAGACTTTGCGCTAGCCGCTATTAAAGGTGAAGCTCTAGGGCAAGACAATGATACAGATGTATTAACGGTAAGTTTTTCTTCAACAGATTATGTAGGTCATAATTTTGGTGTAAATTCTAAAGAAATAGAAGATACGTATATAAGATTAGATAAAGATTTAGAGCGATTTTTTAACTACCTAGATGACAATGTTGGCGAAGGCGAATACACTGTGTTTCTTACAGCAGATCATGGAGCAGTAGATGTGCCTGCGTATTTACAGTCCGTAAAAATTCCAGCAGGTTATTTAGACTACAATTCTAGAAAAGAAAAGTTCAATAAGTTTTTAACCGATACTTATGGTACAACAGAGATTGTAGAAAACATAAGTAACAACCAAGTGTTTTTAAATAAGGCAAAGCTTAAAGAGTTAGACTTAAATCTACATGATGTTGAGCAAGCCTTAGTAGATGAGCAAATCAGTTATTCAAACATTGCAAAGGTGTATACAGCAACAGCTATGAATAGCACTAATTTTACAACAGGAATTGAAGCATTATTGCAAAACGGATTTAACCAAAAGCGTTCTGGTGATGTTATTATTGTAGATGATATAGCGCACATTGCTTATAGCAAAACAGGTTCTACACATGGTAGTGGACTTAACTATGATACACACGTGCCATTACTGTTTTTCGGAAAAGGAATTAAGCATGGCGAAACGGTAGATAAAACGGTTATACCAGATATAGCACCAACAATTTCTGCAATTTTAGGGATTAGTTTTCCTAATGGAGCTACAGGTCAACCTTTAGGTTTTGTAATAGATTAAGCTTTATTTTGAACAAAAAACGAATATATTCCATAATAGCTATCATAATTTTGATAGCTATTTATGTTTTTGAGCATTACCTAAATTCAGAAGAAAAATCGGCTATTGTAGAAGAAGGTAAACAACCTAAAACAGAAACGAACGAATACTTTTTGCCGACTAGTACTACAGGACAAATTGTGCATCATCAAAACTATTCATTATCGTATAATGAGCCATACGAACAAGCAGAATGGGTGGCTTATGAGTTAAAGGCATCTCATTTGAGTGCTACAAATCACAAACGACCATATTTTGAAATTGATAATGCGGTAAAAAGCGGAGCAGCACATTGGAGAAACTATAAGCAATCGGGTTACGATCGAGGACACCTTTGTCCTGCAGGAGATCGTAGGTTTAGTAAAGCAGCACACGATGAAACCTTTTTAACCAGTAATATTAGTCCGCAAGAACATCAGTTCAATTCTGGTGTATGGAACAGATTAGAACAGAAAGTAAGGTATTGGGCTAAAAAATATGATGGTGTTTTTGTAGTTACAGGAGGAATTTTAAAAGACGGTCTAAAAACAATAGGTGAAGAACAGGTAGCTGTACCAAATCAGTTTTATAAAATTGTATTAGATAATACCGATGGTAAACCTAAAGCGTTAGCATTTTTACTGAATCATAATGACTCAGATATGCCATTGTATAAGTTTGTGGTATCTGTAGATGAGGTTGAAAAATTAACAGGAATAGATTTCTTTCCAGAACTAGATGACGCTATTGAAAATAAAATTGAAGCGTCTAGTAGTTATAAAAACTGGATCTTCTAATTTTCAGTTTAAACCAACTTCTTTTTAATACCTTTCCAACGTAAGTTACGTATAAACTTACCTTCATCTTTGGAGACTAAAAAGTCTTTTTTTGAAGCTTTCGCTTTAAAATAACCAGCCATATAATCTCTAAATAAACTGAAACTCCTTTTTTTTAAAGCTAATTTAAGAGCAGAAATTAAAGTAATCCAAAAACCATAGCGCATTTTATACATCGCTTCGCCTTGCAGGTATTTAGAAGCCTTGTTGTAAGATTGTCCTGTAGGTTTCAGGTGTTTTACATGAAGTGATTCGTCTGTTAGAATGTCCCAACCATGAAATTTTGCTAATAACTCATCTACAGTATCCCAACCCATAGAAGGTTTTAGTTGCCCAATTTGATTAAAACAGGTTTTACGATAAGCTTTCAAGGCACCTCTAACATGATCTTTATTGGTAAGGTTTTCAAGGATCCATTGGTTGTCTTTTTCTATGTAACAAAAACCAGAAGCCATACCAAGTTTAGGATTTTTACTATAATGATAAGCCAGCGTTTCTAAATAATTATCCGGAAAAATAAGGTCGGCATCAAACTTACAAATTACATCATAGTTGTTATCAAAAGTTTCAAAGCCCTTGTAAAAGGCATTTATAATTTTAGAACCAGGTAAATGCTGATCTGATGATTTTGAAATTACCTGAGAAATCCAAGGATGCGTTTTTGAAAAACCATCAACTATAGCTTCTGTATTATCGGTAGAATTATCATTAACCACAACCAACTTTTTAGGCAAAAGTGTTTGCTTTGCTAAAGACTCTAGTGTTTTACCAATAAAGGCATCTTCGTTATGAGCTGGTATGACGATGTAGAAATTCAATATCTAAATTCTAAATTTCAAATCTAAAGAATTCTACTCGGAAATTCTTTCTGCATAAACAATATAATACCGATTTGTAAACCGTCTCAAAAGAGGTCTTATGCCAAACTTTTTTACAGGATTGGTCCATTGTTGTCGGTCTATAATTTTCCAACCTGTTTTTTCTAAAAGCCAATCGAGCTGCCAGTCTTCAAACTCATGGTAGTGTCTATCCCATTTGTCAGTTTTACTTCTGTATGCTGAAGCAAACCACAATCTTAGAGGAACGCTTATAAGAAGTTTTTCGGTTTTAATAGATTTTAAAACCTCGTAAGGGGAGAGTAAGTGTTCAAAAATTTCGAATGCAGTGACAACATCGGCAGAAGAATTTTCTATTGTAGAACGGTCTTCGTCAAGGTCTTCGCCTTTGGTGTTTTCAACAGTATAACCTTCAGAAATCATAATTTCTGAAAATGGATTTTTAATACCTAAATCTAAAATAGTTTCAGAGGTAGAAATGTGTTTTTGTAAAAACTGAAGTGTGAGTTTAAATCGCTTGTTAGGATATGTTTTTTCGTACATTACATTTCCGCAACAGCGGTATAGTTTTATTAATATCTGTAAACAATGGCATTGATATGCATACCAGCGCCAACACTTGCAAATATAATAACATCTCCTTTATTGATTTGGTGGTCTTCGAGTTTATTGTTTCTTATTAAATCGAAAAGCGTAGGGACAGTTGCCACAGAACTATTTCCTAATTTATGAATGCTCATAGGCATAATACCTTCTGGAGCCTTGGCTTTAAAAAGCCTATAAAAACGTTTTATAATAGCTTCATCCATTTTTTCATTTGCCTGATGGATGAGTACTTTCTTTACTTCAGAAATGTCTACACCACTTTTTTCTAAGCAATCTTTCATAGCTTGAGCTACGTTGGTTAATGCAAATTCATAAATTTTACGACCATGCATTTTTATGTAACGAGTATCTGGACAAAGATTTTTATTGTTAGAATTTCCGAAGAATAAATAGTAAGCTTCATCGTAGGTAAATGAGGCTGATTCGTGCGCTAAAATGCCATTATCCTCATTAGTTTCCTCAACAATACTTGCACCAGCACCATCAGAATATATCATAGAATCTCTATCATGCTTATCTACTACACGAGATAGCGTTTCTGCACCAACAACAAGACAGCGTTTTGCCATACCTGCTTTAATGTAAGCTTGTGCTTGTATAACTCCTTCTACCCAACCAGGACAACCAAATAAAATGTCGTAAGCAACACATTTAGGATTCTTGATGCGAAGTCTGTGTTTAATGCGAGAAGCTAAACATGGTAAAATATCACTCTGAATGGTATTGGCTTTTACGTCGCCAAAATTATGAGCACAGATAATATAATCTATAGTTTCTGGATCGATGTTGGCATCATCAATAGCTTTTTGGGCAGCAAGAAAACCAATGTCTGAAGCAACTAATTGATCGTCTGCATAACGACGTTCAACAATGCCAGTAATGGCTTTGAATTTTTCTACGATAACTTCATTTGGGTAGTCTATCTTAGAACCGTCTGTGTTTAAAAATTGATGTTGGTGAAAATCCTCGTTTTTTTCTATGCTTTTTGGAATATAACTTCCAGTACCTGTGATCTTAATTCCCATACCTCAAAATTTGCTATTAATTTACTAAACTAGTTAAACTCTTATACATGAGAATAAATTAGTTAAGTAAAAACGATATTTTTTTTAAATTCTTAATTATCCTGAATTCTATTATAAATACCACAAAAAAAGTGCTCAATTTGAGCACTTTTTTAATTTATGTTTATTAGAAACTAAGCTTCAATAAAATCTTCAATTGGTGCACAGCTACAAATTAAGTTTCTGTCTCCATAAGCATCATCTACGCGTCTTACACTTGGCCAGAATTTATTATCTCTAATATAGTCTAGTGGGAAAGCTGCAGCTTCACGGCTATAAGGTAATAACCATTCATCTGAAGTTAGCATTTCTAATGTATGTGGTGCATTTTTTAGCACGTTATTAGGTTCGTCTTTAGACGCATTGTCTATTTCTTTTCTAATAGAAATCATGGCATCACAAAAACGATCCATTTCTGCTTTACTTTCACTTTCTGTAGGTTCTATCATCATAGTACCTGCAACTGGGAATGATACTGTTGGTGCGTGGAAACCATAATCCATCAAACGCTTAGCGATGTCAGTAACTTCAATGCCTTTGGCTTTAAAATCACGACAATCTATAATCATTTCATGTGCAGCTCTACCGTTTTCACCAGTATATAGTGTTGGGTAATAGCCTTCTAAACGCTCTTTAATATAATTAGCATTAAGAATTGCTGCTTCAGTAGCTTCTTTTAGACCTTTTGCACCAAGCATAGAAATATAGCCGTAAGAAATTATACATGCTAATGCTGAGCCAAATGGAGCTGCTGAAATTGCAGATATAGACTGATGGCCGCCTGTTTTAATAATCGGGTTACCAGGTAAGAATGGCACCAATTGTTCTGCAACACAAATTGGGCCTACACCAGGCCCACCACCACCATGAGGTATGGCAAAGGTTTTGTGTAAGTTAAGATGGCATACATCTGCACCAATATTTCCAGGATTGGTTAAACCAACCTGTGCATTCATGTTGGCTCCATCCATATAAACTTGTCCGCCATTATCGTGAATTATTTGCGTAATTTCTTTAATAGCAGACTCATACACACCATGAGTGGATGGATAGGTAACCATTAATGCAGAAAGATTATCCTTATGTAGTTCTGCTTTTTCTCTTAAGTCATCTACATCAATATTACCATCTTCAGATGCTTTAGTTACTACGACTTTCATTCCAGCCATAACAGCACTTGCGGGATTTGTTCCGTGTGCAGATGATGGAATTAAGCAAATGTTTCTGTGATGATCTCCACGAGATTCGTGATAAGCCTTTATCACCATAAGTCCTGCAAACTCTCCTTGCGCACCTGAATTTGGTTGTAAGGATGTTGCTGCAAATCCAGTGATTTCAGTAAGTTGGTTTTCTAATGCATTTAGCATTAATTGATATCCTGCAGCTTGCTCTTCTGGTACAAAAGGGTGCATATTTCCCCAATTGCTCCAGCTTAATGGCAACATTTCAGACGCAGCATTTAATTTCATGGTACAAGAGCCAAGTGAAATCATAGAGTGGTTTAACGCTAAATCTTTGCGCTCCAAACGCTTTATGTAGCGCATTAATTCTGTTTCCGAATGGTAAGAATTAAACACATCAAAGGTTAAAAATTCGGTTTGACGTTTTAAAGTATCAGGAATTGTATTCCCTTCTGAAATTGACGTGATTTCTTCGGTTTTATTTTTTGTTACAGCTTCAAAAATTGAAATAATTTCATTTAAATCTGAAATTGTCGTTGTTTCGTTTATAGCTATGGTAACAGTGTTGTTATCTGGATAATAGAAATTTACCTCCTTCTTTTCGGCTTCGTATTTTACCTTTACAGGATCTGCCTTTATTTGAAGTGTATCAAAGTAATGCGAGTTAACTTGTTCTAAACCTAATTTCTCTAAAGCATTAGCTAAAGTTGCTGTGGTATTCTGAACTTTATTAGCAATAAATTCTAAACCTTTTGGTCCATGATATACGGCATACATTCCTGCCATAACTGCTAATAATACCTGAGCTGTACAAATGTTTGAGGTTGCTTTATCTCTTTTAATGTGCTGCTCTCTTGTTTGTAAAGCCATACGTAAGGCTCTGTTGCCATTAGTGTCTTTTGTAACACCAATAATACGACCAGGAACGTCTCTTTTATAGGCTTCTTTTGTAGCGAAATAAGCTGCGTGTGGACCACCATAACCCATTGGTATACCAAAACGCTGTGTTGTACCAATAACCACATCAGCACCAAATTTACCAGGTGCCTCAAGCTTTACTAAACTTAAGATATCAGCAGCTACAGCTACTTTGATGTTTTGAGCATTGGCTTTTTCTATAAAAGACTTTATGTCTGTAATTTGTCCGTTTTTACCAGGATATTGTAGGAGTGCACCAAAATAATCTTCAGAAAGGTTGTATTCTGCTTCATTACCAATTTCTAGCTCAATGCCAATAGGATTGGCTCTTGTTTCTAACAAGGCAATTGTTTGTGGTAAAACTAAATCAGAAACAAAGAATTTATTGACACCTGCTTTTTTCTGAGCACGATCTCTAACCGCAAACAATAAACTCATAGCTTCTGCAGCAGCAGTACTTTCGTCTAAAAGTGATGCATTTGCAATTTCCATACCTGTTAAATCAATAACCATAGTTTGAAAATTTAATAACGCTTCTAAACGCCCTTGGGCTATTTCTGCCTGATATGGTGTATAAGCTGTATACCAACCTGGATTTTCTAAAATATTGCGTTGAATAACTGCTGGCAAATTAGAAGGGTGATACCCTAAACCTATATAAGATTTAAAAACTTTGTTTAGCTGAGATAACTTGTAAATGTGGCTAAGATATTCTTGCTCACTCATTGCTGGATTTAAATCTAAATCCTTTTGAAGACGTATACCTGCAGGTATAGTTTCTGAAACTAATTGATCTATACTTGTAGCACCAATGGTGTTAAGCATAGCTTTTTGTTCATCTTGGTTTGGGCCAATGTGTCTAAGTGCAAAAGAGGTTGTGTCCATTCTTTATTCTGCTGATTTTTTTGATATGCAAAAATACGGAAAACGACTATTTTATTCTGTACTGAGAATTAAAGTTTTTAACTGAAAAGGTGGGTTATTAACACATTCGTTATTTTTGTTTAATGCGTATTCTAAGGCAAGTATTAAATTTTTACATCAATAGTAGTATTCATGTAGCTTTCGCTGTAGTGGCTATGACTTGGGTAACGCTAATTCAATTTGAATTACATAATAACTATGTTATACTTTCTTTTGTTTTTTATGCAACCGTTACAGGCTATAATTTTGTGAAGTATTTTGGTGTTGCAAAATTTCATCATAGAAGTTTAGCTGCATGGCTAAAGACAATTCAGATATTTTCTTTTATTGCTTTTGTAGGAATGTGCTATTATGCTTTAAAATTGAATATCAATTCTCTAATATATCTTTCAATTTTTGGACTTGTAACTTTTCTGTATGCAATACCTCTGTTACCCATGCGATATTTTAGAGATAATCAAAAAAACTTAAGGCAAATAAGCGGATTAAAAATCTATGTCATTGCTTTTGTTTGGGTGTTTACAACGGTCTTTTTGCCATTAATTGAAAAGAATTATCATATAAATGTCGATGTGCTAATAACTGGTGCACAACGTTTTGTTTTTGTGATTGTATTGATGTTACCTTTTGAGATAAGAGATCTTATGTACGATAGTGTAAAACTAGCTACAATCCCTCAACGCATAGGAGTGAAAAACACTAAAATAATTGGTATTTTATTAATGCTGGTGTTTTTCTTTTTAGAATATTTTAAAGATGAAATAAGTAGTGAGAATATAATTGCAAATGCTGTGATAATGTGTGTAACACTAATTTTTGTATTGCTTGCTCACAAAAATCAATCTAAATATTACAGTGCACTTTGGGTAGAAAGTTTGCCAATTGTATGGCTTGTAGTTTTATTGATGCTTAGCTAATTCTTCTTCGAATTGTTCCTTTATTTTACTACGCTCACCATTCTCTAAACATTTAATTTCAGAATGTTCTATAGCATCTGTCAATTTATTATTTTTAGTAGAATAGGCTCTGGTAACTCTACACCACGAAAGTCTTAAAGCCAACTTAATACGCTCCCAGCCTGTTGCTTCTCCATATTGTGTTTTATCACAAATGTGTTTAGCTTCTTCGCAACTTATAAATAAAAAACTTTTTTTCATTTTGTTTTTAAAACCAATTTTCTTCCATGCAATCTGCTAATGCTGTTCTTGCTCTGTGTATTATTACCCAAAGGTTAGACGCAGTAATATCTAATTCATTACAAATAGTTTCGGTGTCATAACCCAAAATCGTTTTCATCTTAAAAACCTCAGCTTGCTTTTCAGGTAGTTTTGCTAAACAATCATAGATAGCATTACCTAATTCAGTATTCTCAATTTTATCCTCAGCGGTTTTATCAAATGGATCAGCTACGCGTTCTTCTAGCCAATCACCTTCAGTTTCAGAATCATTATTGTAGGTCATTCTAACTTCAGCCTTACCCTTGTTAGAATTAATTTTTCTGTAGTAATCTATGATTTTTCGTTTAAGAATAGAGACCAGCCAAGTGCGTTCACTTGCTTCTCCTTTAAAATTGCTCATGGATTTTAGACCAGCAAGAAACGTTTCAGATACCAAATCTTGAGCCATAGCTCTATCGTTAACTCTAGAGATGGTATAGTTAAAGAGGTAGTCTGAATACAAATCAATCCAGTTGTTAGGATTTAATTGATGCTTAGCCATTTTTCATTCTCATTGCTAAGTCAAAAATAGGTTAAAAAATTAAGACCTAAAATACGTCTTCACATTTTCCTAACGTTTAGTGGCACTAATGATATAATACCCAAAACTTTTCAGGTGTAAACCAGACAAAAGCGCATAGAAAGAACCTTTTAAGTTATGAAGACTCTCTCTTTTAAGACTCTTAAACCTAAATAACTTTTTTAAAATAAAACCAGCAATGGCAAAAGGAACATGAAGTACAGATGGTGCAACTTTAAATGACACATCTTCAATTTTTATGTCTGTAAAACCTATGTTTTCTAAGCTTAGTTTGATGAAGTGATGAGTTTCCAATTTTTCTAAACTCCAATGATTGCATAATTTATTGTAAGCGTATTTACCGCCTTTACAAAGTTGAGCTTTGTCTTTTTTTAGAAAAGCATCAGCCATAACAAAACGTCCACCTGGCTTTAAAAGTCTATGCATTTCTTTTAAAGAATTATAATTATGACCAGAATGACAGAAGCTTTCTATTGCAACAGCAGAATCAAATGAATTAGATTGAAATGATGTGTTATTATAATTTTCTTTGAGGATGATACCGTTCTTGCCTTTTAATAATTCATTTCCTTTTTTAACCTGAAAATCAGATAATGTTACACCGTAAGCTATTACGTTTTTGTAATTTTTTAATGCATATCGCATAGTAGCTCCCATACCACAACCTAGATCTATAAGTCTGTTTTTATTTTTGCTTATGTTTAGTCTTTTTGTGACTTGCTTATTCATTTCATTCAGCATAGAATCACGTTTGAAAGGATTTGTTTTAAACGGAACAAAATAGCCAAAATGCATGTTGTAGTCGTTACTCCAAAACTCATAGTCTTCGGTAGCTTCGTTATAAAAGTCTACCATTTCTATTCGGTTTTGTTCTGCGAAATTGCTGTAAGGTATGGATTGTGTTTTCATGGTGTTATAGTTTTGGTAATTTCCAATTTGTAGAATTGTAAGCTATTGCAGTAGATTTTAAATTCCCTTTTTGTGTTTTTACAGATGTAATTATTTTTAGCTTTTTTAATAGCCACGCTATCATCCATCCAAAATCGATTTCATACCATTTTGAAGAAAATTTAGCTGAAGTAGGATAAGAGTGATGGTTGTTGTGAAAACCTTCTCCAAAAGATATTAGACCAAGGAATATGTCGTTGTAACCACTCTCGTCAGCACCATTTATTTTATGTCTAGAGTAACCGTATTTATGTGAGGCATAGCCAATATACCAGTGGCCAAGAATTATTATAGATGTACGTAAACATGTTGCAATAAGCATGCTGTTAAAACCAACAAGAAAATACAGGAGGAGCATAAAGATGATATAATGTAATTGCCATGTTTTATGCAGCCAAAGTATAGTTGTATCGTTTATATCATCTTCTGGAATTTGATAACGCACTAAATCTGTTGGAATAAAAGTTAGATGAAGATTCCAGTAATAATCTGTGAACAAAGAATGTTTATATTGAAAATATCTAGGGCAATCATTTCTGTTTTGCCAATAGTCTCTTAAGTAATGTTGTTTTAACCAATTCAATGGGCTTCCCAATCCTGTTAATACAAAAAGATAGAGGCTGATTTTTCTAAATGTTTTACTTGTTTTGTAGGATTTATGAATGATGCCTCTATGTAAACCAACAGAGTGACCTATACCCACAGTTAAGAACAAGAGTAAAATGTTTAAAGCTAAATCTTGCCATTGAATTGATGAGAAATCAATAAATAAGATTGGAAATATCATTGTGTATAACCAAAACGTTTTTCTCCATGAAAAATCAATTTTTCCAAAAGGTGTCTTTAGATTTTTGTTCATGATTCTTTGATTTTATATGTGATATATAAATGGAAAAAAGCAATAAGCATCGGAATTATTAGATGTATGGTTATGAAGCCTGTGCTTATAATTTTTCCAAAGGCAATAACTGAAAGTATAGTTACGACTGATACTAAATAAATGTTGAAAAGAAATTTTATCTGCTTTTCAAGTTTATTGTAATTATAAAGCATGTATAAACTCATGAGCACCTGACTCACACCTAAAACCATCTGAAAGAGCATTCCTAGATAAAGTGTTAAGTAGAGGAGAATTGTAATTATGACTAACCATTTGTTAACGTTGTATAATCTTTTCATAATTTCATTATTTTAAAACTTTCAAAAAATATTGAAAGTTAGATTTAAAAAAATATAATCTACTTCATTAGCTTTAAAACAGACTTTGTTAGCCAGTTTTGTTTTTGGTTTACTAATTTGTTCATTAATGTATCCAAATCGTCTGTAAGTTCTTTTAAAGCTTTGGTTTGTTTAATCAATTCCTTTGTTTTTTCTGTGCCATCATCTTTAATAGAGGATACGTCTTCTAAAACTTTGATTACAGGTTTTATTTCTCTACGGCTACGTTCTTTGGCAACAATACGAGCGAGTTCTTGTACATCCTTTTCTGTTGTAAAAAACTCTTTACGTTCACCACTCACTAAGACCTTGGTTACAATTCCCCAATCTATAAGTTGTCTCAGGTTCATACTGGTGTTGCCACGAGAGATTTTGAGTTCTTCCATAATCTCTTCCATAGATAATGGTTTTGTAGAAATAAAAAGCAAAGCTTGTATCTGAGCCATCGCTTTATTGATGCCCCAAAGTGTACCTAAACTTCCCCAAGTACTAATAAACTTTTCTTTTGCTTCTAAATATTCCACACCACAAAGATATAATAAATTTTAAACTTTCAATAATTATTGAAAGTTTATTTTATTAAGAATTTATTATCTTAGATTAAAATAGCCTTAAATATGAAAACAAAACTACTATATCTAACGTTACTTATGTTCGGAATAAGCCAAGCCCAAATAGAGCTTGTTCCAAATCCATGTGATATAAATTCTGGCACCATTACCTTTAAATATGGTGAATTAGGAGACTATTCTGTTTTTGACCCTTTAAGTGATCCTAATTTGTACTTATATACAGGTTTACAAACCGATGCAGATCCATTAACTTGGGATTATCATGATGATTTTACAAATGTTGCAACATTGATTCCTTTAACTTATGATTCTGGTTTAGGATATTATGTGGCGACTTTTAATCCTGCAACGAGGAATTATCTAGAAGAACCAATGTTAAACACAGCTACAATTCCTTCTGGTACTGAAGTTTTTGATTGGTATTTTTTAATCACCAACTCTGATCAGTCACGTCAATCAGCAGATTTAAGAGGTAGCGATTATGGTTTTGGTTCGGCGCTTTTATCAATTGAGTCGTTTAATAAGACTAATGACGTAAGCGTTGGAAATGGAACAATTACCTTTAACAGTGCTGCACAATATGAGATCGCAGTTTATGATGTGCTTGGTAAAAAAGTAATTGATAAAACTTTAAACATTACTTCTCAAACCACTCACGATCTCCAGTTAAGAAATACAGGTGTTTATCTTGTAAAAATTAGTTCTGGTAGTTATAGCCGAACCGTCAAAATGCTGAAATATTAGCTTAGTTATTTTATTTCAAAATGTATATGGTCGTCATGCCTTACGGCTTGGCATCCATGAAATCTGATATTGTCATATTTGCTTAGTCCTAATTCTTTTTTTAGATAAGGTTCTATGAAAATTTTTGAGTTTTTATTTCTGTAAAGCAACCCTTGAATAAGCGTTTTAGTGTTTTCTTTATCTAATTGGAATGCATCACTTTTGTCAGGAGATAAGTATTTTGTTAAGTCGTATTGCCAATAGCCTTGTTTTTTACACTGATTGGACGTAGGATTTACGTCATCTACAAAAGCTCCATAACCCATAAAAGAAGGTTTTTCGTCTGTTTTGTTGTTGTTTTCTAAATACATAAATGCGATATCTATTTTCTTCCCATCATTATGACTAAGATGAGGAAATAGTGGAAACCCATTTATAAAAGGGAAATTAGCATCTAAGTAGATTGTTTTAATGCCTAAGTGAGCTAAATCTATGTTTGATTGTTGTAAGACATCATAAAGTTCATTGTCTACATAATTTCTAAACAATAACGGATAGATATGGTTTTGAGGCTTAAGTGCACTTTTTATTACAGGGAGTTTTGTTCTTCCAAAATAAGGAGCTACAATTGGAACAATAATGAGATTGCAAACAAGGTATACAATGGGAAAAATATACCGTTTCTTTTTTTGAAGTTTTACGGCAATAAAAACACTCATTAACCATAGTAATCCTCCGACTTGGGTTAGTATGGTTAAGAGTGCTATAAATAAGATGTGTCCTATAAGTTTTAGAAACTTCATGCAGTACTAAAACGAATTAAGTTTGTACTTATTTTATCAAACCAGCACGTCGTAACAACGCTTCAGGTTGAGGTTCTTGCCCTCTAAACTTTTTGTATAATGTCATTGGGTTTTCAGTACCACCTTGGGACAATACAAATGCTTTAAATTTATCGGCAACCGTTTTATTAAAAATGCCTTCTTGTTTAAAATATTCAAACGCATCTGCATCTAAAACTTCTGCCCATTTGTAGCTGTAGTAACCAGAAGAGTAGCCTCCTTGAAAGATGTGTGCAAAAGCAGTACTCATACAGTTCTCTTCAACATCAGGATAAAGTTTTGTCGCACCAAAAGCTTCAACTTCATGCGCTTTTACATTTGTAATTGCTGTTGGGTCTATACTATGCCAGCTCATGTCTAGTATACCAAAACTTAGCTGACGTAAGGTTTGCATACCTTCATGGAAGGTTGATGATGCCTTTATCTTTTCAACAAGATCCATCGGAATTACTTCTCCGGTTTCGTAATGCGTAGCAAAGAGTTTTAGAGATTCTTCTTCGTAACACCAATTTTCTAAAACCTGGCTTGGTAATTCTACAAAGTCCCAATACACGCTTGTGCCAGAAAGGCTAGGGTAGGTGGTGTTGGCTAACATGCCATGAAGCGCATGCCCAAATTCGTGAAACAAAGTCGTAACTTCATTAAAGGTTAATAAAGAAGGCTTGCTCTTTGTTGGCTTGGTGAAATTACAAACGATAGATACGTGAGGTCTCTCGTTAACACCATTTTTTATCATTTGTGGCTTGTAAGAGGTCATCCATGCACCATTACGCTTTCCGGATCTTGGGAAAAAGTCGGCATAAAATATAGAAACCAATTCGCCTTCACTGTCTGTAACTTTATAAGTTAAAACATCTTCATGATATTTATCGATAGTATTAATTTCTTCAAACTGAAGTCCGAATAATTTATTGGCAACAGTAAATGCACCATTAATCACATTTTCTAATTTGAAATAAGGCTTTAATTTTTCGTCATCCAAATCGAATAATTTTTGTTTCAATTTTTCAGAATAGTAAGCCGAATCCCATTTTTGTAACTGATCGATACCGTCTAATTCTTTGGCAAAACCCTCAAGTTTTTCAAACTCTTCTTGTGCCGCTGGTTTTGCTTTATCCAATAACTCATTTAAAAAAGCATTGACTTTCTCAGGTGTTTCTGCCATGCGCTCTTCTAAAACAAAATGAGCATGGGTTTTATAGCCTAAAAGTTTAGCGCGCTCAAAACGAAGATTAGCAATCTTTAAAACAATATCCTGGTTGTCTAAGTCGTCATTATGAAATCCTTTGCTGCCAAAAGTTTTGGATAATTTTTCGCGTAGTTCGCGATTATCAGCATAAGTCATAAAAGGGATGTAACTAGGATAATCTAAAGTGATTAGCCAGCCATCTTTACCTTTGCTTTCAGCTAATTGTTTTGCTGCTTCTTTTGCTCCTTCTGGTAAACCAGAAAGATCAGATTCGTCAGTAAGAAGCATTTCAAATTTATTGGTTTCTGCTAAAATGTGCTCACCAAATTTTAGTTTTAGCTGACTTAATTCTTTGTCAATAGCACGTAATTTTTCTTTTTTGTCTTCAGATAAATTAGCACCATTTCTCGAGAAACTTTTATATTTTTTATCCAGAAGCGTTTCTTGTTCTGTTGTTAATTCTAAGCCATTTTTAGAATCGTAAACAGCCTTTACACGTTTGAACAAATCTTCATTCAATGTAATATCGTTACTAAATTCAGATAATAAAGGCGAAACTTCTTGAGCAATTTTTTGAATTTCATCATTAGTTTCAGCAGAATTTAAATTGAAGAAAATACTAGAGATTCTATCTAATTGTTCTCCCGAATAATCTAGAGCCTCAATAGTGTTTTCAAAAGTTGGTGATTCAGTATTATTTACAATTGCATCAATCTCATTTTTAGCGTTCTCAATAGCTGTTTTAAACGCTGGAAGAAAATCTTCATTTTTTATTTTTGAGAATGGAGCGGTATTATGCTGAGTATCAAAAGTTTTATTTAGAATAGTCATTGTCTAATCGTCTAATTTTTCTTACGTATATTGTTGATAATGTGAATTTTAACGCTATTTTATGATGTTGGTGTTTATCAGTTGAATAAGTTTAATTACCTTTGCGCCATCTTTGACGAACAAGAACTTTTTTGTTCTTAAGGATTGGTTAATAGCAAAAAAAGCCTTGACGGAAGTTGAGGCTTTTTTATAGGTCTTTTGCAGACTCAATAACCTTAGCCTTTAAGCCTTCTTTGTAAACGATTACCTTGTCTAGAATACACTGGTCAGAACTGCCTAAAATTTGAGCCGCTAAGATGCCTGCATTTTTAGCTCCATTTAGTGCTACCGTAGCTACAGGAACACCACCTGGCATTTGTAATATAGATAAGACAGAATCCCAACCGTCTATAGAATTACTGCTTTTTACAGGAACTCCTATAACAGGCAAAGGTGATAATGAAGCTACCATACCTGGTAAATGCGCTGCACCTCCAGCACCTGCAACAATTACTTTAATACCTCTAGTATGTGCATTTTTACTATAATCGAATAATTTCTCTGGTGTGCGATGTGCAGATACGATATCAACTTCTACTTCGATATCAAATCCTTTTAATATATCTATAGCGTCTTGCATTACTGGCAAATCGCTTTTACTTCCCATTATTACTCCTACTTTGCTCATGGTTATTCGCTTATTACTTCTATAGTTCGTTTTACGTTTTCGGCAATTTCTCTTGCTTTGTTGATGTCTTTATTTACAATGGTAACATGACCCATTTTACGGAAAGGACGTGTTTGTTTTTTACCGTAAATGTGTGGTGTTACGCCATCCATTGCCATAATGTCTTCAATGTTTTTGTAAAGTACATTTCCTGTGTGGTCCTCAGCACCAACCAAATTCACCATAACACCTGCTACTTTACTGTCTGTATTACCTAGCGGAAGTCCTAAAATACATCTTAAATGCTGCTCAAACTGGTCTGTATAACTCGCTTCTATGCTGTAATGACCAGAGTTATGAGGTCTTGGTGCAACTTCGTTTACAATAATATCATCATTTTCAGTTTGAAACATTTCTACAGCCAAAAGTCCAACATGCTCAAAAGCTGCTGCAGCTTTTAAGGCCACGAGTTCGGCCTTTTTTGCAATGTTATCCGGAATTCTTGCCGGACAAATTACATACTCAACTTGATTGGCTTCAGGATGAAACTCCATCTCAACCACTGGATATGTTTTTAAATGACCTTTACTGTTTCTAGCAACAATGACCGCCAATTCATTTTTAAACGGAATTAAATCCTCTGCTATACATTCAACATTTGGTAAATCTATTAAATCCGTGTAGCGTCTTACAACTTTTACACCTTGCCCATCATATCCAAACCGTGCACTTTTCCAAACGAAAGGATAATCTAATCCACCATTATCTACAGCATCTTCAATTTCGGATGTATGTGCAAATCTCGAAAAATCAGCCGTTGGGATGTCGTGGTCGCGATAAAATAATTTTTGATTTGCTTTATTTTGAATGGTACGTAACGTCTTTGCAGAAGGGTAAACTTTTACGCCTTGCTTTTCAAGCGTTTCCAGAGCTTCAACGTTTACGTTTTCTATTTCAATAGTAAGGATATCAACTTGTTTTCCGAAGTTAACAACCGTTTCATAATCTAATAAATCGCCAACCGAAAATTCATCACAAGCCAGTCTTGCAGGTGCGTCTTTGCTAGGATCTAAAACGCAAGTTTGTATGTCGTATTTGCGCGTATGATA
The DNA here is from genome assembly GCF_056160445.1 of Winogradskyella sp. ABM4_392. Classification (NCBI taxonomy): domain Bacteria; kingdom Pseudomonadati; phylum Bacteroidota; class Flavobacteriia; order Flavobacteriales; family Flavobacteriaceae; genus Winogradskyella; species Winogradskyella sp. ABM4_392. The sequence goes on from NZ_JBSWXE010000005.1 coordinate 56,906, forward strand.
CAAAATCATTTTGCCTAATTGTCCACCACCAAGAATGCCGAGTTTAAAGTTTGAAGAAAAGTAGTTCATGTTTACTTCCCGAATACATGGGAAATTTTTAAGATTCAACATTAATTCAATGCAAAAATAAGCTAATTATAGCAGATACTGTTAAATTCGTAATTCAAAAAATCGGCAATCGGCAATCAATTCATTATCTTTGCATTTCTAAAATAATACCATGGTTGTCAAGCTTCACGATTTATATTTCAAACCTTTTGTAAATTCAGATGAAATTGATGTTGTAGTTCAACGTATGGTGAACGAAATTGCTGCAGATATAGGTGACGAAATTCCGGTGTTTGTTGGGATTATGAATGGGTCGTTTATGTTTGTGAGTGACTTCGTGAAAAAATATCCAAACCCTTGTGAAGTTACGTTTATAAAATTAGCGTCTTACGAAGGTGTTAAATCTACCGAAGACATTCAGAGACTTATTGGGTTAACGCAAGATTTAACAGGCAGAACGGTTGTTATTTTAGAAGATATTATAGACTCAGGCAACACGCTCGAAGAGGTGCATCGCATTTTTAAGAACGAAAACGTTAAGCAGCTTCTTATTGCGACATTGTTTTACAAGCCTGAAGCTTATGACAAAGACTTTAAACTTCATTATGTAGGTAAAGAAATTCCGAATAAATTCATTGTAGGTTATGGATTAGACTACGATGGTTTGGGAAGAGATTTGCCAGATGTATACCAATTAAAAACAACACAACACATGACAAACATCGTGCTATTTGGCCCTCCAGGTGCAGGAAAAGGAACACAAGCAAACTTCTTAAAAGAAAAATATGATCTAGTGCATATCTCTACAGGAGATGTTTTTAGATACAACATTAAAAACGAAACTGCCTTAGGTATGTTAGCCAAGTCTTACATGGACAAAGGTGAGCTGGTACCAGATCAAGTAACAATTGATATGTTAAACAAAGAGGTTGAAAAAAATGCCGATGCTAACGGTTTTATTTTTGATGGTTTTCCAAGAACAAATGCACAGGCCAAGGCCTTAGATGATTTAATGGATAGTAAAGATTCTCAAATTAATGCAATGGTAGCCTTAGAAGTTGATGATGAGGTATTGGTAGAACGTTTATTAAAGCGTGGTGAAACTAGTGGAAGAGCGGACGATGCCGATGAAAGCATCATCAGAAACCGTATTAAGGAATACTACGATAAAACAGCAATACTAAAGGATTACTATTCTGCGCAAGACAAATATTATGGTGTTGATGGAGTAGGTAGTATTGAAGATATCACAGAGCGTTTAAGTGCTGTGATTGATAAGTTATAGAAGTTTATTCGTTTAACTGTTTATTGGTTTAATCGAAACGAGTTCAACATGTATCAACATTCATTTGAGAAATTAACTGTTTGGCAAGACTCAATTGATTTGGTTGAATTGATTTACAAAACAGTTAGTTCATTTCCTGAAGAAGAGAAGTTTGGATTAATTAGCCAAATGAAAAGATCAGCAGTGTCTATCTCTTCAAATTTAGCAGAAGGAACATCAAGAATAACAAAGAAAGATAAAGCACATTTTTCTACTATGGCATTTAGTTCTACAATGGAACTTCTATGTCAGACTGAAATTTGTAAACGTTTAGCCTTTATAGATGAAGTTCAATATGATAATCTTAGAAGTAATATTTTGAAAATTTCTAACAAGATTAATTCGTTGAGAAAATCTCAATTAAACGCTTAAACAAATAAACCATTCAACTTTAGATGACAGAAGGAAATTTTGTAGACTACGTAAAAATGCACGTAGCTTCCGGAAACGGAGGTAAAGGCTCTGCACATTTACATCGTGAAAAATATATAGCCAAAGGTGGACCTGATGGTGGTGATGGTGGTCGTGGAGGTCACGTGATTATTAGAGGTAATGAAAACCTATGGACGCTATTGCACCTTAAGTTTAAGCGACACATTAGAGCAGGTCATGGTGAGCATGGTAGTTCTGGTAGAAGTACAGGAGCCGATGGCGAAGACGCTATAATCGAAGTGCCGCTTGGAACTGTGATAAGAGATACAGAAACCAATAACATCCTTTTTGAGATCACAGAAGCTGGCGAAGAAAAAATCGTTGCAGAAGGTGGTAAAGGTGGTCGCGGTAACTGGCATTTTAAGAGTTCTACAAACCAGACTCCTCGTTATGCACAACCAGGTATTCCTCTCGAAGAAAGAGATATTACTTTAGAGTTAAAAGTACTAGCAGATGTTGGTTTGGTTGGTTTTCCAAATGCAGGGAAGTCAACGTTGCTGTCGGTGTTAACGTCTGCAAAACCAAAAATTGCAGATTACGAGTTTACAACGCTCAAGCCTAATTTAGGTATTGTGAAATATCGCGATTTTCAGTCGTTTGTAATGGCAGATATTCCTGGTATTATTGAAGGAGCAGCCGAAGGAAAAGGACTTGGCTATTACTTTCTAAGACATATAGAGCGTAATTCAATCTTACTGTTTTTAATTCCTGCAGATGCAAAAGATATTGTTGAGCAATACGAAATTTTAGTAGATGAGTTAAGACGCTACAATCCAGAAATGTTAGATAAAGAGCGTTTTGTTTGTATTTCAAAATCTGATATGCTCGATAACGAATTAAAATCTGAAATGTCTACCATTTTAGATAAGGATTTGGAATGCAAGTACATGTTTATTTCATCTGTAGCGCAGCAAGGACTTACAGAATTGAAAGACAAACTTTGGGGAATGTTAAACAATTAATATCTCTAAAATCGATCTCTTGTCATTCTGAACCGTCACACTGAGCGCAGTCGAAGTGTTGTTTCAGAATCTCATTTTTTAGACTAATTATTTAGACACTGAAACGAGTTCAGTGTGACAAATAATGCTATTTTTATCTAAATTATTTAGTTACGAGAAGATGAAAGATACCATTAAAAACATTGTAGAACACAACGACAATAGGCTCAGTAAGAGTTTTGCGTTGTTTATTCAGTTTTTAATTGTGTTGTCTGTCATTACATTCTCAGTAGAAACACTTCCAAACTTAAAACCGCAAACCAAAGCAATTCTCAATTCTATTGAAGTATTTTGTGTGGTCGTCTTTACGTTAGAGTATTTAGCAAGAATTTTTGTGTCTGACCGAAAGTTAAAATTCATTTTTAGCTTCTTTGGGCTCATTGATTTATTCGCCATTCTGCCTTTTTACTTGTCTTTTGGTTTAGATCTTAGATCTCTCAGAGTGTTGAGAATGTTTAGATTATTTAGACTGTTAAAATTGGTAAGGTACAATAGAGCGATGCGGCATTTTGCTAAAGCCATGCTATTGGCAAAAGAGCAAATAATTCTCTTCATGGGAGTTACTTTGGTGCTTATTTATTTTGCGGCTATTGGTATTTACTATTTTGAAAACGAAGCCCAACCAGAGCATTTTTCTTCAATTTTTGATAGCCTTTGGTGGTCTATCGTTACTTTGACAACAGTGGGTTATGGTGATGTGTATCCTATAACAGTTGGTGGCAGAATTTTTACCTTTTTTATACTTTTAATAGGTTTAGGTATTGTGGCTATTCCAACCGGAATTATCTCTTCTTCACTCACTAAAGTTGTTGAGCCAGATGCTGAGGAAGAATAGTTAAAGTTTTCTTTCTGTCATTCCGTACTTGATACGGAATCTATTTTTAAGTATCTTTAAAATAAAAATGAAAAATTTAAAATACTTATTCCTGTTCCTTTTAATATCGTCATGTGGCACAGTGGTCAATTACGATTACGAGACATCTACAGACTTTACACAGTACAAAACGTATGACTATTTCAGTGATATGCAAACAGGTTTAAGTCAGTTAGATACCAAACGTATCATGCGCGCTATAGATGCAAAATTGGCAACAATGGGTATGTCGCGTTCAGAAAATCCTGATTTTTATATCGATATACAAAGTGAAGATGTAATGAACAGAAATAACTCTACCGTTGGTGTTGGTGCAGGTGGTGGAGGCGGAGGCGGTTTTGGTGGTGTCTCTGTAGGAATTCCTATTGGAGGCAATCAAAGTACACGACAAATCACGATTGACTTTGTAGATAAAAAACAAAACGAACGCTTATTCTGGCAAGCTGTTAGTGAAAGTAGTTATCGTGAAAATGTTTCACCAGAAAAACGTCAAGCCTATTTTGATGCTTTGGTTGAAAAAGTTTTTGCGAAGTATCCTCCTAAAAAATAGTTTTGTTATTCTGAACTTGATTCGGAATCTATGGTAAGTTTTGAACTTTATCATTTTCCTAACATTATAAACTTCATCGTGGTCATTCGGTTTTGTAATTTTGGTTGAATTCAAAAAAAACAAAAACGATGAGCATATTAGAAGGTAAAGTAGCACTGATTACAGGTGGAACTAAAGGTATTGGTTATGGTATTGCAGAAGCATTACTTAACCAAGGGTTTAAAGTTGCCATAACAGGAAGAAATCAAGAATCGACAGAAGCAGTGGCGAAAGAACTAGCATCTAAAACCAATTCAGAAAATGCAGTAATCGGACTTGAAGCCGACGTAAGACAACTAGAAAGTCAGGAAAAAGCAGTAAAAGCAACGCTTGACGCTTTTGGTCAGTTAGATTTAGTAGTTGCAAATGCAGGATTAGGACACTTCGGAAGTATTGAAGAATTAACCGTAGACCAGTGGAACGCAGTTATAGATACTAACTTAACAGGTGTTTTCAATTCTATAAAAGCAAGTGTTGATGCTTTAAAAGAAAGCAAAGGCTATTACATCACAATTTCAAGCTTGGCAGGAACCAATTTCTTCGCAGGAGGCTCTGCTTATAACGCTAGTAAGTTTGGTGTTACAGGATTTACACAAGCAGTAATGTTAGACTTGCGAAAATACGGTATCAAAGTCAGTACGATAATGCCAGGTTCGGTGTCTACACATTTTAATGGTAACGAACCAAGTGAGGCAGGTGCTTGGAAAATTCAAATTGAAGATATAGGCGAACTGGTTGTAGATTTATTAAAAATGAATCCAAGAACCTTACCAAGTAAAATTGAAGTAAGACCAACGACGCCTCCGAGTAGTAAGTAAATGTTAATGTCATTGCGAGCGAAGCGTGGCAATCTATTCAAATAAAAAGATTGCTTCGTCCTTCGTCCTCGCAATGACGTTTTATCTTTGTTAATCTGTCATTCTGAATTTATTTCAGAATCTCATTAGATAGATTTCATATTGTTTTAGAATCTGAATCAAGTTCAGATTGACAAAACAGAAATTTCCAGACAGTTTTAGTTTTTTTCCTTTGCGCCTTTAGCGCCTTAGCGAGAAGAAAAACTATTCAACAGTAACGCGAATTCCTTCACTATGACTACTAAACTCAGGTGCATACATCGACTGAATTGTACTAATGCCATTACTCATATCTCCAGCATTGTTGACGCGTAAATCATATTCAAACACGTAAACGCCTTTTGGTAAATAATCCATAAAAAAGTTAGTTGCTGCATCTTTTGTGCTTTCGTAATAGCCTAAACCATCTTGCCATTTGTATTGCGATAATACGTTGATAGGTTCAAAACCTGCAGCACGCATATCTTTTAAATGCACAAATTCCATATCTCTGTCTGAACGTAATTCAATACGAACGCGAACTAGATCACCAACATTCAATTTAGTGTCTTTTGTGATTTCTGAAATTTCTTCACCATTATCAGTGTTTGATTTTAAGAAGAGTTTTTTACTCAATTTTAAAGGTGTTTCTGCTGAAGTGATTTTATCTAAATCTTCAAAATATTGCCAGTAAAGTGCTCCCCAAGCAATGCCATCTCCTTTTTTAGAAATAGTAACATTGGCTTGTTCTGCTGTAATTTCTTCACCTGTCCACGATGTTTTATAGTAACCTGTTCCTGCTTCAACTTTTACATTATCTAATGTTGAAGGGTTTATAGTTTCGTTACCAACTTTTACATCAACCATTTCATTAACCTCTAACCAAGAACTGCCTTGAAGCAATAAAGCATATACAGCTTCTGTGGTTGCTTTTGTAGTTTCCCATTTGTTGGTTTGTTTGTTTTTGAGTAACCAGATTTTTAGGTTGTCAACGATTGTGGTGGTTTCTTTTTGCGCTTCGACTGCGCTCAGCGTGACATCATAACTACCAACACCAACTTCAGAAAATGCTTCAACTAAAAGAGACTGTGTTTCAATTGGTGCTTGGTGCCAGTACCAAGAACTCGTGTTGGCTTTCCAGTACATACCTAATTCGTCTGAGGTAATGCTGTTTTCTTTTAGTGATTTTAAAATCTTTCCTGCTGTGGTATCATCGTTCATTCTATGAAGCGTTAAGGCCATTAAACCTTTGGCATATAATGAACGTTTTAACCAATACTTCTGCATCTGAGATTTATAGTAGTCCATTATGCTTTCCACTTCTTTTGAAGCTTTTACTTCAGGATAAAAACTACGTACATACATATAATGAAGTTGTGTGTAAGACAAATGGTCTTTACTTAAATCTGCATCCTTATTGTATTTTCTGATGTCTTTATACTCTTTTACGAATTCAGTGTCTAGGTACTGAATGGCGTTTTGAATCATTTGCATCTCGACTGCGCTCGATGTGACATTGAGTTGCTTTAAATGCCCAAACCCAGAAATAATGTGTTGCGTGATAAAACGATTTGCATAGCCACCATTAAACCAAGGCCAAGCACCAGATGGTAATTGGTTTTGCTTTAATTTGTTTAAAGCTGAACTCAGTTCGTTATTCATTTTATTTAAGTCGAATAACAAGCCAATACGCTTTTTCTGCTCAGTTTCAGATTGCGCATCACGTAACCAAGGTGTTTCTTGAATTAAAAGTGATTTCAACTCTTGATTTTTTTCAAGGTTAGAAAGTAATGCATCTGAAGATTTCCAGCTATTAAACACAGCTTCAATCTTTGGATTAGAGGTCACGATATGCTGTGCTAAAGCATTAGCATAATATCTTGAAAACGTCTGCTCGTTACAATCGTATGGATATTCCATTAAATATGGTAAAGCCTGTACGGCATACCATGCAGGATTAGACGTCATCTCTAAAGTCAACTTATGATTGGTCAACGTTGTTGAGGTGTTGTCCTTTAGTTTATCCAAAGTAAACGTCTTCGTTTCGTTTGAACGTATCCACATTGGTAAAGTTTCAGTGACTAACATTCTGTTGGATAAGACTGGTAGTGCGTTTTGTTCACCATCGCTAAAATCACCAGCTTTTGCGACAATTTTATATTGAACAGCTTGTAAGCCTTCAGGGATTCTTAATTTCCAAGAAACCTGAGTGTTGCCTTCTCTTTCTACGTTGAAGTTTTGCTCAATGGAAGAGGTTTCGACTGCGCTCAACCTGACAATCTCATTTGAAATATCTTCTCCTGTAATTGGATTAGTTAATATGAGTTGTGCAACTCCAGATAATTCCTTCTCAGTAAGATTAGCGATTTTTGTACTAATGGTAATTTGGTCACCTTCTCGTAAAAAGCGAGGTGCATTTGGAATGACCATCAACTCTTTTTGAGTCACAGTTTCTAGTTGTTTTACCGAACTTTCCAAAGTTTTGGTATGTGCCAATAATTGCAATTTCCATTTGGTTAAGGCTTCAGGTGCTTTAAAGTTAAAACTTACATTACCGTCTTCATCAGTTTGTAATTGTGGGATGAAAAAAGCGGTTTCGTTAAGGTTTTTTCGGATTTGGACATCCTTGTTTGAAACCAATTTAGCTCTTTCCATTTTAATATAATATTCTGAGTCTTCTAATAGCTCAGAAGTAGTAAATTTTCCGTCTGCTTCAAAATATACACTATCACTGACTCTAGCATTTGCGTTTATGTAATCATATCCGCCATCATTATCTGCAATAGCAGCAGTACCAGTAAACGATTCTTTAGTAGTCTTACTGTAACCCATAACTACGACTTCGTCTAAATGAGCGTCATCAGTTACTAATCCAATATTGTAGAAATTATCATCGGTGATAATTAATTCCAAAGGTTTCATTCCAACATAACTTATGACAATAGTCTCACCCTTTTTAGCTTCAAGTTTAAAATTGCCATCAAAATCAGTTTGTGTTCCTCTCTTACTTCCTTTTATAACAATAGTTGCACCTGGAAGCGATTCTTCATCTTCAGCAGTAATTACATTACCCTTAATAAAACCATCTTTAATATCAGATTGTTTTTTTGAAGTAAAGTACGAAGGAATGTTGGCATACCTGCTTCTTAAAAACATTTTTCGGGCATAATAATGTGAGCCATCAAAACTAAATCCATACCAATTTAATTCATCATAATGTCTATACTGATAAGCGTTTGGATAACTAAAACGGTTAAATAACCTAAAATTAGTTGTGCCAAAACTTTGTCTGCCATTTTTGTTTATTCGACTATAATATCGAGGATGATGTATGGGACTAAAGTACCAGTTGTGTCCTCTAAATTCATCTAAAGACGCATCGTACATGCTTGCTAAAAGCTCAGCAGAGACTTTATCTCCCTTTGGACCTTTGATTTTAAAACTCCAAGTTTCATCTTGTCCTGGCTGTAACTTATCTCTAAAGGTTGTGGTTTCAATCTCTAAATCTGTTTTAGGATAAGGAACATTCACGCTAAAGCTTTGGTAAACATAACTATTGTAAGCGGCAAAACTAGTGTGAACTTCAAAACCACCTAAGTCACCATCTAATACAGGAATGTTAATGGTTTGTTTAGAGTTGTTCAATTTTACCAATTGAGTAACGATGATGCTGTTGTCTTTTTCAACCTCTACAGTTACTGTGATGTCTTTTGCTGCTGAACCAATGGTGAGTTTTGCAACATCACCAGCTTTGTAGCTGTCTTTGTCTAAAGACGCTTCAAAAAGTTGATTGTCTGCAACGGTTTTATCTTTTTCGCTAAATAGATTTGTGTACGCTTCCGCTTTTACGTCTTCTCCAAATTTATCCTTGCTTTCTGCAATAACAATGTACTGACCAGAGTTCCATTTTTTTAGTTTCTTTAATGCGATGGTTTTTTCTTTTTCAGTATCGAAATCTGTTGAGAAAACTTCCTCTCCTTTATCCCAATTGGTCGATAAATGCTCATCGTTGTATGGATCGTGAGGAAATAAACGTTTAAATTCTTTCTTTGAAATTACCTGAAAATCTGGAGCATCCCATGGTCTGGCTCTCAGAATAGCATCAGGTGACTTTAGTTTAAAGACCTTTAAGGTCCCTTTTGCAGGTACAAACTCACCGTTGAGGTTTTGAGAGTTTAGGGTTAATTCAACCTCTTTTTTTGATTTATCTACCTGCTCTGGAGTAGAAATCTCCAAAGTCATAGCATGATAGCCAACATTAACAACCGTTGATGTAGAGCGTGTTTCTCCATTGACATCTGTAATATCAGCAGTGACTTCATAATTAAAAACAGGAAGATTGTCTTTAGAAACGCTTTCGTCTGGTAAGGCTTTAAATGTGATTTCAAATTCGCCTTTGTCGTTTGTTGTACCTTCTCCAAAAGTGATTTCTTGTGCTTCAGAACTGTAATAACCTGGTCGTCTCAAATACCACCAAGTAGGATATTGTACCTGACGTTTTACACGATACACGACCTTGGCATCTGTAATATTACTACCTGCAAAAGCAACCGCTTTTCCTTTTACGGTAATACTGTCATTAACTTTAAACGTTTCAGTAATTGGCTGAAATTCTGGTTTAAACTTTGGACGTTTGTATTCTTCAACAGAGAAGTATGTGTAGCCTTTTCTACCACAAACCATTTCAATTGTAAAGCTTCCTGTAAGACCTTCGTTAGGTAAAATAAATTCGCCTGCAACAGAACCAAATTCGTTAGTCTCAAGTTCTAGTTCGCTTACAACTTCACCATTAACATTTTTTAATTTTACAGTCGCTTTTTCGTTAGCATACACTTCGGTTTTGTCATCTTTGGTAGCTGTAACAATGCCTTTAAAATAAGCTGTTTGTCCAGGTCTGTAGATGCTGCGGTCTGTAAATAAAAAGACGTTGTGTTGGGTGTCATTGTTCTTACGAGGTACATATGCTCTAGAAATATAATAGTTGCCAAAAAAAGCTATATCGTCTTTGTAATCTGCTTTAATTTCTACATTTCTGTAATAATTGCCATCCTTTTTGAAAGTGAATTTTCCAAAACGATCTGTTTTTAAATTTTTAGAAAAATACTTATTTCTATTATTTGTGTAAGAGATTTTTATAGAAGCATCAGAAATTGGCTCACCATTATTTCTGTTAATAAGCTGATAATGTATAGCCTCGTTTTGTATGCTCTCTAAAAGCGCTAAATCCGTTACTTGAATATGTGAGGTTGCAAAAGTTTTATCGTGCAAATCAGCCATGATTAAGTATAAGCCATTAGAGAGGCTAGGCAATAAAATCTCAGTTGTATGGTTTTGATAGTCTAGTTCTGTCTTTAGATTTGAAACAAATCTTTGATGAATTTTGAGTTTGTTTAGAAATTTTAGCTTTTCTTCATTTTCATATATGTTATTGTATTTTTCTAATTCAATCTGATTGATTTTATAAATCTTAAAATCAATTACACTGAGATTTTTATAAGACACTAAAATTCTAAAAGGTGAATTTATGGGTACAAACCGTTCGGTTTGGAGGCTAAGGTTTGGTGTTTTAATTTGTTCCATTAAACCTAAGCATTTTTTTCCTCCATAACTGTCAGGAAATCTTGAAAAAGCTAAGTTGCTTATTTCATACGCCTCTTTAAGTTTCCATCGATATGCTTCGTTATTATTAAGGGTGTTGCTGCTATTATCGTATCGATTACCTTGTTGTTGATAAAGGCTTGCTATTTCGTAATTGTAGAGTGCAGATAGTGGTGAGCTTTTTAAGGCTTCTGCGTTAGTAGTTAAAGTCTTAATTAATACATCTTCTTTATTATCATAAGTGGCATGTTGTAAAACAAAATTTAGACGCTCAATATCTACATTTACAAAGGCTTTACTTTGTTTATTATTACGATGAAATTTTAAAAGATTCTGATAAACCTTAAGTGCATTTAGCTCTAGGTTTGTGGAATCTTTTGAGCTTAATTTTAAATTAATAAAGATCTCACTATCACCTAAAAATGATGGGTCGTCAATCTTAAATTGATATGCAGGTTTAGTAATGCTATTTTCACTGGTTTTATAAAACTGAAGCGCATTATGGCTCAACAAGTCAAACAAAGCAGGTCTGTAGGTTTTAGAATTTTTGGCTTCATTCAAAAGTACACTGTAGTTTTTTAACGACTCTTGTTGGAGCAATAGTCCATTCTCTAAAGAACGTTGGTAATACACATGAATTTCGTGAAATAATGTTTCTAAATCCCAAGTTCTGAAATCATTACTAGCTTTATCTTCGGTTTTAGATCTATTATAAAACTTATATCTGTTTTGCTGAAAGTACTGCCAATACATCGTTGCCAGCATATTTTCTAAAAGTCGCTTTGTAGGAATATCTTTTATGTCTTCAATTTCAGATTTAAAAAGGTTGACTATATTAAGCTGTGCGTCTTCTTCAAGAATTAGCATGTATTTGCTTTTATGTAATAATGCTTTTATCTGTTGTTGTTTGTTTTTAGAAGATTTTGCACTTTGGTATATTGTGTCAACAAGTTCTGCCGCACTTTTTGTTAAGCCTTCACTTTCTAACTGTGTAACTTTTTTCCATTGGTTATCAAAGTTATTTTGGGCTTGTGAAAAAGAGGCAAAGCAAATAAGCATTAGTATTGGTATATAGTTTTTCATGAGTAATCTAAATTTTCTACAAAATACCTTCAAAAGGCATTCCAAACAAAGCTATAAAACGTCAAACTCTTATTTGGGTGAGTTAAGTTAAACAATTTGTGAGTGAATGTGCTCGTTATTAAATTGTATTTTTGTAAAAAATAGACTTTAGCCTATGAATAAGTTTCTGTGGATTTTTTTCGTGTCTGCCTTTTGTTTTTCTCAGTCTTCTAAAGAGAAAGCAAAGACATATTTGACTGAAAAGAATTATAAAAAGGCACAGCAAGAACTTATCACCTTTATTGAATCTAATCCAAGTGATATTGAAGCTATTGAGCTATTGGGTGATGCTTATGGTTACCAAAAAAAGTGGGATGATGCTATAGAGCAATATGAAAAGTTAAAGGACAATTATCCTAAAAATGCTAATTACCATTATAAGTATGGTGGTGCTTTAGGTATGAAAGCACTTAGCATAAGTAAGATAAAAGCACTTGGAATTATTGGTGATGTAAAACGTGCTTTTTTAAAAGCAGCAGAACTAGATCCTAACCATATTGACACACGTTGGGCATTGGTAGAATTATATGTGTCGCTTCCAGGTATTGTTGGTGGAAGTACTTCTAAGGCACTTAAGTATGCAAATGAACTTCAAAATCTTTCTAAGGTCGATGGTTATTTGGCAAAAGGTTATGTTTATGAGTATGATGACGAACCTGAATTGGCAGAGAAATATTATAAACTCGCTATTGAGGTTGGTGGATCAGTAACCTGTTACGACAAACTCACTAATTTTTACGAGTCTAATGACCAACCAGAAAAGGCTATAGATAATATTGAAAAAGCACATAATAAGCATCAACGAAATGCAATGCATTATCAGATCGGTAAAGTTTGTGCCGATTATAATATTCAATTAGAAAAAGGCGAAAAATGCCTTAAAGCCTATTTGTCTAACCATTCGGCAAAAGACGGCGTGCCAAAAGCATGGGCTTATTACCGCTTGGCACAAATCTACAAGCACAAAAAAAACAAATCCGAAGCTTTAAAGTGGATTGACAAAGCTATTGCTGGCTTACCTAAGATTGAAGTCTTCAAAGAGGAAAAAGACACTATTTCTAAGCTTTAACTCTATCATATAAATTTTCTTTATACTTTCTATTAATAATATCAATAGCTTAAATATTTGTTAAATGCGCAAAAATGATAGTAATACTATTATATTTGCAATCAAATAATTTAAGTATGATAAATTTACTGTCAAATCTTAAAATAGCAGTACCAGAAAAGATCTTTATAAAAGATCCTGAGTCATCTAATTTGGGCAAGCGTATTGTAGAACATAGTATTCTTCTAATAGACGATATTGGTTTTGATAGTTTCACATTTAAGAAACTTGGAGCTAAAATTGGGTCTAACGAAAGTTCCATATACCGTTATTTTGAAAGTAAACATAAATTACTTCTATACCTAACATCATGGTATTGGGCTTGGATAGAATACCAAATGGTATTTGCAACGCACAATATGCCTAATGACACAGAAAAACTCCACAAAGGTATTGAGGTTGTTACCAGGACCATAAAAGAAGATGTAACCTTTACCCATATTAATGAGGTAGTACTAAACAGAATCATTATTAACGAATATTCAAAATCGTATTTAACTAAAGAGGTTGATAGCGAAAATAAGGAAGGCTATTTTGTGGTATACAAGCGCGTGGTTACACGTCTAAGTGAGATGATAAGCAACGTAAATTCAGATTATGAGTTTCCGTCTAGTCTCGCCAGTACTATAGTAGAAGGAGCTTTGCATCAGCACTTTTTAAAAGCGCATTTTCACTCTATTACAGACTGTGGTAATGATGTAACTCCAACAGAATTCTTTCTCAACCTAACCCAAAAAGTATTAAAGACAGCATCAGATGGAACAAAATAAACCTATTTTAACTCCGTGGCAACGTTTTGTTGGGATTTTAAGACTCGAGAAAAAAGATTTGCTTCAGGTCATTTACTATGCCGTTTTTTCAGGTCTTATCAGTTTAACTTTACCGCTGGGAATTCAGGCTATTATTAACTTAATTCAAGGTGCACAAGTAAGCACATCATGGATTGTTCTGGTTATTTTAGTAACCTTGGGTGTTGTGTTTGTTGGTGTGCTTCAGCTTATGCAAATGCGAATTATAGAAACTGTACAACAGCGTATTTTTATGCGTGCTTCGTTTGAGTTTACTTACAGGTTTCCAAAAATAAAAATGAATGAGTTGCGCAACTACTATCCACCAGAGTTGGCAAACCGTTTTTTTGATGTATTAACTGTACAAAAGGGTTTAGCAAAGCTATTAATCGATGTGCCAGCAGCTGTATTGCAAATTGTTTTTGCATTAATTCTATTGTCTTTTTACCATCCGTTTTTTATAGCATTTGGCATTTTGCTGATCATCTTAATCTATGTGGTGTTTAAGTTTACCATTCAAAAAGGGATGGAGACAAGTTTAAAGGAGTCTAAGAAAAAGTATATGGTTGCACATTGGATACAAGAAGTTGCAAGAGCCATTACAAGTTTTAAGATTTCAGGAAGAACATCACTCGCTTTAGAGAAGAACGATAAATTGGTAGACGGCTATTTAGAAGCTAGAGAAAGTCACTTTAGAATTTTAGTAATTCAATTTATTCAAATGATTGGATTTAAGGTGATTGTTACTGCAGGATTATTACTGATAGGTGGACTTTTAGTATTGACTCAAGAAATGAATATTGGTCAGTTTGTTGCTGCTGAAATTATCATTCTTTTGGTTATTGCTTCTGTAGAAAAATTAATTCTTGGATTAGAGTCCTTTTATGATGTTTTAACTTCATTAGAAAAAATGGGTCAGGTGGTAGATAAAAAACTAGAACCACAGGATGGAATTAAGATTGATACTGCTGAAAATTTAAAAATAGAATTAGACAAGATTGCTTACGAAGTACCAAATAGGGCAGTACCTATTCTTAATAACATAAACATGATAATAAATCCATCTAGTAGAATTTTGATACAAGGACCTAGTGGGTCTGGTAAGTCAAGTTTGTTAAGGATTATTTCTGGAATTATAGAACCAACCCAAGGACGAATTTTTGTTAATGATGAGTCACTTCAAAATATCCACCTTAATAATTACAGGTCTTGTTTAGGTTTGTCACTAGCAGAAGAAACACCATTTGAAGGTAGTATTAGAGATAATTTAACCTTGACAAATAAGGATATAACAGATCAAGAAATTAAAAGTGCTATCGAAATTGTCGGTCTTAAAGACTATTTAAAAGAAACCGAAAGAGGATTAGAAACTATCATTTATCCAGAAGGAAAGCAGATGTCGTTTACAGTAGCTAAAAAGATAATTTTAGCAAGAGCGATACTTAAAAAACCAAAAGTATTAGTTCTTGAAGAGCCTTTAGAGCATTTTGAGGCCACTGAAGCAAAACGAATTATTAAAGCTTTAACTGCACCAGAAAACCCTTGGGCAATTATTGTAGCAAGTTTCAATAACGATTGGAGAGAAGACTGTACAGATGTTGTTAACTTAAATAATGGTGAAATTATCTAAAACAAACGCTATGTTGAACATTTCAAAAAATCCATTAAATAAAACCGTTGACTTATCTGATTATAATTCAGGAAAGCGTGTTTTTGATAAATCTTACTATAAATATTTCAATAGGTTCCTTGCGGCTTTTGCAATTATTGGTGTTATAATTTTGTTTTTGCCTTGGACTCAAAATATAACAGGTAGAGGTAATGTAACTACGCTTACTCCAGATCAAAGACCGCAAACCATACAATCTCAAATTCCTGGTAGAATAGAGAAGTGGTTTGTTAATGAAGGTGACCATGTAAAAAAAGGCGATACCATAATGCAAATCTCTGAGGTTAAGAGTGATTATTTTGACCCTAATTTAGTTGAGCGTACAGCGCAACAACGCGATGCCAAGGCGTTTTCGGTAAAATCCTATGAGCAAAAAGTAAAAGCTACAGATGTAAGAATTGCAGCTCTAGCAAATGAGCGAACGTTAAAGTTAGAACAAGCTAAAAACAAGTTGATGCAATCTAAACTAAAGGTGCAAGCAGATAGTATAGATTTAGAAGCAGCAGAAACTAACTTACGAATCGCTCAAACTAAATATAATCGTGCAGATACGCTTTATAAAGATGGTTTTACAGCATTAAAAAATGTAGAAGATGCTCGTGTAAAATTACAAGAAACTCAAGCTAAACGTATTTCGCAAGAAGCTAAACTTTTGGCAAGTAAAAATGAAGTTATTAATGCCCAAGTAGAAATTTCGAGAATTAAAGCTGAGTATTCAGATAAAATTTCAAAAGCACAAAGCGATAAGTTTACTGCACAATCTAGCCAATTTAATTCTGAAGCAGAAGTACAAAAGTTAGAGAATCAATATTCTAATTACAAAATAAGAAACAGCCTGTTGTATGTTACAGCACCTTACGACGGTTTTATTAATAAAGCACTTCGTGGTGGTGTTGGTGTAACTTTTAAGGAAGGTGAAGAACTAGTTGGTATCATTCCAGATAAGGTAGATTTAGCTGTAGAAACCTTTGTAGAGCCTATAGATTTACCATTAATTCATAAAGGTGAAAAAGTTCGTGTACAGTTTGATGGTTGGCCAGCTATTGTCTTTAGTGGATGGCCAAACGTTTCTTATGGTACGTATGGTGCAGAGGTTGTTGCGGTAGAACGTTTTATTAGCGATAATGGTAAGTTTAGGGTGTTGCTTAAACCAGATCCAGACGATCATCCATGGCCAGAAGATATAAGAGCAGGCTCTGGTGCCTTTACCATGGCATTGTTAGATGATGTACCAATTTGGTTTGAATTATGGCGACAACTTAATGGTTTCCCACCAAATTACTACCAACCACAAGATGGAGGAGCGTCCAAAAAAGCAAAGAAATAAATCATGAAGTATTTAATACATATTGTACTTTTTGTTTGTGTAGGTTTATCTGGCTTTGCTCAGTCCGACAGTATTGCTGAGGTTTTAAGATTTGATGAATACTTAGGTTACGTTAAAAAATTTCATCCTATCGTAAAACAAGCCGAGTTGGTGATAGATGAGAGTCAGGCTAAACTTTTAAAATCACGTGGTGCATTTGACCCTAAGTTTGAAGTGGACTACGATCGTAAAAAGTTTAAAGGCACTGAGTATTTTGACAAGCTCAATGGAATGTTTAAAATTCCGACGTGGTATGGTATAGAACTTAAGGCCACGTTTGAAGAAAATTCGGGTGAATTCTTAGGTAGAGAATCCTTTGTGCCAGAAGATGGATTATATTCTGCAGGTGTAAAAGTACCTGTTGCCCAGGGATTGCTAATTAACGATAGAATGGCATCGTTAAAACAAGCCAAGCTTTTTAGAGAGCAAGCAAAAGCAGACAGAGATATCTTTGTCAATAATATTTTGTTTGATGCCTCATTGGCATACTTCAAATGGTTACAAGCATATAATGAGCTTAAATTATTCGAAAATTTCCTAACCAATGCACAATTGAGATTTAGAGGTATAGAACGTGGTGCAGAGGTAGGTGAGCGTGCAGAAATTGATGTTGTTGAAGCAAGAATTGCTATCAATCAACGTCGATTAAGTTTAGAGCAATCTAAAGTAAAATTGATGAAGGCAGCGCTAGAACTGTCAACCTTTTTGTGGTTAGATAATAATATTCCTGTTGAGTTACAACCTAATGTTATTCCAGATGTAAACTCTGAACCAGTTGTAGATACCACATTTGATATTAATCAGTTGCGAGATAATGAAACCATCATAGATAAGCATCCTAAGATGATTTCTTTAGATTATAAATTGCAAAGTCTAGAGGTTGATACGCGATTAAAAGCTAATAAACTTTTGCCAAAAGTAGATGTTGAGTATAACTTCATTACAGAAGTACCAGAAGTTGCGCGTACATTCAATACAGCAGAATATAAAGGCGGTCTAAATATTAGTTTTCCATTATTTCTGAGAAAAGAACGCGGAGATTTAAGATTGGCAAAATTAAAACAGCAAGATACTGAGTTTGAAATTGATGCCACACGTGTTAATCTTCAGAATAAAATAAATGCTATTAGACAGGAGTTAGATTCTTATGTAACTCAAAATACACTTGTAGCAGATATGGTTACGGATTATTCTAAAATGCTTGAAGCGGAAGAGCGTAAATTTCAATTGGGAGAAAGTTCATTATTCTTGGTTAACTCACGTGAATCTAAACTCATCGATGGACAGCTAAAAGCTATTGAAGTCCAATACAAGTTTTTTAGTACTAAAGCAAAGCTGTTTAATAGTTTGGCAGTAAATCCAGATCTTTAGTTTTCAGTCACAGTTCACAGAAATCAAAAATCGTAATTCGTCAATTTTTCTCATCTCTCATCTCTAATATCTCTCATCTATAATTTATATTTGTTATATGAACGTACATTTTATAGCTATAGGTGGTGCTGCAATGCACAATTTGGCATTAGCATTACATAACAAAGGATACCATATCACAGGAAGTGATGATACCATTTTTGACCCATCAAAATCACGATTAGAAGCTAAAGGCTTATTGCCAGAAACTTTTGGTTGGTTTCCAGATAAAATCACAACAGATTTAGATGCTGTGGTATTAGGTATGCATGCTAAGGCTGATAATCCTGAGTTGTTAAAAGCTCAAGAATTAGGTCTTAAAATCTATAGCTATCCAGAGTTTTTGTACGAACAGTCTAAAAACAAAACCAGAGTTGTTATTGGTGGAAGTCACGGAAAAACGACCATAACCTCTATGATTTTGCACGTTATGCATTACCACGATAGAGATGTAGATTATATGGTTGGCGCACAACTCGAAGGTTTTGATGTGATGGTAAAACTTACTGAAGACAATGATTTTATTGTTTTAGAAGGTGATGAATACCTGAGCTCACCAATAGATAGGCGACCAAAATTTCACTTGTACAAGCCAAACATTGCGTTGTTGAGTGGTATTGCTTGGGATCATATCAATGTATTTCCAACGTATGAAAACTATGTAGAGCAATTCAAAATCTTTGTAGATTCTATTGTTTTAGGTGGAAGTATTAATTACAACGAAGAAGATGAAGAATTGAAAAAAGTAGTTGAAGCTTCAGAAAACCAAATACGTAAAATTCCATATCATACACCAGAATATACGGTTGAGGATGGTGAAACCTTATTGGAAACTCCTGAAGGTCCAATGCCAATTGAAATTTTTGGTGCTCATAACTTAAATAATCTTGCAGGTGCCAAATGGATTTGCCAACATATGGGAATTGATGAAGATGATTTTTATGAGGCGATTTCTACCTTCAAAGGTGCAAGCAAACGTTTAGAGAAAATTGCAGAAACTTCAAAAAGTGTGGCTTATAAGGATTTTGCGCATTCGCCAAGTAAAGTTGAAGCGACGACCAAAGCAGTTAAGGCACAATATAGTGATAGAGCCTTAGTCGCTTGTTTAGAGTTGCACACCTACAGTAGCCTTAATGCTGAGTTTTTAAAAGAATACAAAGGCGCTTTAGATGCAGCTGATGTGGCTGTGGTTTTCTATTCGCCACATGCTGTAGAAATTAAGAAATTAGAGGAAGTGACTCACGAGCAAATAGCTAATGCCTTTGAGCGCGATGATTTAATTATTTATACCAATCCAGAAGAATTTAAAGCCTTCTTGTTCTCTCAGAATTTTGATAACAAATCCTTGTTGTTAATGAGTTCTGGTAATTATGGTGGTTTAGATTTTGATGAAGTCAAAAAACTGTTCTAAGTTTTGTTATCCTGAACTTGTTTCAGGATCTTATTTATAGTTTTCTATGTTTGTAGATTCCACATTAAGTGCGGAATTACAAAAGCTTTTTTAAGTGTCTGTTGTCTTATCTTCTTTAATATTTACTGTTGGGATATTTACAATTTCAAATGTAGCAGATGCCAAAGTCACTTTACCATTGGTTTGCTCAATACGTTTGACAATCTCCTCGTTTAGCAAATGTTTGGTGTATCTTCTTTTCTTGTAATCTACAATGTATCTAAGATTAAATTGTATCCAATTATCAGTCATGGTAATCGCTAGTGAAGGGTTAACCTGAGCATCTTCGATGTAATATTTGTCTACAACACCTTTCCATTTTGATAATGATTCTGTAACATAATCGGAGAGCTTTTCCTGAGCTACAGAAATAACTATTTCTTTAGCTAATTCTATATCAGAACCATATCTAATAGGTAGATTAAATTCATCCCAAACAAAAGGAAAATCCTGAGAGTAATTATAAACAGGACCTTTAAACACAAAAGCATTACTCAATTTTACAATTCTACCACTATAATTGTCACTGCTTACCCATTGGCCAATTTCCATCATTGTGGTATAAATGCTATCAATATCTATAACATCGCCTTTTATTCCGTTTATTTCTATACGGTCGCCAGGTTTGTATACACGCACAAAAAAAATATAGAACGAACCTGCAATGCTCAGTATTAATTCTTGAAGTGTTATGGTGATACCAGCTGTTAATAAACCAATGGCTAGGCCAAAATCTTTAATGTTACCTGTAAAATAGGTGATGGTTATAAGTACTACCAAGAAGTAACCAATAATCTCAATGCCTTTTTGGGATTTGTAGCGTAAAGCGTTATCAGGAAGGCGTTTTTTTAAGAGTCGTCTTACCCATGCAATTATTAGAAAAATAAGTATAACCCAAACTAGATATTTAGCAATATTTACCAGAATAGGATATGCCTCTAACCAATGTTTTATGTCTTCCACAGCACTCTAAATTAAGACTTATAATGATGTTGAAATTATCAACTACATCAAATGTAAATGAAAGTTGGTTTAGAGGTAATGATTTTAATCAGTTGAAGATTGTTTTAAGGGGTTTGGTAACTCCTTTATTTGTTGTCTGATTATAGAAAAGTAAGTCGTTATGTTTTCGTTCTAAAATACTAGAGTAAGTAATTGTAGTTATCTATTATTCCCCAATATAGTTGTCGACATATCATAATTAATTGACGAATCGGTTATTCTTAAATAACAGTACTCTTGCATTTTGTAAGCCATTATTTTTCTGTTTTTTTCAATCCAGTAATATGTAAATGGTCCATTTTCTTTTGTTTTTGAAAGAACTGAGTAAAGTTTTAAGCGTTCATTACCATATTTTTTTCTTAAAAACTCAATTAATTTTTCAAATCCGAGTTCAATATTTTTTTCATCTGTGACAAAGACTAATTCCAATTCATGTAGTTTGTCTTTGTAATGATCAACTCTTATTAAAGTTGGAACCACAAAGTCTGTGAATTTCCAATTTATACCATAATTCTCAAACTCATGTGTGCTCGTGTTTATGGATTCAAAATCAGACTTTTGTTTTAGGATCGAATCAACTGTCTTACTAGATTGGCCAAATTCTAAATCTAAAATATTTAAATCTAAAATTGAGCCTTTAGATTTTTCTTCTTCCGTTATTCTAATTAATTCTCTTTGGTCACGTTCAATTAGTTGTGCCAAATCAGGTTCAGGGTTTGATTGACCTTTACAGCTAATTGAAGTCAGAATTATTAATGATAGCAGTAGTTTTTTCATTGGATTGAAAAATTAGTGACATGTTTTTATTACATATAAGTAGTTAGCTAGGTTCACCTAAAACTCTAGCTAATTAAGATTGTGTTACCCAATCTTAGATTTAATTAAAAATACCAAAATCAAAATGTTGAGAGGTAATAACCACCAAACCCATTTGGTGTTGTTATTTCCAAATATGGTGTTAGAGATAAAGCCATCCATTTTGTTGTAAAGTTTTGAGCTGGCTTCAACTTTATTACCGCTTGTAATTTCTTCTTTTAGATCTATCAACATGCCAGCAAAAGGAATTTTACTTAGAATTAAAATGATACCTTTTCGTAAAAACTTAGGTGTTTTTTTGTATCTAGAATTTACCATTTTACCAAAGTCTAAGGTTTTCTGTAGCTGATTGTCAGACACCTTGCCTTTACCTTTAAATACGTGTTCTGTTTTATCAATAATGAGTTCGCTTATTTTGTGAAAGAGCGATGATAGATTTTCATAAATAACTCTCATGGTGTCAATAATAACGTATTGATACGCTCTGTAGGAGGCATAAATAGTTACGGCAAGACCAAGTATAAAAACCAGAATAACAAACATAAGTTTGCTGAACTCAAAATCCGTAGAGAAAAGCCGTTTTATAGCATAAAAAAACAAAATGGTATTAGATATGGCAAAAAGAAATAATACGGTAAAAAAACGCTTTACACCATTTACACCAAGTTTTCCTCCTTCTTTTATCAATCGCCAAGGATGATTGAGTAGTTGCAGAAGTCTATTGTTGTTTTCTTCGTTTTCAGGAAGGTTGTTGTATTCTATTTCAAACTCTTTTTCTTCACCACCATTTATTTGATAGCTACCATGAATTGAAAATTTCTTTTTCATCTGTATTGATTAGTCAATTTTTTGTAAAAGGTCGTTTATTTTTTTGAAAATGACAAAATCTTGTTGAAAGTTGGTTTAATGCATCAGATTTTGATGCGTTGAAGGATCTGTTTTACAAGTGCACACCAAGCTGAAAATTTAAGAAGTACGGGAAAACAAACAATTATTTTTAATCATTGTTGTGCATTTTTTTTCATATATAACACTTCATTTATTTCATCTTTACTAACATTTGCATTTCATTATTTAGATTTATTTTATCTTGCAAATTAACTCAGAAGTACAATCATTGACCTAAAACTATACATGCATAAAAAAATCCTTTTTATCACTTTTTTAATTGCGTTCACAAGAATACATTCTCAAAACTTTTTACCTTCAAATGAAATGATTTTTGAAACACTAACGGTTTCAAATTCTGACGTTGGAGATTATGACAGTGATGGTGATTTAGATATCATTATAATGGGTTTAAATGCAGGGACGCATAGTACATTATTATATAATAACGATGGATTAGGTAATTTTACATTAAGTCCTATAACATTTAATGACAACTATAGAAATGGACAAGTAGAGTTTATAGATTATGATAATGATAACGACTTAGATATTTTTATTTCAGGATTAGTAGAGTCTGGTGCAAGTAAATCAAGACTTTATCAAAACAATTCAAATGTTTTTACAGAAATTCCATTCGCATTTGCCGATAATATTATAAACAATCAGTTTGCATGGGGAGATTTAGATAATGATGGTGATTTAGACTTATTATTAATGGGAAATTTTGAGATTCTTGATGATTATGCTTATTTGTTTAGGAATGACGGTAATTCTAATTTTACAGAAATTAGTCATTCATTTTTGCCTTTAAGTCAAGGGGATATTGTTTTTGCCGATATGGATAATGACGGTGATAATGATATTGTAACAGGAGGTTTAAATAATGGTAGTAGTCATCTAGAAATTTATGAAAACAATGGAAATTTCAGTTTTACTTTTCAAACAAGTCTTGAGGGTTATTTTAATGGTGATATAGAATTGAGGGATTTTGATGGTAATGGTCTTATAGATATCATTAAAAATGGTACTACAGATACAGGAGATTCTACTAAAATGTATTTAAATAATGGTAGTTTTATTTTTAATGAAAACACTTCAATTGGTTTAACTTCGGTAGGTGACTCTGCAAATATTGTTTCTGCAGATTATAATGGAAATGGAGAATTAGATTTGCTAGTCTCCGGAAGATTACAGCCATATACTCAATTATTGTTTTCAACCTCAATTTTTGAGAATAGTGGTAATTTGACATTGATAGAAAATACATCAACTGGAATCTTAAATAATGCTTTCAATGCAATTGAATTAGGAGATTTTGACAATGATCATGATACAGACATATTTGTTTTAAAAAATAATGTTTCTAATACATATACAAATCAGTCAAGAATCCAAAATACAATTCCTAATCCTCCTCTAAGTCTATCTTCTAGTGTTACAGGCTCTAATGTGGTTTTGAGTTGGAATGATTCTACAGATAATGAGACACCTACAAATCAATTAACTTACAATATCTATGTGGGAACAGCCTCCGGAACGACAGATGTTATCAGTCCAATGTCTAATTTAAATACAGGCTACAGGAAAGTTGTTGGTATTGGGAATTCTCAGTATAAAAATCAGGTAATTTTAGAGAATCTACCTGATGGAAATTACTATTGGGCAGTACAATCTATAGATAATCAATATGAAGGTTCTTTGTTTACTACTGAACAAACATTTTCAATTAATGACCACCTTAGCTTAGATGAATTTGATAATAAAGTATCGGTAAAATATTATCCTAATCCTGTTAATGACCGATTAATGATTTCATCGAAACAAAATATTGAAAAGGTTTCAATAAGCTCTTCTGCAGGTCAAATATTGAATACCCTTTCTTTTGACGATTTAACCAGCTTTTACATTGATTTCACTAATTTCGATTCAGGAATTTATTTTGTCTGCTTATTTTCAAGCAAGGGAAAGGATGTTGTAAAAGTTATTAAAAAATAATCCTCGGCTATTGAAGGCTAAAATCTTGTAGTTTCCTTTATTTTTTTGAATACATAAAGATATAATTTCATAGAAACTTATTTTGAATTTTTGAAAAGCCAAAATCTAGTTGAAAGTTGGTTTTGTATTTGTTTTAACTAAGGGTATGTTTTTAAAGTTTTAGCTAACGATTTAATATAATCTTTGGTTTCTTGGCTAAGGTAAGTTTTGCTAAAATAGATTAATAGTTGGGTGTTTTGCTCAACATTATTTTTGATTCCGAAATTAAAGAATAATTGAAACCTATTTGATGCCAAAATTCTTTAATATAATCAATTGCTTTTTCACAATCGATATTGACTATAGTTTGTCTAGATAGGTAAATATCTTTATTAGTTGACTGAAAATACTGGATATCTTTATTGTCAGTATTTTCAATTTTGAAGTTTTCAATAAGGAAAAAAATGTCTTCATCATTTACATATTTCCTTCTCATGATGTTATTCTTTATTTCATCTTTTTTTGGAATTTTAAATTCTTCTTCATCCTCTACTACATTTTCAAAAAGATATTTGCGATATTCACCACTTATAATTTCTCCACTGCCAAGCAATTTATACTCTTTAGTTGTCTTATTGTAAGCGATAGGACCAACTCCAATTCGATGTCCTCTCTCGTCATCAATGTCATACTTTTTGTGTTTCCAACCTATAAAGATGTACTTACTAGAATCCCAAATTCTACTAATTTCATATTCTGGACCAATTGTTTCGTCTATTAGCTTCTGGACTTTTATTCTGTCTATTTCCATTTGATTGATTACAGCAAGAGGGTTAGTTTTACATATTACTAATTTCTGCTAATTTTTTGAGAAAGTCAAAGTCTCATTAAATTACCGTAACAAATGTTAATTTATTGAGACCTATTAAATAATAGCTGTCAACTATGAAACTCAACCATCTTTTTTACAACTCCGAAGTAAACTTCAAGTTAATATCTAAAAAGAGAATAATTTTATCTATTCTTTTAGGTTTGGCTTCAACAGTGTTGTTTTATAGTTTCTTTTATGGCTTAAGAGAGACAGAACGAATAATGTTTTTAGATTTTGAGGAAAGACCAATGCTTTTATCCGAAAACGATCGTCAACTTTTTAATTTGTTTTTTGCTGCAATTTCAGTCATTTTAGGTAATTCCTTAGCTATTAATTTGTTATTTTCTAGACCGCAACGTGCCTTCTCTAGACGCAATAACAAGCGAATTAGAATATTAAATGACAATACGTTTTTGGGTTTTAATTTTATCCACTGGTTTGCAAAAGTTTGGTTTTTGTTTGCAACATTTTCTTCATCATTTATGGGTTCTAAATTCATAACCAATTTTTTGTGGCCGTCAATTTTTTTGATAACTGTACTCTATTTAGATACTTGGAAAACACTTAGCTTAGTCATGAAAAATAATAGACTAAAAACTATATTCATTCATTTCTGTGCATTTGTTTTATTATCATTTTGTTTGAGCAGGCTTAATGTAATTGACTATAAATCTCTAGACGAAGCTGCTTACAGCGCTCGCCCAAATATCGATGTGCCACATAGTGTCTTTAGTGATGAGCCATACGAAAGGCGATATTATAATTATCTCGTTTTTAAAATAGACTTTGACTCACATGGTAATATTCAGTTGTTTAATGAGCAATACCAACCAATAGAGTTAACCGATGCATATAATTATGTAAATAATATGAAAAACGAATTAACAGAAGAGGTGAGTCATAGAGCTGCGACAAGATTGAGGGCAAATAAATCTATTCCGATACGTTATATAAAGGAGTTTGAATTTGAACTATTTAAATATGGACAATATAAAATTATTTATGAAGTTCAAAATGATGACGAATTAACTAATAGATTTTATAACAATCAGATAAAGAATTACATTTCAACATCACTTCATGAGGCTTTTCCAAGAAAACATAACGAGCCACCCAGAGTGCCTTTTTTTGATAGGTATAAAGAACTTGAATTCTCTGACACTATTCGAGTAGATATTGGAAAGAATATCATGATTAATGGAGACGTAGTTGTCTTGGAAAATTTAGTGGATAAATTCAAGCCACTTGTTAATTCATCTACTATTTTTGAGTATGTATACACAGACGAGGCATCATATCAAAATTATATTGACGTATTATCTGCTCATAAAAAAGCAATTAAGCAATTAAAGGTTAGAGATTCAAAATTTGATTATGACGAAATGATGTTGCAAATTTATCGTAATCAATTTAGTAGAGATACAATTATTAATAATGAAAGAGATCGATTAAGAGAAAAATATCCAATTCATATAATTGAAAAGTTTGAATAAACTTAAGGATATATAAAATCTTGTTATAATGATTATTGAACCTTACCTCCTATATGACCCAAACTTAACTAAACTCCAAAAAACAAAAAGCCCAATTAGTCCAATTCTAGCATAACCATAAAAAACTGCTACTAAAAGCAGTAAGCTAATTATGAGAACAGCTGTTTTAAAAAAGCGGTTAGACTTTTTTTTGAGTTTAGATGGAGATTTGTTGTTTAATAGTTGATTTATGTAAATCTCATCAGATTTTTTTAAATAAAATTCTATATCAGGTTCATCAAAGCCATTGGCTTTCATTTCTTGGATTATTTCGTTTTTAGATAACCCTTTTTCTCTTAATGAAACGCTATAGTTTAGTTTATTCAATTTTACTTAATCTGTGATGTTACATGCCTAATCCTGCATTAAATCTACAAACTCTCAACAAAATCTAAAAACACAGCCTTATGCTTTTCTAAATCTAAATCTGGCGAAACTGCAACTCTGGCAATATAATCTTTGTCTCCTTCCTTGGTTGTACCTTGTGTAGAGGTGGCAGGAATCGTCCAATAACAACCCTTTAGTTGGCCGTAACTTACACAGTATTTACTTTCGGATGGAATTTCAGTAATCATCAAATTGATTAATCTAAGATTTAAAGCACGTTTGTAAGTTTCGCGTTCTTCATCTGTATTACCTTTTGTGGGTAAGTCTAACGAAAAAACCGATGGTGTAAAGCCTTCAGCGGCTAATGCTTCTGAAACAAAGTTAATTTTAGCATCTGGTAATACCTCATGAATATAATTAACAAAAGCTCTTGTGTTTTTATAGGCGTCTGCAATACGTGTTAACATCGATGGCATTTGAGTAGCCAAAATTTGGTATTGTAAATCTGTGGCTTCGTTATCGCAAAGTTCTAGATGTTTAGCTATTGGTTGAATTAAATATTCTGCTTTTCCATTGGCTACAGCATAACCAGCAGTACATTTTCCACCACTAGGAAACTTTGAGCCACTAACGTAAGCAATGGTTTTTACGTTAGCAAGTATACCGTCATTACCTAAAAACTGTACGTTAGGACAAAATGTTTGATCTAAAATAAACACAGGTGCAATGGCAGTTGTACCATTCGGAGTTTGGCGCACTTTGCTTAATGCTGCATTAAGTTGCTCTAAATCCGGAACTTCTACACGTGGATTTGTTGGTATTTCAGCAATTATGTATGGTATAGCATCTGCTTTAGCTAGCTGTGTTAATACTTTTTCTACGCTGTTTACCATATCGTTGTCACCATCAACAGGTAAGTCAACAATTTCTACATTGTCAAGACAAGCAGCAACACGTCTGGCTTGGTCATTAGTACCTCCATAACAGTTTGGCGGTACTACAAATTTGATGGCTTTGCCAGGATGTTCTTTTTGAGCGTTGTCAATCAATCCCATCATAATGGCATACTGCATAGACAGTCCGCTAGAAGCTACTAAGGCTTCGCCAGAAGTCGCGTTAATTTCATTAATGATAGATTTTACTTTGGCTTTGTGAGTAGCTGTATCTAACTGCTGCGGTGAAAAAGAAGTTTCGGCAGTATATGCTTTTAAAGCCACCAAACAATTAGCAGGTGTCATAGCAATAGTCTCACGACGTCTTACATGCTGAATGTCTGAAATAAAACTCGTTTTTGCTTTATCAGAAATTAATAATACACTACCTAAATCTTCATAAAGATTGACATAAAAATCAATAGCATCATTTTGAAGGTTGGCTTCAACCTTCTGGTGCTTTGAAATTAGTATTGTAGAACCATCAAAGGCTTCAACGTCTTCTAAATTGCTTATCTCTTGAATTTCGAAATTATAATTGTAAACCGATTTTAAAAGCTCTGTATTGAAACCTTTTGGCAAACTATTAGTGTGTAAAATCCTTGTGGCTCTCTTTTCTAATAAGTTAGTGCGAAGTACTGCCAAAACAGGAATTGTTTCTGAAGAAAAGCTAATCACATATTCTGCATTGAGATTATTAAGTTTAGCGATGGTCCATTCTAAAACCGAAGATAACGGATGCCCAAGTCTTATGTAATCGTAAGCAGTTGGTAATTGGCTTAAGGCTTCAGTACTGGAATCTTCAGATTTATAAAGAGTTTCAAATTGCTCTATAAATTGAGTTTTTGCTAATTTTTCGTTGTAAATGTCTAAACGATGTGTGGTTAAATTCAACCAATCGCTAGGCATATTTTGTATAGTGTTTTTTATGTAATTCAGCATTTGAAAATCTTTCATTTATTCCTAAATATTTAGGTTTACAAAGATACATTAGTTGAGAGTTCTTCAAAAGCTTACTTAGGTTAGTTTGTGTTAAAAACTTTATCCAAAAACTCACGAATACTTTCTTGATTTGCTCTAATCAATTCCTCACGGGCTGCTACCATATCACTCGTTTTTTTGTCTTGAGAGAGTTTAAATTTTCCTTCCCAATGCGTAATGTCTATTTCAAACATTTTAATGTAATTGAGATTAGCATCTAGGCGAGGATTGTCTGGTTCTAACGTGTATTTTGGGTTTGGTTTTTCCAAAAAATCAGTCATTGTTATTAGTGACTGTTTTAATTTGTCTTTATCTTCAATTGCAGTTACTTTTCCTTTGAGGTGTACTCTAATATAATTGTATGTTGGTAATTGTGTAGTGGAATATATACTTGGTGAAATGTAGCATTGTGGTCCATAAAAGAGCACTGTGATATCTTTATTGTCTTTTAAATAATCAGTTTGCGGATTGTAAATATCAATATGCCCAAAGAGTTTTCCTTCTTCATAAATAAGTGGCAAATGAGTTATTAAAGGCTCATTATCATTAACCGAAATTATTGTTGCTAAAGGATAGGCTTTTATCACTTCTATTATTTGCTTTCTATCTGAGTCTTGATGGTGCTTTGGAGGGTATTTCATGTTTTGTCATGCTGAACTTGTTTCAGCATCTCAGTTTTGATTTTTATTAGATCCTGAAACGAGTTCAGGATGGCAGCGTCATTATACACCAAACTGCTTTAAATGATGATCTAAATGTTTGTATTGCATTTGTCCCCATTGTTGTGCCGTAAAATATCCAAAAGCAGGATGTGGATTCCACTCTGACTTATCTTTATGAGCGTAGGTTTCGTCTAATAAAGCTTCGAGTTTGGCTTTTTCTGTATTAAAGTCTTTAGTGTCTTTAGTTTTTAGAAATTTAGCTGTTGGTAATCCCTTTTTCCAAGGTTTATCATTGTACAATGATTTTTTAAAAAACACCTTGGCAATCCAACTAGGCTTCATGCCATAATCATCTTTTTCTAAAATAATATTAAGAGGACCTTGGCAATGCCAAACCATTTGGCCAACATCCATTTTTCCCCAATTAGCTTCAGCATTTTCACTTAGGTTTTCTAGTCGACTTTTTATTTCGTTATAAGCATTTTCTTCAAAAATAGATTGCATAATTATTGATTTAAATGGACGCTTAAAGTTACAATTTTTTATCTTTAGAGCATGTCGGAAAATTCAAATTCATTCTCCATAAAAAACTGGTCTCAAGACGACCAACCAAGAGAAAAATTAAGGGATAAGGGTAAGTCTGTTCTTTCGGATGCAGAATTAGTTGCCATACTCATCGGTTCTGGGAGCAGAGCGGAAAGTGCAGTTGATTTATGTAAGCGCATATTAGCCAGCGTAGATAATAATCTAAATGCTTTAGGAAAATTATCCATTAAACAACTGATGGAATTTAAAGGTATAGGTGAGGCTAAAGCCATAACCATTGCTGCGGCTATGGAGTTGGGTAGAAGAAGACGATTAGAGGATGCTGTGCAGTTAGATAAAATAACATCGAGCCGTTCTGTATTTGATTTGATGCAACCTATAATTGGCGAATTGCCTCATGAAGAATTTTGGATTCTTTATTTAAATAATTCTAATAAGGTTATTCAAAAAAATCAGTTAAGTAAAGGTGGTATAACAGGAACTTTAGTAGATGTGAGACTGGTCTTAAAATCTGCTTTAGAAGTAGGCGCAACATCATTGATACTTTGTCATAATCATCCTTCGTGTACTTTAAAGCCAAGTCAGGCGGATAAGGATGTAACACATAAATTAAAAATAGCAGCGCAAAGTTTGGACATAAAAGTTTTAGATCATTTAATTATAACAGAGAACACTTATTTTAGTTTTGCAGATGAAGCAATGCTAAAATAAACTCAATAAAATACTGCAAAGAGTAAATATGCTATTAGTTTACACACATAAAATTACTCCACGCCTTACGTATACATTTAAGCACATTTGTAAGCGTATTCTGGGTTTAGATGTAAAGTTTACCTCTAAGGTGGAAGATTTTATAGCGCACGATAGTCTTAAGATGTCTTACGCTAAACAGCCATTGAGTAATGAGTTGTTTGTTCGTAGTCATTATTTATTATTTGAAAGTGGTATTTCAGATTTAGATATAAGTGTACAGCAATGGGAAAACACTAAAGGCTTTTTTCCAACAGGAGAACGTAGCGATTTAGCTTTCGACATCTTTGCAGCTTCATTTTATTTGCTAAGTCGATACGAAGAGTATTTACCACATGTAAAGGATGACTTTGGAAGATTTACTGCAAAAGAAAGTCTGGCATACAAACATCGGTTTTTAAGCCAGCCAGTTATAGATATTTGGGCATATAAGCTTAAGGATGTCTTAGAAGAGCGTTTCCCGGAATTTGTTTTTCCTAATCGCAACTATAAAGTGCAGCCAGTTATAGATGTACCAATGACTTATTACTTTCGGAAAAAGGGGTTGTTGCGTACTATCGGAGGTACTTTAGCAGATATTGGTAGATTTAGATTTAAGCAATTGTATCAGCGTTATTCTGTGCTTATGGGTTTTAAACGCGATCCTTACGATACATTCAAGTGGATTATAACCAAACAAAAACAATGCGATTTTAAGTTCATGGTTTTGTTTTTAATAGGCGATTATTCTACCTACGATAAAAATATCAGTATTAATAAAAAGGAATTTGTGTCCCTCATAAAGTCGGTTGCGGATTATTGTAATGTAGGTTTAAAAGCCTCTTATTTTGCTTTAGAAGATATTTCGATTTTAAAGAAAGAAAAGTTGAAAATGGAAGCAGTAATCAATAGGGATTTGCAAGGGGTTAGGCATTCCTTTTCAAAGCTAAACCTTCCGCAGTCTTATAGAAATTTGGTTGAGTTAGAGATTCATCAAGATTATACAATGGGTTACATAGATACGCTAGGTTTTAGGGCAGGTACATGTACGCCATTTCAGTTTTATGATCTCGATTTTGAAGTGCAAACACCATTACAAATCAATCCATATCATTGTTTAGATTTTGCGTTATTAAAGTATCAATCAGAGTTAGATAAAAAAGAGCATTTGCTAAAGCTAATCAAAGAAGTTAAAGAAGTTAATGGTACATTTACACCAGTGTTTCATAACTATACATTTAGTAATCTAGAACGTTGGGAAGGTTTTAGGTCGCTTTTTACATTAATATTAGATTCAGTAGATGAGGGATAGAATAAAGCATGTTTTTTTTGATTTAGATCATACCCTTTGGGATTTTGATAAAAACTCTGGATTAACATTCGAGAAGATTTTTAAACTCAATAGCTTAGAAGTTGACCTTTCAGCTTTTTTAGAAGTTTATGAACCCATAAATCTACAATATTGGAAACTCTATAGAGAAGAGAAAGTTACTAAGTCAGCATTGCGCTATGGTAGGTTGAGGGAGGCGTTTAATGCTATAAATGTCGAAGTAGAAGATGATATGATAAATCATCTATCTGTTGCTTATATAGATTATTTAACAACATTTAATAATTTGTTTGAAGGTACATTAGAAATTCTTAATTATTTAAAGCATAAGTACCACCTACATATTATTACCAATGGTTTTGAAGAGGCCCAAGAGCGAAAGATGAATAATGCGAACATCAGAGATTATTTTAAGACCGTAACCAATTCTGAAATGGTTGGTGTAAAGAAACCTAATCCTAAGATTTTTAATTTTGCATTAGACATTGCAAATGCAAGTTCATCAAATAGCGTGATGATTGGTGATAGTCTTGAAGCGGATATCGAAGGCGCTAATAATGTTGGAATGGAAACCATTTATTTTGACTACAAAAATTTGAATAATTCAAACGGATTTAAAAGGGTTACATCCTTAAATTCGATTAAAAATTATCTTTAATAGTATATCATGAAAAAATTTATAATCACACTGGTGCTATTTCTTAGTATTGGATTTGCCGCAATGGCGCAAAAGACAATCGATAATTATCAGTATGTAATTATACCATTACAGTATGATTTTTTAAGTGAGAAAGATCAATATCGGCTAAACACATTGACTAGACATTTGTTTAAACAAAAAGGGTTTATTGTTTTATTTGATGCAGAAGAATTTCCGGAAGAGATTAACAAAGATAGATGTGAAGCATTGTATGCAAACGTTGAAAAAGTTAAAGGAGGTCTTTTTGCAACAAAGTTAGAAATTGTTTTAAAAGATTGTTTTGGTAAAGAAGTTTATCGAACAGAAACAGGTGTAAGTCGAGAGAAGGAGTTTAAAAAGGCTTATATCGAAGCTTTAAGAAATGCATTTTCTTCAATAGAATTTTTGGAATACAAATATCAACCTTTAGAAACAAACATAGAAAGAGAGGATGAAGAGGGCATTGATAGTGTTGTAGATAGTGATGAAGCCGAAACCAAAGAAGAAGTAGTGACATCCATAGAGGTAGTTGAGGTGCAATCAACTAATACTACCCTTTATGCTCAAGAAAAATCTTATGGTTACCAAGTTGTAGATGCAACACCAAAAGTAGTCATGCAGCTATTTAAAACTACGGCAGTAGATGTTTTTATTGTAAAAGATAAAAATGCAATTGTATACAAGGAGGATGGCTTTTGGTACTATTCCGAAAATAACGGTGAACTAAAAGAGCCCAAAACTTTAGATATTAAGTTCTAAAATCAATACCCATATTTCTCTTTCCAACGTGCTTTTAAAAATTGACGTTGGGCGTTTTCACGAGTGTTATTTCCTGGATTGTAGAGTTGGGTATTTTTTATTTCGTCTGGTAAAAATTCATGCTCAGCGAAGTTGTTTTCGTAATTGTGAGCATACTTATATTCATCTCCATAACCGAGTTCTTTCATCAGTTTTG
This sequence comes from Winogradskyella sp. ABM4_392, assembly GCF_056160445.1. Taxonomy (NCBI): domain Bacteria; kingdom Pseudomonadati; phylum Bacteroidota; class Flavobacteriia; order Flavobacteriales; family Flavobacteriaceae; genus Winogradskyella; species Winogradskyella sp. ABM4_392. Next base: position 90,748 of record NZ_JBSWXE010000005.1, read on the forward strand.
TAGGAGCATTTCTTATGGATAATGGCACTGATAAATCACCTGTTTCTTTGACTAGTTGTTGTGCTTTATTAATAGCATCATATGCAGCATTGCTTTTTGGAGAGCTTGCTAAATATGTTGCACATTGACTCAAGATAATTCGAGATTCTGGATTACCAATTACAGAAACAGCCTGAAAAGTATTGTTGGCAATAACCAAAGCTGTTGGGTTGGCATTACCAATATCTTCACTTGCTAAAATTAACAAGCGTCTGGCAATGAATTTTACATCTTCACCACCTTCAATCATTCGCGCTAAATAATAAACAGCTGCATTTGGGTCGCTACCACGAATAGATTTTATAAACGCTGAAATAATATCGTAATGCTGCTCACCTGTTTTGTCGTAACGAGCTGCTTTGCTTTGCACTTGTTTTGTAACAAGCTCGTTGGTAATTACAACTGGTTCCTTTTCAAAAGAGGTAACTAATAATTCAAAAATATTAAGCAGTTTTCTGGCATCTCCACCAGAAAATCTCAGTAGTGCTTCTGTTTCTTTTAGTTCTATGTTTAATTTAGATAAAACTTCATCTTCAGATATCGCACGTTTAAGTAATGCTTCTAAATCGTCTTTGCTAAAAGCATTTAAAGTATATACCTGACAACGGGAAAGTAATGCAGAGATGACTTCAAAACTTGGGTTTTCTGTAGTGGCGCCAATTAAGGTTACCCAACCTTTTTCCACAGCTTCTAATAACGAATCTTGCTGTGATTTGCTAAATCTATGAATCTCATCAATAAATAAAATAGGATTTTTAGCTGTGAATAGTCCTCCGCTTTTTTTAGCTCTATCAATAACATCTCTAATGTCTTTAACACCAGAATTTATAGCGCTCAGCTTAAAAAAAGGTCGCTCAGATTCATTAGCAATAATGTTAGCTAGAGTGGTTTTCCCAATTCCTGGTGGTCCCCAAAGTATCAGCGAAGGTATAACACCACTCTTTATTTGGTTGTAGAGCATGCCGTTTTCACCTACCAAATGTTGTTGGCTCAGATAGTCGTTGATGGTCTTTGGTCTTAAGCGTTCTGCTAATGGAATATTCATGGTCGAAAATTACGAAATACCTTTTAATTTGAATTGTATTTTGGTTCTATGTTTATTTCTTTGTTGAAGCAACTAACTTAGTAAACAATAAACAAGATTTTAGAGAAAATTCTGAAGCAATTTTTGTAAGTAGACCTGAACCGAGTAATTAATTATATACTTTTTTGGGAATTGGTTATTTCTTTCAGGCTTATTTCGAGTATTCCTGAATACTGATTGTAAATTTTTATTTTATTAAAATCTAAATCAAAACTTACAATGCCAAAGTATTTTTTTGAATTAGGATAGCCGATTTTGGACATTTCAATAGACCTAGTTAGGCGTAAATCATTAAGTGAAAAATTGTAAATCTTACGTGAATTTAAATCAATTACTTTAACATTGTTTCTATTTACAAAATCGGGTGTTGCTATTCCACAGCTACCAGAGGATATTAGAATAAAGTTTTTCTTAAACACTTCTATAACTCGACATTCATTCTCAACTTTTGTCGGCATAGAATAGACCAATAGATTGTCAATCCAAAATTCGTAGCTATTTTCATTTCGTACTGTTTTTAAATTCAAACTATCGTAATGAAATATGTTTTGCTCATTTTCTGTATTGCTAGACGATTTAAAGCTTCCTAAAAAATCGAGTTCATTTCCAAAAAAACTAGGAAAATTAGTTTTGTAAACTGAGTTTTGTTTTGGTTTACAAGAAATCAGTGATAAAATCAGAAATAACAAATATTTTATAATGCTAGTTTTCATAATTAAACCCAACGTTTAAGATAAGGTCAGTTGCTATTAACCGTATCGTCCCATAAGCGAAGCTAGGTTTTTTCTGATCAATAATCAATAACTTTTTATAAAGATTAAAACCTTTTGAATTTATCTTGTGTACTTAGAAAACACATTCAAACCGTCATAAAGCCTGTGTTTTTATGAACACTTATGACAATATTTCATACAATGCTTTTTTGGTTTTAAATTTGAAGAAGGTATTAGAAAATAGTAAAAATGTCTAAGCAGCAATTCAAATTTTCAAATGGTGTCATCATCTATCCGGTTTTGATGTTGCTTGCTGTGTGGTTGGTATTTTGGTATCAAACAACCGTTGATTATGGTATAAAGTCCTATGGCATAAGACCTCAAAAAGTTGAAGGCTTATTGGGTGTTTTTACAAGTCCGTTTTTGCATGGAGATTTAAATCATTTGTATAACAATTCATTTCCGTTATTAATTTTATCGCTCGCTTTGTTTTATTTCTACAACAAAATAGCATGGAAGGTGCTAGGCTTTGGGGTTTTGCTTTCAGGATTTTTAACTTGGCTTATTGGGAGTTCAGGAAATCATATAGGAGCAAGTGGACTTATCTACGTGCTGTTTAGTTTCATCTTTTTTAAAGGTATTTTTGCGAAACACTACAGGTTGATTGCTTTATCTTTAGTTGTGATTTTTATGTATGGAAGTATGATTTGGTATGTATTTCCTATAAAACAAGGTATGTCTTGGGAAGGGCATTTAGGTGGTTTAATTACAGGTTTATTGTTTGCGTTAGTTTTTAAAAATAATGTAGCAAAACCTGAACGTTATGTTTGGCAACAACCAGATTATAATGAAGAAGACGATCCCTTTATGAAGCATTTTGATGAAAATGGTAATTTCATCGAATACTTACCTGAAGAAGAACCTGAAATTGATTCAGACAATGATTCTGAAACTAAAGTCAATTATATCTTTAAAAAATCAAAAGATGAAAGTCCTTAAGAACGTTGCCTCACAGCTTCGTACAAAAAGGCACCACAAGCCACAGAAACGTTAAGCGATTCAATCTCACCCAAAATTGGAAGTTTAGCATGTTCGTCCACTACTTTTAAAACCGAAGGATTAATACCTTTTCCTTCAGATCCCATAATAATAGCACAAGGTTCTTTAAACGAAACATCGTAAATAAAATCATTGGCTTTTTCAGTGGCAGCAATAACTTTTATTCCAGAAGATTGCATGTGGAAAACAGCGTCTTTAATATGGTCTACCTTGCAAATCGGAATTTTAAAAATAGCACCTGCACTGGTTTTAATAGTGTCACCATTAATAGGAGCACCACCTTTTTTCTGAATGATAATTCCTGAAACACCTGTGCATTCTGCGGTTCTTACTATAGCACCAAAATTTCTAACATCACTAAGTTGATCTAAAAGTAGAAATAGAGGTGTTTTACCAGATTCTATAACATTTATAACTAAGTCGTCTATATCATGAAACTCAATAGGAGAGATGTTGGCAACAGCACCTTGATGATTTCCTCCTTTGCTAAGTCGGTTTAATTTTTCAACAGGTACGTAAGATGAGTTAATTCCTTCAGAACGAAGTAAAGCTTCAAATTCCTGAAAGAGTTCTCCTTTTAAACCTTTTTGAACAAATACTTTGTCTATAGTTTCGTTAGACTTTATAGCTTCAATAATAGCTCTAATGCCGAATATGGTTGTTTCGTTTTTCATTGGTGTAAAGGTATAAAAAAACCATCCTAAGTTAGGATGGTTAATTGTTTTTTAGAACTGTTTAATTTTTAATGATTTTCTCAATCATACTTTTGTTCCCAGAATGTATTTTTAATATATAAATACCACTTGGTTGCAGTGATAAATCAACCTTAGATGCTGTAGTTACGAAAATTCGTCTTCCTAAAATATTGAAAACTTCAATTTTGTCAATTACATTTTTCGATTCAATCTGAACAAAATCAGATGTAGGATTTGGATAGATGGTGAAATAATTGTTTTCAAATTCTGAAGTGCTTAGATTATTACATAATGTCAAATCTGGGTTTAATTCTATAGGATCTCCAGGTGTTAAATCTCTACCTGTAAAAGCGGCATAAGATGGTGTATATTTTTCAGCTCTAAAAGTTAAGTTTGCGTTAGGTGGTGGATTTCCTTGAGAAGAAATAACACCAGTATTGCTATTAACAGGATTAATATATTCCCATACTTTTTCTTCGCTACTGTTTATCTCAAAAAAGTGACCTTGGTTACCTTCGCAAATTAGAATATTTCCATTTGGTAGTTGTTGTGCGTTACTTACAATAGGTGTATAAAAATCTGAACCTCCTGGGTCAAATTCATCATAAGTGTAGTCTGTGCTATTTGGTAGGTAAGATGTGTTAGGTGTGTAATCGTATACTCCAAGACTTGATTCAGGTGGTGAAATTATATCTACTTGAGAATAGGATGGAGTTCGATCAATACCATTATTAAATAGTAATATTTTTCCACTATTAGGTAGGCCAGATGGTATAAAATGAGGCGTATGCTGTCCAAATGAAGTGCGATCAACAGAAGTGCCTTGTCTGTATGCTTCTGGATTTCCCCAACGATAAAGTAAATCACCACCTTTACCATAAATACCTCCTGTGCCAGATGCAGCTTCAGCGGTTGTTGTAGAATGGTCAATAATCCACAATTCGCTCATATGTCTAGAACTTAAAACAATTTGGTCTCTTTCTTCATTGTATTGAATGGAGTTAATATGAAGCCAGTTAGAAGCTCCCGAACCACCATTTAAGAAATTTACGTCGAGTTTGTTGGGATTCAATCCAACATCACCAAAATTATCTTTAGTAGCATCAAAATCTTGAATGAGATGATCTTTTATGTTCCACTCCCAAACGATATTAGCATTATTTAGACCTACAGGTGTAACTTCTATGATTTGTTCGTTATATAAATCTGATTCTGTAAGTAAGGCAGGATTTCTTCCAGCCTGAATGGCTTCACTGTTACTCATCACAGTAGCTGCCAAAATCAGTACGTTTCCGTTTGGCATAGGATAGACATCATGATGCTGTCTCATTGTAGGTGTATCATAGAGGTATTGCCAAATTAAATTACCATCCCAATCATAAATTTCTACAACACCACCTTGTCCGCCAAAAGTTATATCTGTTGAAGGTGTTCTGCCAGGTCTTAATAAATTTCCATTTTCTAATAAATAAACAGAATTCCCTGGAGGAAAGGTACTCGACCATTGGTTAATTACCTCTCCGCAATTATTAATTAAATACGTTTCATTGAAAACCGTAAATAATGTGTAACCATCATAAACATCTTCAGTAATATTTATAGTGCCAACAGTATTTTGTGCAACCATAAAATTTGAAACAATAAAAAATGTAAAGAGTATTTTTTTTATCATGAGATTTCTTTTCTAGCGTTTTCAAAAGTATCAGATTATTTTAACTAATCAAAAAGTGGCCGTTAAACTCACATGAACTTTTGAGTCTGATAATCTAAATTGTCTGTTTTCAGATTTACCACTAGAATAATTTAGTCTAAATAGTCCTGCATTTGTAAGAAGCCCCAAACCAAATCCAAATCCAAATAGTTTTTCTTTGGTATCGGTAATCTGATTTTCGAAATATGCAGCATCTAAAACGGAATGTATATATATTCCGTTACTTAGTCTGTATCGATATTCAGTATTAATGACTCCATAAAGATTTGCTACAAGGCTGTTTTCTTCAAAACCTCTAATGGAGTTGATGCCTCCAAATCTAAAAAGTTCGTTGTCAAGATAATCATCAGAAGTTAAAACAGCTCCGTTAAACCTTGTGTAAATACTGTTTTTTGGATTAAGGTTAAATATTTTATAAGTGTCTACATTAAAAACGGTCTGGTTCTGGTTTCCAAAATTATTTTCTCTATCTCCAAATCCAGTAGAAAAATCCAACCAAAAGTTTATGGGAAAAAGTGGGTCGTAAAATTGAGGCTTGGTAAAATTGTAACCTAAAGTATAGTAATTGGTTGTATAATCATTTAAGATTGTTGTATCAGAATCTAATAAGTTAGTAGATTTAGTTGATGAAATACCAGCAGCAATACGATGCTGAGAATTAATCTGATAATTAACTTTCACATACTGCTTAGCATTAGAAAAAGTAGTGTCCTTTCTAAAAATGTTGAGACCAGCTTGTATGCCTATAGGTGACCCAAATACATAAGGTAAATCAGTGTCAACCCTAAAAGTCTGTTGGTCAATCTCGTCACTTTTGTAAAAAAGGTTTATAGTTTCTCCATAATTAAGGTTGTTGACTAACCTTAAATCTAGATAACCATCAAATTCAATTTTGTTAGTGTTTTCATTGGTGCCAAACCCAAGGAATCCATCAAAGTTATTGGTGCGTGTTTTTTCTATGTATAAATATAAAGTAGTTGAATCTTTTGTAAATAAAACTTCAGGCTCCCTTATTGTATTTGCAAAGCGTAAATCTTCTATTAGTTCTACCTTTTCTTTTATTTCATTTAAGTTGAAGGTTTTTCCTTTTTTTAGTTTTAAAAATCGTTTAATATAGGATTTTGAAAACTTTTCGTAACCTTTAACTACAATCTTATCAATCCGTCTTTTTTGATTGGTGACAATTTTGAGTTCTGCCGAAATTAAATCAGGACGCTCTTTGGTGATGTTAACAAGTTGTATTGTAGAGAAAGGATCGCCTTGTTCGGCAATTTTAGAGTTAAGCGTGTATAAAGAGTTTTCTAATTCAGCTATATTAATTTCAAAAGAATCTTCGTTAAGCTTATGGTTAATAAAATTTAGAAGATCATTATTAAAGTTTTCATCGTATTTAATCTTAATTCGCTCAATTTTTTTACCTAAGAATAAAAAAGCATTAAAAAGTGTGTCGTTTTTTCTGATGATACTATCAATAGTTGTATCAACGTATCCTAATCTAGCAAGTTTGTCTTTCAATTTATTTAATTCATTTTCAAGACTATTGTAATTATCAAAGGTTCTAGAATAGTTAATAGAGTCTATGGTTTTCGTTTTTATTTCATTTTCACCTTCAATATTCAGACGTAACGATTGGCTAAAAATCTGATGAGACAAAGCCAGCATAAAAAGTAAAATACAACGTTGAATATTCGACATTAAATTAAAATGAAATAACTGAAAAGATAACGTAAAAATAGACCATTATATATATGTATAAAATGAATTATGATAATTCTTTTAAAAATAAATTCTCAACTATTTGAATTATAAATATATATTTCTACCTTTGCAGCCCTCAAAAGTGAGGGTTAAACAAATATTTATATAGTAATATATGCCAACAATTTCACAATTAGTACGAAAAGGAAGAGCCAAAATAACTAAGAAGAGTAAATCGGCTGCTTTAGATTCGTGTCCTCAAAGACGTGGTGTATGTACTCGTGTTTATACAACGACACCTAAAAAACCTAACTCAGCAATGCGTAAGGTGGCAAGGGTTCGTTTAACAAACGGAAACGAGGTTAACGCATACATCGGAGGTGAGGGTCACAACCTACAAGAGCACTCGATAGTATTAGTTAGAGGTGGAAGGGTAAAAGATTTACCAGGTGTTAGATATCACATCGTTCGTGGTGCATTAGATACAGCAGGTGTTGCTGGTCGTACCCAACGTAGATCTAAGTATGGTGCAAAACGCCCTAAAAAGTAATTTAAAAAACTTTAAGAAGAAGACATGAGAAAAAGAGCAGCAAAAAAGAGACCGCTTTTACCAGATCCAAGATTTAACGATCAGTTGGTGACACGTTTTGTTAACAACATGATGTGGGATGGTAAGAAGTCTGTAGCTTTTAAAGTATTCTACGATGCAATTGATATTGTTGAGGAGAAAAAGAACGACGAAGAAAAAACAGCTTTAGAAGTATGGAAAGATGCTTTATCTAATGTGATGCCTCACGTAGAAGTGCGTAGTCGTCGTGTTGGTGGTGCTACATTCCAGATTCCAATGCAAATTCGTCCAGATCGTAAAGTTTCTACAGCGATGAAGTGGTTAATTGGCTACGCGCGTAAAAGAAACGAAAAATCTATGGCACAACGTTTAGCGGCAGAGATTTTAGCTGCAGCTAAAGAAGAAGGTGCAGCCGTTAAGAAAAGAGTAGATACTCACAAGATGGCAGAGGCAAATAAAGCATTCTCACACTTTAGATTTTAATTAGAAATGGGAAGAGATTTAAAATTCACAAGAAATATAGGTATTGCAGCACATATTGATGCTGGAAAAACAACTACTACAGAACGTATCCTTTACTACACTGGTGTTTCTCACAAAATTGGTGAGGTACATGATGGTGCGGCTACAATGGACTGGATGGAACAAGAGCAAGAAAGAGGTATTACAATTACTTCTGCTGCAACTACTTGTACATGGAACTTTCCATTAGAGAATGGTCAGCCAACTCCAGATACAAAAGGATATCATTTTAATATTATCGATACTCCAGGTCACGTTGATTTTACAGTTGAGGTGAACCGTTCTTTACGTGTATTAGATGGTTTAGTTTTCTTATTTAGTGCGGTTGATGGTGTTGAGCCTCAGTCTGAGACTAACTGGAGACTTGCAGATAACTATAAAGTGCCACGTATAGGTTTCGTAAACAAAATGGACCGCCAAGGATCTAACTTTATGGCTGTATGTCAGCAGGTAAAAGATATGTTAGGTTCTAATGCAGTACCAATCGTAATGAACATTGGTGACGAAGCTGATTTTAAAGGTATTGTAGACTTAGTTAAAAACCGTGCAATTGTTTGGCATGATGAAACACAAGGGTCAACTTTTGATGTTATTGATATTCCTGAAGAATTAAAAGCAGAAGCAGCTGAGTTAAGAGCTCAGTTAATAGAAGAGGTTGCTAGTTACGATGAAAACCTTCTTGAGAAATTCATGGAAGATGAAAACTCTATTACAGAAGAAGAAGTGCACGCTGCATTAAGAGCTGCTGTAATGGATATGTCTATCATTCCTATGATTTGTGGTTCTGCGTTCAAAAATAAAGGTGTACAATTCTTATTAGATGCTGTATGTCGTTACCTTCCTTCTCCTGTAGATAAGGAGGCGATTGTTGGTACTGATCCAGATACAGATAATGAGATTGCACGTAAGCCAGACGTAAAAGAACCTTTCTCTGCATTGGCATTTAAGATTGCAACAGATCCTTTCGTAGGTCGTTTAGCATTCTTTAGAGCTTATTCAGGTCGTTTAGATGCTGGTTCTTATGTTTTAAATAACAGATCAGGTAAAAAAGAACGTATCTCTCGTATTTATCAAATGCACTCTAATAAGCAAAATGCTATTGAGTATATCGAAGCAGGTGATATTGGTGCAGCTGTAGGTTTTAAAGATATTAAAACTGGTGATACACTTTCTGATGAAAAAGCACCAATCGTTTTAGAATCTATGGACTTCCCAGATCCAGTAATTGGTATTGCGGTTGAGCCAAAAACTAAAGCAGATGTAGATAAGTTAGGTATGGCTTTAGCTAAATTAGCTGAAGAAGATCCAACTTTTACTGTAAGGACAGACGAAGCTTCAGGTCAGACTATTATTTCTGGTATGGGTGAGCTTCACTTAGATATTATTGTAGACCGTCTTAAGCGTGAGTTTAAGGTAGAGGTTAACCAAGGTCAGCCTCAAGTAGAGTACAAAGAAGCTATTACGCAACGTGCAGAGCACAGAGAAGTTTATAAAAAACAATCTGGTGGACGTGGTAAATTTGCTGATATTGTATTTACAATTGAGCCAGCTGAAGAAGGTAAGCAAGGTTTAGAATTCGTTTCAGAAATTAAAGGTGGTAACGTTCCTAAGGAATTTATCCCTTCTGTTGAGAAAGGATTCAAAATGGCAATGGTTAATGGTCCATTAGCAGGTTACGAAGTAGATGCAATGAAAGTTACTTTAACTGATGGTTCATACCACGATGTGGATTCTGATCAGTTATCATTCGAATTAGCTGCTAAGTTAGGATTTAAAGCTGCTGCAAAAGCTGCAAAAGCTGTAATCATGGAGCCAATCATGAAGTTAGAAGTGTTAACACCAGAAGAAAGTATGGGTGACATTGTTGGTGACTTAAACCGTCGTCGTGGTCAGGTTAATGACATGAGCGATAGAGCAGGTTCTAAAGTTGTTAAAGCAAATGTACCATTATCTGAAATGTTCGGTTATGTAACATCATTAAGAACATTATCTTCAGGTAGAGCAACATCTACAATGGAATTCTCTCACTACGCAGAGACTCCATCAAATATATCAGAAGAAGTAATCAAAGCAGCTAAAGGCGTAGAAGCTTAAAACTAAAAGAAAATGAGTCAGAAAATTAGAATAAAATTAAAGTCTTACGATCATAATTTAGTTGACAAGTCTGCTGATAAGATTGTAAAAACTGTAAAAAGCACAGGTGCTGTAGTAACTGGTCCAATTCCATTACCAACACACAAGAAAATTTTCACTGTGTTACGTTCACCACACGTTAATAAGAAGTCAAGAGAGCAGTTTCAATTAAGCTCTTACAAGAGATTGTTAGATATCTACTCTTCATCTTCTAAAACAATTGATGCTTTAATGAAACTTGAATTACCAAGTGGAGTTGAAGTTGAGATTAAGGTGTAATTACACATTTCTGTAAAAACAGAAATTATAAAATGTCCCACCGATGCGGTCGCGGGAAAAACGGAAAAAATACAATTCAAGGCTGAAACGTATTTTTCAGCCTTGAGTTTTAAATAAAGAATAATAAATAATAAATAATAAATATGTCTGGGTTAATTGGAAAAAAAATCGGTATGACCAGCATCTTTGATGAAAATGGAAAAAACATTCCATGTACAGTAATCGAAGCAGGTCCATGTATCGTTACCCAAGTCAGAACTGAAGAAGTAGACGGTTATAACGCACTTCAATTAGGTTTCGATGACGCGACAGAAAAGAACGCTACAAAAGCTGCTCAAGGGCATGCTAAAAAAGCGGGTACTTCTGTTAAACGCAAAGTCGTAGAATTTAAAGGTTTTGGCGAGGAGTACAAATTAGGTGATGCTATCACAGTTGAACAATTTACTGAAGGTGAGTTCGTGGATATTTCAGGAACTTCAAAAGGTAAAGGTTTTCAAGGTGTTGTAAAGCGTCATGGTTTTGGTGGTGTAGGTCAAGCAACGCATGGTCAACACAACCGTTTAAGAGCTCCTGGTTCTATTGGTGCAGCTTCTTATCCTGCGAGAGTATTCAAAGGAATGAGAATGGCCGGAAGAATGGGTGGCGAAACAGTAAAAGTTCAAAATTTAAGAGTTTATAAAGTAGTTCCAGAAAAGAACTTACTTGTTGTAAAAGGATGTGTTCCTGGTCACAAAAATTCTTATGTAATTATTGAGAAGTAATGAAGGTAGCAGTTTTAGATATAAACGGAAAAGATACGGGTAGAAAAGCTGAGCTTTCTAAGGACGTATTCGCTATTGAGCCTAATAATCACGCTGTTTATTTAGATGTTAAGCAATACTTAGCTAACCAAAGACAGGGTACACATAAGGCTAAAGAAAGAGGTGAGATTACTGGTAGTACACGTAAGATTAAAAAACAAAAAGGAACAGGTACAGCACGTGCAGGTTCTATTAAGTCTGGTGTATTTAAAGGTGGTGGTCGTATGTTCGGTCCTAGACCAAGAAATTACGGTTTTAAATTAAACAAAAACGTAAAGCGATTAGCACGTAAATCAGCATTAAGCATTAAGGCAAACGATAAAGCAATTGTAGTATTAGAAGACTTTAATTTTGATGCTCCAAAGACTAAAAATTTCGTGAATGTATTGAAGGCCTTAGAGATAGACAACAAAAAGTCTTTGTTTGTGTTGGGTGACTCAAATAATAATGTATATTTGTCGTCGCGCAATTTGAAAGGCTCTGAAGTTGTAACAAGCTCAGAATTAAGCACTTACAAAATAATGAATGCTAATAAAGTAGTTCTTTTAGAAGGTGCGTTAGAAGGAATTGAATCGAATTTAAGTAAATAGAACACAGATGAGTATCTTAATTAAACCTATCATCACAGAAAAAGCAACCACTCAAAGTGAGTTGTTAAATGCTTATGCATTCGAAGTGAACACAAAGGCGAACAAGGTAGAAATTAAAAAAGCGGTTGAGGCTGCTTATGGTGTTTCTGTAGAAAAAGTTCGTACGATAAATGTCCGTCCAGATAGAAGAACGCGTTATACAAAAACGGGTATTCAACATGGTAAAACAAATGCTGTTAAAAAAGCAATTGTACAACTGGCGGAAGGTGAAACAATAGATTTATACGCTAACATGTAATTAGACAAAAATGTCAGTTAGAAAATTAAAACCGATCACATCAGCTCAGCGTTTTAGAGTAGTAAATGGATTTGACGCCATCACTACTGATAAGCCGGAGAAAAGTTTATTAGCTCCGAAAAAAAGATCTGGTGGTAGAAACAGTCAAGGAAAAATGACCATGCGCCACATGGGTGGAGGTCATAAGAAGAAGTATCGTATTATTGATTTTAAACGTAACAAAACTGGAATTCCAGCTGAAGTTAAGTCAATAGAATATGATCCAAACAGAACAGCATTTATTGCATTGCTAAACTATCAAGATGGTGAGAAGAGATATATCATCGCTCAAAATGGTTTACAAGTAGGTCAAAATGTTGTGTCTGGTGAAAGTGGTGTAGCTCCAGAAATTGGAAACGCAATGCCATTAAGTGAAATACCATTAGGTACTATTATTTCTTGTATAGAGTTACGACCAGGTCAAGGTGCTGTTATGGCGCGTAGTGCTGGTGCTTTTGCTCAGTTAATGGCAAGAGATGGTAAGTTCGCAACTATTAAGTTACCATCTGGTGAAACTAGAATGGTGTTAGCTACTTGTATGGCTACTATAGGAGTTGTTTCAAACTCAGATCATCAGTTATTAGTATCTGGTAAAGCAGGTAGAAGCAGATGGTTAGGTAGACGTCCAAGAGTAAGACCAGTAGTAATGAACCCAGTTGATCATCCAATGGGTGGTGGTGAAGGTAAATCTTCAGGTGGTCACCCAAGATCTAAGAATGGTATTCCTGCTAAAGGTTATAGAACACGTTCTAAGACGAAAGCGAGTAATAAGTATATTGTAGAACGTAGAAAGAAATAAGTAAGATAGTATGGCACGTTCATTAAAAAAAGGACCTTATATCCATTATAAGTTAGAAAAGAAAGTTGCAGAAAATGTAGCTTCAAACAAGAAGACTGTTATCAAGACTTGGTCAAGAGCGTCTATGATTTCGCCAGATTTCGTAGGTCAGACTATAGCAGTTCACAATGGTCGTCAATTTGTTCCAGTATATGTAACTGAGAATATGGTAGGTCATAAATTAGGAGAATTTTCACCAACAAGATCATTTAGAGGTCATGCAGGTGCTAAGAATAAAGGTAAAAAATAAGAATCATGGGAAGTCGTAAAAAACAAATGGCGGAAGCTATTAAGGCTGAGAAGAAGCAGGTTGCTTTTGCTAAGCTAAATAACTGTCCTACATCTCCAAGAAAAATGCGTTTAGTTGCAGATTTAGTAAGAGGCGAAAAGGCAGAGAAAGCTCTTCAGATTCTTAGATTTAGCCCTAAGGAAGCGTCTCGTCGTTTAGAAAAATTAGTAATGTCTGCAATTGCAAACTGGCAAGCTAAAAACGAAGATGCTGATGTTGAGGAAGCTAATCTATTTATCAAAGAGATTAGAGTAGATGGAGGTACAATGCTTAAGCGTTTACGTCCAGCACCTCAAGGTAGAGCACACAGAATTAGAAAAAGATCTAACCACGTTACTGTTGTGGTAGATTCATTAAATAAAACACAAAGCTAAGGTAGAGATATGGGACAAAAGACAAATCCAATCGGAAATCGCTTAGGAATTATCAGAGGATGGGAATCTAACTGGTATGGCGGAAATGATTATGGAGACAAACTTGCAGAGGATGATAAAATCCGTAAGTATATCCATGCTCGTTTATCTAAAGCTAGTGTAAGTAGAGTAATTATTGAGCGTACGCTTAAACTTGTAACCGTTACTATCACTACTGCTAGACCTGGTATTATTATCGGTAAAGGTGGTCAAGAGGTAGACAAGCTAAAAGAAGAGCTTAAGAAAATTACTGGTAAAGAAGTTCAATTGAACATCTTTGAAATTAAAAGACCTGAACTAGATGCACATTTAGTAGCAGCAAGTATTGCTCGTCAGATAGAAAGTCGTATTTCTTACAGAAGAGCAATCAAAATGGCTATCGCTGCAGCTATGCGTATGAATGCTGAAGGAATCAAGGTTCAAATTAGTGGTCGTTTAAATGGTGCTGAAATGGCACGTTCTGAGCACTACAAAGAAGGACGTATTCCTTTATCTACATTTAGAGCTGATATTGATTACGCTCTTGTTGAAGCACATACTACTTACGGTAGATTAGGTGTGAAAGTGTGGATTATGAAAGGCGAAGTTTATGGAAAAAGAGAACTTTCTCCATTAGTAGGTCTTTCTAAGCAAAAAGGAAAAGGTGGACGTGGAGGAAACAAAAACCAACGTCGTAGAAAGTAATTTTTTAAAGAAAAGACAAAATGTTACAGCCTAAAAGAACAAAATTTCGTAAGCAGCAAAAAGGTCGTATGAAAGGTAATGCCGGAAGAGGTCATTTGTTATCAAATGGTACTTTTGGTATAAAATCTTTAGACTCGTCATTTATAACTGCACGTCAAATAGAAGCAGCTCGTATTGCCGCTACTCGTTATATGAAAAGAGAAGGATCGTTATGGATTAAAATATTTCCAGACAAACCTATTACAAAAAAGCCTCTTGAAGTACGTATGGGTAAAGGTAAAGGTGGTGTAGAATATTGGGCAGCTGTTGTAAAACCAGGACGTGTATTATTTGAAGTAAGTGGAGTGCCGTTAGAAACAGCTCAAGAAGCTTTGCGTTTAGCAGCACAAAAACTTCCAGTAAAAACTAAGTTTATCATTGCTAGAGATTACGAAGCATAATAAAAAGAAATTATGAAGCAATCAGAAATTAAACAGCTTTCAACAGCTGAGTTACAAGAAAAACTTAGTGAGACTAAAAAGAGTTATTCAGACCTAAAAATGGCTCACGCAATATCTCCTTTAGATAATCCAATTCAGCTTCGTGCTGTAAGAAGAACTGTAGCTAGATTAGCAACAGAATTAACTAAAAGAGACGGACAATAATTGTATTCTGCTGAAAGATGGAAAAAAGAAATTTAAGAAAAGAACGTATAGGAGTAGTTACTAGTAACAAAATGGAGAAATCTATTGTTGTTTCAGAAGTAAAAAAAGTAAAACATCCTATGTATGGAAAGTTCGTGTTAAAGACAAAGAAATATGTTGCGCACGATGAGAAAAACGACTGCAACGAAGGAGATACTGTAAAGATCATGGAAACAAGACCTATGAGTAAATCTAAGTGTTGGAGATTAGTAGAAATAATTGAAAGAGCGAAGTAATTATGGTACAACAAGAATCAAGATTAAAAGTAGCAGATAACACAGGAGCTAAAGAAGTTTTAGTAATTCGTGTTTTAGGTGGTACAAAAAGAAGATACGCTTCTGTTGGAGATAAAGTAGTAGTTTCTGTTAAAGACGCTACTCCTAATGGAAATGTAAAGAAAAAAGCAGTTTCTACTGCTGTTGTTGTACGTACAGCTAAAGAAGTAAGACGTCCAGATGGATCTTACATCAGATTTGACGATAATGCATGTGTATTATTAAACCCACAAGGTGAAATGAGAGGTACACGTGTATTTGGTCCAGTAGCAAGAGAACTTCGTGATAAACAATTCATGAAAATTGTATCATTAGCACCAGAAGTGCTTTAATTGATAAATAAGATGACAAAGCTTAAAATAAAATCAGGAGATACTGTAAAAGTAATTGCTGGAGACCACAAAGGATCAGAAGGTAAAGTGCTTAAAGTATTAAAAGATAAGAACAAAGCCATTGTGGAAGGTGTAAACATGGTGAAGAAACACACTAAACCAAGTGCACAAAACCCACAAGGAGGTATTGTAGAGAAAGAAGCATCAATTCATATTTCAAACTTGTCTTTATTAACAAGTAAGGGAGAAACTACAAGAGTAGGTTATAGAATGGATGGCGACAATAAAGTAAGATTTTCTAAAAAATCTAATGAAGTAATTTAATTATGGCTTACGTTGCAAGATTAAAAAAAGAGTACAAGGAAAAAGTAATTCCTGCTCTTACAGAAGAATTTGGATATAAAAATGTAATGCAAGTACCTAAACTTGAAAAGATAGTTTTATCTAGAGGTGTTGGTGCTGCTGTTGCTGATAAGAAGTTGATTGATCACGCTGTTGATGAATTAACGAAGATATCTGGGCAAAGAGCCGTAGCTACAATTTCTAAGAAAGACGTTGCATCATTTAAATTACGTAAAGGAATGCCAATTGGCGCAAAAGTAACCTTACGTGGTGAGCAAATGTACGAGTTCTTAGATAGATTAGTAACAACTGCATTACCACGAGTAAGAGATTTTAACGGTATCAAAGCTACAGGTTTTGATGGTCGTGGAAACTATAACTTAGGTATTACAGAACAAATCATTTTCCCTGAAATTGATATTGATAAAATCAATAAAATATCAGGAATGGATATTACATTTGTGACTTCTGCTGAAACAGATAAGGAAGCAAAGTCTTTATTAACAGAACTAGGATTACCATTTAAAAAGAATTAAGTATGGCTAAAGAATCAATGAAAGCTCGTGAGGTGAAGCGTGCAAAGACAGTAGCTAAATATGCTGAGAAAAGAAAAGCTTTAAAAGAAGCTGGAGATTACGAAGCGTTACAAAAGCTGCCAAAAAATGCATCACCAATACGTATGCATAACCGTTGTAAACTTACAGGAAGACCAAAAGGTTATATGAGACAGTTTGGTATCTCTCGTGTAATGTTTAGAGAAATGGCTAACAAAGGGTTAATTCCAGGTGTAAAAAAAGCAAGTTGGTAACATTGAGGAAGCGAATTAGCTTCTGTACAATTATCAATATAACTATTGTATAATCGGAATCTAGGTTCGAGAAGTTCGAAAACCATTTTCCTAAATTTTAAACTATGTACACAGATCCAATAGCGGATTATTTAACGCGAGTTAGAAATGCTGTGAAAGCTAACCACAGAGTGGTTGAGATTCCTGCATCTAACTTAAAAAAGGAGATAACTAAAATATTATTCGATCAAGGATATATTTTAAGTTACAAGTTTGATGACTCAACAGTACAAGGTACAATTAAGATTGCCTTAAAGTACAACAAGGAGACAAAAGAGTCTGTCATCAAAAAAATTCAAAGAATCAGTAAACCAGGTTTACGTAAATATGCTGGTGCTAACGAAATGCCAAGAATCTTAAATGGTTTGGGTATTGCAATTGTTTCTACCTCTCACGGAGTGATGACTGGTAAGCAAGCGCAAAGAGAAAACGTTGGTGGCGAAGTATTATGTTATGTTTACTAAAAACAGGAAATTATGTCAAGAATAGGTAAAAGCCCAATCACAGTTCCTGAAGGTGTAACTGTAGAAATTAAAGATAACGTAATTACAACAAAAGGTAAGTTAGGAGAATTATCTCAACCTTACTCTGATGTAGAAATTACTTTAGAAGACGGTACCATCACTTTAAACCGTCCTTCTGAGAAGAAAGATCACAGAGCAAAACACGGTCTTTACAGAGCGTTAATTGCCAATATGATAGAAGGTGTGTCTAACGGATTTACTAAAGAATTAGAATTAGTAGGTGTAGGTTATAGAGCATCAAATCAAGGACAAAAATTAGATTTAGCAATTGGTTTCTCTCACAATATTGTTATGGACATTGCTCCAGAAGTAAAAGTTGAGACAATTTCAGAAAAAGGTAAGAACCCAATCGTTAAATTAACATCTCACGACAAACAATTAGTAGGTCAGGTAGCAGCGAAAATCCGTAGCTTCCGTAAGCCAGAACCTTACAAAGGAAAAGGTATTAAGTTTGTTGGTGAAGAAATTAGAAGAAAAGCAGGTAAATCAGCTTAATAAGTAAGTTATGGCATTAACAAAGAACGAAAGAAGACTAAGAATAAAAAACAGAATCCGTAAGGTAGTATCTGGTACAGAAGCTAGACCAAGATTGGCTGTTTTTAGAAGTAATAAAGAAATTTATGCTCAGATCGTGAATGATGTAACTGGTGTAACTATAGCTGCTGCATCTTCAAGAGATAAAGATATAGCAAAGTCTAAAGGAAATAAGACTGAGATTGCTGCTTTAGTAGGAAAAGCTGTTGCAGAAAAAGCTATGAAAGCTGGTGTAGAAACTATCTCTTTTGATAGAGGTGGTTATTTATATCATGGTAGAGTAAAATCATTAGCAGAAGGTGCTAGAGAAGCAGGACTTAAATTTTAAGACATTATGTATCAAAAATATAAAAACGCAGAATTAGTAAAACCAGGCGGATTAGATTTAAAAGACCGTTTAGTAGGTGTACAGCGTGTAACTAAAGTAACAAAAGGTGGTAGAGCATTTGGTTTTTCTGCTATTGTAGTTGTTGGTGACGAAGCTGGCGTTGTTGGTCATGGATTAGGAAAATCTAAAGACGTAGCAACAGCAATTTCAAAAGCTGTAGAAGACGCGAAAAAGAACTTAGTAAGAATTCCTATCGTAAAAGGTACATTACCACACGAGCAAAAAGGAAAATACGGTGGTGCTAGAGTAAATATTATTCCAGCTGCACCTGGTACAGGAGTTATTGCTGGTGGTGCTGTAAGAACAGTACTTGAAGCAGTTGGTGTACATGATGTATTATCAAAATCTCAAGGATCTTCAAATCCTCATAACGTTGTAAAAGCTACTTTTGATGCTTTATTACAATTAAGAGATGCAAAGGCTGTAGCAAGAGAACGTGGAATTTCACTTGAAAAAGTATATAAAGGATAATCTAGGACAAGATGGCAAAGATTAAAGTAACTAAAGTAAAAAGTGCAATCAATCGTACTAAAAGACAAAAGCAAACATTAGAAGCTTTAGGTCTTAGAAAGATTGGACAAGTAGTAGAGCACGATGCCACACCAAATATCCTTGGTATGGTAAAAAAAGTTGAACATTTAGTTTCTGTAGAGGAAGCTTAAAAATATAAACTTAACAATGGATTTAAGTAATTTAAAACCTGCAGAAGGTTCAGTTAAAAATCAAGGAAAACGTGTTGGACGTGGTCAAGGATCTGGTAAAGGTGGTACTGCGACAAGAGGACACAAAGGTGCTAAGTCACGTTCAGGATACTCTAAGAAATTAGGTTTCGAAGGTGGTCAAATGCCTTTACAAAGACGTGTTCCTAAGTTTGGATTTACTAACATTAACAGAGTAGAATATCAAGGTATAAACTTAGATACTTTACAAGAGTTAGTAGACGAAAAGAAGATAAAAGATACTGTAGATTTTGAAACACTTGTATCATTAGGTAAAGCTGGAAAGAACGATCTAGTTAAAATCCTAGGTAGAGGTGAATTAAAAGCAAAATTAACAGTAACTGCACATAAATTTACTGCTACAGCAAAAGCTGCTATTGAAGCTGCTGGTGGTGAAGCTGTAACTTTATAAGATTTAAAAGATGAAGATAATAGAAACATTAAAAAACGTCTGGAAAATCACTGAGCTTAAAGATAGAATTATTCTAACCTTAGGCTTGTTATTAGTGTACCGTTTTGGTGCTCAGGTGGTTTTGCCAGGTGTAGATTTTCCAAAGTTGTCAGAGCTTCAAAGTTCTGCTGCAGAGGGTGGTTTATTATGGTTAATTAATGCATTTACAGGAGGTGGTTTTTCTAAAGCTTCTGTTTTTGCACTCGGTATTATGCCATATATCTCTGCATCTATCGTTGTACAGCTTATGGGTATTGCAATTCCTTATCTACAGAAACTCCAAAAAGAAGGAGCGAGTGGACAAAAGAAAATTACTCAAATTACACGATGGTTAACAATAGGAATTTGTTTGGTACAGGCACCTGCTTATTTAGGTACTATTCCGTCTTTATCTGGGCTACAGTCAATCAACCAAATGTTAATACCTGGCTTTTCAGAAAGTATTTTCTATTTCTCATCAGTAATTATTCTAGTTACAGGTTGTGTTTTCGCAATGTGGTTAGGTGAAAAAATTACTGATAAAGGGATAGGTAATGGTATTTCATTATTAATTATGGTTGGTATTATAGCAACCATGCCACAGTCATTTGCTCAAAACATGTTCTCAAGATTAGAAGGTGGAAATGGTGGATTTATGATGATTTTAATAGAATTAGTTATATGGTTCTTAATCATCTTAGGTTCAGTATTCTTAGTAATGGCAGTACGTAAAATTGCTGTTCAATACGCAAGAAGAACAGCTTCTGGTGGCTATGAGAAAAATGTATTTGGATCACGTCAGTTTTTACCATTAAAGCTAAATGCTTCAGGTGTAATGCCTATTATATTTGCACAAGCAATAATGTTTGCACCTGCATATATTGGTAAATTATTCGGACCTGAAAGTGGAGTAGGACAATGGATGCAAACTAACTTCCAAGATATCTTTGGATTTTGGTACAACCTTGTTTTTGCATTATTAATTATAATATTTACATATTTCTATACTGCAATTACAGTACCTACTAACAAAATGGCAGACGATTTAAAACGTAGTGGTGGGTTTATTCCTGGAATTAGACCAGGTACAGAAACAGCTGAGTACTTAGATAAGATTATGTCTCAGATTACATTACCAGGATCTATTTTCTTGGCCTTAGTAGCAATATTCCCTGCGTTTGTATACCAATTAGTAGGAGTGCAACAAGGTTGGGCATTATTCTTTGGTGGTACATCATTATTAATTATGGTTGGTGTGGCTATTGATACTATGCAGCAGATTAATTCTTATTTATTAAATAAGCATTATGATGGCTTGATGAAAACCGGTAAGAACAGAAAATCTGTTACCGCATAATTATAAAATCAATAAAAATGTTCAACTAAAAATTAGGCAAGGTATTTGTTAAATGAAGACTGAACATTAAAAATAAATTATGGCAAAGCAAGCAGCAATAGAACAAGACGGAACAATAATAGAGGCATTATCTAATGCAATGTTTCGAGTTGAATTAGAGAATGGTCACATTGTGACGGCACACATATCTGGTAAAATGCGTATGCATTACATTAAGTTATTGCCAGGTGATAAAGTAAAATTAGAAATGAGCCCATACGATTTAACTAAGGCTCGTATAACCTATAGATACTAACAAGATGAAAGTAAGAGCATCAGTTAAAAAGAGAAGTGCTGATTGTAAATTAGTACGTCGTAAAGGAAGACTTTACGTTATTAACAAAAAGAATCCAAGATTCAAGCAAAGACAAGGATAAAAAAGTCAATTAGTAATTAGTAGTTAGATGAATCTGTTCGAAATCGAAAGGTTTAGGATTCTAACAACTAAAAGCTAACAGCTAAAAACTAAATTATATGGCAAGAATTGCAGGTGTAGACATACCAAAACAAAAAAGAGGAGTTATCTCTTTAACTTATATCTATGGTATAGGTAGAAGTAGAGCTAAGGAAATTTTAGAGACTGCTAAAGTTGACGAGAGCACTAAAGTACAAGATTGGACTGACGACGAAATAGGAGCAATCCGTGAAGCCGTTGGTTCTTACAAAATTGAAGGTGAATTACGTTCTGAAACACAATTAAACATTAAGCGTTTAATGGATATTGGATGTTACAGAGGTATTCGTCATAGAGCTGGTCTTCCATTAAGAGGGCAGCGTACTAAGAACAACTCTCGTACAAGAAAAGGTAGAAGAAAAACAGTTGCTAACAAGAAAAAAGTAACTAAATAATAACAGACATTAGTCATTAGTAATTAGACGTTAGATGAATCTGTTCGAAATCGAAAGGTTTAGGATTCTAACAACTAAAAGCTAACAACTAGAAACTAAAAAATATGGCAAAGTCAAGTTCAAAAAAACGTAAAGTAATAGTAGATGCTATTGGTGAAGCACACATCACAGCTTCATTTAACAACATCATTGTTTCTTTAACAAATAAAAAAGGTGACGTAATCTCTTGGTCATCTGCTGGTAAAATGGGCTTTAGAGGTTCTAAAAAGAATACTCCATATGCAGCTCAATTAGCTGCTGAAGATGCTGCAGGTGTAGCAAAAGAAGCTGGTTTAAAGAAAGTAAAAGTATACGTTAAAGGTCCTGGTAACGGTAGAGAATCTGCTATCAGATCTATTCACAATTCAGGTATTGAAGTATCAGAAATTATTGATGTAACTCCAATGCCACATAACGGTTGTCGTCCTCCTAAGAGACGTCGCGTATAATAATGTACACATAGTAAGGTTAATATCAGTCGATTATTCGGTTGATATTAACTTTTTTTATGTACATTTGCAAACTGAAAAATTTAAAACAAGTATCAACGAGAGATTAACGGTTATAGAAGGATAAGCTTAAGACCTTAATTTTATAATCACTCTCAAAATTAATTTAAAATGGCAAGATATACTGGTCCTAAAACTAAAATAGCTCGTAAATTCGGACAAGCTATCTTCGGAGACGATAAAGCCTTCGAAAAAAGAAACTATCCTCCAGGTCAACACGGTAACAACAGAAGACGTGGAAAAAAATCTGAATATGCTATCCAATTAATGGAAAAGCAAAAAGCTAAATATACCTACGGTATTTTAGAAAAGCAATTCAGAAATATGTTCAAAAGAGCAACTGCAGCTCAAGGTATTACAGGTGAAGTATTATTACAATTATGTGAGTCTCGTTTAGATAACGTGGTTTTCAGAATGGGTATTGCTCCAACTAGAAGTGCTGCAAGACAATTAGTATCTCACAGACATATTACAGTTAATGGTCAAAAGGTAAATATTCCTTCTTACCAATTAAAGGCTGGTGATGTTGTAGGTGTAAGAGAAAAATCTAAATCTTTAGAAACTATTCAAGCTTCATTATCTAACTCTAGCAATGTTTATGAGTGGATAACTTGGAATAATGATAAAATGGAAGGAACTTATGTTTCTGTACCAGCTAGAATCCAAATTCCTGAGCAAATCAATGAGCAGTTCATCGTCGAACTTTACTCTAAATAATAAATTAATCACATTGGTATTTGGCCAAAGGGTTTATTTGTCTTCTTCAAACTTATAAACCGCGCAACCAAATAACAATTAAAACGAAGACAACAAAATGGCAATATTAAATTTCCAAAAACCAGACAAAGTAATCATGATTGATTCTACTGATTTCGAAGGTAAATTCGAATTCAGACCATTAGAGCCAGGATATGGTTTAACAGTTGGTAATGCATTAAGACGTGTATTATTATCTTCTTTAGAAGGTTTCGCAATCACTTCTGTTAGAATAGAAGGTGTAGATCATGAGTTTTCTACAATTTCTGGTGTAGTAGAAGATGTAACTGAAATGATATTAAACTTAAAGCAAGTAAACTTTAAACGTCAGATTGATGAAGTAGATAACGAAACTGTTACTATTTCTATCTCTGGACAAGAGCAAATTACTGCTGGTGATTTCCAAAAGTTTATTTCTGGTTTCCAAGTATTAAATACAGATTTAGTAATCTGTAACTTAGATCCTAAAGTAAATATCAACATGGAGTTAACGATTGAAAAAGGTAGAGGATACGTTCCTGCTGAAGAAAATAAAAAAGCTTCTGCTCCAATGGGAACAATCTTTACAGATTCTATCTACACTCCAATAAAAAATGTTAAGTACAGTATCGAAAACTTCCGTGTTGAGCAAAAGACGGATTATGAAAAATTAGTTTTCGAAATCTTAACAGATGGTTCTATCCATCCTAAGGATGCTTTAACTGAAGCAGCTAAAATATTAATCCACCACTTCATGTTATTCTCTGATGAGCGTATTACATTAGAAGCTGATGAGATTGCACAAACAGAAACTTATGATGAAGAATCACTTCACATGAGACAGTTACTTAAGACTAAATTAGTTGATATGGATCTTTCTGTACGTGCACTTAACTGTTTAAAAGCTGCAGAAGTAGATACTCTAGGTGATTTAGTATCATTCAACAAAAACGATTTAATGAAATTCAGAAACTTTGGTAAGAAGTCTTTAACTGAGCTTGAAGAATTAGTAAGCGTTAAAGGTCTTAACTTTGGTATGGATTTAAGTAAATACAAATTAGATAAAGACTAATTATAATTAATTATTAATCATATTTTGCTCCTCAAAAAATGAGTTCGGTAGCAAGATGATAAAACAAGAGTCATGAGACACGGAAAAAAATTCAATCATTTAGGTAGAAAATCTGCGCACAGAAAGGCAATGTTAGCAAATATGGCATGTTCTTTAATAGAGCATAAGCGCATTAATACTACAACAGCGAAGGCTAAAGCTTTAAAACAGTTTGTAGAGCCATTAATTACTAAGTCTAAGGAAGACACTACTCACAATAGAAGAATTGTGATGTCTAGACTTAGACAAAAAGAGGCAGTTGCAGAATTGTTTAGAGATGTAGCAGCTAAAGTAGGTGATCGTCCTGGTGGTTATACACGTATCATCAAGTTAGGAAACCGTTTAGGTGATAACGCTGATATGGCAATGATTGAATTAGTAGATTACAACGAGCTTTATAATGCTGGTAAGCCTGCTAAGAAATCTACTCGTAGAAGTAGAAGAGGTGGTAAGAAGAGCACAACTGCTGTTCCGCCAGTAGAAACTCAAGCTTCAAACGAAGAAGAATAATCGATGTTAATAATCATTGATAAATATAAAGGATAGACTTTTTAAGTTTATCCTTTTTTTTTGGAATTTTGTAAAACTTTTTCTGTCAAGGCAGAAATCTCATAAACATTGCACATGAAATATAAACAAAGAAAAAAAGCACTGATTCTATTAGAGGATGGTACAATTTTCTATGGTAAGTCCATAGGCAAAGACGGTACAGCATTTGGTGAAGTATGTTTTAACACAGGTACAACTGGCTATCAAGAAATTTTTACAGATCCTTCTTACTATGGTCAACTTATGGTAACTACAAATGCTCATATTGGTAATTATGGTACTAAGGAAGATGAGATGGAATCTGAGAATGTAAAAATTGCTGGTTTAATTTGTAAAAACTTTAGTTTTGAATACTCTCGTCCTGCAGGCGATAGTTCATTAGAAGATTTCTTTGAAAAATACAATACACTTGCCATTGCAGATGTAGATACAAGAGCTCTGGTGAGCTATATAAGAGATAATGGAGCGATGAATGCTGTTATTTCTACCGAAGTAGAAGATATAGATAGTCTTAAAAAACAACTAGCAGAACAGCCAAATATGAAAGGGTTGGAGCTAGCTTCAAAAGTGTCAACAAAAGAACCGTATTATTTTGGTGATGAAAATGCCACTTATAAAATTGCTGCATTAGATATAGGAATAAAAAAGAATATTCTTAGAAACTTAGCAAAGCGAGATGCTTACATAAAGGTATTTCCATACAATTCTAAATTTGAAGATTTAGAAGCATTCAATCCAGATGGTTACTTTTTATCAAACGGACCAGGTGATCCTGAACCATTGGTAGAAGCGCAAACAGTTGCAAAAGAAATTATTTCCAGAAATAAGCCATTATTCGGTATATGTTTAGGTCATCAAGTTATTGCTTTAGCTAATGGAATTTCTACTTATAAAATGCATAATGGACATAGAGGTATAAACCATCCGGTAAAAAATCTTATTACAGGAAAAGGTGAGATTACGTCTCAAAATCATGGCTTTGCTATTAATAGAGAAGAAACCGAAGCCAATGAGAATGTAGAAATAACGCATGTGCACCTTAATGATAATACAGTAGCAGGTATAAAAATAAAGGATAAAAATTGTTTTTCGGTACAGTATCATCCAGAAGCAAGTCCTGGACCTAACGATTCAGTGTATTTATTCGACCAGTTTATTGAGAATATTAAAAACAACTAATAGAAAAAACGCAACAAAAATTCAGATTTGTTGCGTTTTTTTAGTTTCGAAAACATTATAGTAAATATTAATCGTAATTATGATTTTTGTTCTGTTTTACGGTCTATATTTTCGTAATTTTGGAATAATCAACAATTAAAAAGATAAAGAAATGAGCATTATAGTTAATGTACACGCAAGACAAATTTTAGATTCTAGAGGTAATCCAACTGTAGAAGTAGATGTTGTAACAGAAAATGGTATTATGGGAAGAGCAGCAGTGCCTTCTGGTGCTTCTACTGGTGAACATGAAGCTGTAGAATTAAGAGATGGAGGAGATACTTACATGGGTAAAGGCGTGTTAAAGGCTGTAGAAAATGTGAATTCAACTATTGCACAAGAATTACTTGGTATATCTGTTTTTGAACAAAATATGATTGATCAATTAATGATTGAAATCGATGGAACAAAAAATAAAGGTAACTTAGGTGCCAACGCAATTTTAGGAGTTTCACTTGCCGTTGCAAAAGCTGCAGCTAATGAATTAGGAATGCCATTATATCGCTATGTTGGTGGTGTATCTGCAAACACGTTGCCATTACCAATGATGAATATCATTAACGGTGGTTCTCATAGTGATGCACCAATTGCATTTCAAGAATTTATGATTATGCCTGTTAAAGCCAAAAACTTTACACACGCTATGCAAATGGGAACTGAAATTTTCCATAACCTTAAAAAGGTATTACACGACAGAGGTCTCAGTACAGCTGTAGGTGATGAAGGTGGTTTTGCTCCGAACTTAGAAGGTGGAACAGAAGACGCCTTAGATTCTATAAAATTGGCCGTAGAAAAGGCAGGATATACATTTGGTGAGGACGTTAAGATTGCTTTAGACTGTGCAGCAGCAGAGTTTTATGTAGATGGAAAATATGACTATACAAAGTTTGAAGGTGAATCTGGTAAAGTAAGAACTTCAGCAGAACAAGCAGAATACTTGGCAGAATTGGCTTCAAAATACCCAATCATTTCAATTGAAGATGGTATGGACGAAAACGATTGGGATGGGTGGAAAGTTTTAACAGACAAGATTGGCGATAAAGTACAGTTGGTAGGTGACGATTTATTTGTGACTAACGTAGAGCGTCTATCTCATGGAATAGAAAATGGTATCGCTAATTCTATCTTAATCAAAGTAAATCAAATTGGTACTTTAACTGAAACTATTTCGGCAGTAAATATGGCCCATAATGCAGGTTATACTTCGGTTATGTCTCATAGATCAGGTGAAACAGAAGATAATACTATTGCAGATTTAGCAGTGGCATTAAATACAGGTCAGATTAAAACAGGTTCTGCATCACGTAGCGATCGTATGGCAAAATACAATCAGTTATTACGTATAGAGGAAGAGCTTGGAGATGTAGCTTATTTTCCACAAGAGAAAGCCTTTAAAGTGAAGTAAAAAGTCTTTAAGAATAAATTTTAGAGCGATTATCTAACTAGATAATCGCTCTTCTTTTATATAAAGGTTTAAGGTGTTAAATCATTGATAAATTGACTTCCGAAATCGTTTGATATTTCGTAAATTAGCAATCCTTAAAAATTCACAAAAACAAGTAAAAAAATATGTCAGATAAAGCTACCTTAGAAATTAATGGTGAAAAGTACGAACTACCACTCAAAGTAGGAACTGAGAATGAAGTTGCCATTGATATAAAAACCTTGAGAAGTGCAACAGGAGGTGTTATCACCATAGATCCTGGTTATAAAAACACAGGAAGTTGCGAGAGTGCAATAACGTTTTTAGATGGTGAAAAAGGAATACTAAGGTACAGAGGTTATTCAATTGAAGAGCTTGCTGAGAAAGCTGACTTCCTAGAAGTTGCTTATCTTTTAATATTTGGTGAATTACCAACTAGAGAGCAGTTAGATAAGTTTGAAAATGACATAAAGGAAAAATCTGTTGTAGATGATGATGTAAAAAAGATTTTAGATGCTTTCCCTAAGTCTGCTCATCCAATGGGAGTGTTATCTTCTTTAACAAGTGCATTAACGGCATTTTATCCTTCTTCAGTAGACGTAAATTCTGAGGAAGCTATGTACAATGCCATAGTTAGAATAATGGCGAAATTTCCAATTCTTGTAGCATGGACAATGCGTAAGAAGCAAGGATTACCTTTAGATTATGGTGATAAAAATTTAGGTTATGTAGAGAATGTTCTTAAAATGATGTTTAAGAGCCCAAATAGTGAGTACGAACAAAATCCTATTTTGGTAAATGCATTAGATAAATTATTAATTCTTCATGCAGATCACGAGCAAAACTGTTCTGCATCAACAGTAAGAATTGCAGGTTCTTCTCATGCAGGCTTATTTGTATCGTTAGCTTCTGGTATCTCTGCACTTTGGGGACCATTACACGGAGGTGCAAATCAAGCCGTATTAGAAATGTTAGAAGCTATTAAGGAAGATGGTGGTGACACTAAGAAATATATGGCAAAAGCTAAAGATAAAGAAGATCCTTTCCGCTTAATGGGCTTTGGTCACCGTGTTTACAAAAACTTTGATCCAAGAGCAAGAATTATTAAAAAGGCCGCAGATGAAGTATTAGGAGATTTAGGTGTAGAAGACCCTATTTTAGATATTGCTAAAGGATTGGAAAAAGAAGCTTTAGAAGATCAATACTTTGTGGATAGAAAATTATATCCTAACGTAGATTTCTATTCAGGTATTATTTATAGAGCAATGGGTATACCTGTAGAAATGTTTACTGTAATGTTTGCATTAGGTCGTTTGCCAGGTTGGATTGCACAGTGGAGAGAGATGCGCATGCGCAAGGAGCCAATAGGTCGTCCAAGACAATTATATATTGGTGAAACTTACAGAGAATTTAAAACTATCGATAAGAGATAATTTATAATATTGAAAAGCAAAAAAGCTTCATAAAACTATGAAGCTTTTTTTGTGCCTATAGAGATAATAACTATCGAATTTAGTCAAAACTAAACAGAAAGTAAATAGTCAAAGCCATTAGATAAATTACTACAAGCATTTACAATGAAACTTAATATACCAAACGAAACGTCTCGCTTAAGAGCTGTTATTTTAGGAACGGCAAAAAGTAATGGTCCTACACCATCTGTAGAGGATGCTTACGACCCAAAATCCCTAGAGCACATCAAAGCAGATACATATCCTAAAGAAGAAGATATGGTAGAAGAAATGGAAGCCGTAGCTAAGGTATTTGAAAAGTACGATGTAAAAGTTTACAGACCACAAATTATAACAGACTGTAATCAGATTTTTACAAGAGACATAGGTTTTGTAATTGATGATATTTTTATAAAAGCAAACATATTACCTGATAGGGAAGAAGAGTTAGATGCTATTCAATATGTAATTGATAAAATGGACAAGGACAAGGTAACAAGACCGCCTGCAGAAGTACATATTGAAGGAGGTGATGTTATTGTATGGAATGACCACATATTTATAGGTACATACAGAGGAGATGATTATGCTGATTATATTGTAGCTCGTACCAACAAAGCAGGTGTAGATTACATTGCAGAAAAGTTTCCACACAAAACCGTTAAGAGTTTCGACCTGAGAAAGTCACAGACAAACGCAATGGAAAATGCATTGCACTTAGATTGTTGTTTTCAACCCATAGGAAAAGATAAAGCTATACTACATAAAAATGGATTTTTAGAAGAAGCAGAATACCAATGGCTAGTAGATTTCTTTGGTAAGGATAATATTTTTGAAATTACAAAAGAAGAAATGTACCATATGAACAGTAATGTGTTTTCAATTTCTGAGGATGTTATCATTTCAGAAAAGAATTTCACAAGATTAAATACTTGGTTGCGTAAAAATGGCTTTACAGTTGAAGAAGTGCCTTATGCAGAAATAGCAAAACAAGAAGGGTTATTGCGTTGCTCTACATTACCATTGATAAGGGACTAGTCTATATAAAAATCAACTTTTGTTTTTTCCAAAGCCATAGGTGTTTTGCCCTATAAAATCTTGAGGAAATTTATCATCGCCTTTAAAACCTATTTCTATCGTTCCGCTATCTTCAGGAACATAGTTTGTTTTGAAAATGTAATCCCACAGACTTAAACTAATGCCATAATTAACACCATTTTTACCTTCTGGTAAATGATAGGCATGATGATATAAATGCATTACAGGATTATTAAAAATGTATTTTAACGGTCCCCAAGTTATTTTAATATTGGAGTGGTTAAAGTGACCTATAGCTATAGCTATAAAGTGCACTATAAAAGCTTGTTCTGGTTCAAAACCTCCAATAATCATAACACCGAATGTTTTTAATGGCTTATATAAGATGTTTTCCATCCAATGGAATCTTAAGTGAGCTGCAAATCCCATTTCTTTTACACTATGATGAACTTTATGAAAATTCCATAGAAATTTATATCTGTGTAGAAGCACGTGTGTAAACCATTGCACAAAATCTAGAATTATAAAAAATACTAGTAATTGCATTCCAGTAGACCAATTAGACATATCTATCAACGCTAAACTTTTAGCAGTAATATTTACTTCAGCAAATAACAATTCTAAAATCTTATAAAAACCACTGATAACAATAGAAAACATAAAGAAATTAAAAAACATATAAAATGCATCTAACCAAAAGTCGCGTCTAAAAATAGATTGATCCTTTCTCCATGGAAAGGCAATTTCTAATAGCCATACAAAAATAGATATAGCTATAAGTCCCCAAAAATAGTTAGTGTACCATGGCACTTCAAAAACTATTGATTTCCAAGTCCAGTTTAATGTGCCTTCAAATGCGTTAATAAATGCGTCTAAATACTTTTCCATTTTAATTTTTAATTTGTGAGATATGATCACTTTCTATAGGTAAGTCATCAAAATGACTCCATTCGGTCCATGATCCATCGTAGTTCATAATATTTTTATATCCCAATAATTCTGATAGAACAAAAGTGGTATGTGCTGACCGTACACCACTATGACAATATAAAATTATGGAATCTGTTTTTTTAATATTTAAATCTTTATAGATTGATTCTATAGCATCATTGGATTTTAACTTTTTACTTCCGTGATAATCAATAGAATTGGCCCAATCTACATGAATGCTTCCAGGTATTCTACCAGCACGTTTAGCACCAGCTTTAAGTAATTTCCCCGAAAATTCATCTTCTGTTCGTGTGTCAATAATAGTAAAGTTCTTACCTAATGATTCAAGGAGTTTTTCTTTGTTTATATAGTGTTTCATATTAGGTTCTCCAGATAGCTTAAATTCAGATTGTTTTAAAATAGGTGTGAGGGTATCTAAGCTTCCCTCTGATTCAATCCATGCCGAAATGCCACCATTTAAAAGTTTGACAGTATTAAAATTGTAATTTTTTAATATCCACCATAGTCTTGCAGACTCACACATACCTCTGTCATCATATATTATTAAAGTATCTTCAGAGTTGATACCAAGTTTTTGAAACAATGATTCTATCTGTTGTTTACTTGCCATCATTCCGCCATATGAATATGAAGAATCTTCAATATCTGATCTCCATAAGTTTAACGCTCCAGTTATATGCCCATTCTTGTAATCTTCTTTTTTTCTAAAATCTATTATTTTTATTTGTGGTTCATTAAGATATTTTTTTAGGGTGTTTACCTCAATTAAGGCACCAGTTTCCAAATCATTTGGTTCGGTTACTTTTTCATTTTGGCAAGACCAAAAGACAACAGATAATAGAACTAAACTAATCCTCCAACTCATACCATTCTATATTAGTCAATCCCATACGTCTACCTTTGGATTTTGGTGGATAATTAGTGACTAAATAATTCACAATGATTTCTTGATTACCTCCTAAATCCCATAAATTTTGAGTTTCTTGCATCCATTTTATAGTAGTATTCCAACGTTCTTTTGTCATTCGGTTTTGGGTTATAAGTTTTGCGGAATGGCAATTGGTACAGTTATTAACAACAACCATTAAGCCTTCAGCATCAACTAAACCAGTCCTTACATGAATACCATTTTCAATTAAGTCTTCATCTTCTGTTTGTTCTACACTTACCATATCTTTAGAAGTGTTTTTAAACATATCTGGATTATTTGCATAATATAACAGACCACCACTGGCAACAACAAAAAGCACTAATAATGCAAAAAGTGTTTGGTGTAAAGATTTTACTTGATTGCTGAATGTTTTTTCTTTCTCCATCATTTAACTTTCACAGCAATTCGATGACAGGCATTATTAAGATACCCTTTAGGATTCCATCCTGGCAATAACATAGGTTGTGATATGCCATCTGAATCTGTTGCTTTTGCCCAGACTTCATAATACCCTTTTTTAGGGAAACTTATTGAAGCACTAAAATGTTGCCAGGCCAATCTATTGACAGGTGGTTCTACTTTACATTCTTTCCAAGTAGATCCAAAATCAATAGAATACTCCATTGTTGCAACTTCTAATTCTCCTGCCCAAGCATGACCTCTTATATCAAGATTTTTTCCATGTTTAATGATAGCACCTGTTTTTGGGTAAGTAATTAATGATTTAACTGGCATAGATTCAATAATGCACATGTCTTCATCTTTTACTTTCTCACCTGGTGCTACAGTTTCACAAGGAACTCTATAGGCGGTACCAGTCATTTTTGCACCATCATGAATTTTATTTCGTATACTTATTCTATTAACCCATTTACCAGAAACTGAAGCAGGCCAACCACCAGCCACTAAGCGAAGAGGGTAGCCATGAACTAGAGGTATGTCCTTACCATTCATTTCATAGGCTAATAAGGTTTCATCCTGAAGTGCTTTAGACATTGGACAACCTCTTGATATAGGTTCTTTATTTGGGTCTTTGCTAAGATGTTGGTCAACAGCATGATACCCAATATAAACTGCGTTATTTTTAATACCAGCATCTTCTAGAACATCTCTAAGTCTTACACCACTCCAAGATGCGCAATGTACAGCACCAACAGTCCACTGATTACCTTTAGCTGGTGGATCAAATTCTGCTCGACCATTTCCACCACATTCTAGAGTGAGTTGGTAGGTGTGTTTTTTGAACTTAGATTTAAGCTCTTCTAATGTATATATCTTTTTTGTTTTAACAGATTCACCATCAATTGTAAGTGTCCATGTCTTAGCGTCAATAGCTTCTGGTACAAAGCCATTATTTCTAATAAACATTGACGGATTACTTGTAACTTTTTCGTCTAATAAATGGGCTTGAGCTTCAATATTCCAAGGCTTGTCATTTAAGACAATCATATCTTTATGCTTATTGAAGAGTTTGTAGGGATCTGGATCTTGAAGAGCTAAAGGTGTGTACCCTTCTGGCATTTTAGACCCAAAAACAACTTCAGCACCTATCAAAGCTGCTATTGATCCTAAAGTTCCTTTTTTAACAAAATCTCTTCTTTTCAAACCTGTAAAATATTAATGATTAGATTGTAATTTAACAAATTACATTTTAAATGTTTAATGTTATGTAACCATTGTTACATATCTGTCATCTTTAGATGTTGCAATGTTATTTTAATGTTAGATAGTTGGTAATACTATAATGAGAAAGTACTGACTGTAACAAAGATGTTCTTACAACAAGGATGGAGTGTAATTTGTCATTATCTTTCGTTTTTTCAATAACTAGTTTACCAGAATCATGCAGTCCTTTATTTATGAGCTCTAATTTACCAAGTTCATCAACAATAATGTATCCTGAATCTTGATTCATAAGAGCCTCTTCAATTATAGAATTTGCCCTTTTAAATGCTGACTCAAGAAAATGAAAACGTCCAATCGATATTGTAGTTTCATCAACTTTATTTGTCTGTATTTTAAAAGTATCTTTTGATTTTATGTCGAAGACGTGTCTTATATTGTATTTGTCTTTAAGACATAGGATTCCACCAACATTCTCTTTATCTTCTATCCATTTATGAAGAAAAGAACTTTTACCAGATTCAATTTTACCAGAAACTATATAGATCACTATTTAGAAGGATTAAAATGCAAGCTATATACAATACTTTTTGCTAAAAAGTTTTGCATTCTATTAATTCCTTTTAGAGATTTACTTTCTTGCCAGGCATAACGTATTATAGACTTTAAGCTAGGTAAAAGATTAAGAATTTCATTAATTTCTGACTGATATTTTATTTCTTTTTTACCTAGAACGGTATTTATTTTTTTCAGTATAATTGGTGCAAGTACAATATACCATAAACCAATTATTAATAAACTTCTGGCAATTAAATAAAGGCCTGATTTCCATCCGAAATAATTACCGCTGAAGAATATTAATGGTAAAAGAATTATTACAATAGAGGTTAACCAAAAAACAACATACCTATTTAATCGCTTAGACTTATTTCTTACTTCATTATTATTTGAATTATAAATTGAATTAAAATCTAATTTCTTTTCATCTATAGTATTCATCAACTTAATGGTTTTAAGTATAATAATACCTACAACAAAACCAGAAAGAATGTAAAACAATATATAAATAGAGGCCAATAAACCTGATGAAATTTTGAATGATGCGATATTAAACTTAGAAGTTATCCAATCTAGATAAGTGTCAATAGCTAGCCATAAGGATTCTCCATATATAATAGTTAGAGTAAGGAGTTTTTGTATAGCGGACTCAAAGAATGATAAAATACTAAGAGATAAAATGGTAATTTGATTGATGGAAAATAAACTGTATAAAGCCAAACCCATAAAAGCCTGAAAAGAAACAGCAAAGTATGCAGTTACTGGTGAATGTGGACTAACACCCAATTTGACTATTAAAACGATGCATAAAGCTTTGATTAAAGAGGCGCTTATTTGAGTACTATTTAAAGCGATAAGGCTAATAAGTAATACAGAAATTCCACCGACTACAATACCTGTAAAAGGGGAGCTCAACGCATGCATAAATCCACCCAAACCACATTCGTTTAATGCCCACAATGCGGTTAGTCTTGTAATAATAACATTTTGATTGTTAGTCATAAACTCATGCAGGTTAAAAAAACACTTTAGCTTGTAAGTTAATAATATCAGTTATACGAGTAATGTAACAAATGTTACATAAAATTATTGATGTATCTCTAACTTGAAAGATTAAATAGTAAAAAAATTAAGAAAATGGTACATATCCAAAAAGATTTTGAAACAAGATTTACTGGCTGGGCATTTATAATGGGTGCTCTACTTTTATGGTTGGGTTGGGCATTATCTCCACACCATATTGGGGAATATATAAAGGCTTCAGATTTTGAGGCAATAGGCGAGAGTGTTTGGACTTGGATTTGGATGTATCGTATTCATATTTTTGGCTGGGTAACTATGGGAATTGCGCTATTTGCATTGGTTTCTATTACAGCCAGAAAACCATTTAGGGTTTTAATTTTACCAGGTGCTGGTATGGTAATTATTGGTACTTTTTCATTGGCTATAGCAAATGCATACTATTATAATTTTGGTGCTTGGGGAGTTGGTCAGATTACTGGTATGACTCCTGTAGAAGTAGATTCTTTTATGAACGATATCTTATTTACCAACCAATATGTAACATGTTTTATACGTTTTGGTAGAATATTTTCAGGTGTTGGTCTTGTATTATTAGGTTTCGCCTTTTTGAAATGGCATATATTTAGTAAATGGTTGGGCTGGTTTACTTTACTTCTTGGATTAGCTGCTATGGGTATAATTCTAAGTATACCTGATAATTTTGAAGTTTACAAACCACTTTTTCATGTTAAGGTTGTTTGGCTAGTGGCAATGGGATTTGTAATATTAAGGAAAGGTATCCATTTACCAAAAGTTGCTTAAATCAATTAACTAATTTCTGTACAAAAAGTAATTATTCACTAGGTTTATATACTCTTTCTTAGCTTCATCTGGACTTATGTCTTGTACCTGAAAGAGTGCATTGGTCTTAAAAGCATTAATTATAGGCTTACGGCTATTTGGTCTTCCGTAATCATTGGTTGCTTTTTTATAATAGGCATATAGGCGAAGCAAAAAGTCAGCAGGAAATGGATCGGTATGAGCATTAATACGATCTACAGCATTTTCAAACTCTTTATGTAGTTCTTCTGAAGTCATTTATTTCATTTCTGCAATAATACTTTCACCACCTCTTACCTTTTGATTGAGTTTTACTTTAATCTCAGCATCTAAAGGTAAAAATAAATCTACTCTAGAGCCAAATTTTATAAAACCAGAGTCTTCACCTTGCACAGCTTTAGAATTTATAGTAGCATAGTTTACAATACGCTTAGCAAGCGCTCCTGCAATTTGTCGATAAAGTACCTTGCCAAAACTTTCATTCTCAACGACTACTGTAGTACGCTCGTTTTCTTCACTTGCTTTTGGATGCCAAGCCACTAAGTATTTTCCGGGATGATATTTGCTAAAACTTACATTACCACTTATAGGATATCTTGTAACATGGACGTTAATAGGAGACATAAAAACAGATACCTGAATACGTTTATCTTTAAAAACCTCATTTTCCATCACTTCTTCAATTACTACAACTTTTCCATCTACAGGTGATAGAGCATGCTTTTCATTAGCATGCGTATGGCGTTTTGGGTTTCTGAAAAATTGAAGAATAAGGATAAAGAAAATAAGTATAGTTATCATTAAACCTTTTCTAAGCCATTCGTTGGTTATAAACTCATCTATTGCAAAAAATGAGCCTACAACAAGGACTAATGTGATAAATATAATTTTATGACCTTCTTTATGAAACATAGCTTAGTATTCTTAAAAATAAATATATAAATGGTGATGCAAAGATAATACTATCTAGCCGGTCTAAAAGACCTCCATGGCCAGGCATTATAACTCCGCTATCTTTTACACCTGCTTGACGTTTAAATTTTGATTCTATTAAATCACCCAAAGTACCAAATACACTTACAATGATACCCATTATTAACCAACTTGTAAAACCTAAAGTCTCAGTATACTTTGCAATAAAATAACTAGAAATACAAGCAAAAAATAAACCTCCAAGAAATCCTTCAACAGTTTTTTTAGGTGATATGCTAGGAAACAATTTTTGTTTTCCAAAGTTCTTACCAACTAAATAAGCAGCACTATCATTTACCCAAATAAGTATAAAGCTGCCTAATAGCAATAAGGGTGTAAATTCATTTTTATAATTAGCAATAAGGAGCATAAAAATAAAACCACTTGTTAAATAGAAAGTAGTTACAATAAAACTTTTTGAACTAAATATTGGAATACGCTTAGTTGTAAATAAATCTTTTATGAGGATTAGATTGACAAAAATAGTGGTGACTAATAGAATTTGAATTGCTTCATCACTACCGTTTACATTTTTATTTAAAAGACATAAATACCAAAAACCTCCAAATAGAAGTATAAATACTACATACTGAGCAATTGATTTTAGCTTAATGAGTTTACTAAATTCTACTAAGCTTAGCATTCCAAATAAGACTAGTAATGCAGTTAGCGTATTTTGCATATACAAAGATCCAATAAGTAATAAAACATAGATAACGCCAGATATGGCACGTATATAGAATTCTTTCATTACAAATCTTCTAAAAGAAGTAGGTATAGATTTTTTGCACTACTTCCATAGGTGAGAAAATCTTTGTCGTCTGCAGTTTTAAAATGCTTTATAGTAGTAATGTTGGTTGGGATTTTAGATTTACTTTTTGCCTTAATACCTTTTAATCCTTCACCAATATTTTCTGCAAATTGACTTGTTGTGGCATAAATAATAAAATGTTCTGGTAGCTCTTTTAATTTTTTCTCTGCTATTTGATTAGATGATATTAGTAAAGAACCATCATCAGAAATCAAATATTCACAAGTTGATAAAAAGTATTTACTCTCAGAAATTTTATTGGTACTGTTAAGTTTGAAATCCTTAAACAGGTCTAATAAACGTTCGTCAATAACAAATACTTTATCATTGTGCCATTGGTTTTCATGAAGAATAGCATTGAAACTTTCTTTTACCTCGTCCATATTTTCACAATACAAGAACTTGCCTCCGTTTGCCTTGAAGTTTATTGTAAAACGTTCGTCGGCAGGCAACTTAATTTCAGGCATATATTTGCCACGCTCTTGATTTGGTATTTGTTCTTCGGACTGATTTGATTTTTTTCCGAAGAGTTTACGAAATAAGCTCATTCAACTGCTACTATTAATCCTAGGTTAGTGCATTTCTCAAATATAAAAAAACTTAAATTAACTAGAAGTCAATTTAAGTTTTTTATATGATTGCAGTGTAGTTTATTCTTCTTCCTCTACAACTGTTTCTTCTTTGTCAAAAGCACGTTTTCCGAAGATTTTTTCTAGGTTGTCCTTGAAAATCACTTCTTTATCTAATAGCACTTCAGCAAGTTCAGTAAGTTTATCTTTATTTTCTTGTAAAAGTTTTACTGCTCTGTCGTATTGCTTTTCAATAATATCAGAAATCTCTTTGTCGATAAGTTCAGCAGTTTGTTCACTATATGGCTTTGTAAACCCATATTCAGACTGACCTGAAGAGTCATAATAAGTTAAGTTTCCTACCTTATCACTTAAGCCATAAATTGTAACCATGGCTCTTGCTTGCTTGGTTACTTTTTCTAAATCGCTTAATGCACCAGTTGATATTTTACCAAAAATTACTTGCTCAGCAGCTCTACCACCTAATGCGGCACACATTTCGTCTAGCATTTGCTCTGGTCTTACTATAAGACGTTCTTCAGGTAAATACCAAGCAGCACCAAGAGAACGACCTCTAGGAACAATAGTAACTTTTACCAATGGTGCAGCGTGCTCTAGCATCCAACTTACAGTAGCATGACCAGCTTCGTGAAATGCAACTGCTCGTTTTTCTTCTGGTGTTATAATTTTGTTTTTCTTTTCTAGACCACCTATAATTCTATCTACAGCATCTAAGAAATCTTGTTTGTTAACTGCTTTTTTTCCTTTTCTGGCCGCAATTAAAGCAGCCTCATTACAAACATTTGCTATATCTGCTCCAGAGAAACCAGGAGTTTGCTTTGCTAAGAAATCTACGTCTAGAGTTTCTTCTTTTTTAAGCGGACGAAGGTGTACCTCAAAAATTTCTTTACGCTCCCTAACATCTGGTAGGTCTACATAAATCTGTCTATCAAAACGACCAGCACGCATTAAAGCACTGTCTAAGACATCTGCTCTGTTGGTTGCAGCCAGTACAATAACATTTGTATTAGTGCCAAAACCATCCATTTCAGTTAGTAACTGGTTTAATGTATTTTCACGTTCATCATTAGAACCAGAGAAATTGTTTTTTCCTCTTGCTCTACCAATGGCATCAATCTCATCAATAAAAATAATTGATGGTGACTTTTCTTTAGCTTGCTTAAATAGATCTCTTACACGAGAGGCACCAACACCTACAAACATCTCTACGAAGTCCGAACCAGATAATGAAAAGAAAGGTACTTTAGCTTCACCAGCAACAGCTTTTGCTAATAATGTTTTACCTGTTCCTGGAGGTCCTACAAGCAATGCACCTTTAGGAATCTTACCTCCAAGAGAAGTGTATTTTTCTGGGAATTTTAAAAAGTCTACAATTTCTTGAACCTCTTCTTTTGCACCTTCTAAACCTGCTACATCTTTGAATGATGTTTTTGTGTCAGATTTCTCATCAAAAAGTTTAGCTTTAGATTTTCCTATATTGAAAATCTGTCCACCAGCTCCGCTACCACCACCAGATGACATACGTCTCATTATAAAGATCCAAACACCAATGATAAGTATGAATGGTAAAAGTGTAAGTAAGAAATCTCCCCAAACATTTTGTTCAGTTTCATATTCAACAACAGTCTCAAGATTATTGTCTTCTATACTTTTTCTTATGTCTTTTTCAAAATTTTGAAGATCACCAAATTCAAACTTATAATTAGGAATTGGAGTTACCGATGGTAAAATAGTCTGAGGTTTAGAGTTTTTATGAACCTCTTGTTTTTGAGCTTCTTTGGTTAAATAAACTCTAGCTTCACGTTTGTTTACTATTTCTACCTTGGCAACATCACCTTTGTCTAGATAATCTATAAATTGTGATGGATTAATCTGCTTGCCAGTAGATCCGCCAAAACCACCAGAAAATAATTGAATTGATAAGAATATAGCAATGATTACTCCGTAAATCCAATACGGATTTACTTTAGGTTTTTTATTTAAATTTTTATTGTCTTTTGCCATTATTAGCCTTTTCTCTTTTTAGTAACTTGTTTCTATTTGCGTCATTTTAGCGTCTCCCCAAAGACTTTCTATGTCGTAATATTCTCTAATATGTTTTTGAAAAACATGTACTACTACATTTACATAATCCAATAAAACCCACTCGGCATTGTCAGTACCTTCTACATGCCAAGGTTTGTCTTTAGTGGTTTTGCTAACTAACTTTTGTATGGAGTTGACGATTGCGTTAACTTGTGTATTAGAAGTACCCTCACAAACTATAAAATAATCGCAAACCGTATTTTCAATATCTCTTAAATCTAAAATTGTAATTTCTTTTCCTTTAACCTCTTCTATTCCAGCAATGATTGTTGTAATGAGTTGGTCTGCACTAGTTTTTTCTTTCGTCATTAAATTGAATTAAATTTATGCAAAGTTATTATTTTTTTAGTTCTTGTAGACCCTAAATGTCATAAGAAAACTATAAAAATAGACCGTTAATTAGTATGTACATTATCAAACTTGATGCCATTGACTCTACAAACAGTTACCTAAAGGCTATGGCTGCAGTTAATTTACCTAAAGATTTTACGGTTGTAGTGGCTGACCATCAGACAAAAGGAAGAGGGCAGATGGGTACAATATGGCAAACGGAAGAGGGTAAAAACCTTACGGCTAGTGTGTTTAAAGAGGTTGTTACAGTTAATGTAGAGAAGCAATTTTATATTAGTATGGTTGTGGCTTTGGCAATTTGTAAAGCGCTTAATCAATTAAAAATTCCTCAACTTTCTATAAAATGGCCTAACGACATTTTGTCAGCAAATAAAAAGATTTGTGGTACGCTAATAGAAAATGTAATAAAGCAAAACCAGCTTAAAGGTTCTATTATTGGATTTGGGTTAAATGTTAATCAAAAGAATTTTGTGGATTTACCTATGGCTTCATCAATGAATTTGCTTACTGGTATTGTATATAATAAAGATGAAGTTTTATCAGCTATTTTAACGCAATTCCAATTCTATTTTAAGTTATTAGAGTCTAAAGAATATGCCGTAATAAAAAAGCAATATGAAGCACTTTTATTCAGAAAAGATAAACCTTCAACATTTAAAAATGAAGATGGTACTATCTTTTCTGGAATTATAAAAGGTGTAACTGAATCAGGTAAACTTAACGTTTGGACCGAAGATGATGTAATAAAAACTTTTGATTTAAAACAAGTGACCTTGCTTTATTAGATCGCAGTTTTCATATTGGTTACAAGGGTTTCAATAAATTTATTTATTGGTCCTTTTATCATCATTGCCATCATGGTATTAAACTCTCCACTAAAAGTTAACTGTACGTCACTTTTATTAGCTTCAACTTCTGTGATATGACCAATAAGTGAGAAATCTAGCTTTCCGCCAGCTGCTCCTAGAACAATTTTGTTATGCGGAACCTCTTCTTTTTTCTTAAGTACTATTTCTGGCATTCCTTTTAAAGCAAAAAGAAATTTGTCATTGTCAAGAACTTCAAACTTGCTAATGTTCTCAGGCATTAGAGTTTCAAAATTTTTAACGTCTGATAAGAAATTGAAAGTTTCTTCTGGTGTTTTATCTAAGGTTACCTTTGGTGATTCTAAATTCATTGTTTAATAATATTAAGTTGTTTATTTGTTTATGCGTTAAGTTGATGACGTTTTATTTTAATGGATTTAAACGAATCAACAACTAAACGACTCAACGATAATATATCAATTAGCGTTCCATTCACTAGGATTAGCATTCCATTGTGCTAAAATGTCTTGTTCTGCTTTGGTTATGTAGTTAGTATCTAAGGCTTGCTCTAAAAGATTTTCGTAGTTGCCAAGGGTGTGTAATTCTATATTGGCGTCCTTAAAGTTTTTTTCCGCAACATCAAATCCGTAAGAAAAAATAGCAACCATACCTTTTATATTAACTTCAGCCTCTTTTAAGGCAGCAACAGCGTTAAGGCTACTTTTTCCGGTGCTTATTAAATCTTCTACCACAACTATAGTTTGTCCTTTTTCTATGTGACCTTCAACTTGGTTTTGGCGACCATGTTTTTTAGCTTCAGGTCTTACATAAACAAAAGGAAGATTAAGATAGTCTGCCACTAAGGCTCCAATACCAATAGCACCAGTTGCTACACCAGCTATTACATCTGGTTTTCCGTATAGTTCTTCAATCTCTCTAGCTAATGTTTCTCTTATATAGTTTCTTATTAATGGATAAGAGAGTACAATTCTGTTGTCGCAGTATATTGGTGATTTCCAGCCAGATGCCCAAGTAAAAGGCTCTTTTGGTTGTAGTTTTATTGCGTTAATCTGCAGTAAAACTTCTGCGGTTTTTTTTGCGGTTTCTTTATTAAAAATCATGCCGTAAAATTAATGATTTTTATAAGTTTTTAAATTTTAAAACTAATTTAATTCTAAGTTTAAAAGTGGTTTAATAAAAAATAATACTTTTACAATTGATAAGTTATAACTAACCCAATCTATGTACACTATTTATGTAGGCGATAAGCCTATAATTTTAACTAATAAAGTTGAAAAGGAAACAGATTTTAAATCCTTCCTTCTTAAATCTGTTAACATTGGTAAGGTTATAAAAATGCTAAATAGTACAGATCTTAAGGCTGTACATTTAATTCACAATAATCCAGATAAACTTTTAAAACATTTTCTAAAACTGTTGCCAAATGTTGTTGCAGGTGGTGGTAAGGCATATAATGAAAACAATGAAGTGTTGTTTATCTATAGAAATGATAAATGGGATTTACCCAAAGGTAAGATAGAAGGTAAAGAATCTATAGAAGAAACTGCTATTAGAGAAGTAGAAGAGGAGACTGGAGTAGAAGGCCTTAAAATTACCAAAGCTCTGCCGACGACTTACCACATTTTTAAGCGCAATGGTAGGCATAAAATTAAGATTACCTATTGGTTTGAAATGAAAACCAAATTTAATGGTAAGCTCTATCCGCAAGAAAAAGAAGGTATTACTAAAGTAGAATGGTTAGACAAAAAAGCTGCTCAAAAAGCTTTAGAAAATAGTTATGCTAATATTAAGTTATTGGTGTAGCTATTTAGAAAGATCTTTTAGTTTAATCTATAAATAGGGTACTGCAAATGGGCTTTTTCGTAGTGTTTGCTTTTTTTGTGAAGCCAATCTAATTGAGCAAACCAGTTGTTTGCAAACTCTTCATCGTAACTTATTTTAACGTTGTACTCTATTTGTAAGGTTGGATTTTCTCTAAGCACCTGTTTTGCTTTGTCTTCCCAAACATAAGGTGAAAATCCTTCTTTTTGTTGTAATATGGTATCAAAGAAGTTCCAATTAAAAAACGAGTCTGGTGCTGTTGGTTCGAGCGTTTCAATAAGATAACGTATTGCTTTTTGGTCTGTTTTTACTAAATAATCTCCTTTTCTAAAAGTTAAGTTTTCCTTTGTTGTTTTTACTTTAGTATTGTAGTGTGGGTAATGTCCTTCGTATGGAGATGTTCTTGTTTTGTAATCCTCAATTTTATAAGACTCAACGGTTAAAGTGGTGTCCTTTACAAATGGTTTTAAATCTACTTTATTCAACTTTAGTAATTCTACTACATTATGCCAACCTTGAGGAATTACATATGCCTTAGGTATAGTAACTTTATTTGTTGGGACAAAGAAATTTTGGTATTTCACAGGCTTTGTAAACGGTTTAGACCTGTCATATTTTAATCGCTGAGCACCTGTTAGGTCACTCTCTATCATTTGGCCTTCGTAACCTTTAAACTGAAGCGTTGTAGATTGTGTTGTATCGATTGCCCATGAAATAGGATAGTCGTTACCAGATTTCCATTTGTGTTGTTGAGCACTTCTTAACTCAGCTATTTTGTCGGCATCTTCTTCTGTGATTTCTATCATGCTTTTCATTAATTCATATGTGCCTTCAACGCGTTGTTTGTAAGGTTTCAACATGTGTGTTTCGACCATCATACCAAGCGTGTTAAATAAAGTGGTATAACCTGTGGAATAACGTGGAGAGTCCAAAAATTGAGAAAAACCAGACTCAGGTGTGCGATTAAAAACATTGACATATGGAGTGATATCCCACTCTTTTTGTGCCAATTTTTGCTCTAGTTTTGGCATCATTTCCAAATGGAGATAAGCTCCCAAATTACCACCTAACTTGTTGTGTTGGGTAAATAAATGCGTTAGTGTGTATTGGTAATCTGCACCGTTGCTTACATGGTTATCTATAAATACATCTGGCTGTACTGTGTGAAATATTTC
The DNA here is from genome assembly GCF_056160445.1 of Winogradskyella sp. ABM4_392. Classification (NCBI taxonomy): domain Bacteria; kingdom Pseudomonadati; phylum Bacteroidota; class Flavobacteriia; order Flavobacteriales; family Flavobacteriaceae; genus Winogradskyella; species Winogradskyella sp. ABM4_392. The sequence goes on from NZ_JBSWXE010000005.1 coordinate 135,129, forward strand.
AGCAAAAGCCTTTGCATTTTTGGTATCACACTTTATAAAATCTCTGTTTAAATCATAGTTACGTGCGTTACCTCTAAATCCATATTCTTTAGGTCCATTTTGGTTGGTGCGTGTGCCAGAATTTCTATTAAGGCTTCCACCAATATTATAAATAGGAATTGTAACTAAAACGGTATGTTTAGGTGCTTTAACCTTACCTTGTACAATATCTCTATAAAGCATCATAGTAGCATCTATGCCATCAGATTCACCAGGATGAATTCCATTGTTAATTAACATGATTCTATTTCTATCTCTTAATAGTCTAAAATCATTATGAATTTGCGTTGGATTGTATATTACAATATGTAAAGGTTCACCAGAATCTGTCTCACCCATTTCTCGGATTGAAATTTCTCTGTAATTATCTGCTAAATCTGAATAAAACTGAATAGTCTCTTGGTATGTTGCTGTTTCGGTTCCGTTGCTTTTTTCAAAAACTGTTGTGAAATCTATAGTTTCATTGTGGTTACTTTTTTCTGTGCATGATACAAGAAATAACAGAAGAATTATAAGTTTTCTCATTTAGTTAAAAATTTTCAAGAGTTTTTGGTTCAGTAATTTAATTACATGTTTGGTAAAGCTCATTGTATGCCAAATGCCCATTATGGGCTTTCAAACTTACAGATTTTTAATCTAAAAAATGTTAACATCATAAATTTCAAAATAGAAAAAAGACTAATTTTGCATCACTTTCAAAAATTAGATAATGCAACAAACTACAGATACTATTTTAATGATTCGTCCTGTAAATTTTAGGATGAATGAGCAGACTGCTGTTAACAATTATTTTCAGGAGGATATTGATTTAAAAAATGCAGAAATCAATGCTGAAGCTCAAAAAGAGTTTGATGCTTTTGTCGAAAAATTAAAGGCAGTAGGTATTAATGTTGTTGTAGAAAGTGATGATGAATTAATGGATACTCCAGATTCTGTTTTTCCAAATAATTGGGTGAGCTTTCATAGTAATGGTGATATAGCTCTGTATCCAATGTTCGCAGAAAATAGGCGTAAAGAACGACGAGATGAGGTATTTATTAGACTAGAAAATGAAGGTTTTAAAATTGAAAATATTGTAGACTATACTGCTGCTGAAGAGGAAGATGTATTTTTAGAAGGTACAGGTAGTCTTATTTTAGATCGTGTTAATAGAAAGGCTTACTGTGCATTATCACCAAGAGCAGATGAAGATTTGTTAATTGAGTTTTGCGAAGATTTTGAATATACACCAATAGTTTTTGTAGCTAATCAAACCGTAGAAGGAAAGCGATTACCAATCTATCATACCAATGTAATGATGTGTATAGCAGAAACTTTTGCTGTGATTTGTTTAGATACAATTGATGACAAAAAAGAGCGCAAAAATGTAATTAAGCATCTAAAGGAAGATGGTAAAGAAATTATATCAATTTCTGAAGCGCAAATGCATCAGTTTGCTGGTAATATGTTACAACTTAGAGGAAAGGATAATCAGCGTTATTTAATTATGAGTGAAGCTGCACATAATAGTTTAACAAAGGACCAGATTAATAAAATTGAAAAGCACTGTCCTATAATTTCAAGTTCTTTAGAAACTATAGAAACATGTGGTGGAGGCAGTGCACGTTGTATGATGGCAGAGGTGTTTTTACCAAAAGCGTAATACACTATTTTATTAAGCCTTTGGAGCTGACTTAGGAAGTTCTATAAAGAATTTACTACCAACATTTAACGTACTTTCTACCCAAATGCGTCCATTATTTAATTCTACTAAGTCTTTAGCAATAGTTAAACCAAGACCTGTCCCTTTTTCATTTTTAGTCCCAACGGTAGTGAAGTTTTTATTGGCATTAAAAAGTTTGTTAATGTTTTCTTCAGAAATACCAACACCAGTATCTTCAACACAAATTAAAGCTTTACCATTTATATCTTGATTAGATACGGTAATAACATCACCAGTTCTGCTGAATTTTACGGCATTAGTAATTAAATTTTGAATTACAATTTCCACCATGCTCTTGTCTGCATAAACAAAGTCGCGTTGAGATTCATCAATTAGAACAATGCGCTTATCTTCAACCTTTTGTTCTACCAATGCCATTTTTGTATGAAATACTTCCTGAATATTAAATAGTTCAGGGTTTGGTTCTAAATTCTGCATTTGAGATTTAGACCAGTTTAGTAAATTAAACAAAAGTGAAGACGCATTATTTGCATTTTCACTTAACTCAGGTATTAACTCTCTAAATTCTTCTTTAGATATACTGTCTTCTTTCAATAAATCTAAAAAAGCTTTTATGGATGAAATGGAATCTTTTAAATCGTGCGAGACTATTGAGAATAATTTGTCTTTAACTTGGTTTACCTCTTCGAGATGATGGGTTTGCTCTAAGATAGCTTCACTTCGTATTTGCTCCTGTTTTAGTTTTTCTCTCTGTTCTACAATGGTTTCTCTATACTTTTTGTTTTTTAAGTAATTGAGTAATAATAACGTAAGTAGAATAGCAGTAGCAGCAAGAGCACCATAGACAACTAAAGGATTGTTTAACCATGTTTTTATGGTTTTATTGTTGTTTTCTTCTCCTTCAAAATTGTCTATTTCTTCTTCGATTGGGTTAGAGTTAATAAGATCGAGAGGTTCAGTATCAACAGGAAAAACTGGCTGATCTATTTTTGACAATTTATCCTTTAAATCGTAATATTTGTTTTGCCAGAAAAATGCATTCTGAAAATAACCTCGAGTAGAGTCTAAGGCAATATGAAGCTTGTAATTTTCTAAAAGTGCTGGTTTATTGTTAATCTTTTGAGCAATGTTATAAGCTTCATTAAGTTGAATTTCTGCTAACTTAACTTTTCGTTTTTGAAGGTTTAGATTGCCAATGGCATTAAGGGCTAGTAAAATACCTTCATCGTTATTCTGTTTACGGTTATATTTTAATCCTTCAACTAAATATTCTGAAGCTTTATCATATTCTTTAAATTCTAAATATTCACTGCCAAGTTTTGGGAGTATCTCACCACGTAAGTTTTGGTCTTTGGTAGGGTTTAACATTTCTAAGACCTTTTCGTAGTATTCAATAGACTTACGATGTTCTTTTCTAAGTGAATAAAGATCTGCAATGTTTTTTGTAGAAGTGATAATGCCAGTACGATCATCTATCTTTTTTCTAACATCAAGCGCCTTAAAATTAAAATCTATTGCCTTGTCAATCTGGTTGGTTTTAAAATATGCTTCAGCCAAATTGTTGTAAGCCGTACTGAGTTCATCAAAAAGATTTTGTTTTTCAAAAATGTCAATGGCCGAAAGTGAGTTTTGAAGTCCAACAGAATAGTTTCCGCGTTTTATTTCTACAAGTCCAATGCTATTGCTCACTTTCGCTACACCAAGTGTGTCGCTGATTTGTAGATAGTATTTTCTGGATTTATCGTAGTTATCAATTGCATTAAAATAGTCATTGCGCTGGGTGTAGATTAGCGCTCTGTAGTATGTGCTTTCTGCAAGACCTTTGGTGTAGTTTAATTTTTCTGAAAGTTTTGCAGTCTGATTTACATAGAGCAAAGCTTTATCAAAATCTTCAACAGCATATAGTTCATCAATGAGCATTAACGAGAGGTCAACCTTTGTAGAATCAGCTTCTTGGTATGCTAATTTTACCGTAAGGTCGTCTATTCTTTCATTTTGAGAAAAACTAATGAAAGTTAGTAGACAAACAGTTAATGTCATTAACTGCTTCATCATTTAGCGGTTGATAGACGAAGTGTTATGTTTTGGTTTACGTAACTTTTATAGTGAGGTGTAAAAAGTAAGTCAACACTAAACAATAACAATGCGGTTAATGTTCGATTATAAAGCCTCATTTAATGTTTGGGACATTTGTTAATAGCCTACCAAAAATGCCATAATGCACTTAAATACGCTAATTATTGGGATTTAATGCTAATAAATTAGATGAAATGACAGATGAAATTCACAAAAAAAATGATGTATCGATTAACGGCAAAAATCATAGGAAAACGACCATTTTATCGATGAAATGCATGTTTATTGTAATGTTTTGAAATTCAGTATTTTGAGATATGGAAAGTAGTGTGATTGAATTTTTAGTCTTGCTATTGATTTTCAATTTCCTGACCAAATTTAATTAAGTTTCCGTCGAGATCTAAAATGGCAAATTCTCGCATGCCATAAGGATGATTTTTTAAGGTGCCATTTGGGTGAATTACACCAAAAGTTTTTAACTCTTCATAGAGCGTATCGATATCTTCAACATCTACATAACAACTTGTGTTCTCTGGATGAATTTTGTCGTTACATTTCCAAAAATGAACCACAAAATTGTCGCGTGCAATTACTGCATAATTGTCGTCGAGATAACCAACTTTATTAAAGCCAAGTTTAGTTTTATAGAACTCTACAGTCTTTTTAATATTTAAAGAAGCTAAAACAGGAATACCTTTTAGGAGGTGCGATTTTCGTTTCATTTTTAATTGATGTTTTTGTAAGTCTTTAAAAATAGGGAATTATGATGCGCTATTGTCTTAATAGAATAATAAAACTGCTATCTTTGCAAGCGTTTTTAAAAGCCTAAATTAAAATTAATATGAAGCTTCAGGATACTTTAGAATTACACGTAAAAGCAGCTGTAAAGGAATTGTTTCAGGCAGATTTAGAATCTGTAGAATTTCAGGCAACTCGCAAAGAGTTTGCTGGCGACATAACTGTTGTTGTTTTTCCTATGTTGCGCGTGGTAAAAGGAAATCCTGTGGTTATTGGTGAGCAGATAGGGCAATATCTTCAGAATAATGTTACTCTGGTTAAAGGATTTAATGTTGTAAAAGGCTTTTTAAACATAGAAATTGATGATTCGTATTATGTAGATTTCTTCAACAAAATAAAAGATCAAAACAACTACGGTTTTGCAAGCCTTAAAGACGATAAAGCCGTAATGGTAGAGTATTCTTCGCCAAACACTAACAAACCACTACATTTAGGCCATGTTAGAAATGTACTTTTAGGGTATTCGGTTTCTGAAATTTTAAAAGCTTCAGGAAAGAAAGTTTATAAAACGCAGATTATAAATGATAGAGGTATTCATATTTGTAAAAGTATGTTGGCTTGGAAACGATTTGGCAATAGTGAAACACCAGAATCTACTGGATTAAAAGGTGATAAACTTGTTGGGAATTATTATGTAGAATTCGATAAAGCCTACAAAGCGGAAATTGCAGAACTGGTGGCTCAAGGGCAAAGTGAAGAAGAAGCTAAGAAAAACGCGCCAATTCTTTTAGAGGCTCAAGAAATGCTAAGACAATGGGAAGCAGGTGATGATGAGGTTGTAGCACTTTGGGAAAAAATGAACGGTTGGGTTTACGAAGGTTTTGAAGCAACTTATAAAGCTATAGGAGTAGATTTTGATAAATACTATTATGAAAGCCAAACCTATCTTTTAGGTAAAGAATTTGTTGCCGAAGGTTTACAAAGTGGTGTGTTCTTTAAAAAGGAAGACGGATCAGTATGGTGCGATTTAACCGATGATGGTCTCGATGAAAAAATAGTGCTTAGAGCAGACGGAACAGCAGTTTACATGACTCAAGATATTGGTACTGCTATACAACGTATTAAGGATTATCCAGATGTTGGTGGTATGGTGTATACTGTTGGTAATGAGCAAGATTATCATTTTAAAGTATTGTTTTTAATTCTTAAAAAGCTAGGCTTTGATTGGGCGAAAAATCTTTACCATCTAAGTTATGGTATGGTAGACTTACCAAGCGGTAAAATGAAGAGTAGAGAAGGTACTGTAGTAGATGCGGACGATCTCATACAAGAAATGGCAGATACTGCAGAGGAGATTTCTAAAGAATTAGGAAAGCTAGATGATTACTCAGAAGCCGATAAAAAAGCACTGTACAAAACCATCGGTTTGGGCGCACTTAAATATTACATCTTGAAAGTGGATCCTAAAAAGCGAATTTTATTCGATCCTAAAGAGTCTATAGATTTTCAAGGAAATACAGGACCTTTCATTCAGTATACGTATGCGAGAATTCAGTCTATTTTAAGAAAGTCTAACATAGATGAAAATATTACGCTAAGCGCAGGAGAAGTGTCACTTCACGATAAAGAACGAGAGCTTCTTAAACAACTAGAGCAGTTTCCTGATGTTATTCAAAGTGCAGCAGAAAACCATAGTCCTGCATTAGTTGCAAATTACACTTACGATTTGGTAAAAGATTTTAATTCGTTCTATCAAAATGTATCTATTCTTGGTGCTGATAAGGAAGAAGAGAAAGTCTTTAGAGTACAGTTGTCTAAAACTGTAGGGCAAACTATAAAAAATGCGTTTAGTGTTCTAGGTATTGATGTGCCAGAGCGCATGTAGGTTTATTAAGAAATATCTTACTAAGTATAGTGTTTGCGGTAGTTTTAACAAATCGCTGTATAGTGTTGTGCTCGTTTTTTAGTATCTTAGATGAGGTTAAATTAACGAATTGCGCTATGAAAACTTCACAGTATTTTAAATTTTTGGCCAACACATTCCTAGCTATTTTGTTGGTGACTTTTACTCTAAATGCTCAAGAGAATTTCTCAGAATTTAGTGGTAAGGTGGTAGACGGTAAAACAAATAAGGCTCTTGAAGCTGCTAGTCTTAACGTCAATGAAACTAATGTTGGGACTATAACAAATTCAGAAGGTGAATTTGTATTAAAAGTTTCAAAAGAATATTTAGACTCTAAAGTTATTATCAGTTTATTAGGCTATAGTACTAGAGTTATCCCATTATCAGAGTTGTCTGCTAAGGACAATAAGATTGAATTGTATAGAACAGTTACTGAATTATCTGAAGTAAATATTTCTGCCTTTAAAAATGCCGAAAGTCTTGTTAGAAAAGTGTTTGATAATAAAAGTAAAAACCATCAAGATGAATCAGTATATATGACTGCTTTTTACAGGGAAACCATTAAAAGACGTAATAGAAATGTGTCACTAACGGAGGCAGTGGTAAATATTCTAAAGTATCCGAACAGATCTTCTGTTGCAGATGCAATTGAATTAAACAAAGCTAGAAAAAGTACAGATTATAAGCGACTAGACACTGTTTCTGTAAAATTACAAGGTGGTCCATTTTCAACTATTTATTTGGATATTATGAAATATCCTGAATACATTTTTACAGATGCTACTATAAATAGTTATAATTTTTCTTTTGACAATCCATCTAACATAAATAACAGAAATGTTTATGTTGTTAATTTTAGTCCTAAGAATAATGCTTTAAACTATAGTTATAATGGTAAGTTGTTTATAGATGTTGAATCTTTGGCTCTTGTAAGTGCAGATTACTCATTGGATCTTAGTAATAAAAACAAGAGTAAAAACCTTTTAGTGAAAAAGAAACCTAGTAACGTTATTGTTTATCCATTAGAAGCAAACTATAAGGTTAACTATAAGGAGAAAGGTGGAAAGTGGTATTATAGTTATTCCAATTTGTTTTTAGAATTCAAGGTTAATAAAAAGCGAGAAATTTTTAATAAGGTTTATTCATTATCAAGCGAGATGGCTGTAACCGATTGGGAAATAAACTCAACAGATAGAAGAATAAAAAGTAAGGATAAATTGAGACCTTCTGTTATTATTACAGATGCAATTTCAGGTTTTTCAGACCCAGATTTCTGGGGAAAATATAATCTTATAGAACCAGATAAATCTATTGAGTCTGCTATAGAAAAAATTAAAAAAAGTATTGAGAAACAAAAACAAAAGGCGGAACGTGCTGCAAATGGTAAGCCTTAAATAAGTGAAGATATACCAATCCAAAAAGCCTGAATTACGCATTCAGGCTTTTTTAGTTAAAAGCTCCTTTGTGTTTTAATGCTTGCTCTATATGAGCAAAATGATGATTACTGTGCCAAGCATAAACACCAATGGTTTCTTCAATCGAAAATTGTTTGCCATGTTCTGGGTGAATAAATGTTCGTTTTAGATCATCTTCAGAAAAATTATTTAATAGTACACCAAGCTTGTGATGTACACCTTTTAAAATAAATAATGAAGCGTCAATTGGTTGAGAGTAATCTATAAGCGTAGCAAACCTATCTTCAAAATATGGTCTTATAGTTGGTGTGTTTTCAGTTATTGCAAGCTTAAATCTAATTATGCTATTTATATGGCTGTCAGCACAATGATGCACTACTTGTTTTATTGTCCACCCATCTGGTCTGTATTTGTAATTGAGTTCTTCTTCGCTAAGATTTTTTGTAATATTTTCTATTCTTTGAGGAAAGTCTTCAATGATAGAAATCCAGCCTTTGATTTGGTCTTTAGTAATTTGTTCAGGCTTTTCAAATTCACCAATCGGAAACCTTAGTTTATATAATTCTTGTTCATTCATTCTAAGTAATTTAAAAGTTAACTCTAAAACTTAAATTTGGTGTAAATTTTAACGATCGATTGTCAATTTCAACAATAGTATTATCTGTGTCTAAAGTGTAATAACGATTAATAATGTTGTTTTGGTTAAACATATTCCAAACAGAAGCAGCTGCTTCGGCTTTTATGCCTTTTGAAATTTGAAATTTATAGATTGCAGATACATCTGCTCTAAAATAATCTTCTAGTCGAGAGCTATTTGGGCTTTGGTATTCTATAGAAGAATTACTGTTGTCTTGTATTTGTAATGGCTCAGTGTAGGCTCTGCCAGAGTGCCAATTAACACCCAAACCTATTTTAAAGTTTTTTAAGCTATAAGTCAATGATGCGTTGGCTACATGTGTTAAATCTACGCTATTAGGAAACGAATTACCTTCATTTATAACATCAAATTTATAATCGTTATTACTTAGGGTATAGCTCAACCAAGTACTAAAATTATTAAAGCGTTTGTTTATTAAAAAATCTAAGCCAGTAACAGTATAAGCACCTATATCATTCACAAATTGAAATTGGTTTTGAAACCCTTGGTTTTGAGAGGTAATGCCCTCTACATTTTTGTAATACCCTTCAAGAGAAACCAATAAATTGTTTTGGTTGTAGCTTAACCCAAGTGAAACTTGCTGGCTTTTTACAAGCGGTACATTTTCTAAGTCAGATAATTGCCAACGTCGTTTCTCGATACCAAAAAAGTCTTGCTGTAAATCTATTACTTGAGAAATAGTTTGACTTTTTAGTTCGCCTAAAACTTCTAATCTAATATCATCAGAGATTTTTTGATTAAAAGCAAATCTTGGCTCTAATACAAGTTCTTTTAATTTTTCAAAATAACTGATACGAGCACCTAATCGTATATATGTGTTTCGAGATTTTGAATAACGCTCTGTTTCACCAAAAATAGCGTGTGTTCTTACAATTTCTTTTACTAAACGTGTAAAGTCAGGGTTAGATACATCTTCAAAATTAGTAACTCCTACTTCATTAAATTGATAACCACCTCTTACTTCTATATTATTATCTATTGTTTTATTTATATCGATACGTAAGCCGTAATCTTCAACTTTATTTTCTTGAGTGAGTAATTGATTATTTGTTATATCATTATTTTGAGCATATAAGTCATAATTAGAATAATATAATTGTGCCGAAGTGTGTATGTCATTCTTAAAAATTTTAGAATAAGTTGCACTTGCTCCATAGCTTACTTGGTTGAGCGCGCTTCTTGTATCTTGAATATTATTATCTGAGTTGGCAAAGGTTTGATTGTAGTCTAGATTGTTGTAAATATTCAGTAGGCTAATTCTAAGTTTAGAAGTATTGTCAATGTTATAGAGAAATTTAGCATTTACATCATAAAATAAAAAGCGTTCATCTAGAGCCAAGAGTGTACTTACATCGTTTGCAATATTGAGTTCAGAATCTCTAAAAATTCTATCGAAATAAGCATCATAGGTCTTGGAAACTAAGACATCAGTAAAAGAGCGTCGAGCAGAGAGTTGTAATTCTGTTTTTTTGCTCAATGGTAGCTTGGCATAACCATCTACACTGAGCAAATTACTGCCTAATCCAGCATTGAACTTATGATCTAATTCATCTAAGTTTTTAATAGAGATTGTACTAGAAACCGCATCACCATAAAGTGCACTTGTGCCATTTTTTGAAATACGAATGTCATCTGATAGATAAGGATTAAATGCTGAAATCAATCCAAAGAAATGACCAGATTGGTACATACGAATACCTTCGTAAAGAATAAGGTTTTGATCGTTGGTGCCACCTCTTACATTAATGTTAGATATGCGTTCGTCAACACTAACTACACCAGGTAGATTTTGTACTATTTGCAAAACATCAGGTTCTATTAATCCAGGTAAAATGTCAAAGGCATTGGCATCTACAGTAATGGTGCCATTGTTGGTTTTAGAAATACCTCTAGATAAATAGTTGTTAACGACGACTTCTTCTAATGTATGAACAGTTTTATCGCTTGGTGTAATAGCAATAAAACGTCGACTTAAAACTTCAAAATTAAGGTTGGTAATAGATTTGAGTTGGTTTAATGCTTCTTCTAATGAGAGTTCTTCCTTTAATGGATAAAGCTCTATGTTTAGAATTGTTTTAGTTTCAAAAGAGAATTTTACTTGGTATCGGTTTTCTAAAGTTTCTAGAATTTGAACAAGTTGTTGTGGTTCCTCTTTTTGACAGTTTGCAAGATTAGAGAAGGTAAAAATTAGTAGAAATAAAACAATACGATGTATAAGTTTATTCACGCTTTAATACAATAGAAGTTCCAGACTTACTATAGCTTAAATTTAATGGTATTGTTACAGATTTCAATGCTAAATCCAGATTTTTATGTGTAAAACCTCCAGTATAAAGTCGGTCTGCATCAGCTTTATCTACAACTATTTTTATATCATAATAATTTTCTAACTCAGTAATAACGTGTTTAAAGGGAGTATTAACAAAATTACTTTCACCACGCAACCAACTTGGTTGCGTAGTGATTTCTTTTTCATTGGCAAATAACTTCCCATCAATTATTTTTAGTCCATTTCCTGGCGTTAGCTCAGTGTAATTATCTTTTGTTTTTACACCAACTAAACCTTCATAGCATTTTACTTCAAAGTAGTTGTCACGGTATTTTACATTAAATTGAGTTCCAAGGACACTAACAATACCTTTGTCCGTAACCACGTCAAATTTCTCGCCCTTAGCAACTTTAAAAAATGCTTCACCATTAAGTTTTACTTCACGTTTGTCGTCCCAACTACTTTTGTTGAAAACCAAATTAGAGTTTGCATTAAGTATAACTTCAGAAGTATCAGGTAAATCTATAGTGGTTTGTTGTGCAATTTCAGTATTAAATGTGCTGTCTAATGTAGTTGTGTAATAATAGACGCTAAAGCATATTGCTAGTAAGGCAGCTACTTTAAGTAATGGTTTGTACCAAGATTGTTTAGACTCTTTCTTTAAACTAGGTCGTAAAGCTTGGTAGTTTTTATCAACAGAGAATTCAGGAGACTTAAAAGAGTTTAATGCTTTATCAAGTTGCATTAGATCGTTGTAGTCCTCTAACTGCTCAAAAGCCTTTTGTTCTTCTGAGTTAAGTTTATGGTCTAACCATTTTTGTATGAGTTCTTCTCTTGTCATAAATTTCAATTCAGTTATAGAACAGTTAACTTAATAAATTTCCTACCCACAATTTTTATTTTATAATTCATCAATGTCTTCTCTAAGCTTTTTTAGTGCGCCATAAATGCGTTTTTCTACGGCTTTTGTAGAAATATCTAATAGTGTTGCAATCTCTTTAAATTTTTTACCTTCAACTCTGTTCATTAAAAATGCAACGCGTTGTGCTTCTGTTAATTTACCAAGTGCTTTTTGTAGCTTTTCGTGGTATTCTTTTTCTTGTAAAACAAACTCAGGAGTTTCATTTGTAGATTTTTTTTGAGGTGTTTTCTCAAATTTTAGAACTACTTTACGGTGTGCAACAGCATTAAGCATTAGGTTGTTTGCAGTGGTGAATAAAAAACTTTTAGCTTTATCTGGTGTTACTTTGCCACAATTTTGCCAAAGTTTTATGAATGCTTCTTGCACTTTATCACTTGGGTTTAAGTGGTCACCAAATTTATAGTACAAAAAATCATGCAGGTTTTTTGAGTGTTTTTTATAGATACGCTCAAATAACTGTTCCTCGCAAATATGATTTTTAATTGGTTGGCTCATAATTTCGCGTACAAATTATGAATTAATTTTTCTAAAGCAATGGTAGGAGATTTAAAACCTTAAATGTTATATATTAAAATTATAAAGCTCCAAAAGATGAAAATTAAATTCAATTATCTAATCATTTATGCCTTTTTTGCCCTTTTGGCATTTACATCTTGTCAAGACGAAACTATTGATGTCAATGATCCTGAAGAACAAGAGATGATTCAGCCTAACTCAGAGTTGGCAAGATTTATTGGTAATGTAACTGCCAACTATGGTGAATACGATAATATTTTAGATGACTCTAGCTGTTTTTCTGTTGAATTACCGGTAACAATTATAGTTGGTGACATTACAATTGTTATAGAGACTTTAGAAGATTTAGAAGAACTAGAAGATATATTTTCTCAATATGAAGACGAAGATGATTTCTTCGATTTTGTATTTCCAGTTACAATTATTTTTAGTGATTACACTGAAGTTGTAATAGAAAACGAAGAGCAATTAGAAGATTTTATTGAAGATTGTGAAGTTGAAGATGATGAAGAAATTATTGAATGTGTAGATTTTGTGTATCCAATAACATTCTCTGTATTTAATGGTGACTTTAATATTGTAGATACAGTGACAATAACAAATGATGAAGCGCTTTATAATTTCTTAGATGATTTAGAAGATGATGACAATGCACTTATTGTTAGCCTTAATTATCCTGTAACACTTGTTTATGCAAATGGTGATACTGTTGAGGTAAATTCAAATCAGGAGTTGTCTGATGCAATTGAAGCTGCTGAAGGAGATTGTGATGACGATGATGAAGAATGTGATCTTAATATTGAAGGTATAGAAAACCTATTGCTAGAATGTGGTCTTGAAGCTGAATTTTATAACGAAAGTGGAGATTTAAGCGACACACTTCAGCTTTATTTTAATGAAAATGGTGAAGTAACAGTAACTGGAGATCCAACAGTTGTTGAAACAGGTGAATGGGATGTCATAGAAACAGATTTAGGATATAAACTTGTTATAGAAGGATTAGAAACTTTCGGTATTGCTAATGGCTTATGGTTATTAACCGATTGCGACGACGATGAAGAGCTTGAGTTTGAAAAAGAAACTGAGAACGGTATAGTTACTATGGAATTAGAACTAGATTGCGATGATGTTGCAGACTGTGATGCTCAAGAAATTGTAGAAGAGTTAAAAGAGTGTTTATGGTATTTAGGAACAGACTTATTAAGCCCTAACTATAATGGACCATTAAATTTCTTCGAAGGCGGAACCGTTGCCATAGGAAACAATGAAGAGCTTACAGGATCATGGGAAGTTTTAGTTGGTAATACAGGCACATTCTTAATTTTAGATTTACCAGGCGATTACGGAGTATTGTCTTATGATTGGAGGATTGTTGAGTGTGAAGATGATAGGCTAGTACTTGTTGCAGATGAAAATGAACTGGTGCTCGAACAAGATTGTGAAACTTATGACGAGGTTTTTGAATGTTTCGGTGATTTTGAACTCGAAGAATGTTTAGGGTCAAATAATGAGGCTGAGTTTAATCTCAGTGCAGATACTATTGGTTTAATAGATTGCCAGTATGCTTTTGAAGCTAGTTTCCATGAATCTGAAGCCGATGCTGAAGCAGGAGTTAGTGCTATTGTAGAAACAGAATCGTATTGGTCTGGTGCTGGTGAAGTGTACTTGAGAATTGAGGCAGAGAATGGAAATTTTGAAGTGTTTACCATTTATCTTAATACAGAAGAATGTAACTATTTTGAATGTTTTGAAAGTTTTGATGCTGTTATAGAACAATGTGACGATGGTACTGATGGACCATATAACTTTGACCTAACTATAGCATTTTCAAACTGTAATCCTAGTGCTGATGTTGTAACTTATCATGAAACTTTGGTAGATGCTGAAACTGGTGTTAATGTAATTTCAAATCCAGAATCATATACGATCATTGGAGTAGAGGCTGTTGTGTATACTCGAGTTGTAATCGAAGATCAATTTGAGGTGTTTCCTATTGTTCTTGTTGTTCAAGACTGTAATCCTTCAGGCTGTTCAGAAGAAGATGTAGACGGCTTTTTAGTGGAGTGTGTTTGGAATGCTGTAAACTACAATGGAAGTGATAATCTTATGAGCTGGAATTTTGATTTTGAACCAAATAGCCAAACTGTAGTAATTTATAATAACGAAACTACAATTGATGCCACATGGACAACATCACAATCTAATGATGGTGTAATAGTTACATTTTCTAATGTAGCAGGACCAAATATTCAAGCAATAAACGGAGAGTGGTTGATTGTAGAATGTGAAGAAGATCGTTTACAGTTGCACAGTGGAGATGATATTTTAGTTCTTGAGAGAACATGTGAATAATATATAAAAGAACCGCTTAGTTAGTAATTTTAGTAAGTTTAAGTTGAGGAAAGGAGTTGCCAACCGCTAGGCAGCTCTTTTTTTTTGTATTCTTAAATATTGAAGTGTAGAATTATAGATATGCCATTCGTTTATCTCTTGTAAATTCTTAAATTTGCAACTTCAAAAAGAGATAAAGATTATGTTCAATAATTTAAGTGATAAGTTAGATAAAGCGTTACACGTATTAAAAGGACATGGAAGCATTACCGAAGTTAATGTTGCCGAAACTTTAAAAGAAGTAAGACGTGCGCTTTTAGATGCCGATGTTAACTTTAAAATTGCTAAAGAATTTACCAATAAGGTTAAAGAAAAAGCACTTGGCCAAAATGTATTAACGACACTTCAACCAGGTCAGTTAATGGTTAAAATCGTTAAAGACGAGTTAACCGAACTTATGGGAGGCGATGCAGAAGGCATTAATCTTTCTGGTAACCCAAGTGTGATTTTAATGTCTGGTTTGCAAGGTTCTGGTAAAACGACTTTTTCTGGTAAGCTTGCTAACTATCTTAAAAATAAAAAAACAAAGAAGCCTTTATTAGTTGCCTGTGATGTTTACCGTCCTGCAGCGATAGATCAGCTTCATGTCGTTGGAGATCAAATCAATGTAGAGGTTTATAGCGACAAAGGAAATAGTGATCCGGTTGCTATTGCGCAAGCAGGTATTGCTCATGCAAAAGCTAACGGTCATAATGTGGTGATTATAGATACCGCAGGTCGTTTAGCGGTTGATGAAGCAATGATGACCGAGATTTCTAACATCCACAAAGCTATTCAGCCACAAGAAACGCTCTTTGTAGTAGATTCTATGACAGGTCAGGATGCTGTAAATACAGCAAAAGCCTTCAATGACATCTTAAATTTTGATGGTGTTATCCTTACCAAGTTAGATGGTGATACACGTGGTGGTGCAGCAATCTCAATTAAGTCGGTTGTAAACAAACCAATTAAATTTATTGGTACTGGAGAGAAGATGGAAGCTATTGATGTCTTCTATCCTTCGCGTATGGCAGACAGAATTCTTGGGATGGGTGATGTTGTGTCTCTTGTAGAGCGTGCCCAAGAACAATTTGATGAAGAGGAGGCGCGTAAACTTCAAAAGAAAATTGCCAAAAACCAGTTTGGGTTTGATGATTTCTTAAAACAGATTCAGCAAATCAAAAAAATGGGTAACATGAAAGATTTAATCGGTATGATACCTGGAGCTGGAAAAATGATGAAAGATATAGATATTGACGATGATGCTTTTAAAGGTATTGAAGCCATTATTCATTCTATGACACCAGCAGAACGTGCTAATCCTTCAATTATAAATTCAAGTAGAAAAAAGAGAATTGGTAAAGGTTCTGGTACATCAGTACAAGAGGTTAATCAGTTACTTAAGCAATTTACACAAATGAGTAAAATGATGAAGATGATGCAAGGTGGTGGCGGTAAACGTATGATGCAGATGATGAAAAATATGCCTCGTTAATATAAATTTTTAAGACCAACAACATGACAATCTTAGACGGAAGAAAAACCAGCAAGGACATTAAGGACGAAATAAAAGCTGAAGTTGATAAAATGAAGGCTAATGGTGAAAAGGTGCCTCACCTTGCCGCAGTGATTGTTGGTAATGATGGTGCGAGTTTAACTTACGTAGGTAGTAAAGTAAGAGCATGCGAGCGTGTTGGTTTTGAATCTACTATGGTGCGTTTGTCTAGTACAACTAGTGAGATTGAATTGTTGGATAAAATCGAGGAATTAAATAACAATAGTGATATTGATGGTTTTATTATTCAATTACCATTACCACGTCAAATAAACACACAAAAAGTTTTGATGGCTGTAGACCCAAATAAAGATGTAGATGGATTTCATCCTATGAACTTTGGTAAAATGGCATTAGATATGTCTACATTTATTCCAGCTACACCATTTGGTATTTTAGAACTACTAGAACGATATAACGTAGAAACAGATGGAAAGCATACGGTTATTATAGGTCGTTCCCATATTGTTGGTCGCCCAATGAGTATATTAATGGGAAGAAAAGGATTTCCAGGAAACTCAACGGTAACATTAACTCATAGCCACACTAAAAATATTACCCAAATAACATCACAAGCAGATATTATTATTTCCGCTTTAGGTATTCCTAATTTCTTAAAAGCTGAAATGGTAAAAGATGATGCTGTTATTATTGATGTAGGTATTACAAGAGTTCCAGACGATTCAGAAAAAGGCTACTACATAACGGGAGATGTGGATTTTGAAAACGTAAGTAAAAAGGCAAGTTTTATCACTCCAGTTCCGGGCGGAGTAGGGCCAATGACTATTGCAATGTTACTTAAAAATACGCTTTTAGCGAGAGAGCAACATAGAACTAATCATAAGTAATTCTATACTATGTTTTTAGTGCAGTTTCTTATCGGTTTTGAAAAAGTTACGATAGGAAGCTTACAGCACGTCTTTCCAATACTTATTGCTTTAGGTTTTACAATTTGGCTCATTAAATACTCCAAGAAGTATTTAAATCAAAAACAGCAAGAAAATATAATACATGTATTAGCTTGTTTTGTGTCTATTACAATTATTAGTTTTCACTTGTATCGGATAGGTTTTGATAACTACAATTTTAAAACGGATCTACCCTTATATCTCTGTAGTTTAATGGCTCTAATAATTCCCATATTTACTCATTATAGAAAATATTGGATGTTTGAAGTATTAGTCTTTTGGATTATTGGAGGAACATTTCAGGGTGTTATTACACCAGATATTGCAGTAGGAATACCAAGTTTCGATTATTTTAGGTATTGGATAGCTCACTTAGGTTTATTGTCAATAATCTTCTATTTCATTTTTGTCTTAGAGATGAAACCAAGATTAAAAAGTGTTTTTAAGTCTTTTTTTGCACTGCAATTGTATGTTGTTCTAATGGTAATAATTAATTATGCGCTTGATGCTAATTATTTTTATCTCAATGAAAAGCCAAGATCTGCTTCATTATTAGATTATTTTGGCGATTGGCCTTATTACATTATAGTAGTACAACTGATAGTTGTTCCTTTATTTTTATTGATTTATTTACCATTCTATTTAGCAGAAAAAAAATACTACTTAGCAAATAATTGACTCATATCTCTAAATGCTTTAAACTCTAAGGCATTTCCTGAAGGATCTTTAAAAAACATTGTAGCTTGTTCGCCTACTTGTCCTTCAAAACGTATATATGGTTCAATAATAAATTTAATGTTTTTACTTTTTAGCAATTCTGCAAAATCCTGAAACTTTTGCCACTGTAAAACTACACCAAAATGAGGTACAGGTACATCTTTACCATCTACAGAATTAGTATGTGTGTCTTCTTTGGTTTTTGGTTTTAAATGAATTACTAATTGATGTCCGAAAAAGTTATAATCTACCCAATGGTCGCTACTTCTACCTTCTTCAAAATTTAAAATATTAGTATAAAAATCTCTACATTCCGAAAGGTTATGAACAGGAATGGCTAAATGAAAAGGTGACAGTTGAGACATAAAATATAATTGTGTTTCTGATAAAAGTAAGAATTACTTAGCGACGTTATTCCAAATATCTAGATAAATTTTCCATTCATCGTTTATCTTTTTCCAAACTATAATATACTTCCCTTGCCATGAGATTTCTTTATTATCCTTAGTTAAGGTTTTACCTTCGTAATAACCATAATCGTAGGCTGTGTCATTCTCAATAAAAATTTTATCGGGTGTTACCTTATGATGAAGTATTTTTACACCTTCAGGAAGTGACCAGTAAGATTTTAGTTCAGTATGGCCAGAGAGAATCTTTCTGTTATTTGGAAAAATTTTGCCATTATCTGTATACATCTTTACTAGTGCGTCGATATTACCATCCATATAAGCTTTTGAAAATGCTGAGATATTAGCTTTAATAGTTTCTATATCTGAAGTGCTATTAGTTTCTCTTTTACAATCTATTTTCCAGGTAGGAAATGTTACTTTTTCAGTTTTGTCAACCCATTCGCCAATCCACTTGTAACCTAAATCACTAATATCGTAGAATGTAAGTCGGTAAAAACCATCCATACCGTTTGGTGCTTTTTGGTCACGGTATAAAACAATGTTGCCATTTTCTTTTTTACCACCCTCCCAGGTAGGTAAAGAGGTTGTAGGTGCGCCAGACGAATAGTAATGTACATACCACTTGCTACTGTCTGCAATAAATTGTCTTATACTTCCTGAATGCTTACCATCTGCTTTAATGGTTTCATCTTGCACAGCCATACCATTCATTATGTATTTCCATTCCCAAGTCATATCTACGGGTTCAGCCCATGTTTGGTCTTGATTTCTTGTAACAGATTTACAATTACATTTACCAATTAAACTTTCAAAATCCAGTATTTGTTCAGGAGCTCCAGGATTTGGTAAACCATAAGGATTTGTATCTGATGCTGAATATTCATTTTGAGAAAAACCTAATGCCGAAATTAAAATGATGAGTGTAAAGATTGATTTCATTGTACTAATTGATTGATTATTACTCTTAAATTTAAAAATCAATTAGGCAACTAAGCTGTTAATTAGGATATTATTAACGTCTGCTTTTTCTTTGACGTTGTTGTTTTGGATCGGAGGTTTTCTTAGAGTCGCTTATCAACTCACTCAAGGTTTTAAACTCCTCTTTGGTGAGTTCTCGATATTTTCCTATTGGGACATCGAGCTTTATATTCATTATTCTAACGCGCTTTAAGGTTTGTACGTCGTAGTTTAAGTACTCGCACATTCTTCGTATTTGTCGGTTTAAACCTTGGGTTAGTATAATGCTAAACGTGTATTTATCTATTTTTTTAACGACGCATTTTTTGGTACGCTGTTTAAGTTCTTCAATATAGATGCCGCCTGCCATACGTTGAATAAATGTTTGCGAAATAGGCTTATCTACTGTTACAACATACTCTTTTTCGTGATTGTTACTGGCACGTAGAATTTTATTAACGATGTCTCCATCGTCTGTGAGTAGAATTAACCCTTCGCTTGGCTTATCTAATCGACCTATTGGAAAAATGCGTTTTGGGTAATTGATGTAATCTATAATATTATCTTTCTCTACACGAGTATCTGTAGTGCAAACAATACCAACAGGCTTGTTAAACGCTAAATAGACGAAGTCTTGTTTGCGTTCGCCAATAACTTCTCCATCTACTTTTACCACATCGTCAGGAGCAACTTTTGTTCCCATTTCTGGAACAGCATCATTAATCGTTACTCTGCCAGCATCAATTAATCGATCGGCTTCACGACGCGAGCAATAACCTGCTTCGCTGAGGTATTTGTTAAGGCGTTTTAAATCATCAGACATGTCGCAAAAATACAATAAAGTCTTTTAGGACTTAGGTAATAATAATGTCATTTCGTCAAAAACGACGCTATCTAAGTGTCCCATTTTAGTTTCATCTTTGGTAATAAGATGCATGTGTAAAAAAGAATCATGATGTGTAAAAACACCTTGGTGTTCGGTGGAGAAGAAGCCAATTATATCAACATGCTCATTTTCTAATTGATAATTGGTTTGACCTTGATGTGCTTCTTTTGGAGAAGACACTTTAGTGCCTTCAGGCAAATTTTGAATATGAATTGTAGCTTTAGAAATACTACCTTCTAATTTAAAAGCGAAAGGTCTTTTTTTGTCTTTTGATTTACTGTCGATAAACGTTTCTAAATCTTTAATAGATTTTACAGAACTAGGCAATCTGATTTCGTTCCATTCATTAACATTGGCATAAACAAAAAATGGTGCTTCGGCATCTGGAATTTCTTTAACAGTCATCGTAGAGTCTGAAAGTACACTTGATACATAAGTTTTACCATTATTGATGAGAATTTCACCACGTAAAAAGGCTTCAGGACCAAGACCGTAAAGTCCTTTTTTGGGATTAATAGTGTCTAATTGTATTTTACTAAATAGTTCACCTTTCCACATGACATCTTTCATGGCTGCAACACTAACAGCATCTGTGTAAGTATTGTTTTGTTGCTCTTTGGTGTTTGGTTTGCAACTAAAACAAAGAGATATAAAAAGAAAGAAAAGTGTTTTATTATTTAGCATAATGAGGAATTAACGATTTATAAACTCTATAATTTTTGGTGTTAGTGAAGCGTCTTTAAGACCATGGCCAAAACCTTCGGTTTCTATAAGCTCAGAGTTTTTATAGCGATTGGCAAATAAGAGCGCATCTTCAAAAGGAATAATCCTATCTTTTTTATCGTGAATGATTAATCCTTCAGCTTCAATAGTCTTTGTGAAGTTGGCTGCAGAAAAATAATCGACAGGTTTCCCAAAACGTTCGTAAACGATATTGTCAAGGCCTTTAGAAATTCGTCTGTTATAACCCATCATAGATTTGTATCTGGAAAATACACCAGTAAAATGAGCTGGTGCACCAAGCGAAACAATCTTGTTTACAAATGGTAAATTATAGTTGTGTAAACTAAAAATTGTTGCCATGCCACCTACAGAGTGACCAAGAATAACTTCGGGTTTAAACTTTTTTGCAACTACAGAAATACATTCAGCATATAAAACAGCATTAAATTGACGACCACTGGATTTTCCATGTGCAGGTGCGTCTAAAGCAATAATATTGTACTCTTGA
This sequence comes from Winogradskyella sp. ABM4_392, assembly GCF_056160445.1. Taxonomy (NCBI): domain Bacteria; kingdom Pseudomonadati; phylum Bacteroidota; class Flavobacteriia; order Flavobacteriales; family Flavobacteriaceae; genus Winogradskyella; species Winogradskyella sp. ABM4_392. The sequence goes on from NZ_JBSWXE010000005.1 coordinate 156,362, forward strand.
GCTTTCAAGTCATTGAGGATATAACTCCAACGCGATGCATTACTTTCCCACCCATGAGCTAATAAAATGGTTGGCTCATTACCTTGCCAATGGTATGTTGCAATGTTTTGTCCGTTATGGGACAAGGTTTCAAACCTAGCAGAATCAACTATTGTTTTTTGGTTTTCTGTATAGCGTCCTTTGCGAGGAGAAGCGAACAGATGTAATGCCTTTTTTGAAGCGTATTTAGAAGAGATTAAGCTTGTAGCATTTAAAGCGTTACCGATAGATTTTATAACAAAACTACTCATTTTACTTGTTTTCTCTGTTTACGGCTTCTATTGAAAATGCAGGTAAGCAAATAGCAATATATTCACAGGGTTGATCAAAAGGATTAGAATATTGAAGTCTTGTATTCTTTTCAACTTTAATAGATTGTCCTGCTTCTAAAATTATAGTTTCACCTTCTATGATAAACTGTTTTTTCCCTTTTATGATAAAGGTGTATTCGTCAAATTCTGGTGTTTGAAAAGGTTCACTCCAGCCAGGAGGTGCAACCATATGAGCAATACTTATTTCCGAATTGCCATCAGATGCATTTCCAAAATGCTCTTTAATGATTTTGCCGTCATCAGTTGGTACAACAAATGGTGAGTTTTGGATTGTATATTTCTTTTTCATCGATTGCTTGTTCTGTTTTACCAATGAATCATAAAATACTTAATCTTTGCCTTTTCTGGTATTTGAATAGGATCAATAGTTGCGTCCATGTCAAATCTTAGACTGCTCGGTAATTCTTTTTTGTCAATAGTAAATGAAGCATTTATCTCATTAACTGAAACAACGATAGTATTGATAAGGTTATCAACTTTAGAAATTTTATAATTGTCTTTTATATCCTTAAACGTACTTAACGTTGAGATGTTTTTTTCTGTTCTGTAGCGCTCATCATTAATACGTACACTAGAAATTACAGAAGTAGAGTCTAGTGCTTCTTTCGGTGATAAGTCTAAGAGTTTTTTACCGTTTTTATCAAATATTTCAATAACATTAACAGTACCTGCAAATTCATCACCAGAAACATATTTTACAACAGAGTCATTGCTGAAAACAGCATCTAAATCTTTTACAGTTGTAGAGTCTGTTAGCAATCCTATATTATACTTTTTAACTAAAAAAGGGTCTATGGGTTTATCGTTAGAGCAACTCGTTATAAATACTGATACAATTACAATTGCAAAAAAGATGTTTTTCATATCAAAGATTCAGGGTTTGTTATTTTAGCATTTTGGTTAATATTCCTAGTACACTTCTAATTACTGTTGGGCTAGAGAGTACTTTTACTATTGGGTTTTGTCTTGTACTTCGTCTTCTGCTTGTACTGGCTTTACGTTTACTTTCAGCCTTTTTTAAAGCTGCTTTTTCCTCTTCAGCTTTACGTTTGGCTTCTTCAGCTTCCGCTTGTTTTATTTTTTCGTTTAGCATTTCATAGGCACTCTCTCTATCGACCTCTTTATTGTATTTCTGGGCTAATTTGGATTGTGCTAATAAACTACCAAGTTCACTTTCTGTTAAGATATCCATACGACTCATTGGTGCGCGCATCATTGTAGCAGCAAGAGGTGTTGGCTTTCCTTTTTCGTTTAATGCCGAAACTAAAGCTTCACCAATTCCTAAGGAAGTCAAAACTTCTGCAGTGTCGTAATATTCTGTGTCTGGATAGTTTTGTGCAGTTAGCTTTATTGCTTTTCGATCTTTAGCAGTAAAAGCACGTAAGGCATGTTGCACTTTTAGTCCTAATTGCCCAAGAACAGCTTCCGGAACATCTGTAGGATTTTGAGTTACAAAATACAAGCCAACACCTTTACTACGTATTAGTTTTACAATACTTTCAATCTGGTTTAAAAGTGCATCTGAAGCCTCATTAAAAATCAAATGTGCTTCATCAATAAACATAATAAGTTCTGGTCTTCCGCTATCTCCTTGTTCTGGAAAAGTAGAATAAATCTCAGCCAAAAGACTCAACATGAACGTTGAAAATAACTTCGGTTTGTCTTGAATGTCCGTTAGTCTGATAATGTTGATATAACCACGGCCATTTTCATCTATGCGAAGTAAATCTTGCGTATCAAAAGAGGTTTCTCCAAAGAATAAATCACCACCTTGTTGTTCTATTTCAATAATTTTTCTCAGAATTGCACCTGTTGATGCTGTAGAGATGCGACCATAAGCTTCTTCGAATTCTTTTTTGCCTTCGCTTGTTGCATATTGTAAAATTTTCTTGAAATCTTTTAAATCTAAAAGCGGTAATTTATGATCGTCACAATATTTAAAGATAACAGATATAATTCCGGCTTGTGTTTCGGTAACACCTAATATTCTCGAAATAAGAACTGGTCCAAATTCACTAATAGTAGCTCTAAGTATAACACCATCTTGTTCGGATAAGGTTAAAATTTCAACAGGAAAGGACTTTGGTGAAAAAGGAAGTCCAATCTTTTCATGACGCTCATCAATTTTTGGATGACCTGGACTTGCTTTTGCTAATCCACTTAAATCACCTTTAATATCCATTAATAAAACTGGTACACCTTTTTCAGAAAGATTTTCAGCCAATACCTGAAGTGTCTTTGTTTTTCCTGTACCTGTTGCTCCAGCAATCAGACCATGACGGTTCATTGTTTTTAAAGGAACATTAACAAAAGCGTTTGTTTTAGTTTCACCATCTAACATTGCAGCACCTAAGGTGATATAATCTCCTTTAAAAGTGTTGCCAGAATTAATATCGTTTATGAATTTTTCAGAATTACTCATTGATCAGAAAATTTGCATAAAAATAGTGTAATTTTAATCAAGTATAAAATTGAATTCATCTCTAAAGTGCTAACTTGTTTAGTACTTTAGCCCTATCAATAACAGAATACTGAAGACTTATTGATATATTTGCCGACTATGACGAGAAGAGAACGACAAGAATTAATAGACAAAGGACATTTGTTGCCTTTAATGGAAGAGTTTTATACTATTCAAGGTGAAGGTTACCATAAAGGTACTGCAGCATATTTTGTGAGAATTGGTGGTTGCGATGTAGGTTGCCACTGGTGCGATGTAAAGGAAAGCTGGTTGGCAGAATTGCATCCGCCAACCGAAACAGAAAAAATTGTAGCCAATGCTGTAAAGTATAGTAATACTATTGTGGTTACAGGTGGTGAGCCACTAACTTGGGATATGGGACCACTAACTGAGCAGTTGAAAGCTAAAGGTGTACAAACACATATTGAAACTTCTGGAGCTTATAAATTATCAGGAGTTTGGGATTGGATTTGTTTATCTCCTAAAAAAGTAAAATTGCCAACAGAAGAAATCTATAATGAGGCAGACGAATTAAAATGCATTATCTATAATAAGGATGATTTTAAATTTGCAGAAGAACAAGCTGCTAAAGTAAATAAGGATTGTATTCTATACCTACAGCCAGAGTGGAGTAAGCGCGATAAGATGATGCCTCAGATTGTAGATTATGTAATGGCTAATCCTAAGTGGAAAGTGTCTTTACAAACACATAAATATCTTAATATTCCATAAATAAAAAAACACCTTGAATTTTCAAGGTGTTTTTATTTAATTGTATGTGTAACTTAAGATTTAGAAAAAGGAACAGCAACTCTAACAGTTCCCCAGCCTAAATGCATATCAACACCATTATCAGATGCTTCAAAAGCTATGGAAAAAGCTTCTAAAGATTCATCATCCTTACTGGTAGGTACAGTAATTCTTGCTACATCATTTTCTTCATTGTAAAAATAACTTCCCCAAACATTTAAATCTGTACTTATTATAATTGTCCATTCTTTCTCACCAGGAATTGCATAAACAGTATACGTACCTTCTTTTACGTCTTTCCCATTTAATTCCATATCAGTATATACATGGAGTTCAGCTGCTTCATTGGCACCTAGTCTCCATACTTTTCCAGGCTTAGCTAAATCATATACCTCTCTGTCCTTTAACTGAGGTCTACTGTAAACTATTTTTATCAGTTTGTCAGATACTTTGTAATCACTTGGGTAAGATGCCGCATCCATAGGGCTTTTATCTAATCCTGAAAATTTTTGAGCTTCAGCATTAAAAGATAGAAGTAAAGCAAATGCAAATGCAATGGTTGAAATTAGTCGTGTTGTTTTCATGTTTTTGGTTTTTTAGTTTTAATAAAATTAGGTCTTGATAAATCAAATGGTCGAAAAGAAATCATAAAGTTTACAGATTAAAAGTTAAATAGGTAAATTAAGCTGTTTTAACTTTTAATAATTTATAAAATTGCTAATTAATATTTTATATTGAAACTATTTTAATTATTTATGTTTAAAATTTGAAAGTTTAATTACATATTTGTCTCATAATTAATAATAAAAGAAAGAGTTATGTGCGGAATAGTATGTGCGTTTGATATAAAACAAAAATCAGAAGACTTAAGACCTCAGGTGTTAGAAATGGCAAAGACCATTCGTCATAGAGGGCCAGACTGGAGTGGTATTTATAGTGATGATAAGGCAATTTTGGCTCACGAGCGTTTGGCCATTGTAGATCCTGCATCAGGAAAGCAGCCACTATTTAGTGAAGATAAAAAGTTGATTTTAGCTGCAAATGGCGAAATCTATAACCATAAAGCCTTACGTGCTCAATTTCCAGATTATAAGTTTCAAACTGAAAGCGACTGTGAAGTTATTCTTGCACTTTATAAGGAGAAAGGAGTTGACTTTGTAGATGAAATGAACGGCATTTTCGGTTTTGCTATTTACGATGTTGATAAAGATGAGTACTTCATTGCAAGAGACCACATGGGAATTATCCCATTATATATAGGTTGGGATAAACACGGAACATTTTACGTAGCTTCAGAATTAAAAGCTTTGGAAGGTGTGTGCACAAAAATTGAATTATTCCCTCCAGGGCATTACATGTCTAGTACAAATGGCGAGTTTGTTAAATGGTATAAGCGTGATTGGGAAGACTATGATGCTGTTAAAGACAATGAAACCAGTATTGAAGAAGTTAAGCAAGCACTCGAGGATGCGGTGCACAGACAGTTAATGAGTGATGTACCATATGGAGTTTTATTGTCTGGTGGTTTAGATTCATCGGTAACATCTGCTATTGCAAAAAAATACTCGCAAAGACGTATTGAAGCTGATGATAAAGAACAAGCTTGGTGGCCACAATTGCATAGTTTTTCTGTTGGGTTGGAAGGGTCACCAGATTTGGCTGCAGCACAAAAAGTTGCAGATCACATTGGGACGATTCATCATGAAATAAAATTTACTATACAAGAAGGATTGGATGCTATTAAAGATGTCATATACAATATTGAAACGTATGATATAACTACAATCCGTTCCTCTACACCAATGTATTTAATGGCTCGCGTTATTAAATCCATGGGAATAAAAATGGTGTTGTCTGGGGAAGGAGCAGATGAGATTTTTGGTGGCTATCTTTACTTTCACAAAGCGCCAAATGCACAAGAATTTCATGAAGAGACGGTCCGTAAGTTAGATAAATTACATATGTATGATTGTTTACGCGCTAACAAAAGTTTAATGGCTTGGGGAATAGAAGGACGTGTACCGTTTTTAGACAAAGAGTTTATTGATGTTGCTATGCGTATCAACCCAAAAGACAAAATGATTAATGGCGAGCGTATGGAAAAATGGGTAATTCGTAAAGCCTTTGAGGATTATTTACCTGAAAGTGTAGCGTGGAGACAGAAAGAACAATTTAGTGATGGTGTGGGTTACAGTTGGATTGATACTTTAAAAGAAATTGTAGAAAAAGAAGTCACTGACGAGCAATTGACAAATGCTAAATTTAGATTTCCAATAAATACACCATTAAATAAAGAGGAATATTATTATCGCTCTATTTTTGAGTCGCATTTTCCAAGTGATGCAGCAGCTTTAAGTGTGCCACAAGAAGCAAGTGTTGCTTGTAGTACTGCCAAAGCACTAGAATGGGACGAAGCGTTTAAGAATATGAATGAGCCTTCTGGTAGAGCTATTGCAAATGTGCACGATGATGCATATTAATATATTTAGTTTAAGTTTTTTAAAGGTTGGTTTTTATACCAACCTTTTTGTTTTTAAACAATCTCTGTAATTTATAAGATGGCATTATGTGGTTGGAAACCCTTATATTTACTGTAAATGACAGATAGATGACATTTAAATGTCGTGTAAAAAACCAATTCTTAGCTCTAGATTTGTGTCATCAAAATACACGAAATGAAGAATCAAACATTAGGTGAAAATTTAATCTACCAAAGAAAGCTAAAAGGATTTACGCAAGAAGAACTTTCTGATAAAACTTCAGTAACCGTACGAACGATTCAGCGTATAGAAAAAGGCGATGTGCAACCACATTTACAAACGGTAAGATTGTTGGCCACTGGATTGGGTATTGAAGTAGAAGATTTATTGGTGCTAAATGATCCAAAAGAAGAAATTATTCAACGTAAATGGATGTTGTTAATACACGGTTCGCCTTTTTTTGGTCTCATTATTCCACTAGCAAATGTGTTATTTCCATTATTCATCTGGATAAGTAAGGCCAATGACAATAAAATTTATGACGAACATGGGAGAGCAGTAGTCAACTTTCACATTACCTTAAATGTACTCTTGTTAATTTCATTACTTACATTTTTCATAATACCTGGGTTTAACTTTTTCTTTACTGGAGGTATTTTTCTTTTCGGAATAATTGTAAGTATTATTAATGTTTCTTCTGCCTTAAACAAACAAACTTGTAAATACCCTTTGTCAATACCTTTTTTAAAACCTAAAAAAGACTAACACTAATTACATTTATAGAATATGCTAGGATTATTAATCATAATAGTAATCTCTTGGTTGCTATTGCATTTTTTTGAGAAGAAAAGTATTGATGCACTTGGTATTATGCCAAGTGTTAACAGAGCCTTTCAATTTTTTGTGGGTTTCAATGCTATCTCGCTTATAGTATTGATTAACATCTATGTTGAAACCAGAATTTTAAATATAGACTGGGAATTAAAAACAGTAAGTTACAGGACTATTTTTAACGCTTTATGGTATCATTTAAAGTCTGCATTAACCGAAGATTTAATATTTAGAGGAGCTATTCTTTATATTCTCATAAGAAGAATTGGTGCAAAATGGGCCATTCTAATTTCTGCACTGTTTTTTGGTGTGTATCATGTGTTTTCTTATGGAATGACAGGAGAAAGGCTTATCCCTATTCTTTATGTCATTTTGGTAACTGGGTTTACAGGATATGTTTGGGCATACAGTTTTTATAAAACTAAATCTATAATGATGGGCTTAGGTTTTCATCTTGGTGTAAATATTATTAATGCATTCTTTTTTGAATCTCAGCCTTATGGTGAACTCATTTTTAAAGCCATATCTAAAGTAGAATTGAGAGATTGGGACTGGCTTTGCTTTAGTCTTTTTAAAGGTTTGTTTCCTTCAATTGTCACTCTAATTTTTGTAATGCAATACTTAAAGTTTAAGTCAAAGAATATTCTAAAGGAACTAAATTAATAAGTATATGAAGCCACTGATAAAAAAATTTCCTAATACAACTATGTTTGTTTTAGCAATTGTTTTGTTTGCCTTTACATTAATTGTAAGTGTGATAATTAATAAAGGTATAGTAAAGCAATATTTTCCTTACATAGCTCCAATATTGTTGTTTGTTACTACTTTGTTCTTATATAAAAGGGAGGGGAAAACACTAAGTGCAATTGGATTAAATTTTAATATAAGGAATTTATCGTTTATGCCATTAGGTATTTTAATTGGTACTTTTGCTTTTTTTGGTGCTAAGTATTTAAGAGCTTTATTTGTTGGTGAAACATTTGAGTTATCTACGTCAATAGATTATTCAACAATTTTTACGCCTTCTATTTTATTTTACCACAAGTTGCTACCGAAGAATTATTGTTTAGAGGCTACTTGTTTAAAAAAGCAATTGAAGTTTCTAATGTTGTTGTAGCTAATGTTATATTTTCGATTGTTTTTATGCTTATTCATGTGCTTGATGAAAATGTGTTGAGTAATGTTGGTATGGTAATTATGTTAGCAATTACAATACCTGTAGGACATTTACTATTTGCAACAGCATTATTAAAATCTAAAACATTATACTTTCCTATAGGTCTTCATTTGGGGAATAATTGGGCTACACGCCATTTAATAAGTAGTGATAGTTCAGGTGAAAGTATCTTTTTTATTGCTAATTTGGCTACGTTTGATTCTTGGCCTCCGTTTATCACAATGCTAATTTTATTCAATGGCTTTTATTTACTGGTAACACTTGTCATCTGGAAATGGAGTAAGTTTTAGCATTTTTTAAAAATTAAATTGCATAATATTCAGATTGAAGTTAGGTAGTTTGTAGAAAAACCGATTCAATTTATAGCAAGGTGCAATCGCTAAAAGTGATTAACTAGTGATATAAAAAGCTTCAAAAATCACTAATTCTAAATCTTAAATAAACCCTTCTAAGCGTATTTACTTATTATAGCTTCAGACTATGTTTAAAAAAACAATCAAAATCTAATTTAAGGCACTTTTTAGCTGTTTTAAGACATTTTTTTTGTTTTTAACAATTGTTGATAATTATTACTTAAAGTCGATAAAAAGCTATGCTAAGGCTTTAATTTTTTGTATCTTTGAAAGTACTCAAAAGAGACGCGACAAGCGTCTTTTTTGCTGTAAAGTTAGAACTAAATCTTATTAATAATAAAATGAGCGAAGAAAACAAAAAACAGTATGGCGCAGACAGTATCCAAGCCCTAGAAGGTATGGAGCACGTACGTATGCGTCCGTCAATGTATATTGGTGATGTTGGTGTAAGAGGTTTGCACCATTTAGTTTATGAAGTTGTAGATAACTCTATTGATGAAGCATTAGCTGGCCATTGTGATAATATTACTGTAACTATAAATGAAGATAATTCTATAACTACAGAAGATGATGGTCGTGGTATTCCGGTTGGTCTTCATAAAAAAGAAGGAGTATCTGCGTTAGAAGTTGTTATGACTAAGATTGGTGCAGGTGGTAAGTTCGATAAGGATTCCTACAAGGTTTCAGGTGGTCTACATGGTGTAGGTGTAAGTTGTGTTAATGCATTATCAGAGCATTTAAAGGCTACCGTTTACAGAGAAGGTAAGATATGGGAGCAAGAGTACGAACGTGGTAAAACTATGTATCCTGTAAAAGTTGTTGGTGAATCTGACAAAACAGGAACTATTGTAACCTTTAAGCCAGATCCACAAATTTTTCAGCAAACATTAGAATATAACTACGATACGTTAGCTAGTCGTATGCGTGAGCTGGCATATCTTAATAGAGGTATTACCGTTCATTTGGTAGATCGTCGTAACAAGAAGGAAGATGGCTCTTTTGAAGGTGAAACATTCCATTCAGAAGAAGGACTTTCAGAATTTGTGAAGTTTTTAGATGGCAACAGAGAGCCTTTAATGAATGATGTTATTTCATTTGAAGGTGAAAAGAATGGAGTTCCTGTTGAGGTAGCGATGGTATACAACACATCCTACGCAGAGAATTTACACTCTTATGTAAACAATATCAACACGCACGAAGGTGGAACACACTTATCTGGTTTCCGTCGTGGTTTAACACATACCTTAAAGAAGTACGCGGATAGTTCTGGTATGCTAGATAAATTAAAGTTTGATATTTCTGGCGATGATTTCCGTGAAGGTTTAACAGCGATTGTTTCTGTAAAAGTTGCTGAACCTCAGTTTGAAGGTCAAACCAAAACCAAACTTGGCAACCGTGAAGTTTCTGCTTCTGTTTCTCAGGCAGTTTCTGAGATGTTAACTGACTACTTAGAAGAGCATCCTGATGATGCTAAAACTATTGTACAAAAAGTAATCTTGGCAGCACAAGCACGTCACGCGGCACAAAAAGCACGTGAAATGGTGCAGCGCAAAACAGTGATGAGCATTGGTGGATTACCAGGAAAGTTATCTGACTGTTCTGAGCAAGATCCAGCAAAATGCGAAGTATTCTTAGTAGAGGGTGATTCTGCAGGTGGTACAGCAAAGCAAGGTAGAGATAGAGCTTTTCAAGCTATTTTACCATTAAGAGGTAAGATTCTTAATGTTGAAAAAGCAATGCAACACAAGGTGTTTGAAAATGAAGAAATCAAAAATATTTTCACTGCTCTAGGGGTAACTATTGGTACAGAAGAAGATCCAAGAGCACTAAATTTATCTAAATTAAGATATCATAAAATTGTTATTATGTGCGATGCCGATATTGATGGTAGCCACATTGCAACGCTAATTTTAACCTTCTTCTTTAGATACATGAAAGAGTTGATAGAACAAGGTCATGTATATATTGCTACACCACCATTATATTTGGTTAAGAAAGGTGCTAAAAAACAATACGCATGGTCAGATCAAGAACGAGATGAAATCGTTGCTCAATTTGGAGACAATTCCAAAATACAACGTTATAAAGGACTTGGTGAAATGAATGCAGAACAACTTTGGGATACCACTATGAACCCTGAATTTAGAACTATGCGTCAGGTTCAGATTGATAATGGTACAGAAGCAGATCGTATTTTCTCAATGTTAATGGGAGACGAAGTGCCACCACGTAGAGAGTTTATAGAAAAGAATGCTATTTATGCAAATATTGATGCATAATTAGAGTTTTTAAAAACTAAAATAAAAGCAATTACGTTTATAATGTAATTGCTTTTTTAATGCTTCTAAGTTTCGATAAAAAGCAATTAATAACGTTAAAATGCATTTTTAAGCGTTATTTTAATATATTTGTAACTAATGATAAACTTAACCTAAATGAAAAAAATTGTTTTATCTCTAGTCTTATTTGTATGTGTTTTTTCTCTAAAAGCTCAAAATGATATAGATGTACTGTTATCGGCAGGTGTCGATGATGCGCAGCGTTTTGCTAATGATTATCTAGCACCAGGAACAAATGGTGTTATGCATAGTATGAATACCAATTGGTTTAACTCTGCTAAAGTTAAACCACTAGGAGGTTTTGAGATTTCGCTTGTAGCTAATGCATCTCTGGTTGGTGATGATGATAAGAGCTTTAGTATGAACACAGCCGATTATAATAACGTTCAGTTTGTCACAGGACCTAGTGTACAAGATGTAGCAACTGTTTTAGGCGAAAACGACCCTTCAATTTTTGTTGAAGTAGAGTACGACGACCCTATTTTTGGATCTCAAACTGCAGAGTTTGAATTACCTCAAGGTATAGGCGAAGACAGTTATAATTTAATTCCTTCTGCAGCTTTGCAAGGTGCAGTAGGTTTAGGAAGTGGCATAGAGGTTAAAGCACGTTACTTGCCAAAAATAGATACAGATGAAGTAACCTTTAATATGTATGGTGCTGCACTTCAGTTAGAATTTACAGAATGGTTGCCAGCAGATAAGATTTGGCCAGTTGCATTATCTGCATTAGTGGCTTATAATCACATAGATGGTTCATACAATCTTACGGAATCTTCAGGTATTGAAGGTGAAAATCAAAGACTAGAAAACAAGACAAATACATGGTTGTTTCAGATGATAGTATCTACAAAATTGCCTGTGTTTAATCTTTACGGAGGTTTAGGTTACTTAAAAGGTACGTCTGAGTCAGATTTATTGGGTTCTTACAGGGTAACCGATGGTATTTTAACTTCACAAACTATAGTAGATCCTTTTTCGGTATCTAGTGATGTGTCTGCTGTTAGAGGTACAGTAGGTGCGAAGTTAAAATTAGGATTCTTTAGGTTAAATGCAGAATATCATCTTTCCGAGTTTAATGCCTTCTCAGTAGGTGTTAATTTTGGGTTCAGATAAAATCAAATTAGATATATCCTAAAGCAGTCTGAAAAGGCTGCTTTTTTTATTTAGATAGATGACATAAATCATGGAATTTAGATTGTAAAACCGTAAATTTGTGTCAGATTTTTAACGATTTAAAATAAAAAATAAAATGAAAGTAACCGTAGTTGGCGCTGGTGCAGTAGGCGCAAGTTGTGCAGAGTACATCGCGATTAAAAATTTTGCATCTGAAGTTGTTTTATTAGACATCAAAGAAGGTTATGCAGAAGGTAAGGCAATGGACTTAATGCAAACAGCTTCTTTAAATGGCTTTGATACTAAAATTACAGGAAGTACAAACGATTATTCAAAAACTGCAAATAGTGATATTTGTGTTATTACCTCAGGTATTCCTCGTAAGCCAGGTATGACTCGCGAAGAGTTAATAGGTATCAATGCAGGTATTGTAAAAACAGTTTCTGCCAGCTTAGTTGAGCACTCACCAAATACAATTTTAATTGTAGTGAGCAACCCTATGGATACAATGACGTATTTAGCTCACAAAACTACAGGTTTACCAAAACATAGAATTATAGGAATGGGTGGAGCTTTAGATTCTGCTCGTTTTAAGTACAGATTAGCTGAAGCTTTAGAAGCGCCAATTAGTGATGTAGATGGTATGGTAATAGGTGGTCATAGCGATAAAGGTATGGTGCCATTAACATCTCATGCTACAAGAAATAGTATTAAAGTTTCTGAATTTTTATCAGAAGAACGCTTAAATCAAGTAAAAGAAGATACTAAGGTAGGTGGAGCAACCTTAACAAAATTATTAGGAACCTCTGCGTGGTATGCGCCAGGTGCTGCTGTTAGTGGATTGGTACAGGCAATTGCTTGTGACCAAAAGAAAATGTTCCCATGTTCTACATTACTAGATGGAGAGTACGGTTTAAGTGATCTTTGTATCGGTGTGCCAGTAATCTTAGGTAAAAATGGTATCGAAAAAATAGTAGATGTACCATTAAGCGATGCAGAAAAACAACACATGGCAGAAAGTGCAGAAGGTGTTAAAAAGACAAATGGTCTTTTAGAATTATAAAAAATTCTCTCATTAAAATAATAAAACCTCACTGGCATGCTTGTTGGTGAGGTTTTTTCGTATATTAAAAAAAAACTTATTAAAATGAAAAAAACACTAATGCTTGCCATATTGTTTGTATTAAGCTTTACGGTGTCAGCACAAGAAGAACTTAAAGAAGGGGTCATTACATTAAAGCAAAGCTATAGCTCTAATGATGAGGCAACCCAAGCACAACTTGATATGATGGGAGAAATGATAACTACCACATTTTTCAAAGGAAAAAAATCTAGGGTTGAAGTATCTAATCCTATGTCTGGTGATGTTACGGTTATAACTGATGCCGAAAGCATGGAAAGTCTTACTTTGATGGACAATCCAATGTTAGGTAAGAAGTATCAAAAGCAAACTATTAAAGTACCAAATGATAAACCTGACGATTATAAGGTTGTAGAAGGTACAGAGACCAAAACCGTATTAGGTTATGAGTGTAAACAAAAAAGTTTAACCATAAGTGAAGGTGGTAATGACATAAAAATGATTATGTATGTTACTGATAAAATTGCTCCAGTATTAAGTCAGCAGAACGCACAATTTGGAGATAAGCTTGGTGGTTTTCCACTTTATACAGAGATGACTATGACTCAAGGTAATGTAGAAGTAAAAATTATTTCTGAAGTTACAGAGGTTAAAAGTGAAAAGTTGGATGATTCTAAATTTAGTCTAACTCCTCCTGAAGGCTATACCAAAATGGAGGGAATGTAGAATCGTACCAATAAAAATTAAAATAAAGACTGCAGAAATGTGGTCTTTATTTTTTGTTATATTTGCCGAATGCGCACCAAATTACATTTTGGTATTATAATAGTTCTATTAGCTTTTTTAGGAAGGTTTATAGAAACTCCTGCTACTCCTAATCAAGAGATTACTGTTCAGTTTTCTGATGTAAATGTTACCAAAATTGAAGTGCAAAATGCGCTTCAAGACATTCAGCAAAAACTACATAGAATAGGTGCTGAAAATTTTGTTGTAAGTCATGACGAATTAGGAAATCTTAAGATAGCATACTATAGCGCTACAGATGCTCAAAGTATAGAGCAAATTTTATCTAACAACAGTGATTTCAACCTTTTGTTCGGTGTAGATTCAAATACTTCGAATAAAAATTCCGACACTAAAATTGTAAAGGACTACAAACTTAATGTGTCTGAAATAAAAAAGGATAGTCAAACTAATGACTGGGATTTTGATAGAGTTCAAATTACAGAACACAATCAAAAAACAGATCGGTTTAATACAATAAAAAAAGTTGTTTCAGGCTATTTAAACCAAGTTGATACTATAAATCAACTCACACAAACCGCTTTTAAAATTAATGCTTCTGTATATAATTTAAGTGGTAAAAAAACGTATTGCATACCAGAGGTTAGAGCAGGACCTTTAGCTTAAGGAATTCATCTGAAAAAATTCCACACTTCACATACAAACTTTTGAATCAATCAAAAGGCACAAAAAATAATTTATAACATAAAAAATCAATTGTCTGATTATGCGGTAAATTCTATATTTGCGCGTTAAAAATTAGACGTAAAACAAAACAAAATGCAAAACAAAGGAATAATTAAACTGTTTGCACTACTATTTGGTTTGGTAAGTATTTACCAATTGTCTTTTACATTTAAGGCAAACCAAATTGAGGATGAGGCAAAGCAAGCTGCCATAGCAAAGTACGATGAAACAGTAGATGGTTACCAGGATTTAAGAACTCAAGCTGAGATTAATTACTTAGATTCTTTAAAAACTTCTAAAGTTCAGGTTGGAGACAATTACGAGTCTATAGAAGTTTATAATATGTTAGGTGTATCTCAATACACGTATAACGAAGTTGAAAACAATGCCATGAAATTAGGTTTAGACCTTAAGGGTGGTATCAACGCTATTATTCAGATTTCTGTAAAAGACATCTTAAAAGGTCTGGCAAACAATAGTAAAGACCCTGTTTTTAATAAAGCACTAGCTGATGCTGAAGAGTTACAAAAAGACGCACAAGAGTCGTATTTAGAGTCATTTTTTAGAGCGTTTGATGCTATTAAAGGTGATACTAAATTAGCATCTCCAGATATTTTTGCAAACAGAGACTTAAGTGATGACATTAAATTTGATATGTCAGACGATGAAGTTAAAACCATCTTAGAAAAGAAAATAGATGAGTCTATAGTTTCTGCATTCGAGGTATTACGTAATCGTATCGATGGGTTTGGTGTATCATCACCAAACATTCAGCGTTTAGGAAACTCTGGTCGTATATTAATAGAATTACCTGGCGCAAGAGACAAGAAGCGTGTAGTAGACATTATAACTAAAACAGCGCAATTACAGTTCTGGGATACTTACAAAGCAGAAGAAATGCTTCCATACGTATTTCAGGTTAACCAAGCATTGGTAGAAGCTTCTAAAGATAAGGAAGATGAAGACGAAGTTGCTGAAGCTACAGAGGTAGAGCAAGACACCACAACAAGTACTATTGATGAGTTAACAGGGCAAATAGAAACAGATACTACCAATGTTGCAGATGTTAATCCATTGGGTATTCAAGGTCCAGGTGGTGGACCAATGATTGCAACATTTTTAGCAAAGGATAAAAAGAAAGTTTTAGAAGCACTTAACGATCCTAAGAATAGAGCACTTTTACCAGCAGAGATGCGTTATGCAAAATTTGTTTGGGGTATACAGTCTAAAGATTCTGAGTTCTCTGAGCTTTATGCTATAAAGAGTAACAGAGATGGTGTACCACAGTTGAGTGGTGCTGTAATTACAGATGCAAGACAAGATTATGACGAGCTTAGCAGACCAGCAGTAAGTATGCAAATGAATCCTAAAGGTGCAAGAGAATGGCAAGAAATAACTAAAAGAGCCAACCAAGAAAATGGATACATTGCTATAGTACTAGATGATATAGTTTATTCTGCACCAAGTGTAAGAAATCAACCGGAAGGTATTGCAGGTGGTAGATCTCAAATTTCAGGTGCATTCTCGCTGAATGAAGCAGTGGATTTAGCTAACGTGCTAAGAGCTGGTAAATTACCTGCGTCTGCAGAGATTGTTCAGGCAGATGAAGTAGGACCTTCTTTAGGACAAGAGGCTATTGATAGTGGAATGAAATCTTTTATCATAGCATTAGTGTTTGTCTTATTATGGATGGTATTCTATTACGGTAAAGCAGGTGTTGCTGCAGATATTGCATTATTATTAAATATCTTATTAATCTTTGGTGTTTTAGCAAGTTTAGGTGCAGTGCTTACCTTACCAGGTATTGCAGGTATCGTATTAACAATTGGTATTTCGGTAGATGCTAACGTACTTATCTTTGAGCGTATACGAGAAGAATTGGCAAAAGGTAAGTCACAAAAAGAGTCTATCAAAGACGGTTTCTCAAATGCTTTATCTTCAATTTTAGATGCTAACATCACTACTGGTTTAACAGCATTAATCTTATTTGTATTTGGTACAGGACCGATTAAAGGTTTCGCAACGACGCTAATTATTGGTATTTTAACATCGTTATTTACTGCAATTTTCATCACGCGTTTATTAATAGACTGGTGGGTAAATAGAGGTGGTACTTTAGATTTCTCAACAGCAATGACTAAAGGTTTATTTAAGAATGTAAATATTGATTTCTTAAAGAAACGTAAGATTGCTTATGTTATTTCTGGTGTGTTAATTCTAGCTAGTTTAGGGTCTTTATTCACAACTGGGTTAGATCAAGGTATCGATTTTGTTGGTGGTAGAACATACCAAGTACGTTTTGAGCAACCTGTAAGTACAGAAGAGATTACAAGTGTACTAAACGATCCAAATGTTTTTGGAAGTGCTGAGGTAAAAACTATTGGTGCTGCAAACCAGTTAAAAATTTCTACCAAGTATAGAGTAGAGGACAACTCTGTTGAAGCTGATGAAGAAGTACAAAGTAGATTGTTTGATGCGCTTAAACCTTACTTACCAGATGGAATGACTTACGCTCAGTTCCAAGATGGTTCAGGTGAAGCTAAAATAGGTAAAATGCTTTCTAGTAAAGTAAGTCCTACTATTGCAGATGATATTAAGAAGTCGTCTTTTTGGGCAGTCTTAGGTTCTTTAGTAGTCGTATTCCTTTATATCTTATTTAGATTTAAGAAATGGCAATTCTCACTTGGTGCGGTTGCTGCAGTATTCCATGATGTTTTAATCGTATTGGGTATCTTCTCATTAACATGGAAGTTTATGCCTTTTAGTATGGAAATTGACCAGGCATTTATTGCGGCAATCTTAACAGTAATTGGTTACTCATTAAATGATACCGTAGTTGTGTTTGATAGAATTAGAGAGTTCTTAAATGAACATACATCTTGGAAGTTTGACAAGACAATAAACGCATCTCTTAATAGTACATTAAGTAGAACATTAAACACCTCTGTAACTACTTTGGTGGTATTATTAGCCATGTTCATTTTTGGTGCAGAATCTTTAAGAGGATTATTATTTGCATTAATAGTAGGTGTAGTAGTAGGTACATATTCTTCTATGTTTATTGCAACACCATTAATGTATGATACAGCTAAGAAAGGTGATGCTGCAGAGTCTTTAAAGAAGAAAGTAAAAGAAGAGGACGAAGAATAGACTTTTGATTTCTTATATTTTTAAAACAAAAAGCCTTTTTGAAAAGAAAGGCTTTTTTTGCTTTTAGACGCAACCATTTTACACTTTATCTATCTAAATAGAAAGTTAGGTATAAAAGTTTTAAATTATCTACTAGAATCACTAATCCAATCAATCCTATGAAAAAAATATTATCTGTCCTGTTATTAGGGATTTCATTTTCAGTTTTTAGTCAAGATGTACTTATGCAAAACGGAACTGTAAGCACATGTTCAGGTACATTTTATGACTCTGGAGGAGAATTTTTCAATTATAGTAATAACGAAAATTTCGTGTTAACAATATGTCCTGAGGAAGACGGACAACGTTCTAGATTAGATTTTTATGATTTTATTACCCAACTTAATTCTGATGTAATGACTATTTATGATGGACCAGATGTAACATCAGATATTATAAACACCTATTCTGGACCATCTTCGCCTGGATTAGTTTTTGCAAGTTTTAATAATACAAGTGGTTGTTTAACTATTGAATTTTCTTCGGACAACTCAGGAAACGGTTCAGGTTGGCATGCAGAAATTTCTTGTGCCAATCCTTGTCAGGATATTACTGCAGTTTTAGACTCAACCAATCCAGCAGTAAATGCAGAAGGTATAATAGAAGTTTGTTCAGGTGATTTAATTAGCTTAAGTGGAAGTGGAATATTTGAAAATGATGGAACAGGAGCAACTTATACATGGGATTTGGGAGATGGGAATTTATTGAACGGTCAAAATATTAATTTCTCATATGACCAACCAGGTGTTTATTTGGTGAATTTAGATATCCGAGATACAAACATGGATAATTTTATGGATGGATGTCCAAATACAAATTCAATTAATCAAGTTATTAGGGTTTCTGGAGCTCCAGACTTTACAGGTACTCAGGCAGATGATAGTACTTTGTGTTTTGGAGATACAACAACAATTGAAGGTGTGGCTGATCCTTTATTATTATTCTATAATTGTCCTCCTCCAGAGAGTGTAGAAACCTTTTTACCAGATGGTAGTGGTGTTGCTTACAGTACATGTATTAATGTTACATGTTTTGCTGATGATGCTGTTCTAACAGATGTCTCTCAAATTATTGATATTTGTATGAATATTGAACATTCTTATTCAGGTGATTTAGATATTTTTATTCAAAGTCCAAATGGACAAGAAATTAGATTATTTGATCAAGCAGGTGGTGGTACATATTTTGGTGGTGCAAATGATGATCAGACATTAGATCCTGGTACTGGTGAAGATTATTGCTTCTCAATGAATGCGACTACCTTATTAGCTGATGCACCAACTGAAATAAACGGAACTAATCCTCCAAATAATTCATGGGTTCCAGGCACTTATTTACCTTATGAAAATTTTGATGCATTATTAGGAAGTCCATTAAATGGAGAATGGTGTATTAGGATTGTAGACAACCTTTCAATAGATAATGGCTATATTTTTTCTTGGGAACTTAATTTTGATCCAAGTCTAGAATTACAAGATTATGAATATACGCCTCAGATAATTTCTCAATCATGGGATACTGATTCTAGTATTACAGAAATAAACGGAGACATTATTACTGTTGCTCCAGAATCTGAAGGCGAACATTGCTACACGTTTAGAACAGTTGATGAATTTGGTTGTGAGTACACTGAAGAAATCTGTGTAACCATGACAGCTGAAGGTCAACCGCCAACAACCTTTTATGAAGATTTAGATGGTGATGGTTATGGAGATCCTAATAGCACAATTGAAGACTGTTCAGATACTCCACCTTTTGGATATGTGGTAAATGGTTTAGATTGTAATGATACAAACAATACAGTAAATCCTGATGCTGATGACTCTGAAGGGAATGGTGTTGATGAAAATTGTGATGGTGTTGATGGCAATTTATTAAGCTTAGATGATTTTAGATTAGACAGTATAGAAATTTTACAAAATCCATTCGAGGATGTTATCATTTTAAGTTTGCCAGAACAAATGTTAGGGTCTAAGGTAGATGTTGTTATTTATGATTTAAGTGGCCGACAAGTTTACAGTCAAGTTCATATATGTGATGAAAAAGAAATTAAGATAGAGCATTTAAATAATCTGGTGAAAGCGCAGTATTTCATAGAAATATCTAACAAAACAATTGGTTTGAAAGAAGTAAGGAAAATAATGAAGAAATAAAGTTTAATGCAATTGATTTATAAAAAACGCTTTTCCTAGAGAGAAGCGTTTTTTATTTTTATTCTTTGTGTCTGTCAAAGTAAATACTGTTTTCTTCAGAAAAATCTGTGGGTCTTTCAGAATCTCCAAAACCTAATGCTAATCTCATTTTATTTGACTCAATCATTTTTACAATGCCCTTTAAGCGACCAAGTTCGTCCTTATTACCATTATCAATAATAACAAAATCTATCCTGTATGGACTGTAAGATGTGTCAACCTTATATTTCATGCTGGCACTTGTACCTTTATGATCAAATGATTTGCCACCCATTATTTGACCATTAAATTCAAACGTTGCATAATTGTCTTCGCTTAGTGTTAAATATCCAACATCCCCTTTATCGTCTCCTTTCCATTTGCCAACATAAGAAGGTGAATCTTTAAGTGAAAAAGAACAGAATAAAACCAAGGATACAATTAAAATTGAAAGATTTTTAAATGATTTCATGTAGATAGTAATTAAAATTGTTCTCTAAGATATGTCATTTTTTTGATGGCTTAGCAATTAAAACATATGGAAAAATGAATAAGGTTTCCTTATTTTAGTAAAAGAATCATAAGAAATGAACGATACTATTAAAAGACAATTGCTTAATTATGCCATACCAGCTTTTATGGTTATTGTAATAATAGTGCAGCTTTTTTTAGTACATACCAAGCAACTAAGCAGATGGAAAGGTGGTGGATATGGAATGTATACAGAGATTCATTACTCGCATAACCAAATTTATATTCAAGACGGTATATCTGTAGACTCATTAGAGAAAGACATGGATATAAAAGAAGCTTTTAAATTTCTCAGGTTAATGCCTAATGAAAATCATTTAGAAAAAGTAGCTAAACTTGTTTTAAAAAAAACACAGAAAGACAGTATTCATATGCAGATATGGAAGCCAACAATAGATTTAAAAAGTGGTCTTTACACCAGAGTTTTGATTGATGAGGTTTATTTAAAAAGTATAAATCTATGAGATATCTGGCAGATATAAAATCCAAACTCTACGAAGGTAACGAGGTGGCAATACAAATGTTACTTTTAATACTTAGTGTTTATGTTTTTATTATGTCTCAATTCAATAGTATATGGAAAGTCCCTATACTTTTTTTAGGGTTGCTTATTTGGTTTTTTTTACGTGATAAAACAAAACATCCTATCATTTGGTTGGTTTTGTTAGCGCTTCTTTTGTGTGATTTTTGGCATTCTTATTTCTGGGTTGCTAATCATCATTTTATGATAACATTTGTAGTGCTTTCGGTTATAGCTTATATGTATCATCAGCGTAAAGAAGTTCTTCAAAAAAACATTCAAATAATACTGGTAATTGTTATTTTAACTTCGGTAGTACAAAAAATAATGTCAGATCAGTTTACTAGTGGTAATTTTTACTACTTCATGATTAATAAAGGTGTATTATTTCAGTTTATAATGAAATTCTTTCCTGAAAGTTTAGAGGTAGTAAAAAGTAATTCTGAAAGTTATTTGAATCTATGGGAAACTGATCCTAATGATGGGCAAACCATTGTTTTTAAAAATATAACTCCTAATATTGGTTATATGAGTTTACTCTTTGCCAGAATAACTATTGCTTTTGAATTTATAGTTGCCATGGCTATACTTTGGAAACCAAAAAAAACATGGGTACACCTTCTATTGATTTTAATGATTTTTGGTGTATTACTTACTAGGCTCGAAACTGCTTTTATGGCAATGCTTGCAAGTTGTGGATTGTTTTTGTGTAGTAATTATAAGCTGAAGTTGGGTTATATCTTAATAGTTTTAGGATGTGTAACTTTAATGGTGACTAAACTAGGATATCATTAGTTTGCAACTTCAAAAATGATCTTATCACCAACTTCTAACTCCCATTCATCCGACAGACCAGCATTTATTTCTAAAACATACTTGGCAGGTGCTTCAGAAGGTAATGATGTTTCATCAAATGGTTTAGCATTCTTTTGAAAGCTTACAATCTGTTGTGCCTCATTTATATAAATAATATCTAGCGGAATTTTAGTGTTCTTCATGTAGAAGCTTCGGATTTGCTCATTAGGAAATATAAACAACATGCCTTGGTTAATACCAAGCTTATTTCGATACATTAAACCTGTTTGCGTTTCGTAGTCGTCATCTGCAAGTTCTATATCTAAAGTTTTTATAACTGAATCTGAACTTGCTTTTTTGAGATGTAAAATACCTTCTTTTTTAAAACTAACTTCTACTTTATCACCCGAAGTAGTATGCTTTTCATTTTTACAATTGAAAAACATAACCAAAGAAAAAATAAGGATTGAAAATCCTATAAAACGATTATAACGCATTAAGCAATCTTGTTTTTAGGTTTGTAGACAAACATAAAGTATAACCCAATTAATATAAAAGGTATGCTTAGCCACTGTCCAGTATTTAAAGCCCATTCTGCGCGCTCATCAACCTGGGCTTCTTTAACAAATTCAACAAAGAATCGTATAGTCCAAAGGAAGACTAAAAATAACCCAAATAAGAAACCTTCTTGTTTAGACTTATTGGTTTTCCAATAGAAATAAAGTAAAGTGATAAATACAAATATGTAGCAAAATGCTTCGTATAACTGCGCAGGATGTCTTGGTTCTGTTTCGCCAAGTTGTCTAAATACGACACCAAAATCACTGTTAGTGTATTTTCCTATAATTTCTGAATTAATAAAATTCCCTATTCTTACAAACACTGCACCAAGTGCTGTTGCAACAACTACACGGTCTAAGATCCATAAGATGGATTTTTTTAATACCTTTTTATTAAATAGATACATTGAAATTATCATACCAATAGCTGCACCATGACTAGCTAGGCCTTGAAAACCTGTAAACTCAAAACCACCTTTAAACTTAAATGGTAAAAAGATGCTGAAAAAATCTTCTCCAAATAATTCTGGTTGGTAAAAAATGACATGGCCTAATCTCGCACCAATCATTATTCCTAAAACGGAATATATAAACAAAGAATCTAGAGACTCGTTAGACTGATTTTCATTTTTCCAGATGCGCTTGGTGATTTGAAACCCTAAGATAAAGGCTATTATCCACATTAGGCTGTAGAAATGAAGTTCAAAAAAGCCTAAGTCAATAGATTTTACAGGGTCCCAATATATTTTTAATGCATGCATATTTATAATCTTTTCGCTGTAAATATAAGATTTTGTTAGGGAGTGAAAATAGGATTAACGTAATATTAATCCTCTTTTGGTGGTACAGGGTCATAACCTTTTCCGCCCCAGGGATGACAACTAAAAATCCGTTTCAATGCCAATTTCCCTCCTTTAAAAAAGCCATGCACCTCTAAAGCTTCCTTGGCATAATGAGAACACGTTGGTTGATACCTGCAAGTTGCTGGAGTTATTGGCGATATAAAAGTTTGATAGACTTTAATTAAAAATAAAAAAGGGTATGCTAAAAATTTCTTCACGATTAATTAGTCGTAAATGTAGTGCCTTCCCTACTATCATTTAGTTGAATACCAACTTCTGCGAGTTCATCCCTAATTTTATCAGACAATGCAAAATCTTTATTTTGTCTTGCTTCCTTTCTAAGGTTAATTAAAATTTCAACAGCACCAGATAACTTGTCAGAACCTGTACTTTCTTTAGAAACATTAACTAAACCTAAAATATCAAAAGTGAAGTTTTCTAGAGTTTCTCTCAATAAGCCTAAATCTTCTTTGGTTATTGTAGCACTACCATCTTTAACTTGATTAATAAACTTTGCAGCGTCAAATAAGGTTGCTATTAAAATAGGAGTATTAAAGTCATCATTCATTGCGTCATAACATTTTTGTTTCCATTCAGAGACATTAAATGACGACGACTCACTAGTTTTTAAATCCTCAATTAAATTAATAGCATCCATTAATCGGTAAAATCCTTTTTCACTTGCTAGTAAACCATTATTGGTAAAATCTAAAATACTTCTATAATGTGCCTGAAGCATAAAAAATCTTGCAACACTAGGTGCATAAGCTTTAGTAATGTGAGGATTGTCTCCAGAAAAAATTTCATTAGGTAGAATAAAATTACCTGTAGATTTTGCCATTTTTTTACCATTCATAATGAGCATATTGGCATGCATCCAATAATTTACTGGTGGATGATTATTGCAAGCTTCAGCCTGAGCAATTTCACATTCGTGATGCGGAAATTTTAAATCCATTCCGCCACCATGAATATCAAACTGCTCACCAAGGTATTTGGTGCTCATGGCTGTACACTCTAAATGCCATCCTGGGAAACCATCACTCCAAGGAGAAGGCCAGCGCATTATGTGTTGTGGCTCGGCTTTTTTCCAAAGTGCAAAATCTTGAGGGTTTTTCTTGTCTGATTGGCCATCAAGTGCTCTGGTGTTATGAATTAAATCTTCGAGTTTTCGCTTACTTAAGATTCCGTAAGGTTTAGTCTCGTTGTATTTATGTACATCAAAGTAAACAGAACCATTGACAACATATGCCATACCATTATCTATAATGGTTTTAATAAGCTCTATTTGTTCAATGATATGACCAGTTGCGGTTGGTTCTATACTAGGAGGTAAAAAGTTGAATTTATTTAAGATGTTATGGAAATCTACAGTGTAACGTTGTACCACTTCCATTGGCTCAATAGCTTCTAGTCTTGCCTTTTTAGCAATTCGGTCTTCACCTTCATCTGCATCATTTTCTAAATGACCAGCGTCAGTAATGTTTCTAACATACCTTATTTTATATCCTAGATGTTTTAAATATCTAAAGATAACATCAAAGGACATAAAGGTTCTTACATTTCCTAGATGTACATTGCTATATACTGTTGGGCCACAAACATACATACCAACATATCCGTCATTTATAGGTTTAAAGACTTCTTTTTCGCCAGATAAGGAATTGTAAATTTTTATAGTTTGGGTATCGTACAAAGGCATGTTGTAAAATTCAAAAAATGTTTAAACAAAACTAAAGAACAAAGTAAGAGGAAACAAGTTAAAACTTTGTGTCTAATTGAATGTAGTCAAGGAACTCTCTTCTTGTTTCTTTTTCTTTAAATTTTCCACCAAATTCAGAAGTTACAGTGCTACTTTCAATATCTCTTATTCCACGAGAGTTAACGCATAAATGTTTGGCGTCAATAACACAGGCAACATCTTCCGTGTTTAATACTTTTTGAAGTTCTTTTACAATTTGTATGGTAAGGCGTTCTTGTACCTGAGGACGCTTAGCGTAGTAATCTACAATTCTGTTCATTTTAGAAAGGCCAACAACGGTACCGTTAGAAATGTATGCTACATGTGCACGTCCAACAATTGGTAATAAGTGGTGCTCGCAAGTAGAGTAAACGGTAATATTTTTTTCTACCAGCATTTCACCATATTTATATTTATTATCAAAAGTAGATGCACTCGGTTTTTTATCAGGATCAAGTCCACCAAAAATTTCATTCACAAACATTTTTGCAACTCGGTTTGGGGTACCTTGTAAACTATCATCGGTAAGATCTAGTCCTAAGGTTTCCATGATGTGTCTTACATCATCCTTAATAATGTCTATTTTCTCCTCTTTTGATAATTCAAAAGCATCATCTCTCATTGGCGTATCGCTAGATGAACCTATATGGTTATCGCCTAAAGCGTCTATATCGTTAAAATCGTTATCGATTTTCATAGTTAAATAATTATTAATCAATCTTTAAAAAGAAGTTGCAAAGATACGTAATAAAAATAGGATGGTAGTGGTAGGAGTTTTACAATTATACTTGTTATATATCTAAAACCGTTAAAATGTTAATATCATTGACGAATTAACAATGGTTTTTGTAAAATTTTCTTAATTTTCCAAACTTTAAAATAAGGTTAAGCTATGAATAAATTTCTTACAATTTTCATTCTAATACTCTTGCCACTATGTTCATCTGGTCAAGAAAAAAATAACAAAGTTCCTCTAAAGGTCATTGAGTTTAAGGACAATGTAGATTTACCATTAACAGCAAAGGAGCGACTTCAAATTGATGAGGTTTATGGTGAGTATGCAGAAAAATACATATACAGTAACGCTTTCCGTTTAAAGAGTATTAAAGATTTATTAAGAAATAGAATAGTAATTGAGTATATCTCTAAAGAGAGTGATAAAAAAGATTGTCAGAAGCTATCAGAGATTCCTCTTTTCAAAAGTTTTGTTTCAGATTTAGAGAGAGATAAAACGTTTGACCCAAAGAACTTCAACCCTTTAAAATATAATTTTGCTTTTCATGCTAGAGGAGACAAGATGTATCAGGTAGACAACACCAATTATTTTATAACCATAAAATCTCAACATCACTAAAAAAATTACACAATGAAGTATTTATTAACTTTAATAACAATAGTATTTTCATCGGTATTGATTGCACAAGATGTTAATATGCAGAATGGGACGGTTAGCCAATGTGGTGGAGTTTTTTACGATTCTGGAGGTGAGTTTGGAAATTATGGAAACGATGAAAGTTTTGTCTTAACAATATGTCCTGAAAATCCTGGGCAAAGGGTGATTTTGGATTTTACAGAGTTTAGTACTCAGTTAAATGCAGATGTGATGACAATTTACAATGGTGATTCAACAGCTGCTGACGCCTTTGGTCAATTCTCAGGTGGTGATTCACCTGGTATAGTTTCTGCAACAGAGGAAAATACAGGTGGTTGTTTAACAATTGAATTTACATCCAATGCTTCTGGTAGTGGAAGTGGTTGGGCAGCAAATATATCTTGTTTAACTCCTTGTCAGTCAATTAATTCTCAAATAGATTCTTCTGTTCCGGCGCCAAATGGTGATGGTTATATTAGAGTGTGTCCTGATGAAGAAATTACCTTAAATGGTAGTGGTATTTTTGAAGTTGATGGTACAGGAGCTACTTACGAATGGGATTTAGGCGATGGTAATACAGTTTCAGGTCAAACTGCTGTTTTTTCTTATCCAAATCCAGGTGTTTACATTGTAAACTTAAATATTAGAGATGCCAATACATCTGAAGATCCAGAAGGTTGTCCTAATACTAATCTTATAAATCAAGTTATTCAGGTAGGTACAGAAGCAGACTTTACAGGTACAGGTGCTGCTGAAAATACCATATGTTTTGGGGAAAGTACAGATATAACTGGTGTTGTTAACCCAGTTCAGTTTATTAATGACTGTACACCACCTGTTGCTGAGCAAACATTTTTACCAGATGGTTCAGGTCAACAATATACATCTTCAATAGTAGTTGATTGTTTTGAATCTTCACAAACATTAACAGACCCTAACCAATTAATAGAGGTTTGCTTAAATATGGAACACTCATACTCGGGTGATTTAGATATATTCATAGAAGGGCCTAGCGGACAAGAAATTAGATTATTTGATCAAGCAGGTGGTGGTACTTATTTTGGTGGAGCCAATGATGATAATTCGCTAGCACCAGGAACAGGTGAGACATACTGTTTTTCTATGAGTGCTTCTGTATTGTTAGAGGATGCACCAACAGAGATTAATGGTACAAATCCACCGAATAATTCTTGGGTGCCTGGTACATATTTACCATTTGAAAGTTTTAATGGGTTACTTGGAACTCAATTAAATGGAACTTGGACAATTAGAGTTGTAGACAATTTGAATATTGATAATGGATATATTTTCGAATGGTACATGAATTTCGATCCAGCGATTCAACCACCAGAACTATCTTTTACACCTGTTATTACTTCAGAGGCTTGGGATGCAGATCCTACAATAACAAACACAAATGGAAATATTATTACAGTAACACCACCTAACTCTGGTCAGTACTGCTACACTTACAGAGCTATGGATGACTTTGGTTGTGAGTATACAGAAGAAGTATGTATCGATGTGTTACCAGAAATAGTAACAGAAGCGCCAAATAACTTATTTATTTGTGATACAGGTGTTCCTCCTTACATTTTTGATTTAGAAACCAATACAGCAGTTGTTCTGGCAAGTGCTACTAATGCTGGTGATTTGGTAGTTACTTACCATAATTCACAGGTAGATGCAGATAATGATGTAGGTGCTATTGCAGGTTTAAATAATTATTCAGGTACAGATGGAGAGGTTATTTACATTAGGGTCGAGTATTTAGATTCTGGGTGTTTTGAAGTGCTACCATTTACATTAAATGTTTCAGGTCAACCAGATATATATCCAGTTCCAGATATAGTATTGTGTGATGATGAATCTAATGACGGTGTTGAAGAGTTTAACTTAGGTGCACAAACTCTCGGAATATTAGGTCCTCAGGCAGATACAGATTTTATTGTAACCTATCATACAAGTTTTGCTGATGCTGATGCAGGTACGGGTGTTTTACCAATTCTGTATACCAACGGTGGAAATCCAGAGCCAATATATGTGAGAGTTGAAAGTGTTGGTGATTCAACTTGTTACAACGCATCTGCAAACCCTGTGTTCAACCTAATAGTTAACCCAAGAGATGATGCTTCTTTTGTTATTACGCCAACTTGTGATGGTGCGACTACAGTGGTAACAGGAAATGTTGGTGGTACGTTTACATTTAATCCTGCACCAACAGATACTGCAATTATCAATCCTGTAACGGGTGAAGTCACTGGTGGAATTTCTGGTGCCTCATACACTATAGAGTACACAACATCAGGTATTTGTCCGTCAACTAGTGTACAATCCTTTAATGTAATATTGGAGGATGATTCTTCATTTACGATAACACCAACTTGTGATGGAGGTACAACTACAATTACAGGAGATATAGGCGGGACATTTAGTTTTGATGTTCCACCAATGGATACTGCTATTATTGACCCTAATACAGGAGAAGTCACAAATGCCACACCTGGTGCTTCATACGGAATTGTATATATGACATCTGGTGCTTGTCCTTCTTCTAGTACACAAACTTTAACAGTCTTAACTTTAGATGATCCTACTTTTACTCTTACAGCATCTTGTGATGGTGGAACTGCTACAATCACAGGCGATGTTGGTGGGGTTTTTAATTTTAATCCAGTTCCTACAGATACAGCTGTTATTGATGCTAATACAGGGACAGTTATAAATGGTGTTTCTGGCACAACCTATTTTGTTGAATATACTACAGCTGGCGATTGTCCTCAATCATCTATAGAATCTGTAACAGTCTTAGATGCTGATGATGCCTCATTTACAGTGACTCCGACATGTGATGGTGGAACAGTAACAATTACTGGCACACTAGGTGGAACATTCAGCTTTGATACACCACCAACAGATACAGCCATGATTGACCCAAATACAGGTACAGTGACAAATGGTACATCGGGAGCTACCTATGGAATTGTGTATACAACTTCTGGTGTTTGTTCAGAGGCACAGACAGTTTCGTTTAATGTGCTTCCTCTTGATGATGCAACATTCACGGTAAATCCTACTTGTGATGGAGGTATACCAACTGTAACAGGAACTTTGGGTGGAACATTTACTTTTAATATTCCGCCTACAGATACTGCAGTTATAGATACGAATACAGGCATAGTCTCGGATGGTACACCAGGTGAAACTTACACCATTGAGTATCTAACTTCTGGAGCGTGTCCAAATAGTAGTATTGTAGAGTTTACCGTACTTCCCTTACCATCATTGGTAGTCCCAACGCCATTGGAAGTTTGCGACGACGGGACACCAGATGGGTTAACAGCGATAGATTTAAACGTTAA
>NZ_JBSWXE010000006.1:0-174972 GCF_056160445.1 Winogradskyella sp. ABM4_392
AACGGCAACAACATGCCATCGAGCGACTATTGGTTCACCGTAGAGTACCTGGAGCCCCTTACCAACCAAACAAAAGAGTTTAAAGCCCATTTTACGCTACGACGATAAGTAGTTAAAATAATTATAGAGAAAAGCCTGAATATTATGTTCAGGCTTTTTTATTTATCAGTTTTGTTGTAATTATCTGTTTGTGGATGTTTAGTTATTACTAATGTTGATTATTATGGTTTTTGATTTTTTGTGGTTGTATTGATTCGTTTTAGATATAGATTTAGGGGTTTAAATGGATTGCATTCAGATTATAAAGCATAGCTTGGAGTTATCAGATAGATTAAAACCGAATACACTTTGTTTTGTGTTCAGTCGAATAGATTTAATAAAGAAGATTGTTATAAACAAAAACACTCAATAACTAATAGCTATTGAGTGTTTATCTTATTCTAAAAGAGTGTTAGTCGTTTAAGGAGTGCGACTAAATCTTAAACCCTAGAGTTAAAATAACATCAGTAAATTTTGACTCAAACTCTGCCGAATCAGTAAGTCCAATATTATAAAGCTGGTAATTTGTATCACGTTCAGCTTGACTAAAAGCTAAATCGAGATTAATGTTGCCAAAGTTATAGCCAAGACCTAATGAGTACCCAGTTAGATCTCCAAAGAAAGTGTCATCTTTGTAAGGACTTTCTTCAAAACGGTAACCACCTCTAAAGCTTAGTTGTTTGTATCTATACTCACCACCAATTCTATAGGAATTTGCTGTATCTAATGAATTACTAATACTATTGTTTAAAGCTGAAAAATAAGTGTCAGAAGTTGGTCTAAACTTCGTGTTACTATAATCTTTGATAGAATAATCAAAACTGAGTAACCCTTGTTTTCCAAAAACATATGCTAAACTTCCTGTAAGTTTAGAAGGTGTCTGTAACCTATATTCAGGGAAAATATTAACCACATTTGGGTTTAGGATTATGTTACCTTCGGTTGTACTTGTAGTTGCCAAATATTGGGATGTTTCTTCTGATATTCTAAACCAAGTAGGTGAGTTAAAGGACAATCCAACTCTGAATTCTTCCGTAACTTTTGCAATACCTCCTAATTGAAAAGAAAATCCGCTTCCTGTTGTTAAAAGATTGTTCTCAAAATCAACATTAGTTATAGTCGAATTTGTATTTGAGTTGGTTTCGTTTAAAAACGTACTTCTCTCATAATTGATAAAATGTGCGTTTAGATTAATTCCTAAGAATATCTTGTCTTCATAACTTGTAGCAAGATTAAAAGCTAGTTTACCATTGTAACCTCTACTAGCATAGTAATACTCTTGGTTATAATCAGTTCCATTAAGATCTATATTAGAAGTATAAGCAGTATTTTCATCTGTATTTTCTATTGGGTCAATAATAAATCCTTCATATCCTAAAAATGCTTGTTGATTCTCAAAGCCATATAATGATCCAATTTCAGAGTAAGCCTGAGAGATTGTCTCATCAGGAAAAGCTGATATTTCATCTAACCTTAAACCTTCGCCGTTATTACCATTATTGGCATAGTCCAAAAAATAACTACCAATTGAGTTATTAGGATTAACACCTCTTGCTACCCAGTCGTCATCAAAATCTGCTGATCTATCGTAGGCAGCACCTAGAGTAAATTTTTTCCATGGTGAACTTTCATTCCTGTTAATAAAGACAAACGTTGCTCCAAACTGATTTAAATCGAAATTAGAGTTTGAAGAGCTTGTGAATCCGTTAAAGTAATTAATGTCATCATTTTTGTTAAAAACACCAATAGAAACTGAGGTGTGACTATTGTTAAATATTGCTGAGCCTGCAGGGTTAATATTAACGGCTGACATGTCACCACCAAGTGCACCAAAAGCTCCGCTCATAGCTCTAAAACGAGCTGTACCTTGAATTTCATCCATTGAATAGCGAACAGCGTCAGATATATCTTGTGCTAGAATATAAGATGTGCTCGCTATGCCTATGCATAACATAAGTAATTTTTTCATAAGTTAATTTTTTAAGGAATTTATCTATTATCCTCTGCCTCGTCTACTGCCACCACTAGAACGCATGCTGCCAGATGACCTTGATCCACCACTAGAACGCATACTTCCTGATGATCTAGATGATGAGCCTCTCGAAGATCTAACAGACCCTGAAGATCGTGTACTTCTTGTAGATCTAACTGAACCAGATGATCGTGTACTTCTCGTGGACCTAATCGACCCAGAAGATCTGCTCGTACCTGGTCTTGTAACCCTAGTGCTAGGTCTAGTAGAAGAATTTCTTATAGTACTATTTCTAGATGAACGTGTTGTAGAGTTTAATCTACTTGATCTTGTAGCACCGCGTGATAATCTATTTGTAGAATAGTTTCTTCTAGATAATGCAGAATTACTTCTGCCAGCACGGTTTAGGTAATTGTTGCTAAGCATTGAGCCTCTTCTTCCTGCATTGTAAGCATAACGATTACCTCTGTAGTAACCATTCCAGCCCCAATTGTTCCAACCGTAGCCCCATCCAGGACCCCAGCCCCAATTATTCCAGCCGTAACCCCAGCCAGCGTTCCAACCCCAGTTGTTCCAGCCGTAACCCCAACCAGCATTCCAGCCCCAACCAGCATTCCAACCCCAGTTGTTCCATCCCCAGCCCCAAGGTCGTCCCCAACCCCAGTTATTCCAGCCATAGCCCCAGCCAGCGTTCCAAAGCCATGGGTCATTCCAGCCATACCAGCCATTGTCTATAATGTTAATGGTGATACTTTCATTATTTTGACCCCAGCCACCATAAACTGGTCTTTCTTCAATAGTGTCTTGAGCTCTTTCAAGGTAATTACCTTCATAAGAGTCTATGTCTGTAAATATTTCGCTATTTTCCATAGCAGCATCTATTTGCGCTGCATTTTCAGCAAAGTAATTTTTATAATAATCAGAATCATCTGTAGATGTAGTAACAACAGGTTGTTCAACATTGGCAGTATCATAATCTTCAGATGAATAAATGCCGTCGTCATCGTAACCTACATATTGAAAAGAACCACATGAAGTTAACACGGCCATTAAACCGAGTGCAACAAAAAATGGCAATTTGTGTTTAGTAATGGTTTTAAATTGCATATCTCTTATATTTTATTGTTGAACATAGCAAAAATAGTTAGTTTTGCGCAACTATTTTTTTATTTAACATAGTCACAATATTTGTGCCAAAACATTGAAAATGAGTAAAAATCTTACTACTAGAGCTGAAGATTATTCAAAATGGTATAATGAATTGGTTGTAAAAGCCGATTTAGCTGAAAATTCTGCCGTACGTGGATGTATGGTTATCAAACCTTATGGTTATGCAATTTGGGAAAGGATGCAGGCAGAATTAGATATAATGTTTAAAGAAACTGGACATCAAAATGCTTACTTCCCTTTATTTGTTCCAAAAAGTTTATTTGAAGCTGAAGAGAAAAATGCAGAGGGTTTTGCAAAAGAATGTGCTGTAGTAACTCATTATAGATTACAATCTGATCCTGATAATGAAGGTAAGCTTAGAGTAGATCCTAATGCAAAACTAGAAGAAGAACTTGTTGTTAGACCAACTAGTGAAGCAATAATCTGGAATACATATAAAGGATGGATTCAAAGTTATAGAGATTTACCAATTTTAGTAAACCAATGGGCTAATGTTGTGCGCTGGGAAATGAGAACCAGATTATTTCTAAGAACAGCAGAATTTTTATGGCAAGAAGGTCATACAGCACACGCAACAAAAGATGAAGCAATTGCGGAGACCGTACAGATGAATAATGTTTATGCGCAATTTGCAGAAAATTTTATGGCTATTCCTGTTATTCAAGGTGTAAAAACAGAAAGTGAACGCTTTGCTGGTGCCGAAGACACGTATTGTATAGAGGCCTTAATGCAAGATGGAAAAGCTTTACAAGCTGGAACATCCCATTTTTTAGGGCAAAATTTTGCTGAAGCCTTTGATGTTAAGTTTACCAACAAGGAAGGAAAACAAGATTATGTTTGGGCAACATCTTGGGGAGTGTCAACAAGATTAATGGGAGCGTTAATTATGACACATAGTGATGATAAAGGTTTAGTTTTACCACCAAATCTAGCACCTTACCAAGTTGTGATTGTTCCTATTTATAAGAATGATGAACAGTTTAACGCTATAAAAAAAGTAGCAGATCAAATAACAGATGATTTAAGAGAATTAAATATTAGAGTAAAGTTTGATGGTAGAGATACTTTGCGACCAGGTGCTAAATTCGCACAACACGAATTGCAAGGTGTGCCATTAAGAATAGCAATAGGTCCTAAAGATCTAGAAAATGAAACTGTTGAGTTAGCTCGAAGAGATACTTTTACTAAAGAGACGGTAATTTTAGATAGAATTAATGTGGTTGTTGAAGATTTACTCGAGGAAATTCAAGAGAGTTTATTCAATAAAGCTTTAAACTTTAGAGATTCTCATATTACAGAGGTTGATGATTTTGAAGAGTTTAAAAAAGTGTTAGAAACCAAAACAGGATTTATTTCTGCACATTGGGATGGAACAGCAGAAACAGAACAAAAAATAAAAGAACTAACAAAAGCAACTATTAGATGTGTACCTTTAGATAATAAAAAAGAAGACGGAAAGTGTGTGTTTACTGGTAATCCATCTAATCAGCGTGTACTTTTTGCAAAGGCTTATTAATTTTTTTTCAAAAAAAATAAGTTAGTAGTTGCAACATTTAAAAATAGTTGTATTTTTGCATCCGCAATGGAAACATTGTAGGTTCATTTAAATAAGTAAATAACCAAATGGCCCGTTCGTCTATCGGCTAGGACGCCAGGTTTTCATCCTGGTAAGAGGGGTTCGATTCCCCTACGGGCTACAATTTTTAATAAGAAAAAATAAAATGGCAAATCATAAGTCAGCTTTAAAAAGAATTAGAAGTAACGAAAAGAAGAGAGTGCTTAACAGATATCAGCACAAGACGACTCGTAACGCTATTAAAAAGTTACGTGAGTTAACTGACGCTAAAGAGGCAAAGTCAATGTTGCCATCTGTTATTAGCATGATTGATAAGTTAGCTAAGAAGAATATTATCCATTCTAACAAAGCTGGTAACTTAAAGTCTCAATTAACTAAACATGTTGCTACGTTGTAAACGTAGAAACTACTAAGAATATTCAAAAGGCTTTCGATTTCGAAAGCCTTTTTTTATGTTAAATTTTTATCAGTCATTTTTAATCAAAAAATAAAAAAAGCCTTGAAAATTAATTCAAGGCTTTTTTACATTATTATAGTTTTTGAAGATGTGTTTATCCGTTCATAGAGATTAGGAACTCTTCGTTATTTCTAGTTTGTTTAAAACGATCATTTATAAATTCCATCGCCTCAACCGGATTCATGTCTGCAAGATATTTACGCATTACCCACATTCTTTGAATCGTATTATCGTCCAATAATAAATCATCTCGTCTTGTACTAGAAGAAGTAAGATCTATAGCAGGGAAAATACGACGGTTAGAAATCTTACGATCTAACTGTAATTCCATATTACCAGTACCTTTAAATTCTTCAAAGATGACTTCGTCCATCTTGGATCCTGTTTCTGTTAATGCTGTAGCTATGATTGTTAAAGAACCACCATTTTCGATATTACGAGCTGCACCAAAGAAACGTTTTGGTCTGTGTAAAGCGTTTGCATCAACACCACCAGATAAGATTTTACCAGAAGCAGGTTGAACTGTATTGTATGCTCTTGCTAAACGTGTAATAGAATCTAATAAGATGACAACATCATGTCCACACTCTACTAATCGTTTTGCTTTTTCTAAAACAATATCTGCAATTTTTACGTGCTCGTGAGCTTCTTTATCAAACGTAGAAGCAATAACTTCACCTCGTACATTACGTTGCATGTCTGTTACTTCCTCAGGTCTTTCATCAATAAGTAATATCATTTGATATACTTCAGGATGATTAGCAGCTATTGCATTAGCGACATCCTTAAGCAACATGGTTTTACCAGTTTTTGGTTGTGATACAATCATACCGCGTTGCCCTTTTCCTATTGGGGAAAACAAATCCATTATTCTCGTAGAAATAGTGCTTTGTTTTTCTGCAATATTGAATTTTTCTTTAGGGAAAAGAGGAGTTAAATGTTCAAAAGCAACACGATCTCTTACTACATTAGGATCCTGACCATTGATTTTACTCACCTTAATAAGAGGGAAATATTTTTCACCTTCTTTAGGTGGTCTTACATGACCAAGAACAGTATCACCTTTCTTTAAACCAAATAAACGTATTTGAGATTGCGATACATAAATATCATCAGGTGAAGTTAAGTAGTTATAGTCAGAAGATCTCAAGAATCCATAACCATCTTGCATTATATCTAAGACTCCTTCACTTTCAATAATAGCATCAAACTCAAAATCTGGCTCACGATAACGGTTTCTGTTATCCTTGTTACCATTGTTTTTCTGATTGTTATTATTGTTATTTCGGTTTTGTCTATTATCGTTTTTCTGATTATTGTTGTTAGAACGTCTATTGTCTTCTTTACGATCGTTAGACTTATTGTCTTGACGTTGCTGATTTTGCTTATCGTTGTTAGACTTATTCGATTTTTGTTCTTTTGGCTTAGCGTCCTCTTTTTTATCTGAAAACTCCAAAGATTTTTGATCGTTAGTTTCTTTTGGTTTTCTCTGTACTCTAGCTCTTTTTTGTTGAGGCTTATTTTGTTTTTGCTCTGGTTTTTGGTTAGAGTCCGTTTCAACCTTTGCTTTTACTGCTTCTGGGTTTGCAGCTTGATAATCTAAGATTTGATATACCAAGTCTAGCTTTTTTAGTGAGCGATACTTAGGTACATTTAGTTGTTTAGCTATATCCTGTAGTTCAGGAAGCTTTTTAGCTTTTAACTGTGAAATTTCAAACATTCGTATGTTATATAATGTATTACAATTTGATATTATTAATTCAATATTTTCTAAATGAAATAAAAAGAAAAAAAGTGAAATTAATTTGGAAGATAGAATGATGCAACTCAGTATGTTGCCACATTCTATTGCAATAATACAATTTTATTTTAAAACAATTTCTATCTTTTTAAAAAATAAACTACTAATTTTGCCGAGCAATTTTTAATTGAAGATATGATTCAGCGCATACAAACACTTTATTTATTTTTGTCTGTAGTTATTTCTGCAGGACTAATATTTGTGTTTCATCTGTGGACTAACACTGAAGATGTGAAAGTTTTTGCAACAGATAATTATTTGTATTTGGGCTTGTTTTTAGCATCTGCTTTATTATCTTTAATCTCGATTTTTAGTTTTAAAAATAGAAAGTCTCAATTTGTAATGGGACGAGTTAATATAATATTAAACTTTATTTTACTAGGAATCTTTGTATATCAATCTCTAAATATATCTGGAGAAACGAATGTTTCTGAGAAAGGTATTGGGATTCTTCTTCCTATTTTTTCTATTGTGTGTTTAGTCTTGGCAAACAAGGCTATTAAAAAGGATGAAGATCTTGTAAAATCTGTAGATAGATTACGATAGAACCTAAAATCTTAGTAGTATTAGTGCGAAAAACCCAGACGCTGCCGTCTGGGTTTTTCATTTTTATCTTTCAAATTCTATAACTTCGAGATCTTTTATTTGTTTACCATCAATATTAAAGCGCAACATTGTTCTTTTATGATGAAATCCATGTTTGCCAACAGCACCTGGATTCATGTGTAGTAGGTTTAATTTTTTATCTGGAATTACTTTTAAAATATGAGAGTGGCCGCAAATAAATAAATCTGGTGGATTATTTTGAAGTGCTTCTCTAACACGACCGTTATATTTTGGAGGATATCCACCAATATGTGTTATCCAAACATCAATTTCTTCACATTTGAAACGTAGATTTAAAGGAAATTCGGCTCTTGCTCTTGTATCATCAATATTACCATAAACAGCTTTTAATGGCTTATGTTTTTTTATTTCATCGGTTACTTTTAAATCTCCAATATCACCAGCATGCCAAACTTCATCGGCTTGCTTCACATATTTAATAATAGTGTTATCAATGTAACTGTGTGTGTCTGATAAGAGGAGTATCTTTTGCATTAAGATAATATTGTGATTTTAACTACCGATTCTATGTATCTTTGTGACTTTAAAAAGCAAAAATAGCCAATCTTTTGAGATATTTTTTAGAGTTATCATATAATGGTAAAGCCTATCATGGTTGGCAAAATCAGCCAAACGCTATTTCGGTACAAGAAGTTATAGAAAAAGCATTGAGTACCATTTTAAAAGAAACTATCAATATCGTTGGTGCAGGAAGAACTGATGCAGGTGTGCATGCATCGCAGATGTATGCTCATTTTGATTTTGAAGGAGAGTTAAAATCGGAAGATTTAACCTATAAGTTAAATTCCTTTTTGCCAAAAGACATTGCAATACAAACAATTTATAAAGTTACAGATGAGGCGCATGCTAGGTTTGATGCTTTGAGCAGAACATATCATTACAGAGTTTCAACATTAAAAAATGTATTTGATTACAACTATTCATATCAAATGCACTTACCTTTAGATGTTGATGCAATGAACCAAGCTTGTAAAATTTTATTTGAGTATAAAGACTTTCAATGCTTTTCTAAGAGTAATACAGATGTAAAAACTTATAATTGTAATATTATGGAAGCGTTTTGGACTCAAAATGGTGAGGAACTTTTGTTCACCATAAAAGCCAATCGGTTTTTACGAAATATGGTTAGAGCTGTTGTTGGTACCATGATAAACATTGGTTTAGGAAAATTAAAACCTGAAGATTTACACCAAATAATTGTATCAAAGGATAGAGGTAAGGCAGGATTTTCAGTTCCTGCACATGGACTATATTTGGTAAATATTGAATATCCAGAAACGATTAAAATTTAATAAGCATTTATAGAGCTAATTTTGGCTTACGATGGCAGAAAAAAATAAAAAGAAAATATTCGATACATCGCTTTTTAAGCGATTACTACATTATATAAAGCCTTACAAAACAGTATTTGTAATCTCCTTAATTTGTGTTATTGGTTTGGCTGTTTTTGGTGCGTTAAGACCAAGGATTTTAAAGGATGCCATAGACATAAAAATAGCTAATAAAGAGTATGGAGGTTTTGTGTTTTACATGGGCATTATGCTTGTGCTTCTTGTTTTGGAGGTTGTGTCTCAGCTACTATTTATATATTATGCAAGTTGGTTGGGGCAGTCAGTGGTGAAAGATATTCGTGTTAAACTTTTTAAGCATATTCTAAAGTTTAAAATGACGTATTTTGATAAATCTTCTGTAGGTGTCCTTATTACCAGAGCTGTAACAGACATGGAGCGTATTGCTGACATTTTTGGGCAAGGTTTGTTCATGATATTTAGTGATATACTAAAGATGTTAGTTGTTGCAGTTTTTATGGCATTTATTAACTTAAAACTGAGTTTGATTGTTTTTGCAACGATGCCAATTATTATAGTCGCTACTAAGATTTTTCAGAAGTATATGAAGAGAGCTTTTGAAGATGTACGAACAGAGGTATCTAATCTTAATTCTTTTGTGCAAGAGCGTGTTACTGGAATGAAAATCTTGCAATTGTTCACAAGAGAAGCAACCGAATATAAAAAGTTTAAAGAAATAAACGAACGTCATAAAAAAGGCTGGTTAAAAACTGTTTGGTATAATTCTATTTTCTTTCCAGTAGCTGAGTTTGTGTCTTCGCTTACTATGGCCTTGGTGATTTTAGTTGGTGGGTTTACAGCCATAAACCAAGGAGCAACTACAACCTTGGGTGATTTGATTTCTTTTACAATGTTTATACCAATGCTTTTTAGGCCGTTGTATCAAATAGCTAACAAATTCAATACATTACAAATGGGAATGGTAGCTGCTGATCGTGTTTTTAGAGTTTTAGATACGACTTCTAATATTAATGATCATGGTACTATTGAAGCCAATCATTTTAAAGGTGAGATAGCGTTTGATAATGTAAGATTTTCATACGTAAAAGATGAAGAAGTTTTAAAAGGCATTTCTTTTAATGTAGAGGCTGGAGAAACGGTGGCTATAGTAGGTGCTACAGGAGCTGGAAAATCTACAATCATCAACTTATTGAATCGTTTTTATGAAATAAATTCGGGTCATATTAGAGTGGATGGCACAGACATAAAAGATATGACTCTAAGCTCGTTGAGAAATCAAATAGCAGTAGTGTTACAAGATGTATTTTTGTTTGCAGATACTATTCTAAACAATATTACACTAAATAATGAATATATCACAGAAGATGATGTCGTTACTGCGGCAAAAGCTATTGGTATACATGATTTTATAACAAGTCTTCCTGGTGGTTATCACTATAACGTTAAAGAACGCGGTGTTATGCTCTCTTCTGGTCAGCGTCAATTGATTTCGTTTTTAAGGGCTTATGTAACCAATCCAAGTATTTTAATTTTAGACGAAGCTACATCCTCAGTAGATTCTTATTCTGAGCAATTAATACAAGATGCTACAGATACAATCACCAAAGGGAGAACATCAATTGTTATTGCGCATAGATTAGCAACTATTCAGCAAGCAGATAAAATTATTGTTATGGATGCAGGACAGATTGTTGAAATGGGAACACACAAATCTTTACTTAAGAAGAAAGATGGTTATTACAAAAACCTTTATGAAGTCCAGTTTTTAAAAGCTGAGACAGTTTAATTGATTGTGTCTTTTATCGCTTTGCTAGCTTCGATTTCAGCTTTTTTAGCTTCAATCATAGTATCTAAGGTACCAGAACTATACATGTATATCGCTGAAACTATACCCAATAATACAATAAGCACAACCATAATTCCCAGGAATATCAGAGTCCGCAAAAGCATTTGTGATAGGTTAAGACCAAAAACCCTTTTTAAGCAATAAGCATAATAGAAAAACATTATTGGCATTGTGATTAAACCCAATAATTGAATAGAGATGATGTTAAACGGGACCACTATAAGGGTTAATGCAGCCATACATATAGAAACCTGTGCTTGTGAGTAAAGAAATATCACAATTAACTCAGTATAGTTAAATTTTTTTATTCCCAAAAAAGTTAATCTTGCAATAATCGCATAAATTGGTATGTAAAGCATCATCACAAGCGATTGATAATCGCTTGTAAATTTGTACGTTTTTTCAAATACTTCTTGCTGACTTTTCCCTATTTCCGTTGATGTATCATATAGTGTTAAGTCCGTTTGAAATTTTTGTAAAATATAAATTTGTAAACCAGACAAAGTAATGGCTAAAGCAAAATAGCTTATAACGTTAACATATTTTTTTCGGGTACCATTAATATAACCAACAATAACATCTTCAGGTTTCTTAAAAAGCTGAGTAAAAGTTCTTAGTAATTTATTGTCATAATTGAAAAATGTTTCGCTAAGGTGTTCAAATAGATTTCTTAGTGTTAACCTATTTCTAATGACTTTGCCACCACAATTTCTGCAATAGTCGTCTTGCTCTTGTAATTCGGTATGACAATTTTTGCAGTTCATATTAAGGGTTAAATTTTCCTGTAGCAAATAGGTAAATAAATAAAATAACTAAGAATATCAGCATTATTATGCTAAATACAATGGTATACAAGATATAAGCAACAATGTATCTTAAAATGGAATAGATGAATTTTAATCCATAAAGTTTTTTAAATACATAAGCTCCATAGATTATTAAAGGAGGTGTTACTAAAATTGAAGCAACTAGATAATTTTGAATATTAAAAGCAGCTAGCAGCAAATAAATTATAAAACTAACATAAATCGTCTGAGAGGTAACATAAAGATTTATAACCAAATGCTCAGTATAGTTGTGCCTTCTTTTGTCCAAATAAACCAGCCACGTACCTATAGCTATAAATGGCATTAAGATTGAAAAAAACACACCTTGATAGTTGTTAAAAAAACTAGGAAAATCAAATGGTGGTTTTTCACTTCCTTGACTACCCAAATCAAAACCATCCATAAAAAGTCCACCTTGGGCTTCTAAAAATTCTGGAAATAAATTCTTAAGGATAAACATCTGAAAACCTAAAACAGTCAATGAAATTGCATAGTAAGTAATTACACCAACATACTTCTTTCGTGTACCTTCTATGTAGCCATCAATAACATCATCTGGTTTTGTAAATAAGCTTATGAATGTTTGCAAAAACTTGTTATCAATAGACAAGAATTGATCGTTAACTTGTTTGATCAGAACCTTTGGCGTTAAACGATTTTGAATCACTTTTGCACCACACTCATCACAATACTTTTGTGTATCTTTTAGGACTTTATGGCAATTTTTACAATTCATATTTAGTTTAAGTCTTCTTTAATCTTTTTTACAAGATCATCAGTGTCTTTAAACATTACAAATTCTCCGTTCTTAATGTATGATATTTGGCCTGTTTCTTCACTTACAGCAATGGCAAGTGCATCTGTTTTTTCTGTAATACCAATAGCTGCTCTGTGACGCAGTCCAAAACGTTCTGGTATATTTTTTTCGTTATTAACAGGTAAAATAACGCGTGTTGCCTTTACTACATTCTTATCTATAATTATGGCACCATCATGCAACGGACTATTTTTAAAGAAGATACTTTCTATAATAGGTTGAGACACTAAAATATTGGTGTCATCACCAGTATTGGTCAAAAAATCTAGATTGTTGTTACGTTCAATAACAATCAATGCACCAGTATTTGTGGTTCCCATTTTGTTGCATGCATTGATAATTGCTTCAACATCTGTAGAAGTCTGGTCATCATTTTTTAAGAATTTAAAATTCTTAAAAATCCCTTTTTTACCTCCAATATTGGTGGAACCAACGAGTAATAAAAACTTCCGGATTTCTGGCTGAAAAACCACAATAAGAGCAATAATACCAACCTTCATAAAGCCATCAAAAATACTGTAGAGCATCTGCATTTTTAAGTAGTCTGTAAGTCTCCAAGCAAAATATATGATAAGAATACCAATAAAAATATTGATAGCCACAGTACCTTTTACAAGTTTGTAGATATAATAGAGTAGAATAGCCACCAAGAAAACATCTACAAAGTCTATAAATCTAAATTCCCAAAGTTGTAAGTTTTCCAAGGTTAGTGCTTTTTGCTAATTTAATAATTTATGTTAATAAATGAATTCAACATTACTTATTTCAGACATATCACTCAAATAGTTTATTAGCTGATATTTTAATGCTATGTATAATTGAAAATTCATCCTAATGTCAAATGAAATATTGATTAGATTTTTATTTTCTTGATATTCTTTGAATAAATCAGAATTAAAATACCTGTCAATCTCAAGGGTTTTATCCATGGTCTGTTTACCATCAAAAAATTCAGTAATATTTAAATAGCCATTGTCAAAAAAATGAATGAGAACAAATTTATTATTATTGCCAATTGATGTCTCGTTTTTGGGCTCATAACTTTCTATATCAATAACATATTCCACATCAGTAAACTCCAAAAACCCCAAATTTTTAATGCTTGTATCATTACAAGTAAAATAGTTTTTAGCAGCCTCATTTTTATGCATAGAGGCTTTTTTGCGTTTGTTTTGCAGATACTGAATATGAGGAATAGCTTGTCTTAATGTTAAACGCTTGTCTACATTAACCAACCAGTTTGTTGTACCAATAAGATTTTTTCTATTAAAAAGGGTAGAGTCTGGTTGCGTTTCATCATAAAAAATGTAAGCAGGTGAAACATCTAAAACTTCAGTGACTTCTGCATTTTCAATTTCTGGCAACTGCAGTACGCGTTCGTTGTTACAGCTTAAAAATGCAGTTATCAGTAAGAGATATAAAATCTTTTTCATTTATTCTTTAATTGATTAAATAAAGTTACACACTCCACGGCCTCTTTTACATCGTGCACTCGTAAGATTTTTGCACCTTTTTGCAACGCAACCATGTGCAAGGCTGTTGTGCCATTAAGTGCGTTTTCAGAAGTTGTATTTAATGTTTTATAAATCATAGATTTCCTAGATACACCTGCAAGGATAGGTTTGTCTACTATTTGCAATAACTCAATGTTGTTGAGTAGCTCGTAATTTTGTTCCGTAGTTTTAGCGAAGCCAAAACCTGGGTCTATAATAATATCATTGATTTTTGCAGCATGCGCTTTCGCAATACGTTCTGCAAAATAGCTTATGATTTCTTTTACCAAATCATCGTAATCGGTTTGCTGTTGCATAGTTTTAGGATTCCCTTTCATGTGCATCATAATATAAGGTACACCGAGTTGCCCAACAGTTACAATCATGTTTTCGTCTAAATGACCAGCCGAAATATCATTTATCATTGCAGCTCCTGCTTCAATACTTTTTTTAGCCACGTTACTTCTAAAAGTATCAATAGAAATTAAGGTTTCAGGATAATGTTTTAGAATCAGTTCTACCACAGGAATCACTCGGTTCAATTCTTCAGTTTTATTAATAAAATCTGCACCAGGACGCGAACTGTAGCCACCAATATCTATAAAAGTAGCACCTTCGTTTAGCATGGTTTGAACCTGATTCAAAATAGATTGTTCATCTTTATATTGTCCACCATCGTAGAAAGAATCTGGTGTAACGTTAAGAATTCCCATCACTTTGGGTGTGGATAAATCAATGAGTTTGCCTTTGCAATTTATGGTCATAAAACTTATTAAAAGAGGCTGCTTAAAACTTTAAACCTCAAACTTTGAACTTCTAACTTATTTATGCGAAATTTACACAAATTTTTACGGAATTATATGCAAAATACATCTAAACAATACGATGCAGTAATTACTAAATGCAGAGCGCTTTTTGTCAATAAAATGAGTGATTACGGAAGTGCTTGGAGGATATTAAGATTACCATCACTAACGGATCAGATTTTTATAAAAGCACAACGTATAAGAAGCTTACAAGAAAATGATGTTAGAAAGGTGGATGAAGGTGAAGTAAGTGAGTTTATAGGTATTATTAACTATTGTGTTATGGCATTAATTCAGTTAGAAAAAGGTGTTGTAGAACAACCAGATATGGAGACGGAAGAAGCTACAAAACTTTATGATGAAAAGGTTGCACTGACCAA
Organism: Winogradskyella sp. ABM4_392; assembly: GCF_056160445.1. Taxonomy (NCBI): domain Bacteria; kingdom Pseudomonadati; phylum Bacteroidota; class Flavobacteriia; order Flavobacteriales; family Flavobacteriaceae; genus Winogradskyella; species Winogradskyella sp. ABM4_392. The sequence goes on from NZ_JBSWXE010000006.1 coordinate 15,122, forward strand.
GGAATTAATGATGAATAAAAATCACGACTATGGTGAAGCTTGGAGAGATATGCGAGTGAGTTCATTAACCGATTTAATATTACAAAAGCTATTGCGTGTGAAACAAATTGAAGATAACGCAGGCAAAACAATAGTAAGTGAAGGTATAGATGCTAACTATCAAGACATGATAAATTACGCCATTTTCGCCATGATTCATTTGGGTGAGGGAGAATAAAATAAATGAGCATGAGGTTGAGTACTGTCGAAGCATTAATAATTTAAAATAAATTCCTGCTAACGCAGGAACCACAAAACATATGAAATACATCACACACATAAGTCGAATATTTGTTGGAGTTTTATTTATAATCTCTGGATTTATTAAACTGAACGATCCATTAGGATTTTCTTATAAACTGCAAGAATATTTTAGTGCTGAAGTTCTAGGTCTGGAATTTTTAGTCCCTTATGCATTATTACTCTCAGTATTTGTAGTAGTTTTTGAGGTAATTATTGGTGTGTTTTTATTAATTGGGTATAAGCCAAAATTTACCGTTTGGAGTCTACTCTTAATGATAATCTTTTTTACATTTTTAACAGGTTATACATTTTTAACAGGTTATGTTCCTGAAGGTGTAGGCTTTTTGGAGTTTTCATCGTGGTCAGAATTTAATTCAGCTCAAATGAAGGTTCAAGATTGTGGATGTTTTGGTGACGCTTTAAAACTAACTCCTTTCGAAAGTTTTATAAAAGACTTGATTTTATTAGTTCTTATAATCATATTATTTGTTGGTGTTAAATATATAAAACCACTATTTACCAAATTGCCAACTACTGTTATTGCCTTACTCAGTTTTATTGTGTCTTTATGGTTTGGGTACCATGTATTAATGCACTTACCAGCTATCGATTTTAGAGCTTATGCTATTGGTAAAAATTTGCCAAAACAAATGGAAATTCCAGAAAATGCTGCAAAACCAGTTTTAGAATATACTTGGACGTTCAATGTTAACGGTGAAGAAAAAGAGTTTGTGACTAACGGCAGTTATCCAGAAGTAGAAGGGGATTATGTTGGTGTTGAAACTAAGACCATTGATGAAGGTTATGTGCCGCCAATTCAGGATTTTTCTATTGAGTCTGAAGATGAAGACCTAACAACTTATTTCATGGAAAAGGATAAGTTGGTAATAATTGCAATGTATAATATCACAACATCTGAAAACGATGGTGTTTCAAAATTAAAGGATTTTACAGATGAAGCTATTAAAAAGGGCTACACGGTAATAGGACTAACCTCTTCTGGTGAGTATGAAAAAGAAAAGGTGAAACAAGATTTTGACCTTAATTTTGATTTCTACTTATGTGATGAAAAAGTGATAAAGACCATAGTGCGTGCAAATCCTGGTGTTGTTCTTTTAGAAAAGGGTACTGTAGTTAATAAAGCACATTGGAATGATATTGAAGATATAGAGCTGTAATTTGATAAGATACTTTGTAAATAAACTGTTCTATGCATTTATCACCTTATTAGGTGTCGTTACAGTTATTTTCTTTTTATTTACAATTCTTCCTGGCGATCCTGCAAAGATGATGCTTGGGCAAAATCAATCTGCAGAGCAAGTTGAAGCTGTTAAGAAAAAGTATGGTTTCGATAAACCAATCGGTACGCAGTTTTTGTATTATCTAAATGACTTATCGCCTATTTCATTTCACTCTAATAACTCAGAAGATTACACATATTTAAGTACTAATAAGTATAATGCTGCAAAGTTATTTAGTATCGGTAATACAATAACGGTTGTAAAAACACCTTACTTAAGAGAATCCTTCACCAAACAAGGGAAAAAAGTAACAGATGTTATTGGTGAAACTATTCCAAACACCTTTGTTTTGGCAATTTCAGCTATTATAATTGCTATAATTCTTGGAATTATCTTCGGAATAATTTCAGCATTGTATAGAGACACTTGGATAGATAAAACCATACAAGTTTTAAGTACGTTTGGTATGAGTGTACCTTCTTTTTTTAGTGCTATTCTTTTTGCGTGGTTGTTTGGTTTTGTGTTTCACAAATACACCAATTTAGAAATGACAGGAAGCCTGTATGAATTAGATGATTTTGGTGAACAAATGACTATAAAATGGAAGAATTTAATACTTCCTGCCATTGTTTTAGGTATTCGTCCGTTGGCAGTCGTGATTCAGCTAATGCGAAATTCACTTCTAGATGTTATGAGTCAAGATTACATAAGAACAGCAAGAGCAAAAGGATTGAGCGAATTTAACGTAATAAAAAATCATGCCGTTAAAAATGCTTTAAATCCAGTAGTTACGGCAATTTCAGGATGGTTTGCATCGATGCTGGCAGGTGCTGTTTTTGTAGAGTATATTTTTGGTTGGAATGGTTTAGGGAAAGAAATAGTTAATGCTTTAAATACTCTAGATTTACCAGTAATAATGGGTTCTGTTTTAGTCATTGCTATTGTCTTTATAACTATTAATATTCTTGTAGATTTAGTCTATGCGTGGTTAGATCCTCGCGTTAAGCTATCTTGATAATTAACTGACAATTATCAACAAGCATTGTGCTTTAAAATCTTATTTTTGTATACTTCAAACTATAGTAAAATCAATTTATAATATCATGAGAAAACATATTGTTGCTGGTAACTGGAAAATGAATAACGGTTTAATTCAAACAGAAACCTTAATTGCAGAGTTAAAGAAGCAAGAAAAAACTTCAAACGCTGAGGTAATGATTGCACCAACGTTTACCAACTTGTGGCACGCATTTGAGGCTACTAGAAAATATGATATTGAAGTGATTGCCCAGAATATGCACTTTGCAGAAAATGGAGCTTATACTGGTGAGATTAGTGCAGGTATGCTAAAAAGTATTGGCATTAAAACAGTTATTCTTGGACATAGTGAGCGTCGCGCTTATTTTAATGAAACTGATGAAGCTTTAGCGAAAAAGATTGATGCAGCATTGGTAAATGATATGCAAGTAATTTTTTGTTTTGGTGAAGAATTATCTGATCGCAAAGCAGGTAATGAGGAAACTGTAGTAGAAAACCAAATAAAAAATGCTTTGTTTCACTTAGGAGTAGATGCATTTAAAAATATTGTATTAGCTTATGAGCCTGTTTGGGCAATTGGTACAGGTGAAACGGCTACGCCAGATCAAGCACAAGATATGCACGCATTTATAAGAAAGACATTGGCAGCTAAATACGGTAATGATGTTGCTGATTCTGTATCTATCTTATATGGAGGAAGTGTAAAGCCAAACAATGCTAAGGAAATTTTCTCTAAACCAGATGTAGATGGTGGACTTATTGGTGGTGCTTCACTTAAGGCAGAAGATTTCTTTGCTATTGTAAATGCGTTTTAATTAAGGGTTTTCCCTGAATTTTAAAATCCCTAAAATGCCCTGATGATTTTTTTTAGGGTTTGATTTAGCTTGCAACTAGTTAATATTTAAATAATTAGTTATGAGATTTCAAACCTTATTAAAGCTGTCAGTTGTATTGTTAGGTCTTACCTTATTTAGTTTTCAATGTAGCTCGGATGATGGACCAACACTTACCGAAGGTGATGAAGATGGACCTGTAATATCTATTGTTAACCCAGACGACAATGATCTTTTTTATACTGATGGAGGCATAGACACACCAGACTATGTTATTATAGAAGCTAATGCTACAGACGATTCTACCATAAGCATTGGTTCGGCAACAGTTTATAACAATTCTGGGCAACAAGTTTATTATTATGATGAAACTTCAAGTTCTCAGAATGGTGCTTCTATCACTACAATATATACCTCTTTTAGAACATTTGAACCAGGAGACTACACAATTGTTTTTGAATTTGAAGATGCTTTAGGCAATAGCGCAACGCTTACAAGAAATGTTAGCTGTGAATATTCAGAACCAGAAGAATCAGATAATTAAAATCTATAATCCTTATTTAAAAAGCTTTAGTTGTAGGGAACTGAAGTTGGCATCCACAATTTTGTGGATGTCTTTTTTAAGGGTTTTCCCTGAATTTTAAAATCCCTAAAATGCCCTCAAGGAAATTTTAACTGGTAAAAGTACCTTGTCTTTCTAGTTTCATTTAAATAGTTAAAGTAATGAAAGTATATATTTCTTTTTTTATTTGCTTGTTTTCAATCACCGTTTTTGCTCAAGTTGGTATTAATACCACTACTCCAAATGCACAGTTAGATATTCAGTCATCTAATGTGGCAAATCCTTCAAATACAGATGGAATTTTAATTCCCAAAATTGACGAATATCCAGCAACTAATCCAACTGCAGCTCAAGATGGTATGTTGGTATATGCCACAGGAAATGGAAGTGTAGCTAAAGGATTTTATTATTGGGATAATAATACTGCCTCTTGGATTTCTTTTACAGGAGCAACTATTGAAAAAATTGACGATTTATTAGATGGAAAATCGGATAACGATGGAACTGATAATGGTTCTTCAATTTTTTTAGGGATAAACGCAGGTGCTAATGATGATGAATCCAACAACCATAATGTTGGTATTGGTCCTAATGCCTTAAGACAAAATAGCACTGGAAGTAATAATACTGCAATTGGAAATGAAGCCATGATTTTCAATAGTACTGGATTTCAAAATACAGCTATAGGTCAAAAAGCGATGAATTTTAATACTTCTGGCGTCAATAATACTGCCGTAGGACATAAAGCCCTTAGAGATAATACAACTGGTGCCAATAATACTGTCTTAGGTGTTAGTGCAGGAGAGAACTTAGTTGGTAGCAGCAATGTTATATTGGGTTACTATGCTGGCTATAATTCTACAGGTGACAATAATGTGTTTTTAGGAGCTCTTGCAGGTTATGCGGAAACAAATAATAATCGTTTATACATAGAAAATTCAACAAGTTCTAGTCCGCTGATTTATGGTGAGTTTGATAATAATTTTCTGAGAGTGAATGGAGATTTTGAAGTTGAAAAAACCACAAGCGCAAGCGCAACAGTTGTCACACCTTTTGGCTATCAATCCTCTTTAAAACTATTTGAAAGAGGAACAGGTGGCGATTATGGATTTGAATTTGAATATGACGGTTCACCAGATAAGTTATACTTGTGGTCAAGGACTTTTGCAGGCAATGAAGGCATACGAATGACATGGCTAAAAGATGGTAGAGTAGGTATGAACGATACCTCGCCAGATGCCAGATTAGATATTGAAGCTATTAATCAAGCTACACCTACCAATACCGATGGTATTTTAATACCAAGAGTAGATACATTTCCAGCAACAAATCCTGGTGCAAATCAAAATGGAATGTTAGTATTTCGCACTTCGGATAATTCATTTTACTATTGGAAAAACAGTACCACTACTTGGGAAAAATTAAGTACTGTAGAACGTATTAATGATTTAGCAGACGGAAAATCTGATAATGATGGATCTAACAATGGTTCTTCAATTTTTTTAGGTGATAGTGCAGGTGCTGATGATGATGCCACAGATAATAGAAATATAGGTATTGGTTATTTTGCAATGAATAATACTACTAATGGTACTAATAATTCTGCAATAGGTTATTTCAGCTTGGTTAATAATATAACAGGCGATTATAATGTTGCAGTAGGAAACAGAACCTTACGTTCTGTAACTATTGGCGACCAAAATACTGCTGTAGGATTTGAGGCTTTAGAGGTGAATACAGGCAGTTATAATACGGCTGTAGGTTATGTAGCATTAGATAGCAATACCAGTGCTAATGGTAATTCTGCATTTGGTAATCAGGCCTTGTCCACAAATAGAACGGGAAGCAACAATACATCAATGGGTTATAGATCCATGTTAGATAACAGTACTGGTAGTAGTAATGTTGCAGTTGGCTATCATGCCTTACAAAACAATACCACAGCGAGTGGCAATGTCGCTATAGGAGTTAATACATTAACTACAAATACTACAGGCTATTCTAATACTGCAGTAGGTAGTAATGCTGGTGCTGCTAGTGCCATATTTTACAATACTACGGCTTTAGGTGCAGGTGCTGCGCCAAATTCACCTAATCAAGTACGCTTAGGAAATGCGAGCGTTTCCGTAATTGGAGGGTATTCCAATTGGTCAAACTTTTCAGATGGTCGTTTAAAGACAAATATTCAAGAGAATGTAGTTGGTTTAGAGTTTATAAAAAAGTTGCGTCCTGTAAGTTACAATTACGATATGGATGCCATTGCGCGTTTTGAAAAAACACCAGATAGTTTACGTCTTAAAGTTGCTGAACGATTAAAAGCACAAGAAGTTCAAACAGGATTCATCGCGCAAGAAGTTGAAGCTGCTGCTAATGAGGTTGGATTTAATTTTCATGGCATTGTAAAACCTTATGATGCAAAAGGTACTTATGCACTGCGTTACGCTGAGTTTGTTGTACCATTAGTGAAAGCTATGCAAGAGCAACAAGATATTATTGAAGCACAACAAGAAGAGCTAACTGCTTTAAGAAAAGAGGTTGAAGCCATTAAAACACTTTTACAGAAGCAATAAGATTATTAACTTACGGTCAAAGACATTATTTTGAGATATATAAAATACTTCTTTTTGTTTGCTTTTTCTGGTCTAATCGGTCAAAATTTCCAAATAGATAGTTTAAAGTTAGAACTCGCTAAAAACCAAGCAGATACTTCTAAAGTTAATCTTTATTATGAATTAAGCCAAGTATACTATGATATAGATTTAAGGGAATCTAAATTATACGCAGACAGTTCGTTGTTTTATGCTTTAAAATCTGGAAACCACAGATTAGCTGCAATATATAATACCTTAGGTGTAATAGAATCAGAAAATAACCGAGAGGATTCCGCAAGATTGTATTTTGATAAAGCATTAAAAGCCTTAGATGATAATGAAGATAAAACACTTCGAGGAATAGTCTACGGAAATTATTCAACTACATATGACAATTCCAATAATTTTGAAAAAGAGTTAGAATATAGCTTAAAAGCTATAGAATTAAACAAGGATATTGATTCAGAGCTTTGTTTTTTATATTACAACCACGCAGTAATTTATGAGGATGCAGGTTTTCATGAAGAAGCGTTACATTATTTGAACTTAGCTAAAGATATATCTAATAGATCTAAAGAATATAGAATAGAATCATATGCTCTAAAATCATTGGCATTGTTTGCAATAGAGGATGGTAATCTAAGTTTGGCAGAAAAATACATAAAACAAGGAATAGCCATATGTAAAGAGACAAACTCTTTAGAAATTTGCCACCATATGTACTTTACATTAGGTAAACTTCAGACAGAGCAAGGATTGTATTCTGAAGCTGAAGATGCACTTTTAAAGGCTAAAGATTTTGCATTAGAAAGAAATTTTGAAAATGATGTTGTCGCAAGTGAAATCTTATTAGCAAATTTAGAGTATCAGAAAGGGAATTTTGAAGAGGCAGCTAAAATTTATAATTCTTTAAATTCAGACATTTTTAAGGTTGAAAATCTGTGGTTTGCCAATATTGTATACAAAAACCATTCTATAACAGAAGAAAGATTAGGAAATCACAAAAAAGCAAATGAACTTTTAAAAACATACGTACAGTTTGCTGATTCAATTCATTTGTCAAAAAATAGGACATTATTAACACAGGCTGACAGAAAATATAAAGTTGAGAAGAAAGACAAGGAAATTTTAGAACAACAACTATTGCTAAAAGAACAAGAAAATGAAAATAAATTTCTTTGGGCTTTAGCTGGTGTTTTTTTATTAGGTGCTATCAGTACTTGGTTCATTTTTCAGCAACGTCAAAAACGAAAAAATCAAGAAATTTTAACCCTTAAGAAAGAGCAGCAAATAAAATCTTTAGAGGCTTTAATACGAGGTGAAGAAAAAGAACGTTCGCGTATTGCAAAGGATCTTCACGATGGTGTAAATGGAGACCTGTCTGCAATAAAACACAGACTTTCTAAATACCAAAACCAAACAGGAATTGACTTGTCTGAAGCCATCGGTATGGTTGACGAATCTTGCGATGAGGTTAGGGCTATATCACATAATTTATTGCCACCAGCTTTAGAAAAATATTCACTTCGTGAAAGTCTTGCAGATTACTTTATGAATTTAAATGAAATCCGAAAAGAACAGCTGAGTTTTCAGTATGTTGGTGACGATTTTAAGTTTTCAAAAACAGCCGAGGTTACTATTTTTCGTATTGTACAAGAATTGGTAACTAATAGTTTAAAACATGCAGAAGCAAGCGATATTTTGGTACAGCTAACAAGCTTTGAAGATACTATTCAACTTACTATTGAAGATGATGGAAAAGGGTTTGATAAAGATGAAATAAAAACCTTAGGACTTGGGTTGGCAAATGTAAAATCTAGGGTAGAATATCTCAATGGCGAACTAGATGTGCAATCTGGTAAAGATGGTACGTATTTTAATATTACCTTTAATAAACAAAATTTAAATGAAGGTTAAGATTTCCATAACAGATGATCATCTGGTAGTACTTAAAGGTATTGAATCTTTATTGCAAGATGAAGATTGGTTAGATATTATATCTATTCAAGAAGATGCCAATTCAACATTAAAAAACTTCACTAGTAATGTGCCAGATGTCTTATTGTTAGATATTAATTTACCAGATATTAATGGCATAGAGCTTACTAAAAAGTTAATTGCAGTTTATCCAGACCTCAAAATAATTGCCTTAACCAATCATGAAGATTTATCTTTTGTGAAGCGTATTATATCTAATGGTGCATCTGGTTATATCTTAAAAAATGCTCATAAAGAAGAAATATTAGAAGCTATTAAAGCGGTAAGTAAAGGTGAAAAATATTTTCAATCCAAACTTCAAAAAAAGTTGCTGAATCAATCCTTGGGACAATTCGAAAATTCAGCATTAAAACCAAAACTTACAAAGCGCGAAAAAGAGGTTTTAAAAGGTATTGCAGATGAGTTGACTACAAAGGAAATATCAGAATTACTCTTTATAAGTCCCAAAACAGTAGAGAGTCACAGGATGAGTCTCATGTCAAAGTTAGGCGCAAAAAATAGTGTCGGTATTGTAAGAATTGCCATAGAAAAACAATTGCTCTAACAATTAAGTTATCTTTGTGTTAGTTTTAAAAATCAACATGACTAATACAATTTATATAGGCTACGAGTTTAAAGTAGAACCTCTTCAACCAGCAACAGAAATTTTAATAGCAGAGCTTGGATATGCAGGTTTTGAAAGTTTTGTAGAACACTCAGAAGGTGTTACTGCATATATTCAAAAAGACGATTGGAATGCTTTTATATTAGAAGATATTCATATTTTAAACTCTGAGGAATTTAAAATTACTTATGAGTTTAATGAGATAGAGCAAACCAACTGGAATGCAGAATGGGAAAAGAATTTTAAACCTATTGAAGTAGATGGTTTGGTAACTGTAAGAGCGCCATTTCATGACAAGCCAAATACAAAGTTCGATTTGGTTATAGAGCCTAAAATGAGTTTTGGTACAGGCCATCATGAAACCACTCATATGATGATTCAGCATATTCTAAAAAATGATTTTGATGACAAAACAGTATTAGATATGGGCTGTGGCACTGGTGTTTTGGCCATTTTAGCCGAGAAGGTCGGTGCCTCAAAAATTGATGCTATAGATATTGATAACTGGTGCTATCTTAATAGTTTGGAAAATGTTGAGCGAAATGATTGCAGTAATATTTCAGTATTTGAAGGAGACTCTAAATTGTTAAAAGATAGACATTACGATACTATCATAGCAAACATAAATAGAAATATTTTACTTGCGGATATGGCATCTTATGCAAGATGTTTAAATGCAAATGGCATGTTATTTTTAAGTGGGTTTTATAAAGAAGACATACCAATGATTGAAGCCGAATGTGAAAAGCACATGTTAAAATTCAACGAAATTATAGAAAGAGGGCAGTGGGTGTCTCTAAAATTTATAAATTAGTGTGGTAAATTAAGTTATCCTCAAATTCATTTACACTATGACAAAAGAAAAACTTTCAGAAGAATTACTGTTAGAAGAAGAAGTTTTAAAACAAAATGAAATTGTATTGTTTAATGACGATGTTAATACTTTTGACCATGTTATTGATACACTGATTTATGCTTGTGATCACACGCCAGAGCAAGCTGAACAATGTTCGATTATAGTGCATTACAAAGGAAAATGTACAGTTAAAACAGGTCCTTACGATGATTTAAAACCACGTTGTTCTAAATTACTCCAAGCAGGTTTAAGTGCTGAAATAGTATAAAAAGAAATCCCTCAAACGAGGGATTTTTTATTTTGTCATTCTTCCGACAGCGCAACTAACAAAAGATTTAGCCTTTTTAGGTAAAGAGTTTTGTTCACCTACCATTGGGTATCCTAAATCTGAAAGTTTTGTTTTTACAGCTTCAACCGCTTCATCATTATTATAATTAAAGCTTACTTCATCAGTGTCATTTTTAACTGAAACATCAGTTATGCCGTCGAGTTTAGATAATTGCGTTAGTATAGTATTAGCACAACCTCCACATTTTAGATTTTGTACTTGTATAGTCGTATTCTTCATTTTTTAATTATTTGCGTTTACAGGTATTCCATCCAAAAGGTAAATAAAGCGGACAGAAACTAATAAAACTAGTTAGTAAGAAAACAATAGCTAATGCCATTAAAACATAAGCCAATGTACCTTCAATAACATTAAAATAATACAATAAGGCTATGGCAATTGCAATTACAATTCTAATGCCTTTGTCTAAACTTCCCATGTTCTTTTTCATAATAAAAGAGTTTTAAAGTGTTGATGGACAAACAAAATCGGTAGTAGGTAAGTTTGTTTTCTTAATAGCACCAAATCCGCCAGCAATATCTACCAAATTATGGTAACCTCTTGCTTTTAGTATGGAAGCTGCGATAACAGAACGATAACCACCTGCACAATGTATATAATAGGTTTTATCCTTATCTATTTGATCCATTTGATTGTTAATATAATCTAGTGCAAAATGCTGAACATTTTCTAAATGCATACTTTTATATTCTCCATCTTTACGCACATCTAAAACGTTTAATTCAGATGCGTTTGCTCGCTTTTCAAATTCTTCAGCAGAGATAGACTCTAAGGAATCAATTTCTTTTCCTGAGGCTTTCCAAGCGTCTATACCACCTTCAAGATAACCTAAGGTGTTATCGTAACCAACACGAGATAATCGGGTAACAGCTTCTTCAGATTTCCCTTCAGGTACAACTAGTAAAATAGGCTGTTTTATGTCTGTGATTAAAGCACCAACCCAAGGAGCAAACTGTCCGTTTAATCCAATAAATATTGAGTTTGGTATATGAGATTTTATAAAATCAGATTGTGTTCTTACATCTAAAACCAACGCAGATTCATGATTTGCCAATGCTTCAAATTCTTCTGGTGTTAAAGGATTGTTCCCAGTTTTAAGAATGTCATCAAAAGCATTATAACCCATTTTATTCATCATGGCATTCTTAGCAAAATATTGTGGAGGTGGTGCAATACCATCAAGTACTTCTTCAATAAACTCTTCTCTGGTCATGTCTGCACGTAAAGCATAGTTTGTTTTCTTTTGTTCACCTAAAATACCAACTGTTTCTTTACTTAAATTTTTACCGCAAGCAGAACCAGCACCATGTGCAGGATACACGATAACATCATCAGCCAAAGGCATAATTTTTTCTCTTAATGAATCATATAACATACCAGCTAAGTCACGCTCTGTTAAATCTGATTTTATGGCCAAATCTGGTCTGCCAACATCACCTAAAAAGAGTGTGTCCCCAGAAAATATGGCGTAATCCTTACCATTTTTATCTTTTAGTAAGTAAGTTACAGACTCTAATGTATGACCTGGAGTGTGCAATACTTTTATAGTAATATCACCAAGTTTTAATTCCTCACCATCAGTTGCTGAGTGAATATTATATTCTGTTTTTGCGCCAGGACCGAAGACAATAGTAGCCCCAGTTTTTTTAGCTAAATCTACATGTCCTGAAACAAAATCTGCATGGAAATGTGTTTCTAAAACATATTTAATTTTGGAGTTATTAGCTTTTGCTATATCTATATATTGTTGAGTTTCTCTTAAAGGATCTATTATGGCAACCTCACCTTTAGATTCAATATAATAAGCTCCTTGAGCTAAACATCCAGTGTATAATTGTTCAATTTTCATCAGTAATTTTTTGTTTAATTTGAGTTGAAGTCAATAAAAACCGTCATCTCTTTTAATAAATTTACGCTAAATTATAAAAGCAAAAAAATCTTAATGTACTATTTGTTACATAGGTCGTAAACTAGTGCGGAAGCTTACGTTTTAAAATTCCGTATACAAATGTACCTGCCAAAGCAGCAGCTATTACTATTAGCATGGAAAAAACACCAGTACCCACTAAGATGTACATTGGTCCAGGACAAGCACCACAAAGTGCCCAGCCGAGTCCAAAAATACTTCCACCAGCTATGTATCTGATGAGTCCTCTGTCTTTTAGAGGAACACGTAAGTAGGTGCCTTGCGTAGTTTTAAGGTGTTTCTTTTTTGCAATTAACAATAAAATAATACCTGTAAAAACAGCAGTACCAATAATACCATACATATGGAAGGATTGAAACTTAAACATTTCAAATATGCGATACCAAGAAACGGCTTCAGATTTTACCAATACAATTCCGAAGAATACACCAACTAAAAAAAACTTTAAAAAATTCTTCATCTTAAAATAGTATTGGAAAGATTAAATGAATCATAATTAAACCACCAATAAAAAAACCGATAACGGCAATTAAAGATGGTAATTGCAAGCTGCTTAAACCAGTTATGGCATGGCCAGATGTGCAACCGCCAGCATAGCGTGTTCCAAAACCAACTAAGAAGCCACCAATAAGTAGAATGGCAATACCTTTAAGAGTTAACACATTTTCCCAAGAAAATAATTCTGGTGGTAAAAGGCTATTTCCGGCATTTTTAAAACCGAGTTCGTTTAGGTCTTTAATGGTTTCAGTGCTTAGGTTAATATCAGTTGGGTTTGATAGAAAAAAGTGTGCAATAAATCCACCAACGATAGCTCCAGTCATTACGGTTAGGTTCCATTTTTGACTTTTCCAATCGAATTTAAAAAACTCAGAGTATTTACCTGCTCCACCAATAGCACACATTGTTCTTAAATTAGAAGACATACCAAATGTTCTTCCGAAATAAAGTAACAAAAACATAGTAACAGCAATACAAGGGCCAGATACATACCAAGGCCATGGTTCTTTAATTAGTTCCATATAAATAATAAGGTTTTAGGGTTGAGGAATAAGGATTTTTTATAAAAGATTAAAAATCTACAACATGGATTTTATTTCTTCCAAGAGCTATTCTTTCTTGCTTTTCTAGTTGTTTTAATAATCTTGAAACGACTACTCTAGAGGTGTGTAAATCTTCTGCAATTTCTTGATGCGTAATTTCTAAATCTGTAGAAGCAGAAAGCTTTACTTTATCTGTAAGATATTTAAATAGTCTTTCATCCATTTTCATAAATGCTAAAGTGTCAATAGTTTCTAGCATTTCGTCAAAGCGTATCTGGTAACTTTGCAGAATAAAACTTCTCCAACTATCATTAGTGTCAAACCAATTTCTCATTTCGTCTATTGGTATCATAATAACAGTAGTATCTTCATCTGCAATAGCTCTTATTTTACTAACAGACTTTGCCATGCAACACGTCAGAGACATAGCGCAAGTATCACCAGACTCTAGTACATAAAGCAATAACTCACTACCTTCATTATCTTCCCTTAGAACTTTAATATTTCCTCTAATTAATAGAGGTACATATTTTAGTTCTTGCCCAATATCTATAATGATATCGTTTTTCTTGAAGGTTTTAGTATCTGCAACTTTGGAAATATTGTCGAGGATTTCATCGTCGAACAAATATGAAAACGGTTCTAAAATATCTTTTGAAATCATGTATCAAAAATAAACATTTAGAATTTTGAAATAAATAGTTTGGTTGTTTTTTAATAAAAGTTATATATTTGCAGCCCTTTATTAGGCCACGTGGCGCAACTGAATAGCGCATCTGATTACGGCTCAGAAGGTTGCAGGTTTGAATCCTGCCGTGGTCACATCAACGGAGAATTTATCTATTTTCGATAAGTTCTCCGTTTTTCATTTGTGATGATTTGTTTTATATATAACATATAAGTTAATTCATTATTCAGTGTATTAGTCTATTCAATTTTCACATTGATTAAAATTTTAACAATAGAGTTAATTAATTTTTTAATTTTAAATGCTTCGTTAAAAGCATTTATTATAATCATCAGAATGAAAAAAGTATTAGCTTTATTATTATTTCAATTTTTTTTCTCATTTTTCTCTTATTGTCAATTTTCACCAAATATTCATAACTATTCTATTGCTGAATATAAAGCTAGTAACCAAAATTGGGATTTACACAGAGCTAAAAATGGTAAGATATATGTAGCCAATAACAATGGATTATTAGAATATGATGGTTTAGATTGGAAATTGTTTCAATTGCCTAACAAAACCACTGTAAGATCAGTTTTAGAATTAAATAACTTGGTTTTTACTGGTTCGTTTGAAGAGTTTGGTTATTGGGAGAGGGATAATTACGGAGACTTAATTTACAAATCTTTAAGTGATTTAATTAAACATGATATTTCTCCAAATGAGGAAGTATGGCAAATATTAAGCTATAAGGGTAACGTAGTTTTTAGATCATTTTCTAGTATTTATATATATGATTTTAAAACCGTGGAACGTATTCATCCAAGTTCGGCTGTAATATCATTGAGCTTGGTAGGTGAAGATTTATTTGTTTCTACTTTAAATAATGGAATATATAGGCTTCAAGAAAAAACTTTAATTCCTTTTTTTTCTGATGAAAGGTTTAAGGATACCAAGATAATTTCAATAGTAAAAAAACAAGACCAATTCTTAATAATGACTTCTCTTAAAGGAAGTTTTTATTTAAGTTCTAATAAGCTACTACCGACAACATATGCTTTTAATAATCAGATAAAACAACATCAGCTGAATAAGTTTTCTCAATTAGAAAATGGATATATGGTCTTTGGTACCATAAAAGATGGTGTTTACGTGGCAGATAGTGATGGTGAGATAAAATTTCATATTAGCAAAGAAAATGGACTCATAAATAATACAGTTCTCGGTCAGTTTATTGATGAAAATAGCAAATTATGGCTTGGTCTGGATAACGGAATAGCGACTATTGACTTAAAGAACACTAACTATTTTTTTAACGATATATCAGGGAAATTGGGTGCTGTGTATGATATTGTTAAGTACCAAGATTTACTTTATATAGGTACTAATACAGGACTATTTTGTTTGGATAAGGATAAAGCTTTAAGTTTTATTAATGGTTCTCAGGGGCAAGTTTGGGATTTAAAGATTATAGACGGTAACCTGTTCTGTGGACACAATGAGGGAACTTTTTTAGTTGATAAAAACCAAATAAAAAAAATATCAGATTTTACCGGAGGATGGACTATTCAAAAAGTGCCTGAGCATGATGATTTGTATATACAAGGTACCTATGCTGGTTTAGTGAAATTTGAACAAAAAAGCGGAAAATGGAATACTAAGCATATGGGTAAAACTACTATTCCTTCAAGGTTTTTAGTGTTTGAAAACCCTCATACTGCTTGGGTAGCTCATGCCTATAAAGGTGTTTATAAAATAAACTTCAGTAAGTCTTACGATACCATAACTAAAGTGACAAATTATGGACTAAAAGGTTTAGATTCTGAGTATAATCCTAGAGTATATAATCTAAAAAACGACATAGTTTTTAAAACTAATCATGGCTGGCAAAAATATGAGCCAATACTAGATTCTATTGTACCTTTTGATTTATTGAATGAAAAATTTGGAACGGATTCCTATATTATATCCGAGAAAGATATGAGTCCAATAGTTCTTAAGGATAAGAATGGTGTAATAAGATTTAAGTATATTAATAATGATAGTGTTGAGAGAAAAATAAACAACAAGTTAATAAAAAATAGATATATAGTTGGGTATGAGCATGTCTCTAAAATAGATAACTCACTTTTTGCTTTAAATTTAGATAATGGTTTCATGTTCATTGATGAAACCTATATGGATTCTACAGTCCTTTTTAAACCTAAAATAGAGTCAATTCAAGTTAATGGTAAGGGTGTAAGTTTATCTTCAATTGATAGTGGAGATAAGGTTGTAACATTGAAGTATAACGAAAGTGTGAATTTAGAACTTTCTTCTTCTAAATCTAATAATCACTATTTTGAATATAGCATACCCTCTTTGAGTAAAGATTGGTTCAAAGTAGATAATAGAAATTTAGAACTAAATAATATTAACCACGGTATATATAATATATTATTAAGAACAAGAGACGATTCTGGAAATACGTCAAAAACCCAAAATCTAAAATTAGATGTTAGTCCACCTTGGTATAAAGGAACGCTCGGTTTAATATTATATGTTGTGTTATTGTTTGGTATTATAGGTTTATTCTATTACTTACATCATAGAAAAATTCAAAAAGAACAACGGTTAATTAGAGTAAAGTACGAAAGGGAGCAGCATAAGCTTTTGCGAGAAAAAACCCTAGAAAATGAAAAAAATATAGTGCAGCTAAAGAACCAATCATTACAGAATGAATTAAAAATAAAAAGCAAGCAATTAGCTAACAATGCAATGGCATTAGTTAAAAAGAATGAAGTTCTCCAAGATATTAAGCGCGAATTAGCTATAAACAAGGATAGTTTTAATGATTATTATTCATATAAGAAACTTGTTAAGAAATTGAATAATTCAATAGAACATAAAGATGAATGGGAGGTTTTTGAGGAGAATTTCAATCAAGTTCATGATGAGTTTTTTTTCAAGCTAAAATCACGTCACCCAATTTTAACTCCAAAAGATTTAAAGATATGTGCATACATCAAAATGAATCTAGCAAATAAAGAAATAGCACCTTTAATGAATATCTCTGTTAGAGGTGTAGAGACTCATAGATACAGACTGAAAAAGAAATTGAATTTAGAAAATGACATTTCTTTGACAGATTATTTATTAAATATTAAATAACAGCCACATTAAGTTGTTAATTTAATATTTTTAATTACGTCATTACTACGTCACTTAGTTAAAATTTTAAGATTTTACAACGTTTTCGTTTATATTTAAACTACGTCAAATTATGAATTCAAGGGCTTTTTAGAGCTTTTGGTATTTCATGGCGTAATTAAAATGTAAATAGTACATATATTAAATTTAAGTTAACACCTTAACTTTAGGATTAGAAAAAACTAACTATTTCAATCTAAATGTTAATGTATGAAAACTAAATTCAGTTTAATATTACTTTTATTTTTCTCCTTAATCTCTTGGAGTCAGCAAATAGAGGTAAGTGGTGTTGTAACTTCAGCAAGTGATGGTATGCCATTACCTGGTGTAAGTGTAATTGTAGAGGGTACTTCCAGAGGAGTATCTACAGATTTTGATGGAAAATATTCCATTAGTGTAGAGAGTGGTCAAAAGTTAAGTTTTAGCTATGTGGGTTTCAAAACCCAAAGCATTGTTATAACTAATCAGACTGTTCTTAATGTAACTTTAGAAGATGATGTAGAATCTTTAAATGAAGTTGTGGTTGTAGGTTACGGTACACAGAAAAAAGCAGATTTAACCAGTGCTATTGCAACTATTAAGCCACAAGAATTGGCTAAAACACCTGCTGCTCAAGTTGTTCAGGGCTTTCAAGGTAAAGTTGCAGGTGTACAAATAAGTAGTTTAGGTTCGCCTGGTGAAACTCCACAGATTTTAATTCGAGGTACAAATTCTTTAAGTGGTGATTCTTCACCTTTATTTGTTGTAGATGGTATGTTCTTCGACAATATCGATTTTTTAAATTCTAGTGAAATTGAATCTGTTTCAATCTTAAAGGATGCCTCGGCTTCAGCCATATATGGTGTCAAAGCCGCTAATGGTGTTGTTTTAATAACAACAAAAGGAGGGAAATTTAATAAGAAAGCTGAGATTACCTTTTCAACTTATTATGGTATACAGCGTGCTCAAAATATTTTAAAAATGGCAAATGCCGAACAGTTTGTAACATTTGCTTTAGAATCTGGATCAGATTCTGAAATAGCAAGTGTTGAGCAAGCTATACAGAGATTTGGTAGGAGTAGAGTAAATCCAAATATACCTGATGTTAATACAGATTGGTACGATGAGGTTTTAAGAGATGCAGAAATTGAAAATTATGATTTGCAAATCAATGGTGGATCTGAGAATATTTCCTATTCACTAGGTGGTAATTTCTTTTTTCAAGAAGGTGTTTTAGATATGAAAAACAGCTATGAGCGTTTTAACCTTAGGGCCAGAGTTGATGCTAAAGCCAATGATTGGCTTAATGTTGGCGGAAATGTTCTATTTAGTAATGCAGTTAAGTATGATGATGAAGGTTCTGCTTGGCAATTAACGTATTTTGCGGTGCCTATTTTGCCGGTTTTTGATAATAACTTTACAATGGCAGACCCGTTACCATATTCTGATGCTAGAGAGATTGGATATAGAGATGCGCAAAATCCATTCCCTTTAATGGATAATTCTGATAGAAGAGGTGAGCGTAGAAGAACTACAGCTAATTTTTATGCAGATTTTAAAATTATTCCAGAACATCTAAATTTAAGATCAAGTCTGTCTTACAATTATCTTGGAACTAATGAGCGTATTGTATTGCTACCTTACTTTGTTACTGATGATTATCAGAGGTCTGTAGATCAGTCATCTATTACAAGAAATAATGCTGTTACTGAAAATTATATTTGGGATAATACCTTAACGTATTCAAATGTCTTTGGGGAACACGATCTAACACTTCTTGCAGGTATGTCGTTTAGAGATGATTATTTTAGAAGTTTTGGTGCTCGAGGCAATTTTGATCCTAGTGGTGCATTTGTGAGAAATAACGAAAAAACATGGTATATATCTAATACAGCTGAAGATAGTAGAACTTCTTATGATGGTGGAAGTAGATTTTACGGTTTTTCTTATTTTGGAAGAGCACAATATAAATTCAAGGACAAGTATTTAGCATATGCTACATTTAGGGCAGAAGGTAGTAATAGATATGACCAGAAATACGTGTATTTACCAGCTTTCGGTCTAGGTTGGGAGGTTTCTAAAGAGCCTTTTATGGAGAACGTAAATTTTATAAATTATCTTAAGTTAAGAGCTGGCTGGGGAAGATTAGGTAATAATGCAGTGGCGCCTAGTATACCAATTTCTGCATCAACAGTTTCAACAGTATTTAACGATACTTTCTATAACGGATTTCAATTCTCTACTGTTGCTGATGATATAGATTGGGAGTTCACAGAAGAAACAAACATTGGTTTATCTGCATATATGTTTGATAACAAATTGTCTTTGGAGGCAGATTATTTTGTTAAGAACACAGATAATTTGGTAATTCCTGTATTGCCACTTGTAGGTACAGAGATTAGCCTTCAAAATGTAGGGGCTGTAAGGAATAGAGGTATAGAACTTGCAGCGACTTGGAGAGGCAGTATTTCTGAAAATTGGGGCTACAGTATTTCAGGGAACTTTAGTACCATTGATAATGAAATAACAGATTTAGAAGGTCAACCATACATAAATACTGGTACTGCCGAAGCTCGTCAAAGATTAGTAGTAGGCCAGCCAATCAACGTATTTTATGGGTATCAAATAGATGGTGTATATCAAAACGATGCAGAAATTGCAGCTGACCCTGTCGCTCAATCTGCTATTAATGAAGGTATAAATGTAGAACCAGGATATTTTAGATATAGAGATCTTAATAATGACGGTATTTTGGATGCTGATGATAGAACATATTTGGGATCACCGGTACCTAACCACTATTATGGCGGTAGCCTTGGTATTAATTATAAAAATTTAGAGCTAAATGTGTCTTTCTATGGTCAGGGAGGAAACAAAATATTAAATACTAATAGGATGGAAGTTATTAGAACCCAAGGTCGTAATATTGATGCTGAGTTAGCAATTAATAGATGGCGTGGAGAGGGTACAACCAATGAGTTTCCATCATCTGAAGGTTATAGAAACCTTTGGAATCAGAGATTGTCTAAATTCTTTTTACAAGATGGTGATTTTTTCAGAATTCAAAATATTCAGTTAGCCTATACCCTAAAAGAAGATAAACTCCCAGAAATGCGTTTTACACTTACTGCTGATAGGCCATTTTTGTGGACTAAAAGTTACAATGGTTTTAACCCAGAAGTTGGTTTTGATGGAAGAGATACGCAAACTTATCCTATACCTTCAGTGTATAGCCTAGGTGTTTCAGTTAAATTATAAAATTATAAGCTATGAGATATATATTTAATTTAAAATTGATTGTTCTAATTTTACCAGTTTTGCTATTCAATTGCAATGATAAATTAGACGAAGAGCAAGAACTTGTAGTATTACAAGATGAGATAGATTACAGCAGTGAAGAACAAGCATTTGGAGCGCTTGTCGGTGCTTATCAGAAATTTCAAAATGTAGGTTGGGAACAAATTCCACTTATTTCTGTAAGAGGCGACGATGTTAATGCAGGTGGACTTGGAGATCAACAGGGTTTTGCAGATACAGATAACTTTATTTATGACAATAGTTATTGGATGTATAATGTGTTTTTTGAAAATTGGGCACAAGATATATTGCAAATAACATCTCAGATAGAATCATTAGAAAGATTTAGAGCTGGAGGTGTAGATTCTGACCTAATAGATCAGTATCAAGCAGAGTGTAAAGTGCTAAGAGGCTTTATAACACTGCAGTTATCTAGAGTTTTTGGTGATGTTTATAGAATTCAAACAACCGATCAAACACAAATCGAAGTACTTCCAAAAGATGAACTCATGATGTGGATCTCTGATCAAATGGATGAAGCCATCCCAAATTTACTAGACCAGGCGCCAAACTTAAGATCTGATTTGCCAGGTGGTATAACTAAATATACAGCATTAGCTGTAAAAGCTATTGCAAATTTAGAGGTTGAAAATTACCAAAATGTAGCAGATGCTACAGGTGAAATAATTAGTTCTAGTAAGTTTCAATTATATGACGATTATTACGAGTTATTTAAAATTCCAGGTAAGTTAGCAAATGAAAATATTTGGGAAATACAGTATTCTGATTTCGGGCAGTCATCAGGTGAAAATGTAAGCCACTTATATGCATTTTATGGACCTCAAAATTGGTCTGCATCAGTTCCTGAAGCTACTAGTGGATGGGGATTTTATGAGCCAAGTTTTAAGTTTATCAAATTCATGATAGATAGAGGAGAAACTGTAAGGCTAGAAACAAGTGTATTGTTTACGGACAGAGGAATAACTGAATTACAAACAGATCCTGATTATGCAACTTTACCAGCTTGGATTTCTAACACTACAAGAGATGGTGATGTAATTAACGATTACTCGAGAGCTTATTTTGCTAGTGGTAAGCATTATTTACCTTCAAATCAACTAACCCCAGGTAGAACATCTTATGGTACAAATAAGAATTACACTGTTATTAGATATGCAGAAGTATTGTTGATGTATGCAGAAGCATTGACTAGAGGTGCGTCTGGTACCGCAGGTACTGCAGACAATGCTGTAAATGCTGTGAGATTAAGAGCAGGTTTAGGAACACTTTCTGGAGTGACAAGCGAGCAAGTTATGGATGAGAAATATGCTGAATTAGCCATGGAATGGGGAATTAGATACTACGATATGGTTAGACTAGGAGAAATGGGTGAACTTAGCTATGATGGTAGAACATTTAGTATGGATAAAGCCTTTTTACCTTACCCACAAGCTCAGTTAGACCAAAGTTATATTCTTAATGATTACTATCAATCACAACAATAAAATGAAGTTATGAAAAAAACAATAATAAAAATTTTAGGAATTTTCATGGTACTGTTTGCAGTATCATGTGATGAAGGCATAGACCCTATTACAGAAGTAGATCCAGGACCAGATGCAGGTGCTCCAACTGTAGATATTATTTATCCTACAGAAGGAACTGAAATTACTGGTCTTGAGCTAATAGTACCAGTAGATATTTCATTTAGAGTTGAAGACGATATAGAAGTTGGTTCTGTTACTGTAACACTAGATGGAGTACAAATAGCCTCTTATGACTCTTTTTTGGACTACAGAATAGTTGACGAAGAGTTTACCTATGATAGTTTAACAAGTGGAGATCATGTTTTAACAGTCACTGGTACAGATTTAGTGGGTAATTCTACAAGTGCCACAGTTAATTTCTCTAAAGCGCCACCTTATGAAGCAATTTTTCCAGGAGAGGTTTTTTATATGCCATTTGATGGTACATATACAGAATTATTATCTATAGCAGATGCTGGTGAGGTTGGAACACCAGATTTTGCAGGTGAGGCATTTGCTGGTTCTAACGCCTTTAAAGCAACTGAAGATTCTTATTTAACATTCCCAATCAACGATTTAATGTTTGGTTCAAATATGAGTGGTGCATTTTGGTATAAAGTTAATGCATCACCAGATAGATCAGGTATTTTAACGGTTGGTGATGATGCAGATGATAGATTTCAAGGATTTAGATTATTCAGAGAAGGAAATTCTGCTGAACAGAGAATAAAACTAAACGTAGGTACTGGTGATGGAGAAAGTTGGAACGATGGCGGATTAATTGATGTAGCTGCAGGCGAGTGGGTACACGTAGCGTTTACGATTTCTCCAACTCAAACAGTAATTTATCTTAATGGTGTTGCTGTAAATATGGCCACACCTTCTAATGCTATCGATTGGACAGGTTGTACAGAAATCCATATAGGCTCTGGTGGTCCAACATTTGATTATTGGAACCATTTATCTGATGATAGTGCCTTGGATGAATTACGTTTATTTAACACAACACTTTCTCAAGCTGAAGTACAAAATATGATTAACGTAACTAATCCATATGAGCCTATTTATAATGGCGAGACTTTCTATATGCCTTTTGATGGTTCTTATACTGAATTAGTGAGTTTATCTATGGCAACTGAAGTTGGTACGCCAAGTTTTGCAGGCGAAAGTTATGAAGGCTCAGATGCGTATATGGGAGCAACAGATGCTTATTTAACATTCCCAATAGATGGATTATTCGGTGCAGATTCTTTTAGTGCTACTTTTTGGTATAAAGTAAATTCTACACCAGATAGATCGGGTATTTTAACAGTTGGTGATGATGAAGACGATAGGTTTCAGGGATTTAGATTATTCAGGGAAGGTAGTGCTACTGAACAA
Source organism: Winogradskyella sp. ABM4_392 (assembly GCF_056160445.1). Lineage (NCBI taxonomy): Bacteria > Pseudomonadati > Bacteroidota > Flavobacteriia > Flavobacteriales > Flavobacteriaceae > Winogradskyella > Winogradskyella sp. ABM4_392. The sequence continues at coordinate 38,484 of NZ_JBSWXE010000006.1, forward strand.
CGGATAAAGGTTAATGTTGGAATTGGTGGTGGTGAAAGCTGGAATGATGGTGGTGTAATTGATGTAACTGCAGGAGAATGGGTGCATATTGCACTTACTGTTTCAGCAGCAGAGAGTAAAATATATTTTAATGGAGTAGAGCAATTATCTTCAACATTTGCAACTAGTGTAGATTGGACAGGGTGTAACGAAATTGTGATTGGTGCTGGTGGACCAACATTTAGCTACTGGAATCATTTATCGGATTTAAGTGCTTTTGATGAATTAAGATTATACAATGTTGCTTTAACAGAAGCAGAAATACAGGATATGCTTTAAATTTCATATTTTAATTAATTGGTTTAAGTCTAAATTTTAAAAATATCCTTATTTCAATCTTTTAGCGGCATTTTTCTAAAATGCCGCTAATTCTTATACTGTGTTTGAATGAAAAATTTACAAAAAAGCCTTTTTCTGATAGTCACTCTTTGCACTTTTGTATGCTGTAAATCTAATGACCAAAAAGGAGAGCAAGATTTAGCATATAATTCTAAAACAAAAAGTAATGATTATACCAATCTTACTAATAAAGAATTGTTAGATACAATTCAGTATCAAACCTTCAATTACTTTTGGGAAGGAGCAGAACCTAACTCAGGTTTGGCAAGAGAGCGTTTACATATGGATGATGTGTATCCAACTTCGCCAAAAAATACAGTAACAACAGGTGGAAGTGGTTTTGGACTAATGGCCATTTTAGTTGGTGTAGAGCATGATTGGATTACAAGAGAGCAAGCTTTTAAAAGATATGAGAGAATTGTAAACTTTCTTGAAAAAGCAGATCGTTTTCACGGTGCTTGGTCCCATTGGATAGATGGAGAAACAGGTAAAATGTATCCCTTTGGTAAAAAAGATAATGGAGGAGATTTAGTAGAAACAGCGTTTTTGATTCAAGGTCTACTAACCGTTGCTGAGTATTTTAAAGAAGGAAACGCACAAGAAAAAGAATTAGTTGCCAAAATAGACCAATTATGGAGAGAAGTAGAATGGGATTGGTACACTAAGGGAGGTGAAGATGTATTGTATTGGCACTGGTCGCCAGAATACCAATGGGAAATGAATTTTCCAGTTGGTGGTTATAATGAATGCTTAATAATGTATGTGTTAGCAGCTGCATCACCTACACATTCAATATCAAAAGAAGTTTATGAAAAAGGTTGGGCAAGAGATGGTGAAATTGTCTCAGATAAATCTTATTATGATGAAGAGCTGGTTTTAGATTATTACGAACATGGTGATGCGCCAATTGGTCCTCTATTTTGGGCACATTATTCGTACCTAGGTCTAAACCCAAAAGGCTTATCAGACCAATATGCGGATTATTGGAAATTAACTCAAAATCATGCTAAGATTCATTATAAATATGCAATTGATAACCCTAAAAATTTTAAAGGCTATGGAGATAGTCTTTGGGGCTTTACCTCAAGTTATTCTATGAAAGGTTACGCTGGTCACAGACCAGGCGACGACCTAAGTGTTGTTTCGCCTACAGCTGCATTATCATCATTTCCTTACACACCAAAAGCTAGTATGAATGTTTTAGAAAATATATACAGAAATCACGATAGCTTGGTAGGTAAGTACGGACCTTATGATGCTTTTAGCTTAGAATATAATTGGTATTTACCAAGATACTTGGCTATAGACCAAGGACCAATACCAGTTATGATAGAAAATTACAGAACAGGTTTGTTTTGGAAATTATTTATGCAAAACAAAGATGTTCAAGCAGGCTTAGATAAGCTTGGATTCAATTATTAAAAGAATTAAAAATGAAGAAACTTAGTTTCGCCATATTATTGTTATTAATCTTGAGTTGTGGAAAAGATAATGGTCCAGGTTATCAAGAACCGTATAGTCCTGGTGATGATGATCCTTTTATCCCGTTATCAGATACTGAGATGATGGACTTAACACAACAAGAAACTTTCAAATACTTCTGGGATTATGCCGAAACTAATTCAGGTGCAGCAAGAGAAAGATATCATCCAAACGATCCGTCAAATAGCCAAAATGTCGTAACGGCTGGTGGAAGCGGATTCGGATTAATGGCAATTTTAGTTGGTATTGAGCGTGGATATATCACCAGAGCAGAAGGTGTGGCAAGGTTAACACAAATATTAAATTTCTTTGAAGGAGCAGATCGTTTTCACGGAGCTTGGCCGCATTGGTTAAATGGTGGCACAGGAGCAGTAATACCTTTCAGTACTTTAGATAATGGTGGTGATTTGGTTGAAACAGCATTTTTGGTACAAGGACTCATTTGTGTAAAAGAATATTTTGAAGGAGGATCAACCGATGAAGATGCCTTGGCAGCCCAAGCAGATATGCTTTGGAAAGGAGTAGAATGGAATTGGTATACTAATGGACAAAACAAATTACTATGGCATTGGAGTCCAAGTAATGGTTTTGCGATTAACCTAGAGTTAAAAGGTTATAATGAAACTCTAATTGCATTTATTCTGGGTGCTGCGTCGCCAGATTATGCAATACCTACAGAAGCGTATCAACAAGGTTGGGCTAGCAATGGAAATATAGTATCAACAGCCACTCAATATAATATTCCTTTAATTTTAGATCACGCAGGTACAGGCACTGGACCTTTATTTTGGGCACATTATTCGTATTTAGGTTTAGACCCTTCAAACCTTTCAGATCAATATGCTAATTATTGGGATTTAAATACTAATCATACTAATATTAATTATCAATATTGCGTAAGCAATCCAGAGAATTATGTGAGTTATGGACCAGATTGTTGGGGATTAACAGCGAGTTATACCAGAAATTCTGATGGTTCTGTAGGTTATTCTGCCCACGACCCAGAAAATGATACTGGAGTAATTTCACCAACAGCAGCAGTAAGCTCAATACCATATACACCAGAAAAATCATTGGCAGCAATGCACTTTTTCTATGAAAATGATTTAATGGGTCCTGCAGGTTTTTATGATGCGTTTAGTCCACAGTACGATTGGGTGACCGAACGTTATTTGGCAATAGACCAAGGCCCACAAATTATTATGATAGAAAACTATCGTACAGGATTGTTATGGAATTTATTTATGCAAAATGAAGATGTTCAAAATGGTTTGGACGCCTTAGGATTTACGTATTAAAATATTAAGATGAAACTATTTAAAAACACACTAACCCTTTGCTTATTAGCTTTCATTACTTTGGCTAATGCTCAAGAGGATTTGTACAAAGAAAAAATTCACATTAAAGAAAACGATACGTTACAATATCGTATAATGTATCCAGAAAATTTTTCTGAAGATGAACAATATCCTGTTGTTTTGTTTCTTCACGGAGCGGGAGAGCGTGGAGAGGATAATAAAAAGCAACTTGTTCACGGTAGTAAAATGTTCGCAGACCAAACCAATAGAGGAGCATTTCCTGCTATTGTAATCTTTCCACAATGTCCCAAAAGTGATTATTGGTCTAAAGTGGACGTAGATAGATCAACAAACCCAATAGGACTGAATTTTAAATATGAAACTGGCCCAACTACATCAATGGGATTAGTATTGGATTTAATGGATGAATTTTCTGAAAAACCATTTGTAAAGAAAGAAAAAATATATGTAGGAGGTTTATCTATGGGTGGAATGGGAACTTTTGAAATTCTTTATAGGCGACCAGAAATGTTTGCGGCAGCTTTTGCTATATGTGGTGGAGGCGATCCAGAGTCTGCTAAAGAATATGCTGATAAAATTGATGTTTGGGTATTTCACGGAGCTAAAGATGATGTGGTAGATCCGCAACTTTCTTTAGAAATGGTTAGTGCTATTTTAAAATATGGTGGAAAACCAAACTTTACATTATATGCAGACGATAATCACAATAGTTGGGATTCTACGTTTGCAGAACCGGAATTATTAAAATGGCTTTTCTCTAAATCAAAAAAATAAAATGACAAAACTTAAACTAACTAAAAAAATAAAATCCGTAGCAATTGTACTTGGAGTTATTACCGCGTTCTCTTGTAGTACCAATACAGAGAATAAATCTGCTTCAAGTTCAAAAGGAGATAACCCATATCAAGAAAAGGTAGATTCAATCATAGGTTTAATGACTTTAGATGAAAAATTAGGTCAGTTAAATCTTCCTGCCACAGGTCCAATCACAACAGGTGCTTCAAAAAGTACTGATGTTGTAAAAAAGATTGAAGACGGAAGAATTGGTGGACTTTTCAATATTAAAGATTCAAAAAACATATATGAAGTTCAGAAAATAGCAGTAGAAAAAAGCCGATTAGGTATTCCCCTTATTTTCGGAATGGATGTTATTCACGGTTTTAAAACCACGTTTCCAATACCATTAGGTTTATCAGCGTCTTGGGATATGGAAATGATAGAAAAAACAGCTCAAATAGCTGCAACAGAAGCTAGTGCTAATGGTATTAACTGGACGTTTTCGCCAATGGTAGATATCTCTCGCGATCCTCGTTGGGGAAGAATTTCTGAAGGAAGCGGTGAAGACCCTTACTTAGGTAGTGAAGTTGCTCGTGCAATGGTTCGTGGTTACCAACAAGATGATCTGTCTGCAAACAATACATTAATGTCTTGTGTTAAGCATTTTGCGCTATATGGAGCCGCAGAAGCAGGTAGAGATTATAATACTGTTGATATGAGCCGTATTCGTATGTACAACGAGTATCTACCACCTTACAAAGCTGCTGTTGATGAAGGAGTTGGATCTGTAATGGCTTCATTTAACGAAATTGATGGTGTTCCTGCAACAGGAAACAAGTGGTTATTAACCGATTTGTTACGCGATGATTGGGGTTTCAACGGTTTTGTGGTTTCTGATTACACAGGTATTTACGAAATGATGGAGCATGGAATGGGTGGTGAATTTGACGTAACGTCATTAGCTTTAATTGCAGGTTTAGATATGGATATGGCTGGTGATTCACCTCATATAGATGCAGCTTATATAAAACATTTAAAAGGTGCTTTAGACCAAGGAAAAATATCAATGGAAGATATTGATAGAGCAGTAGGTAGGATACTTACAGCAAAATATCAATTAGGTTTATTTGAAGATCCTTACAAATATTGCAGTGAAGAAAGGGCAAAAAAGGAGACACTAACTCAAGAAAATAGAGATTACGCTCGTCTAGTTGGTGCAGAATCTACTGTGCTACTTAAAAATGACAACCAAGTTCTGCCTTTAAAAAAATCTGGAACAGTCGCAGTTATTGGACCATTGGCAAAAGCAGCTAACAATATGCCAGGAACTTGGTCTGTATCGTCAGATCATAGCAACGCTATTTCGGTTTGGGATGGGTTACAGCAAACTGTTGGTAACGATGTTAATCTATTGTATGCTAAAGGTAGCAATCTAGATTATGATTTAGAGTTAGAAAAACGAGCTACAATGTTCGGAAAAGATATTCCGAGAGATGGCAGAACTGACAAACAAATGTTAGATGAAGCTTTAGCGATTGCCAAAAAAGCTGATGTTGTGGTGGCAACCATTGGAGAATCTTCTGAATTCAGTGGAGAAAGTAGCAGTCGTACAGATTTGGGTATTCCGCAAGTGCAAAGAGACTTACTTCAAGCTTTATTAAAAACAGGCAAACCTGTAGTACTAGTATTATTTACAGGAAGGCCATTAACCTTAGTTGAAGAAAACGAAACAGTTCCTGCCATTCTTAATGTTTGGTTCCTAGGAAGTGAAGCTGGTTTATCCATTGCAGATGTATTGTTTGGCGATGTTAATCCTTCGGGTAAGCTTACTGCAACATTCCCAAGAAATGTTGGTCAGCTGCCATTATTCTACAACCATAAAAACACTGGTCGTCCATTAGGAAACAAGGAAGGTAAGTTTGAAAAATTCAAAACCAACTATCTAGATGTTCGTAATGAGCCATTGTATCCATTTGGTTATGGTTTAAGCTACACCACTTTTGAATACAGTGACGTAAAACTAGATAAAACTTCAATAACTAATAACGATACAATTAATGTGTCTGTAGATATAACAAATACTGGAGATTACGACGGAAAAGAAGTAGCGCAATTGTACATAAGAGATCTTGTTGGTACAGTCACAAGACCAGTAAAAGAGCTTAAAGGGTTTCAAAAAGTATTTATAAAGAAGGGCGAAACAAAAACTGTAAGCTTTACGATTTCGGTTGAAGATTTAAAATTCTACAACTCTAATTTAGATTTTGTTGCAGAGCCAGGAGAATTCCAGATAGCTATTGGTACAAATTCAGATGTTGAGTTTAAGAATTCATTTAACCTTTTAGATTAATAGCTAAATATGCCGCACATCAATCATAAGATGTTTTTACTAAGCTTAGTTTTGTGTGTGGCTTTCCCTTTTTTATGTCGTTCCCAATCAAAACTCATTAACTCTGGTTGGCAGTTTTCTGAAGATAAAACGCATTGGCAAACCGTAGATATTCCACATACTTGGAATGATAAAGATGCGTTTGATGATGAGTCTGGTTACCGTCGTGGATTGGGTTATTACAAAAAGCAAATCTTTATATCATCTGAAGATAAAGACCAGATTTTTTATTTAAAATTTAATGCTGTAAATCAAGAAGCAACCGTTTTTATTAACGGAAAAAAAGCAACCAATCACAAAGGTGGTTATACAGCATTTAATGTTGAAATTACGTCGATTTTAAACCTTGATACTTATAATTTAATTGAAGTTGAAGTCGATAATTCACATAATGAAAATATTCCACCATTAGATGCAGATTTCACCTTTTATGGTGGTATTTATCGTGATGTGGAATTGATAAAAGTCCCAAAACAACATTTTAGTTTAAAGGATTTTGCGTCTGATGGATTCTATGTCAATTACTATAATGTTTCCAACGAAAAAGCTGGTGTAAAAGTAGACGTGTTGATTGATAATTTTGATAAAAAAACCACTGCGCATTTAGATGTGAAAATTTTTGATGCTGAAGGAAATATCATTAGAGAAGACCATCAAGGATTAAAATTAAAAGCTGATGAAACCAAAACTGTTACAGTAAACTATTCAGAAATAAAGAATCCTAATTTATGGTCGCCAGACCATCCGTATTTGTACAAATTACAACTAACCTTAAGTGATAAAAACGGAACGGTTTTAGACCAAAAACAATCTAATTTAGGCTTTCGTTGGACCACTGTAGATCCTGAAAAAGGCTTTTTCCTAAATGGTAAACCAATAAAATTAGTTGGTGTTAATCGTCATCAAGACTTTAAAGATTACGGGAATGCAGTGCCAATAGAACTGCAAAAACAAGATATTCATCTCATTAAAAATATGGGTGCAAATGTGATACGGTTTGCACATTATCCACATTCTAGAGAACTATACAAACTTTGTGACGAACTCGGAATTTTAGTTTGGACGGAAATTCCTATAGTGAATAAAGTCACAGATTCCGAAGCATTTTTTGAGGTCTCAAATACAATGCAAAACGAGCACATCAAGCAATATTACAACTATCCAAGTGTAGTAATGTTTGGTTATATGAATGAAATTTTCCTGCGTTTAGCATTCGATAGAAAATCTACTGAAGAGGAAAAGGAAGCGCTAAAAACAACAACTTTAAAACTTGCCAATCAGCTAGAAGATTTAACCCGAAAACTGGCATCAAATCATATTACAGTTATGGCTGGTCATTTAAACGAAGTCTATAACGACACTGGTATCGCAGATTTACCAATGTTATTTGGTTGGAATCTATACTTTGGTTGGTACGATGCTCAGATTGAAGATTTAGGCAAATTCTTAGACAAGCAGCATCAACGTTATCCAAAACGCTCATTATTGTTGTCAGAATATGGTCCTGGTGCAGACGTTAGGATTTTTACCAAAAGACCTAAAAAATTCGATTTCTCTACCAATTATCAAGCAAAACTACATGAATCGTATTACAAACAGATTACTGAAAGACCATTTATGACAGGAATGACAGCTTGGAATTTTGCCGATTTTGGCTCAGAATTTCGTGGAGATGCCATTCCGCACATTAACCAAAAAGGACTGGTGCAATACGACCGAACACCAAAAGACATTTACTATTGGTACAAATCGGTTTTAGATGATAAAAAACCATTCATACATATCGCAACAGATTATTTAAAGGAATTGACTTTGTTTAAAGAGCAAATTTTTCCTATTCAAATCTATTCCAATCAAAATGAAGTCAATATCAGTTTGAATGGTAAAAGCTTAGGCGATTTTAAAGTCGAAAATGGCTTAGTATCTATAGAAATGCCTTTCAAAAATGGTAATAATTCTATTAGAGTTTCAACAAAAAGTATTTCCAAAGAAAAAATAATAAAAGTCAATCGTATTGAAGCTTTTGATTTTAAAAACTTCAAACGTTTCGGCATTAATTTAGGTGCGCATTTCAACTTTTATGATGAAGCACAAAACATCACATTTGTACCAGACCAAGAATATAAAAAAGGTTGGTTTGGATATAAAGATGGTTCAGCTTATGGGATGACCAAAGATAAAAATCAAGGTCTGCCACATAATATTAAAAACACAGATGCAGAACCGTTATTTCAAACCTTATTAGAAGGTTGTACAGAATACCAATTTGATGTTCCTGAAGGCAATTACAACGTAAAATTATACTTCGTAGAGCCACAAATTAAGCCAACTGAAAACATTTATAACCTTTCAGAAGAAACTTCAGAAAGCACTAAAAAACAGCGCATTTTCGATGTATATATTAACGACACATTAATTGAAAAACGATTGAATTTAGCCCAAGCTTATCCAGAAAAATATGGTGTAATTATTCAGGCAAGTATTCAAACAAAAAAAGGATTAACTTTAAAACTCAACGCTATTGAAGGTTTGCCAGTTATTAGCGGTATTTTAATAGAAAAACTAGACTGATACTGTCACACTGAGCGCAGTCGAAGTGTTTTAAGAGATTTCGACTGCGCTCAACCTGACAAACATAATTTAATATGAAAAACATACTAACATCATTAATCTTACTGATAGGCTTTTTTATTTCGGCACAAAGCAAAGCCACTTACACTTATTCCATAAAAGGAACAGACACATTAAAACTAGATGTTTACACACCAGAAAACATCAAAAAAACAGATACCTTACCTGTGTTGCTTTGGATGCACGGTGGTGGATTTGCAATAGGAAGGAGAGATTACATAGATGACGAAAATCTAGTAAAATATGCTGCCAAAGAGCAGAATTACATTGGTATTTCTATTTCGTACCGTTTGCTAAGAAAAGGCACAACAACAGGTTTTGGTTGCGATTGTAGTAAAGACGAAAAGCTAGAAACATTTAAACAAGCTGCTATTGATTATATGGACGCTGCAAAATATGTTGTAGAGCACGCTAATGAGCTTCAAATCGATACCACAAAAATCATTGCTGGTGGTAGTAGTGCTGGTGCTGAGGGTATTCTAAATGCGGTTTTTATGCGCGAGTATTTTTTGGATGATGCCGAAGATTACAGCAATGTAAAATTCGCAGGTGCTTTTTCGTGCGCTGGTGCTATTGTTGACGCAAGTTATATGACGCCAGAAAATGCTGTGCCAACTGTGTTATACCACGGAACAAAAGACCAACTGGTACCTTATGGAAATGCACCACACCATTATTGTGCACCAACAAAAGATGGTTATATAATGCTAGATGGTTCTAAAATTATTGCCGATAAATTAGAGGAATTTGACACGTCTTTCTATTTCAATATTGTCAAAGAAGCGCGTCACGAAATTTCTAGAATTCCTTATGAAGAATTAGATATTGTGTTCAACTTTTTTGAACGTACAGTGCTTAATGATGAAATCGTTCAAACAAAAATTATAAAAACGAAAAAGTAATGCGATACATTTCTCTCATATTAGCCTCATTATTGATGCTTCAGTCTTGCAAAGAAAACAAGTCAGAAGCTGTCAATACTGATGTAGCCGGAAACTCAAAACGACCAAACATCATTTACATAATGGCAGACGACCACGCAGCGCAAGCCATTAGCGCGTATGGTCATCCTATTGGGCAATTGGCACCAACACCAAACATTGATAGATTGGCAAAAAATGGTGCGATTTTCAAAAATAATTTTTGTACCAATTCTATTTGCGGACCAAGTCGTGCTGTAGTTTTAACAGGAAAACATAGTCATATTAATGGATTTAGAATGAATGGTGAGCGTTTTGATGGCTCTCAACAAACGCTTCCAAAATTGCTTAAGGAAGCAGGTTACAACACAGCGATTGTAGGAAAATGGCACCTACACGGTTATCCTGAAGGCTTTGACCACTGGAATATTTTAAACGACCAAGGTAACTATTACAATCCGCAGTTTATTAAGATTCAAGATACGGTTCACATCAACAAAAAACATATTGATACCACTGCGCATTGGACGACCAAGTTACCAGATACTACTGTGGTTAAGGGTTATGCAACTGACTTAATTACAGATTACGCAATTGATTACATAGATGAAAAGAAAAACAGTGACCAGCCTTTCTTTTTAATGGTGCATCACAAAGCGCCACATCGTAATTGGATGCCAGCATTACGTCACGTTAATAAGTATGATTCGGTGCAATTTCCGTTACCTGATACGTATTTTATAAAGCACGAAAATTCTACAGCTTCAAAAGAGCAATTGCAAACCATTTATCGTGATATGTACGAAGGTCACGACCTTAAAATGACCAAGGAAAAAGGTAGTCCAGAATTAGCTTGGAATCCTTGGAAAACAGATTTTGAACGTATGACACCAGAGCAACGAGCTGCTTGGGATAAAGCCTACCAACCAAAAAATGATGCATTTCACGATGCTGATTTATCAGGTAAAGCACTAGCCGAATGGAAAGGACAACGCTATCTGCAAGAATATTTATCAACGATAGCTTCGGTAGACGAAGGTATTGGAAAGATTTTAGATTATTTAGATACTAACGGTTTAACCGAAAACACCATTGTTGTGTACACATCAGACCAAGGATTTTATCTAGGTGAAAAAGGATGGTTTGATAAGCGTTTTATGTATGAAGAATCTTTAAAAATGCCATTATTAATCCAATATCCAGAAAAAATTAAATCAGGAACTGTTGTTGAAGGCTTAACCCAAAACCTCGACTTTGCCGAAACATTTTTAGATTTTGCAGATGTTGATATTCCTAGTGATATGCAAGGAAAATCCTTTGCAGGTTTATTAGATGGCACTGAAAACGACAAAGATTTTAGAGATGCTGTTTACTACCATTATTACGATTATCCAGCATTCCATATGGTTAAAAAGATGTATGGTGTACGTACCAATCGTTATAAATTAATTCACGTGTACGACGATATAGATGAGTGGGAATTATACGATTTACAAACCGACCCAAAAGAGTTAACTAATCTTATCGATGACGAAAATTACGTCGAGATTGAAGCCAAACTAAGAATACGTTTAGCCGAATTACAACAACAATATAAGGTTACCGAGAAAGAATTTGAAAAAGCACCAAAGCAACGTGTAGACAATGCTTACAAACAATTCGAAAAACTAAGAGGTAATACAGGTTCAAAATATCATCATCACTGAAATGAAATTAAAACACAGCATACAACTCGCATTCGTAATTATAACAATGGTATCTTGTAAGCAAAAGAAAGAAAATACTATTGTTTCAGAAGATAATAAAACTGAAACAATACCAATAGATACCACACAAACCTACATCAATCCGCTAGATATAGACTACACTTATATGGTTTATAATTCTAGTAGAAACATATCATATCGCTCTGGTGCAGATCCAGCGGTTATTGAGTTTAAAGGCGAATATTATATGTTCGTCACGCGATCGTTTGGATATTGGCATTCTAAAGATTTAGTCAATTGGAAATTCATTAAACCGCAACAATGGTTTTTTGAAGGTAGCAATGCGCCAACAGCGTTCAACTACAAAGATTCTTTAGTTTATTTTGCTGGCGATCCTGCTGGTTACGGAAGTATTTTATATACCAACGATCCTAAAAAAGGGTTATGGACACCAACAGCATCTATTTCAAATAACATACAAGATTCTGAGTTATTTATTGATGATGACGGCAAATCGTATTTATATTGGGGAAGTTCTAACGTGCATCCTATTCGTGTGAAAATGCTGAATAAAGACGACCGTTTTCTGGAAACTGGTGTTAGAGAAGAATTAATAAATTTAGATGAAGAAAAGCACGGTTGGGAACGTTTTGGCGAAAATAACTTTCATCCAACTTTAAAAGAAGGTTATATGGAAGGTGCTTCAATGACCAAGCACAACGGGAAATATTACTTGCAATACGCTGCACCTGGTACACAATTTAATGTCTATGCAGATGGTGTGTATGTTGGCGATTCACCACTTGGAGCTTTCACGTATATGAAAAATAACCCGATGAGTTTTAAACCTGGTGGATTTACCAATGGTGCAGGACACGGTATTACAGTAAAGCAAACCAACGGTCAATACTGGCATTTTGCAACGATGGCGTTGGCATCTAACGCGCAATGGGAACGTCGTTTATGTATGTTTCCGACCTATTTTGACGAAGATGGTTTAATGTACAGCAACACATCGTACGGCGATTATCCACGTTTTGGACCAAATCATCCAACAAAAGCTGGACAACATAACGGTTGGATGTTATTATCCTATAAAGGCAATGTAACTGTTTCGTCTTCACTTCAACAAATAATGAAATTTACGTCTAATGATGATGAAGTTGAAGTCAAAGAAATACCAACAGAAACCAATGCTGAAGGACAAATAACTTCAAAAGTCTTAACCGACGAAAACCCAAAAACATTTTGGGTTGCCGAAGCTAATGACGATAAACAATGGATTACAATCGAATTGTTAAATGAAGGAACCGTACACGCTATTCAACTAAATTATCACGATCACGAATCAGGAATTTACACACGTGTTGAAGGATTAAAACATCAATTTACTATTGAAACTTCACAAGATGGTAAAAATTGGAAAACCGTTGTAGATAGAAGTAAAAGTGATATTGATGTGCCAAATGCCTATCTTGTTTTAGATAAACCTGTAAAAGCAAAATACGTTAGATATAATAACATCAAAGTACCTGGAAATAACTTCGCGATGTCAGAGGTTAGAGTCTTTGGATTAGGTTTAGGTGAAGCACCAAACAAGGTGTCTAACTTCAACATTAATCGTGAAAAAGACCGTAGAGATATTTCATTTTCTTGGGATAAAGTTGAAGGCGCACAAGGGTATAACATCCGTTGGGGAATTGCGCCAGAAAAATTGTACCAATCTTGGCAAGTTTATGATACTAATTCGCATTTTATGCGCTGCTTAGATAGAGATACACCGTATTATTTTACCATTGAAGCTTTTAATGAAAATGGTATTTCTAAACAAACTGAAACTATTTTTGTAGAGTAAAGATGAAAAATTTTATAACACTTTTAGTTGTTTTAATCTCATTGTCGGTCTCATCTCAAGACCTGAAAATAATGAGCTACAACATAAAATTAGATTACCCAATAGAAGGTAAAAACAGTTGGACAAACCGCAAGCCTTTCTTTATTAATCAAATCAAGTTTTACGAGCCAGATGTTTTAGGTGTACAAGAAGCTATGCCAAATCAAATGAAAGATTTAGATAGTTTATTGACGGACTACAGTTTTATTGGTGTTGGTAGAGATGATGGTAAAGATGAAGGTGAATATTCTGCAATATTTTATAAAAAAGATGAATTAGAAGTTGTAGAATCTTCGACATTTTGGTTGTCGCAAACACCTGATAAGGTGAGTATGGGTTGGGATGCAGTTTGTAATCGTGTGTGTACCTATGCCTTATTTCTGCATAAAACTACTAAAGAGAAATTCTGGGTGTTTAATACACATTTTGATCACGTTGGTAAAGAGGCGCGTTCAAAAAGTGCTGTATTGATTCTTGGTAAAATCAAACATTTAAATACAGAAGATTATCCGGTGTTTTTAACAGGTGATTTTAATATGGAGCCTAATCATGAAAGTATTGCCTTAATCACCAAAACATTAAAAGATTCCAAAGAAATTTCAGAATTGGACTTTGGTCCTAAAGGCACATATAATGGGTTTCATTTTGACCAGCCTGTAACACGAAGAATCGATTATATTTTCGTTTCTGAAGACGTTGAAGTCAAAAAATATGCAGTGTTAAGTGATAATTGGAATAAGCAATATCCATCAGATCATTTACCTGTTTTAATAGAAGCTAAACTAACTAACTAATTATATAACAATGAATAAAAAGACTTTTTTACTGCTAATTACCGCAATTTCTGCCCTTGGTGGTTTGCTATTTGGTTACGATACAGGTGTAATTAATGGAGCACAATTTTACCTAAGTAAGTATTTTGAACTCGATGCAACTTTAAAGGGTTGGGTCGTTGGGAGTGCTTTGTTGGGTTGTTTTGTTGGTGCAATTATTGCTGGACCTTTAAGCATAAAATTAGGTAGAAAATGGTCGTTAATTATTTCAGCAGTTCTGTTTTCTGTGTCTGCTTGGGGTTCAGGATTACCAGAAATGCTTCCGGAAACCGTAACAATGCTTGTGGTATTCAGAATTATTGGAGGTTTAGGTATCGGAATCGCTTCAATGAACGCTCCAATGTACATTGCCGAAATTGCACCAAACAACATTAGAGGTAAAATGGTTACCTATTATCAATTGGCTATTGTAGTTGGATTCTTTGTGGTGTTTTTGGCAACCTATTTTATTGGAAATAGCCTAACCGAAGCAGAGAACTTACAATTTGGATGGAGGCGAATGTTTTGGTCAGAACTCGTACCAAGTTTATTGTTTTTGGCATTGTTATTCTTTGTTCCAAAAAGCCCAAGATGGTTGGCGATTAAAGGCGAAGATAGCCAAGCATTAGATATATTAAGCAAAGTACATGGTGAAGAAAAAGCTCAAAAAGAATTAGTAGAAATTAAGTCTTCACTTAAATCAGATGAACCTAAAGTAAAGGTCAATTATTTCTCAAAAGCTATTTTGGCTATTATTATCATTGGGACAGCCTTATCAGTGTTACAGCAGTTTACAGGTATTAACGCAGTATTATACTACGGAGCAGATATTTTTGAAAAAGCCTTAGGTTTTGGTAAAGAAGATGTATTGGCTCAACAAATTCTATTAGCGTTTGTAAATCTTGTATTTACATTCGTAGCCATGTACACTGTCGATAAATATGGAAGAAAACCACTATTGTATGTTGGTTCTGTTGGTATGATATTAGGGTTCTTGTTACTAGGTGTTTCGTTACAACAAGATGCAGTCGGCTTAGTGTCCTTAATTGGTGTTTTAATATTTATTGGTTCGTTTGCCTTGTCAATGGGACCAGTAGTTTGGGTTATATTATCAGAAATGTTTCCTAATAAAATACGAAGTGTAGCAATGTCAGTAGCCGTTGCAGCACAATGGGCAGCCAACTATTTGGTGTCGCAAACATTCCCAATGGTTATGGAAAGTGAAGCCAACAACAGTGCACCTTGGAATGGCTCAATGCCATATTTTATATTCATAGCATTCATTTTAGTAATCATCTTTTTGACATACAAGTTTATTCCAGAAACAAAAGGAAAATCTCTAGAAGAGATTGAGGCTTTTTGGGAGTAAATTAAGAAAGCTGTAATAGTTAATAGTATTAACTTTAATACTTAAATAAATGACGTTATTCAGTAGGTTTGTTTTTTCTCATTTTAAAACGTTTAAGTATAGAATACGGTAGTGATGTCATGTATCTACTAATACAATTAAGATTTCATCTTGCCAGTCATATCATCAATTTTAATTAGAAATACAATAGGTGTTTCCATATTGTAAATTTTACTTGAAAACTGACTTATATAATCTAAATCTTTGTGTTCTTTTTTTAGAACAAGATTTTTAATGCCAAGAGAAAATTCATGAAGGTAAAGTTTAGCCGTACCACCGTCAATTTCCGCATATTGACCATGTGCCATTACAGATTGCCATTTGTTGTTGCCATAAATTTCCGCAACAGTTAAAGAGATGGGTGTATGCTTGCGCATGGACTTTACTTTATGTCCATTACCAGAATAACAGATAATATAGTCTTCTTCTTCGTTGTAATAATAAGTAATAGGAACGGTATAAGGCCTATTGCCACTAATGTAGGATAAATAGCCTATGTAATTATTGCTCAAAATCTCGGAGCAACGTTTTTGTTCTAAACTTTTAATCATGACTTTAATATTTGCCTTATAAGTTACTAACTAAGTTGTTGCCTTTTAATGACTTTAGTCAGGTTTATGAATAAAAATAATATAACTGTTAGCTACCTAACATTTTAGTTCCTAGATGAGTTCTAGTTTTGCTTTGTAATATTTTAAAAAACAATAAGCGATGATTAAAAAAACATTTTTAGGATTACTGGCATTGAGTTTTTTTGCAGTATCCTGCAGTAGTGACGACGATAATAATACGTCTACAACATCAGATTTAACTCTAAATTTACAAGGATTAGAAGCTTTAGGAAGTGATTATGTTTACGAAGGCTGGATAATTGTAAACGGACAACCAGTAAGTACAGGTACTTTTACTAGTGTTACTTTCCCACAAACATTTCCTGTAAATACTGAACAATTAGATAATGCAACAACATTTGTATTGTCTATTGAACCAGCAGTGGACCCAGATCCTGCACCAGCAGCCACTAAGTTGTTAGCTGGAGATTTTTCTGGTAATGTTGCAAATGTAAACTCTGACAATATAGTTGTAGGTTCAGGAAGTACTATATCTTCGTTAGGAGCTTCAACCGGAAAGTATATTCTTGCAACTCCTACAGATATGGATGATACTAACGAATCTAGTGGTGTTTGGTTTTTGGATAATACTAATGCGCCAAATCTTGAAGCTGGTTTAAGTTTACCAACTTTGGCTGATGGCTGGAAATATGAAGGTTGGGTTGTTTTTGATGGTACACCAATAAGTACAGGGACTTTTACGAGTGCAGAAGCAGCTGATGATAATGCAGCAACATCTTTATTTAAAGGAGATGCAGGAAATGGTCCAGGTTATCCAGGTGAGGATTATTTACAAAATGCACCAGTTGGATTAACATTTCCAACAGATTTAAAAGGGAGAACTGTAGTTATTTCCGTAGAACCTTTCCCAGATAATAGTGTTGCACCATTTACTTTAAAACCATTGGCTCATATGGTGCCAGCAAACGCAATGGATCATACCGTTATTGACATGGGAGATGGCCCTGTAGAATCCCTTATGGGTTCCGTAACAAGAAACTAAAATTGAAAAAGAGAATTTACCGCTAGAGCGATAGATTATATTGAGTTTTTTAAAAGGCTGCCTATTGGCAGTCTTTTTTAGTCTAATGCGTTTTTGGTAACATATGCACGCCAACCTATAATAGCAAGTTGTAATTTACTCGCTCTACTTAGGTCTAATTGTTTCTTAGAGTAACTTGGAAATATCGCTTTATTAATTTTTGCAATTACCTTAAAGATATTTGTCCTCATTTTTATTGATTTACAAAAGGGTGAAAATCTCTTTTGTATGTTAAATGAGTGATAAAAATAGTAAAACTTATTCTAGAACTAAGTTTTACATGTTTTTAGATTGGTTGTCTTAGAACACCATAGCTAATGCAGTGATGTATAGATTGGTTGGGTTTAGAATATCGAAAATATTATATCGATAATCAGTTTTGCTAAAGTCATCATAATTTTTTGGTTTAGAGGTTAATTATTTGTTTTAAATTCTTGATTGAGTTTTCAATATATATCGGCAACAAATATTCTTCCAAATGTTTTTATAAAAATCGACGAATTTGCATTTAAATTTATAACTAAAAAAATGAAATATATTACTAAAAAATGTGACTTATCTTCAATTGAGTTATTAAATGAAACTATAAGCGCTAATTAACCTTTCAAAATTACATGTTTGTAGAGGGTTTTTGAATCCGTTTTATAAATCGTAGAGGCATTTCATCTTAAAAACGCTCAATTTTTAAGTTTTCATCTTTTTAGTGTTCTTCATTACTGATAATTATCATAGTATTCTTCAGTTGGTTTTTGTAAATAATTTTTAATTAACATCTATAGTCTTTTTTACTCTTATCTTTGAAAAAAATTATAGATGAAACAGTTAATAACAATTTTCGTATTGTTTATTTGTTTAAACACATGGAGTCAGGTTTTAGTTATCAATGAGCTTGACCCAGATTCACCGAGTACAGATACAGCAGAATTTATTGAGGTAAAGTCACAGACACCAAATTTTTCTACCGATGGATATATTTTGGTGTTTTTTAATGGATCCTCCAGTGGTGCAGATTCTAGTTATATGGTAATTGATTTAAATGGTTATCAAACTGATAATAATGGATTATTAGTAATTGGGAGTGCAGGTGTATACCCATTTCCTCAGTTATTAATATCAGAAAATGTTATCCAGAATGGAGCTGATGCTGTTGGAATTTATCAGGCTTCTGTTAATGATTTTCCAGAAGGTACTTTAGCCACTCAAACGAATCTTATAGATGCTATGGTATATGGTACAAACGATGCGGATGATACAGTGCTTATGGGTTTGTTGGGTGAAACTGTTCAGTATAATGATAATGGTACTAATGCAACAGAAAGATCTATACAGCGCTTTGTGGATGGTGTGGGAGTAGAATCCTATTCGGCTGCAACGCCAACACCAAGACGCGAAAATGATGGTTCTGGTACAGCTATAAATCCTATTCAGATTTCTGTTACTGAAACACAATATGATGAAGGTTCATCTTTTGATATCACATTTACTTCGGAAGTAATCGTTACTTCAGATTTAAACTTTACAATTAGCCTTAATAATTTTGGTTTTAATACTTCAGATTTTTCGGGTAATACAAACCTGACAATTTTAAGTGGAACCAATTCAACATCCACAACTATAACATTAACAGATGACTCTGATGATGAAGGTGACGAGGTTATGAGAATTCGGTTTTTAGATTTAGAAGAGCCAATAGTTCCTGGTAATAACTTTGTAGAAGTTAGAGTAGTGGATAACGACTTTACGGTTGCGGCTTGGGGAACACCTACAAACCCAACAACGGGAATAGTACAGAGTACACAACCAAATGGTTACTATGATAGTTTAGATGGTTTGTCTGACATGGCTTTGAGACAAGCATTGCAAGATATTATTGCAGATCCTAATGTTGTTAGAGCGCAAACCTATGCAGATGTTATCGACATATTAATGGAAGCGGATCAAAATCCGGCAAACAGCAATCAAGTTTGGTTGCTTTACACAGAAGAAGGTAGAGCAAAGCTAGACCTACAAACAGGAAGTAATAATGCTGGTAAATGGAATAGAGAGCATACATTTCCACGTTCTAGAGGCGGTTTTGATGATATAGAAGAAGATGAAATCGCAGATGGTATTGATGTATTTTGGACAACGGAAGCAGACTCTTTGCGTCATGGAAACTCTGATGCACATGCATTGCGTGCTGCTGATGCTGCTGAGAATAGCACTCGTGGCAATCAACATTACGGACAATATATTGGTCCAAGCGGAACATTAGGTAGTTTTAGAGGTGATGTGGCTAGAAGTGTGTTGTATATGGAAATTCGTTATAATGGACTTGAAGTGGTAAATGGATTTCCGACAACAACAGGGCAGTTAGGTGATTTAGCAACATTATTAGATTGGCATAGAAACGATCCGCCAGACGATTTTGAAATGAACAGAAATAACGTTGTTTACACATGGCAATTCAATAGAAACCCATTTATAGATCAACCCGATTTGGTGGAATATATTTGGGGAAATAATGTTGGAGATGTTTGGGATCAGCCACTTAGCATGGATGAAAATGTTTTACAAGGTGTTTCACTATATCCAAACCCAACATCTGGAAGATTATATATAAACACAACTAATGTGGTAAATGTTGAGGTCTATTCTGTGGAAGGTAAACGATTAAGGCAATATAACTCTATAGATGGTTATGTGGATTTAGATTTAGCTTCTGGTTTGTATTTGGTAAAACTAACTAACAATGAGGCAACTTTAACCCGAAAGATTATTATAGAATAGTAGATTTTATAAATGAAATAGAAAAAGCCAAACTCAATAACTGATGTTTGGCTTTTTCCGTTTTGATTGATTGATGAAATTTTAGTTTAGTTCTTTTTAGTTTTTATTATTAAAACACCGTCTTTGGCTTTGTCTCCATATTGTTCAGTAGCAGATTTATCTTTAAGAACAGTCAAAGATTCTATCTCTTTGGGATTTATTTTTATAAATTTTTCTTTCGTAACTTCTTTGCCATCAATTATGAATAAAGGATTTCTTCCATTCTCATCTGAAATAAATATGTTACCCTTGCTGTCATCGAGTTCAATGATGTAGCTTTCATGTTCATCATCATCTTTTGTCACCCAAACATTTTTACTGTTTTTCTCTTCTAAAATAACTTCAACGTCTTTATCCGTTGCAGTTTTGATTTTCTTACCATTAACAATAATGATTTCATCTTCATTGTTTCCTTCATTTTCGATTATGACTTCAACTTCTTCATCATCACCTGAAATGACTTCAATATTCTTTGATTTTTTTATAGTTTTTACTTTACCATTTTTTTCTTTTATAATAAAGCGTGCATCATGCTCGTATTCTTTATCATTATCATGTTCGTGTTCTTCTGTAATTACAAACACATTACTTCCTTTACCGGTTTTATGAATTTTGTGTTTACCTCCATCTTCCGTTTCAATAATATAGGAATGGGATTTATGGATTGTATCTCCTTTACCAATAGATATACTGTTATTTTCTTTGTCAAAAACTATTTTTATAGGTTTAATGGCTTCGTCGTCTGAACTGACTTGATAATTAGTACTCGAGTTTTTAGATTTTGCTTCAATTTTGATAGCTCTTATTTCACCATTATTATTTCGTTTTATACGCTTAAATGTTACAGTAAGTCCTTCTTTTTTTAGGTCTTCTTTTATTCTGTCTAATTCGTTATCTGTAGTGTTTTTGGTGATGATAAACTCAATGATTTCTTTTGAGTTTTCAATAGTAGAAGCGTTTTCTATATATACTTTTTCGGTATTCATACTCATTAATAAACCTGCTAAAAGAGGAAGAATTAATAGATATCTCCATTGTTTTTTCTGATGTGATTTAGATCTGTGTAACATAATGATTCGTTTTTTGATTTGTGAATTATAAAAATTATTTGATAACGAAATATTCGTGTGGTATATACTAGTTTTTAGTAGTAAATGCTGATAAGCTTTTTTGTTTTTTGAAATAGACTGTGTCTCGCTATCTGCAATATATTCAAGGTTTTGATGCACTTCTTTTTTGTAAAACCAAATCAGTGGGTTAAACCAAAATATTACACAAGCTAATTGAGAAAAAAGAACATCTAGAGAATGCTTTTGCTTGGCATGTACTTTCTCGTGCATTAAAATGAGCTCTAATTCTTCTTTGCTAAAGTCTTTTGGATTATAAACTATCCATTTAAAAAATGAAAACGGAGAAATTTTGTGATTTACAATAACATAGGTGTAAATGCCATCCTTGTCTTTTGGGTTTTTGAGTAGTAGTCTAATAAGTGACCCAAACTGAAATAAAAACTGAAGAAATAAAACGCTAAAACCAATGATGTATAGAATTGGTAGTAATGACATCCAATTAAATGTTTCTTCTATTGTAACAGGTGCTTTATTGGTTGTTGCCTCGCTCACTTGAAATGCGATTTGTGAAGATGCACTAGTTTCAACAGGAATACTAATTGGTATAACAATTAAGGGAAATATTAATGCAATGACTAAACCCAGTAACAAAAACCAACGGTTATGATTGAAAAAAGTTTCTCGCTTTAATAATAGCTGATAACATATGTAGAATACGCAAACAACGGCTGATGCTTTTAATAGATACTCCATAATTACTTTTTACTTTCTATAATTTCAATAATCTCCTTTAATTCTTCAACGCTAATTTTTTCTTCTTTCGCAAAAAAGGATACGACGTTTTTATAAGAGCTGTTGAAGTAGTTTTCAATAGCAGTATTCATAAAACGCTTTTTATAATCTTCCTTAGATATAATAGGGTAGTACTGATGTGTTTTTCCATAAGCGTTATAACTCACATACCTTTTTTCTTCGAGGTTTCTAATTATGGTAGATAAAGTATTGTAGTGTGGTTTATCAGTTTCAATTTCTGCCAATACATCTTTTACAAAAGCTTTTTCTAGCTTCCATAAAATGTGCATTATTTCTTCTTCTTTGTTTGTGAGTTTTTGCATCTTAGAAGTATTAAATCATTGTATTTGAATTCAAATATAACTATTTTTATAGTTAATCAACTATGAAAATAGTTATTTAACGAAAAATTTAGTTTTTGTTTGCTTTGAAAATGAAATACTATCTTCGCAATTCTTAAAAACATGAATTAAATATTTGGGTTGTAGATGAGTGTATTTCTTGTTATAGCTGGCTTAGCTTTATTGGTTGTTGGTGGTGATTTTTTGGTAAGAGCTTCTGTGGGATTATCCTTTAAGTTGAAAATCTCTAAGCTTGTTATAGGTATGACAGTGGTGTCTTTTGCAACGTCTGCACCAGAACTTTTGGTGAGTTTACAAGCAGCTTTTGATGGTATAACAGATATTGCATTGGGTAACGTAATAGGTTCTAATATTGCCAACATAGGTTTGGTTTTAGGTATTACAGCAATTATTTCACCTCTAGCTGTAGATCGAGATTTTTACCGGCTAAATTGGCCAATGATGATGTTGGTATCGTTTGTGCTTTATTATTTTTTGAAGAATGATGAACTGCTTTCAGCATTAGAAGGGGCAATACTTTTTATAGCCTTAATTGTATTTTTGGTTATACTCATTAGAAATTCTCGAAAATCGATTAAAGCAAATTTAGATGAGGTAGATGATGCATTAGCTGAGGTGTCTAACTTTAAAATCGTTACCTGGTTACTTATTGGTGCGGCAGGACTGTATTTTGGTTCTGAATGGTTAGTGCAAGGTGCAAAGGATCTTGCTAAAGCAGTTGGTGTTAGTGATTATGCTATTTCAGTAACAGTTATTGCAATTGGTACCAGTGTGCCAGAATTGGCAGCTTCTGTGATTGCTGCATTAAAACGTGAAAAAGCGATTTCCTTGGGTAATTTAATTGGCTCTAATATTTTTAATATTGCTTCAGTTTTAGGTTTAACAGCAATAGTAAAACCAATTGATGTAAACCCAGAAACTCCAGAAATCTTATCAACTAATATCTTTTGGATGATTGCTTTTGCGGCAATATTGGTACCACTAATGCTTATTCCAAAAAGATTTATTATTGGTCGTTATAAAGGAATGTTATTATTTGGAGCTTATATGCTTTTTATCTTTTTGGCATTAAAATAGGATACAAAAAAAGCTCATATTTATTATGAGCTTTTTTTTGTTTATAAATAGTACTGTTGATTAAACATTAGCACTTTTTACTGTCTTTACAATTCTACCTGCAACTTTATAAGGATCTGCATTAGACGCAGGTCTACGATCCTCTAACCATCCTTTCCATCCTTTTTCTACTGTAATAATAGGAATACGAATAGAAGCACCTCTATCAGAGATTCCGTAGCTAAACTCATCTATTGATTGTGTCTCATGGTCACCAGTTAGACGTTGGTCATTAAACTCTCCATATACTTCTATGTGTTCTTTAACAACAGGTCTAAATGCTTCACATATTTTCTCGTAAGTTGCTTTGTCGCCACATGTTCTTAATGTAGTGTTAGAGAAGTTAGCGTGCATACCAGAACCATTCCAGTCCATTTCTTTACCTAACGGTTTTGGATGGTACTCAATATAGTATCCGTATTTTTCAGTTAAACGATCTAATAAATAACGTGCTACCCAAATTTCGTCACCAGCTTTTTTAGCACCTTTTGCAAATAATTGAAACTCCCACTGACCAGAAGCAACTTCCTGATTAATTCCTTCAAAATTTAACCCAGCAGCAATACATTGGTCGGCATGCTCTTCTACTAAAGCTCTGCCGTGAGTATTTCTTCCACCTACAGAACAATAGTATAAACCTTGAGGTGCAGGATAACCACCAACAGGAAACCCTAAAGGTAGTTGGGTTTTCTTATCCATAATAAAATACTCTTGCTCAAATCCAAACCAAAAATCGTTGTCATCATCATCAATAGTAGCTCTTCCGTTTGATACATGTGGAGTGCCATCTGGATTTAAAACTTCTGTCATTACTAGGTATCCATCTTTTCTTGCAGGATCAGGATAAATAGCAACTGGTTTTAGTAAACAGTCTGACGAACCGCCTTCAGCTTGTCTGGTAGAACTACCATCAAAAGACCAAATAGGGCAGTCTTCTAGTTTTCCACTAAAATCGTCTTCAATTTTAGTTTTACTTCTCATGTTTTGAGTAGGCTTATAACCATCTAGCCATATGTACTCTAATTTAGATTTACTCATCAGTATTGGAATTTGTTATTAGATGATGCAAATATTAGTTTTTTTTCAATACCGTCAAAAAAAATAGGGGCTTTTAGATTAAATGTTATTAAAAGCTGTTAATAAACCCTAAAATTTAGGGGGTTAATTTATGTAAACCTGATAAATTCGTATTTTTGAGCCAAAATATTACTAATATGTCAACATTACGATTTTTCGCAGTTAAAGAATCATTAAAAAGAAAACCCCTAAAAATAGATGAGCCTAAAAGACGCTCAGAAGTGTTTGGTGCAAATGTGTTTAATGAAAATGCAATGCGTCAATATTTAACCAAAGAAGCTTTGTCTAGTATTATTGAGGCTATAACTAAAGGGACAAAAATAGATCGTGTTTTAGCTGACCATATATCTACAGGAATGAAAGAATGGGCAATTTCTAAAGGTGCTACTCATTATACGCATTGGTTTCAGCCTTTGACAGGTGCAACAGCAGAGAAGCATGATGCTTTCTTTGAAACTATTGGAGATGGAATGGCTATTGAAAAGTTTGGAGGTAGTCAATTGGTGCAGCAAGAACCTGACGCCTCTAGTTTTCCGCATGGTGGCATAAGAAATACATTTGAAGCTAGAGGTTATACTGCTTGGGATCCAACCTCACCAGCATTTATTTACGGAACAACATTGTGTATTCCTACTGTTTTTGTGTCTTACACTGGTGAAGCTTTAGATTATAAAACACCATTACTAAGAGCATTACACGCTGTTGACAAAGCAGCAGTTGCGGTTTGTAAATACTTTGATAAAAATGTGAAGAAAGTTAGTGCCTCTTTAGGGTGGGAACAAGAGTATTTTTTAATAGATACAGCCTTGGCAACTTCTAGGCCAGATATAGTACTTACAGGTAGAACTTTGCTTGGACATTCACCAGCAAAAGGGCAACAATTAGATGATCATTATTTTGGAAGTATACCATCGAGAGCAATGTCATATATGAGAGATTTAGAAAACGAGTGTATGTTACTAGGTATACCTGTAAAAACTAGACATAATGAAGTAGCTCCAAACCAATTTGAATTAGCACCAATTTTTGAAGAAGCTAATCTTGCTGTAGATCACAATTCGCTATTAATGGATGTTATGCAAAAGGTTGCTAAGCGTCATAATTTTAGTGTATTAATGCACGAAAAACCGTTTGCAGGTGTTAACGGTTCGGGTAAGCATAATAACTGGAGTCTTAGTACAGATACAGGAATAAATCTTTTATCTCCTGGCAAAACACCAATGAGTAACTTACAGTTTTTAACCTTTTTTATTAATACGATAAAAGCAGTACAAACACACGAAGAATTATTAAGAGCAGCCATTGCGTCAGCAAGTAATGACCATCGCTTGGGAGCTAATGAAGCGCCTCCTGCAATAATTTCAGTTTTTATTGGTGCTCAATTAACTAAGGTTTTAGAAGAATTAGAAACCGTAACTAAAGGAAAATTATCACCTCAAGAGAAAACAGATCTAAAGCTGAATGTTGTTGGTAAAATTCCTGAAATTTTGTTAGATAACACTGACAGAAACAGAACTTCACCTTTTGCTTTTACAGGCAATAAATTTGAGTTTAGAGCAGTTGGTTCTAAGGCAAATTGTGCAAATCCTATGACGGTTTTAAATACTATTGTAGCTAAGCAATTAATGGATTTTAAAGAAGAGGTTGATGTGTTGATTGACAAAAAATCAATGAAAAAAGATGATGCCATTTTTAATGTCTTAAGAGAGTATATTAAAACTTCAAAAGCAATATTGTTTGAAGGAAACGGTTACAGTGAAGCTTGGGAAAAAGAAGCAAAAAAACGAGGTCTAAGCAATAATAAAACAACACCTGATGCACTTAAGGTTAAGATAGCTAAGTCTTCTATTGAGTTGTTTGAGAATCTTGGTGTTATGAATGAAATTGAGGCTAAGGCGCGCTATGAAATAGAAATGGAGGAGTACATTCTTCGTGTACAAATTGAAAGCAGAGTTATTGGTGATATTGCTCGCAATCATGTGGTACCTACGGCAGTGAGGTATCAAAATATCCTTATAGAAAATGTAAAAGGGCTTAAGACTATTTATGGAGATCAGTTTAAGGATTTTGCTAAAGAACAATTAAATATTATCGAGCAGATTTCTAAACACATAGAAGCAATAAATTCTTTGGTTACTACGATGATTGATGAGCGTAAAAGCCTAAATTCTCAAAACAATATAGAAAAGAAAGCTAAAGGTTATTGCAATAAAGTAAAACCGATCTTTGATGATATAAGGTACCACTGTGATAAATTAGAGTTAATGATAGATGACGAGTTATGGCCACTTACAAAATATAGAGAGCTTCTTTTTACTAAGTAAAAATGAGCTTTCAAAATTTTCAAAAGGCTTTGATGCTAGTTTTATACGTATAATTACGTATAAAACTTAGTTTCAGAATTTGAATTAGTGTCGTTTGTCGATAACAATTGTCGCATTGTCGAAAACCCAATGGATTGTCATAAAAAAACTAATTTTCATCATTTTTTAAAAATCTTTATTTAGTATGTTTGT
Source organism: Winogradskyella sp. ABM4_392 (assembly GCF_056160445.1). Lineage (NCBI taxonomy): Bacteria > Pseudomonadati > Bacteroidota > Flavobacteriia > Flavobacteriales > Flavobacteriaceae > Winogradskyella > Winogradskyella sp. ABM4_392. Next base: position 65,594 of record NZ_JBSWXE010000006.1, read on the forward strand.
AGTGCTATTAATCAATATTTGTAAAAATGAAGAAGTTACTATTAAGTGTAGCTATTCTAGTGGGTGCGACCTTAATTCTATCCCAAGACAATTCCAAAGACATAAAAGATGTTGTTAAGGATGAGGTTGTTAATGTACAACCTGAGCTACAAACGGAGTCTTAAAAAAATAAGATATTAACGGCTTTTAGCCATTAAAAATTTATAGAAGGATATTACCATTGCTGTGGTTTTATCCTTTTTTTGTTACAGTAGATGCTTCATTTTATTTATTAGTTGTGAAATATTTTTCTATATTGCGCAACCTCAGATACTTAAATGACCTAAGTTTACTTGCTAATTAAGCTTACATGATTATTACAAATAAAAATCAATTCCTAACAATAATTTTTATTTTTCTAAGTCTATGTTGTATTACTGCCCAAGAAGAAAGTGTTCAACAAGAAGAAACAGATCAAACAAACAAGAGATTGCTTCATGAGTTAGAATTTTTGACACTAAGGGGAACTCATGTTGTCGATGCTGTTGTTGGTACTTCTATGTTATTTGGTGATTATCCAAATTCAGAACTCGATGTTTTTCTAAGAATAGGATACAAATACCATATTAATAGTAATCTCGATATCAATCTATCCTATAATAAATATAATATAGTCTTAGATGAAAATACTAACTTAGGCTTTATGTCTTTTGATCTCAATATTGAGTATTTAGTAAGTCCTTATAATGAGTTCTCTCCGTTTATTTTTGGTGGCTATGGTTACAATGCATCTAATTATTTTGAGGAAACCCATACCAAAGTTCAGTTTGGGTTAGGGTTAGAATATATTGTTATGGAAGGCTTAGGGATAAAGTTATTTGGGGATTATAATTTTGTACTTTCTAATGAAATGGAGGGGCTAATAATGCCTGATAACGATGAGTCTTTTTTGCGAGTAGGATTAGGTGTTAACCTTTATTTTGGTGGTAAAAAACGAAAAGAACAGATTTTAGAAAATATAGATACTGTAATAAATTCTAATTTAATCAAATAATTAATTTCTATTCTTACTTTTGCATTACTAAGAATCATTAAGAGTTTCTATGAGTAATTCTGTAAGCAAAAGATATGCCCAAAGAGGTGTTTCTGCCTCAAAAGAAGATGTACATAATGCCATAAAAAATATAGATAAAGGTTTGTTTCCTAAGGCCTTTTGTAAGATTGTGCCAGATTATTTAACAAACGATGATGACTATTGTTTAATAATGCATGCCGATGGTGCAGGTACAAAGTCATCTTTAGCATACATGTATTGGAAAGAAACAGGAGATCTTTCTGTATGGAAAGGTATAGCTCAGGATGCTTTAATCATGAATATTGATGATTTGTTGTGTGTTGGCGCAACAGATAATATTATGTTATCCTCTACAATCGGAAGAAACAAAAATCTTATTCCAGGAGAAGTTATTTCAGCCATAATCAATGGTACAGAAGAATTGATTGACGACTTAAAAGGCTTTGGAGTAACTATTCACTCAACTGGAGGTGAAACAGCGGATGTTGGTGATTTAGTAAGAACCATAATTGTAGATTCTACAGTTACGACTCGTATGAAACGCTCTGACGTCATAGACAATGCTAACATATCTGAAGGTGACGTTATTGTAGGTTTAGAATCTTTTGGACAAGCTACTTACGAAACTGAGTATAATGGCGGAATGGGAAGTAATGGGTTAACATCAGCAAGACACGATGTTTTTTCAAAATATTTAGCAGAAAAATATCCTGAAAGTTTTGATGCATCAGTGCCTAAAGACTTAGTGTATTCTGGTAATACTAAACTGACTGATACTGTACAGAACTCTCCAATAGATGCAGGTAAATTAGTATTGTCACCAACAAGGACTTATGCTCCAATAATTAAGGAAATACTTAATAAATATAAAAGTGATACTGTACATGGTATGGTACATTGTAGTGGTGGAGCACAAACAAAAATTCTTCACTTTGTAGATAAGCTTCATATTATAAAAGATAATATGTTTAAAATTCCGCCGTTGTTTAAGCTTATACAAGAGCAATCTAAGACAGATTGGAAAGAAATGTATCAAGTATTCAACTGTGGTCATCGAATGGAGTTATATGTAAAGCCTGAAATCGCTGAAGATATTATTGCAATTTCTAAATCGTTTAATGTTGATGCTCAGATTATAGGTAGAGTAGAGGCTTTAGAAACTAAAAAGCTAAGTATTACAAGCGAGTACGGTACATTTACATATTAAATTAAAGCGCATATGCAAAACATAAAGCGATTAATATTTGCTTTTTTCTTATTGACATCTGTCACTATTGTAGCACAACCAGATTCACTTTTTTTTGTCGATCCTGCATTAAAAATAGATTTAGGCTGGAATACTAAAAACGAAGTAGGACTAACATTAAATCAAGTGTCTTTTACCAATTGGAATGCTGGTGGTACCAACTCTATTACAGCAATTCTCAGTGGCAAAGCAACAGCTAAATATAGAACAGAAACTTACTTTTGGAATTCTTCATTAAACCTGCGATATGGTTTAAATAAGCAAGAAGGGCAGTCATTGTTTAAAACTGAAGATGTGATTGAAGTGATTTCTAATTTCGGATTAGACAAAAGTCCTGAAAGCAATTGGTTTTATTCGGCCAGGTTTAGTTTCAATACGCAATTTGCAAATGGTTATAGTAATCCAAATGATAACAATCCTATTTCAAAGTTTATGGCGCCAGGCTATGTATTCTTGGGTGCAGGTATGGAATATGGTAGACATATAGACAGATTTTCTTTATATGTATCACCTATAACATTGAAGACTACGTTTGTTTTAGATGAAGCCTTGGCTAATCAAGGTGCTTTTGGAGTAAAGCCTGCTATTTATGATATGGAAGGAAATGTTATAAGAAAGGGTGAAACTACTCGTCAGGAATTTGGAATGCTCTTTACAGGGCAATTTGAAGATGAAGTTTTTGAGAACATAAAATTAAACTCACGCTTAAGACTTTATACCGACTATTTGGTAAATTTTGGAAATGTAGATGTAGATTGGGAGGTTAATGTAGGCATGAAAGTTAATAAATATGTGCAGGCAACCTTAGGGTCTCATTTAAGATATGATCACGATATCAATTCTGAGGTAGAAACCAATGAGATTACAAATGAAGAGGTAGTTATTGAAGGACCTAGAATTCAATGGAAACAATTACTAGGTGTTGGTGTTGTGGTAGATTTAGAGAATGTGATTAACGGAAGTTCAGAGCCCTAGTGTTACGCTTTCAAATAAAACCTTTTATCAACGAAAGAAAGACACTGGTAATTAAACTGTCTAGCAAAAATATGATACTAAAAAACTTAAGGTTAGATACACCTCTTATTTTATAAAAATTTAAGCGTTGCCTTAATTTTCTATCACTAATCATTATCCATAGTAGAAAGACCAGGAATAATTTAGTGCAAAGCGCTAAAATCAATTCTGGATTAATTACCGTAATAGCAATGGTCACTAAAAACGACCAAAGAGCAAGCGGCTTGTAGTAGTTTAGTATAGAGGTAAACTGCTTTCGCATACTACCTAAAACGCTAAAGAGATAGAAAATATTTTTTAAAATAGACGTAAAATACATTTTTGATAAAATCTATGAATTCAGAAATAAGTTTCTAAAAAGTTAAATCTCCATAATCAACTAAAAAATTGTACTTTTGACTTCCAATTTTTTGAAGAGAGATGTTAGAGAAAATTCAGATTGTAAAACAACGATTCGATGAGGTAAATGACCTCATAATTCAACCAGATATAATTGCAGATCAAAAGCGTTACATTCAACTAAATAAGGAATATAAAGACCTAAAAAAAATAGTTGATAAAGGGGACGTTTATAAAGAATTATTAGATAATATTTCTGAAGCTGAAGAAATTATAGCAGATGGCTCTGATGCAGAGATGGTAGAAATGGCAAAAATGCAGTTAGATGAAGCCAAAGAAGATTTGCCTAAAATAGAAGAAGAAATACGTTTCTTATTGATACCAAAAGATCCAGACGATGCCAAGAATGTTGTTGTAGAAGTGCGAGCAGGAACAGGTGGTGATGAAGCCAGTATTTTTGCAGGTGACTTATACAGAATGTACTCAAAATACTGTAGTAATAAAGGTTGGAAGGTAGATGTAGTAAGTACAAGCGAAGGAACATCCGGAGGTTTTAAGGAAATTATTTTCGAGGTTTCTGGAGAAGATGTTTACGGTACTATGAAGTTTGAAGCAGGTGTACATCGTGTACAACGTGTACCACAAACAGAGACACAAGGTCGTGTGCATACTAGTGCAGCAACTGTGGTGGTAATGCCAGAAGCTGAAGAGTTTGATTACGAACTAGACATGACAGAGGTTCGTATAGAGCGTACAACATCAACTGGTCCTGGAGGTCAGTCGGTAAATACAACATACTCTGCAATTAAGCTACACCACGAGCCAACAGGTATGATTGTAAGTTGTCAAGATCAGAAATCATCGCACAAAAACTTAGAAAAAGCCTTAAAGGTTTTACGTTCGCGATTATATGAAGAAGAATTAAGAAAGCGTCAGGCAGAAGCTTCAGAAAAGCGTAAAAGTATGGTAAGTTCTGGTGATAGAAGTGCTAAGATTAGAACGTACAACTATCCTCAAGGTCGTGTAACCGATCATAGAATTGGGTTAACCTTATATGATTTATCAAATATCATAGACGGAGATATTCAAAAAATAATAGACGAGTTAATGCTTGCAGAAAACACTGAGTTGTTAAAAGCTAGCGACGAAGCAATATAAATTTTCAGGCCTCTTTTTTGAGGCTTTTTTTATGAAAAGAAAACTTTTAATTTTATTATCCATTTTAGGTGCTGTAATTATTTTAGCAAGGCTAACAGGTGCTTTGTCTTACTACACACTTCCAAGTACTTCAAACGAACCTAATTTAAAATTGAATTCAAAATTGATTGGTTCAAATTTAATTAAGCCAAAGCCTATGGATTTTGCCTATTTTAAATTTTCAGATAGTTTGGATGGTTGGACATTAATAAAAAGATTGATTGCTGTACCTGGTGATAAGTTAGAGTGTAGGAGAGGAGTGATTTATGTTAACGACAAGAATGTAGATACCTTGTTGAATTTAAGATATTCATACGTGGTTTCAAATAATATTGGAAAAAATTTAATAGAAGAATTTAAAGAGGATGAATCTTTTCAGATGTATATAAAAGGTAACGATTCTATGGTGGTTTTTTTAGATTCTGATTATGTGGCTAATTCTCAACTAAAAATTAAGAGACGCCTAGATGATGATTTTTCAGCACTTTCTAGAGACATTTCTTCTAAAAAAGGTAATTGGAACATAAGTAATTTTGGACCTATTGTTTTACCACCAAAAAAATATTTTTTTCTCGGAGATAATAGAGATAATTCATTAGATTCTAGATATAGAGGTTTTGTAGATGAAGAGAATATAATAGGAACATTAATTTATAACTTTTAATGACAACGAACCAACTAATCACTCAAATCAAGAAAAAACAATCCTTTCTTTGCATAGGATTAGATGTAGATTTAAATAAAATTCCTCAACACCTTTTAGAGGAAGAAGACCCAATATTTGCTTTTAATAAAGCTATAATTGATGCAACACATCAGCTTTGTGTGGCATACAAGCCTAACACTGCTTTTTATGAAGCTTATGGTATTAAAGGTTGGCAGGCGTTAGAAAAAACAATAAACTATCTTAACGACAAGCATCCGGAAATTTACACCATTGCAGATGCAAAGCGTGGAGATATAGGTAATACAAGTACTATGTATGCTAAGGCCTTTTTCGAAGATTTAGGATTTGATAGTGTTACCGTAGCACCATATATGGGCAAAGATTCGGTAGAACCTTTTTTAGCTTTTGAGGACAAGAACACCATTTTGTTAGCATTAACATCTAATCAAGGAGCTTTCGATTTTCAAACTAAAACCGTTGATGGAGTAGAACTTTATAAACAGGTTTTACAAACTTCAAAAACTTGGAAAAATTCTGAAAATTTAATGTATGTGGTTGGTGCTACTAAAGCAGAATTTTTAGCAGATATTAGGCAAATCATACCAGATAGTTTTTTGTTGGTGCCAGGCGTTGGTGCACAAGGAGGTAACCTTCAAGATGTTTGTAAATACGGAATGACTGATACTGTAGGTTTGCTTATTAATTCTTCTAGAGGAATAATATATGCATCTCAAAACGATGATTTTGCACAGGCTGCAGCAGCAAAAGCTAAAGAGTTGCAGTTGCAGATGAGTGAAATTCTGAATGCTTAAAATTAGCTAATCTAAACTCATTTCAACATCTTAAGATGAAATACTTAGATCAGTTAAATAGAAACGTCGAGCTAGAGTATATACCAAAACGCATTGTGTCTCTGGTGACTTCACAAACCGAATTATTAGTTGATTTAGGACTAGAAAACGACCTTGTAGGTGTTACAAAATTTTGTGTACACCCAAATCATCTCAGAAAACAAAAAACCGTTGTTGGTGGTACAAAACAGATTCATCTTAATAAAATAAAAGCGCTTCGGCCAGACATTATACTTTGTAATAAAGAAGAAAATACAAAGGAAATAATCAAAGATTTAGAAGATGTAGCTCCTATACATATTAGTGATGTAGATACTGTTGATGATTGTTTAGAGCTTATAAAAATGTATGGTAGTATTTTCAATAGCTCTAAAAATGCTTCAGATTTAATTGTAGCTATTACAACCGAAAGACAAAAATTTCAATCTGCATTACAATCTACAAGGAAGAAGAAAGTTGCCTATTTTATATGGAAGAATCCTTGGATGGTTGCAGCTTCAAATACGTTTATAAATACAATGATTAACGAAGCTGGTTTTAGTAATGTTTTTGAAAACGAATCGCGTTATCCTGAAATAGATTTAGAGCATTCAAAATTAAAAGAAGCCGATTTAATATTCCTTTCAAGTGAGCCATATCCTTTTAAAACTAAAGATATAGAGGGTTTTAGAGAGCAGTTTCCGTTAAAAGATATAAGTATAGTTGATGGTGAAATGTTTTCGTGGTATGGAAGCCGATTATTGAAGTCTTACAAGTATTTTCAAACATCATTTTATTAAATAAAAAAGTCGGTACCTAACTAAAATACCGACCTTAATCTAACTAACTGTTCTAATCTCTTTTAAGACTTAATCTCTTTTGCAGTACAAAGATGTTGACTTTCTGTGGTTTAAATGTTATGTTAATATTAGCATATAATTAAATGTAGTTTAATAACTTAGGCTAAAACTATATCAATCATGAAAACAATTACACATCTTTTGGTCTTTGTTATGTTTAGCACATTCGTTAGTGCGCAAAATTCTACTTGCAAATGTTGTACAGAAAAACACTCAGAATTTGATTTTTGGATAGGTACTTGGGAGGTAACTAATCCTAATGGAGCAAGAGCAGGAGAGAATACGATAGAAAAAATACAAGGAGATTGTGTATTGCAAGAAAATTGGACTAGTGCTACACCAGGATATACGGGTACAAGTAATAATTTCTATAACTACAAGACAGAACAGTGGGAGCAAATCTGGATAGATAACCAAGGACAAAGCTTGCATCTCAAAGGAAGTAAAGTTGGTAATCAAATGATCTTACAAACTGATGAAGAAACTAATTCCGAAGGAAAAACATTTTACCATCGTGTCACTTGGACAGATAATGCAGATGGTACTGTAAGACAACTTTGGGAAACTATAACAGATGGTAAAGATGTAACTGTGGCCTTTGACGGTTTGTATAAGCGCAAAAATTAGTTAGCCTGTAATTTAGAGTCACCAATAATAAACTTAAGTTTATTTAATTGGTGTAAGACTTTGGTAGCTTTAAATTCTGAAAAATCACTTAGTGCATGATCAGTTTGCCTCAGATTGTATGCATCCTCAATAAGACGTAGGTATTCTTGATTTAATTTTAACCTTTTTCGGAGCAAGTGTTCTGAATTCTGCACAATAAATGAAAATTGGTTAGTCTTCTAATTTACTAAAAATTAAGCAAATAAGATGCAGGTTTTAGTGAAAAAATTATGTTAAATAATTAATCTTGTAGGGCAAATACTTTTTTTAGTAAGTCTGTAGTTCTAGATGATACTTTAGTTCTAATTTCTTTCTCCTCCACAGCAATCATGGTATACACGCCTTTTAAAGCTTCTGTGGTTACATAATCTGTTAAATCTGGATTTACATTATTGGTAAGCGGCAAGTTGTTGTATTTGGTAATAAGATTATTCCATATTTGGTCTGCACCAACTTTACCGAAAGAGTTGCTTATTACAGGCTTAAATTTATTGTAAAGCTGCGTCTGTGTTTTTGAAGTTAGATATTCGGTCGCCGCATTGTCTTCACCAAGCAAAATATTTTTTGCATCATTAAAAGTGATGTCCTTTACGGCATTTACAAAAATAGGTGTGGCTTCTTTTACGGCATCTTCAGCTGCTCTGTTAAGTGCTTTTATACCATCATCGGCTAAACTACTCAATCCTACTTTTCGTAATGCTTCATCTACTTTTTGCAGCTCTTCAGGTAAAAGAATTTTAACTAATTCGTTTTTGTAAAAACCATTTTTTTGGGTAAGCTTGGTAACTTGTTTGTCAATACCAAAGTCTAATGCTTGGCGTAAACCGGCAGCCATATCTTCATTACTTAATCCACCTGTTTGTGGTAACTCATTTATTACATTTTGTAATTCTGCACAGGCAGTTAAATTTAAAACGATTAGGAGGGCAAAAATTCTTTTAATCATAAATTGAAGATTTAGTTTTAACAAAGATATTTTAAAAATATAGAGTACCACAAAGTATAGCAATTTTAACGACAGAAAAACGTTAGAATACATTAATTAGTTAAAATTCTTATTTTTAGCACAGTATTTGATTATCCATTTGTAAACAGTAAAATTCATTATGAATTCTTTCAATAAAAAACTTCTCTCATTTGTCGCAATAGTATTTTTGTTACTTAATTACGGACATAGTCAGATTAACGTTTCAGAATTTCTTCAAGAATCTAAAATTGCTTCTCCAGATAATAATAAATTATATTTTGTCGATTTTTGGGCAACTTGGTGTGTTCCGTGTATAGCGGCTAAAGAACATTTGAAGGTGTTGCAAAGCCAATTTCCAGATGATTTTTATGTCGTTTCATTATCAAGCGAAAATCCGATAAAGGTTGAGAAATTTTTAAAGAAAAAGCCCAATGATTTAGCTGTTGCCATAGATTATAATAAAGAGACATTCGGTAAGTACAATGTAAATGTTTTACCTGCAGGTGTTTTGTTTAATGCTAATGGAAAGGTGCTTTGGGAAGGCGGAGCTCCAGATCTAAAGAAAGAAATGGTGGCAAGGTTTCTAAGACAGCAAACTGCTAAAACATCATTAAGCTCATTTTTTAATGTTATTAGTGTTGAAGATGAAACTTCAAACGAATACATTCCCACAGAAGCAATGGAAGTTAAACCTTTGGCAAGTGGTTTTGAAGAATTGAACGTAGTGGATAATGACAAATATTTAAAAGTGTCAGGATCTTTAAAGGCTGTTTTAGGATATTTGGCAAAAATATATAAGAATCAAATTGTCATTGCTGATGGTTTGGATACCAACTATGAAGTGTATTTTAAAAAACCATTAAATGCAAATGAAAATATTGCTTTTAAATTAATTACAGAATTAAACTTGGGAGTGGATAGAAAATTCAACGAAGGAGAAGGTATTAGCTTTACTGTAGATACACCAAGATTTTGGGACACTAACCAAATAGATTGGGGAAAAAATAATGCTAAATATTTAATAGGCGATTCTCAAATACAAGGTGATAATGTGTCTTTAAAAGATATTGCTTATCAATTAGCATATGTCTTAGATATGCCAGTTATTGTGCCAGATGATTCAGGTATGAGTTTAACACTTCATGATTGGGATTTTCATTATAAGTTTTTTCAGTTAATGCAAACCGATTTAGAAGATAACTATGGTATTAAGGCTGAAAAGAAAACGATTACTTACCCAGTATATCACATACAAAAAAAGGCTCCTTGAATATGAGCTTTTCAATATGAGCACCATTCTAAATTGGTTGTTGTGAAGCTTAAGTTTGTAGTTTTAATTTTCTGAAAGATAATAAACCCTTATGATATGCTGTCTTAATTGTCTGATGATTTGGATTGGTAGGTTACTAATTCAATTCAATCTTGTATGAGAGTTTTCTAGTTAAAAGAACCGTTCGATAATTAAGATGTTAAGCTAAAAGACAAATGATAATTTTACCTAAGATTATCGAATAAAAAAAGCTCCTTAAAAAGGAGCTTTTTTTATTTGTACATAGTACAGTATTTTATTAGTTAGAGATAACTCTAAACTCAGTACGTCTGTTTCTTTGGTGTTGAGCTTCAGAACACTCAACTCCGTTAGAACATCTGTTTGTTAATCTTGTTTCACCAAAACCTCTTGCAGTTAATCTGCTTCTAGAGATACCTTTAGATACTAAATAGTTAACTACAGAGTTTGCTCTTTGTTGAGATAAAGACATGTTAAAGTCATCATTACCTCTAGAGTCTGTATGAGACATGATTTCGATACTTACATTACTGTCACTTAAGATTGGTAATAAAGTGTCATCGATAGTCTTTTTAGAAGAAGACGTTAATCTAGCGCTACCTAATTCATAAAAAACAGGTAATACATTAGGGTTTAATAACTCACAATCAACTTCTTCCCAAGTAGTGATACCACCTTTTTTGTCTAATACAGTTCTTGTAACTGTTTGGTATTGAGCAGGAATAGTAGTAGTTTCAGTTCTTGCAGGTGTGTCAACAACTCTTCTTTTGATAGTTGTGTACTCAGCAGGAATTTCAATCTCATCCATTCTAGCAGGAGTCTTAATAACTCTTTTCTTGTAAGTAGTTGTTTGCTCTGGTACTGGTACAGAGTTAGTGCTAGCATCAGACGATAAAGTTGTAAAACTTACGTCTCTAGATTGAGCAGGATACTCAACAAAACAAGCTGCAACACAATCATCCTTATCTACAGAAGGACAGTCCTCTAATACTTTGTACTCCCAACCAGAAGTCTTTGGGTAAATTTCAAAAGTTCTAGAATCTCTTCCAAATGATGCAGGAACAACTTTTAAGTCTGTGCGAGCTTCTTGCTTTACGTAAGGAACATCAACAGTTTCGTAAGTAGCAGGTACGTAAACAAACTTTTTAGAAGCTTCTTTTACTAATACACGCTCTTCAACTGTTCTGTAAGTTGCAGGAATTACTTGTAGAGTAGTGTAAGCTGGGTAAGTTTGAATAGTTTCTTCAACTTCCTTAAACTCATCCTTAGTAATACATTTTACATAACATTTACCTGGTTCAGGGTTTGTTGGTAATCCTTGTGCTTGAGAAAATCCTATCCCAGCTACAAAGCAAACTAGTAATAATAGTTTTTGTTTCATAAGAAATAAATAATTAGTTAATGGTTATAGTTTATTTTTATCGTAAGAATTATCGTCCCACGTGTTTTGTTAGACACAGTTAATTAGCAAGGGTCACTATTAACTTAGAGGTTAGGGGATAAGTTAATTGTTGGAATTAAGATTAATCGATAAAAAAATTAATCAAGATGTTAAAAATATAAAAAATTGATAAAATATTAACAAAAAAATTGAATAAATGATATTAAATTATTTTTTAATTTTTTCAAATATGATAGTTTTCTATAACATTCGAGAATTAATCAACTATTGTTTTGTCAAACTACATTATAAAATATTTTAGGACCAATTCATGAGATCATTAAGGTATAAGGATATAACAATTAATTACATTTAACACTATTTCATAAATTAGGTTAATTATTGAAGCTTAAACAAGGGCATTATATAATTTATAATTACGGTTAGTTTTTTTTGAATAATCAGTAAATTTGCACCTCAATTAAGCAAGATTTTTACGAATGGAACAAATCGCACCATATAAACCAAAACACAAAGTACGAATTGTAACTGCAGCCTCTCTTTTTGATGGGCACGATGCAGCCATAAATATAATGCGTCGTATCATCCAAGCTACTGGAGTAGAGGTCATTCACCTTGGGCACGATAGAAGTGTAGAAGAGGTTGTAAATACAGCCATACAAGAAGATGCAAATGCTATAGCAATGACGTCTTATCAAGGTGGACACAATGAGTACTTTAAATATATGTACGATTTGTTGAAAGAAAAAGGTGCAGGCCACATCAAGATTTTTGGTGGTGGAGGTGGAGTAATTCTACCAGAAGAGATTAAAGAGCTAATGGATTATGGTATCACTAGAATCTATTCGCCAGACGATGGTAGGGAAATGGGCTTGCAAGGAATGATTAATGATTTGGTTCAAAAATCAGATTATGCCATAGGAGATCAATTAAATGGCGAAGCAAATACACTTCACGAAAAGAACCCAAAATCTATTGCGAGAGTTATCTCTGCAGCCGAAAATTTCCCTGAAGTAGCCAAAGATGCTTTAGAAACTATTCATACTAAAAATGAAACTTCAAAAACACCAGTCCTCGGAATCACAGGTACAGGTGGTGCAGGTAAATCGTCGTTAGTAGATGAGTTGGTGCGTCGTTTCTTAATTGATTTTCCAGAAAAAACAGTTGGGTTAATTTCTGTAGATCCTTCCAAACGTAAAACAGGTGGTGCATTATTGGGCGATAGAATCCGAATGAATGCCATCAACTCGCCGCGTGTGTATATGCGTAGTTTAGCAACACGTCAGTCTAATTTGGCATTGTCTAAATATGTTAACGAAGCGGTTGAGGTTTTAAAAGCTGCTGAGTATGATTTAATCATCTTAGAAACGTCTGGTATCGGACAATCAGATACCGAAATATTAGAGCATAGTGATGTATCACTTTATGTAATGACACCAGAATTTGGTGCAGCCACACAGCTTGAAAAAATCGATATGTTAGATTTTGCTGATTTGGTAGCGATTAACAAATTCGATAAACGTGGTGCTTTAGATGCGTTACGCGATGTGAAAAAGCAATATATGCGAAACCACAATCTGTGGCACGAAGATCCAGATACAATGCCTGTTTTTGGTACTATCGCATCTCAGTTTAACGATCCTGGAATGAACACGCTTTACAAAGCGATAATGGATAAAGTTGCAGAAAAAACTGAAGCAGACTTAAAATCGACTTTCGAGATTTCTAAGGAAATGAGCGAGAAAATTTTCGTTATTCCACCATCTCGAACACGTTACCTGTCAGAGATTGCAGAGAATAACAGAGCTTACGACAAAACAGCTGATGCTCAGGTAGAGGTAGCTCAAAAGTTATACGGAATTTTTAAAACTATTTGTTCTGTTGGTAATGTCACTTTGAGAGCAGTTGAAAAGTCTTTTATAGGAAAACAAGGTTTAGACCAAGATGAGATCCTAAAACAAGTTCAGAATGACAAAAAGGATTTCATTAAAATGCTTATCGCAGAATTCGATCGTGTAAAACTGAACTTAGATCCTTACAATTGGGAAATCATTACAGGTTGGGATGATAAGGTAAACCGTTATAAAGATCCTATTTATAGTTTCAAAGTAAGAGATAAAGAAATTAAGATAGAAACGCACACTAAGTCGTTATCGCATTCCGATATTCCAAAGGTAGCTTTACCAAAATACCAAGCTTGGGGAGATATTTTAAGATGGTGTTTACAAGAAAATGTGCCAGGAGAATTCCCATATGCTTCAGGATTATATCCTTTTAAAAGAACAGGTGAGGATCCAACGCGTATGTTTGCAGGTGAAGGAGGTCCAGAGCGTACCAACAGACGTTTTCATTACGTAAGTTTAGGTATGCCAGCAAAGCGTTTATCTACAGCTTTCGATTCGGTAACCTTATACGGAAATGATCCAGATTACAGACCAGATATTTATGGTAAAATTGGTAATGCAGGTGTAAGTATTTGTTGTTTAGACGATGCTAAAAAACTGTATTCAGGATTTAATTTAGCGGATGCTATGACGTCGGTAAGTATGACAATTAACGGTCCTGCGCCAATGTTACTAGGCTTTTTTATGAATGCAGCAATAGATCAGCAATGCGAAATTTATATCAAAGAAAATGGTTTAGAAGAAGAAGTTGAGCAAAAGATAAAAGCTATTTACAAGGACAAAGAGCGTCCTAAATACAATGCCGAAATTCCTGAAGGAAACGATGGTTTAGGGTTGATGTTATTAGGTGTTACAGGTGATCAAGTATTGCCAAAAGACGTTTACCAAGACATTAAAGCAAAGACCATTGCTCAGGTAAGAGGAACGGTTCAGGCAGATATTTTAAAAGAAGATCAGGCGCAGAATACTTGTATTTTTTCAACAGAGTTTGCACTTCGTTTAATGGGTGATGTGCAAGAATATTTTATTGAAAATAATGTACGTAACTTCTACTCAGTTTCTATTTCTGGATATCATATTGCAGAAGCTGGTGCTAATCCAATTTCGCAGTTAGCGTTTACGTTGGCTAATGGATTTACCTATGTAGAATACTACTTAAGTCGAGGAATGGACATCAATAAATTCGGTCCGAATTTATCATTCTTCTTCTCAAATGGTATCGATCCTGAATATGCAGTTATTGGTCGTGTAGCACGTAAAATTTGGGCAAAAGCGTTAAAGCATAAATATGGTGCCAATCCAAGAGCACAAATGTTGAAGTATCACATTCAAACATCTGGTCGTAGTTTACACGCTCAGGAAATTGATTTCAACGATATCAGAACTACGCTTCAGGCATTGTATGCTATTTACGACAACTGTAATTCGTTACATACAAATGCGTATGACGAAGCTATTACAACACCTACGGAAGAATCTGTGCGTCGTGCAATGGCAATTCAGTTAATCATCAATAAAGAATTAGGTTTGGCTAAGAATGAAAACCCAATACAAGGCTCTTTCATTATTGAAGAATTAACCGATTTAGTAGAAGAAGCTGTATTGACTGAGTTTGACAGAATCACAGAACGTGGTGGTGTACTAGGTGCTATGGAAACGATGTATCAACGTAGTAAAATTCAGGAAGAAAGCTTGTACTACGAAACCCTAAAGCACAATGGCGAATTTCCAATTATTGGTGTAAACACATTCTTAAGCAGTAAAGGTTCGCCAACAGTACAACCTGCGGAAGTAATTAGAGCAACGGAAGAGGAAAAAGAAGATCAAATTAAAACGCTTCAAAATTTACATAAAGCAACTAATACAACCGAATTATTAAAAGATTTACAGAACAAGGCTATTAATAATCAGAACATTTTTGAAGCTTTAATGGAAGTCTGTAAAGTGTGTAGTTTAGGACAGATTACCAATGCCTTATTCGAAGTTGGCGGACAGTATCGCAGGAATATGTAGATTATTTTTAATTTTTATATGTCTCATTAATAGAGTTTTATTAGCTTTATGCTCAATTATTGTGCTCATAGTTTTATTGATTTTGCTTGCGATCCGGCAGCAGTTACGGAGTGGTATACTTTACAAGAACACTTTGTTAAGTAGATATTGAAATTATTAAAAACAATAAAAACAAAGTAGACAAACAAAAAGTCTATAATAAACAAATTTGGCTTAAATCAATTCAGCTAAAGTAGAATGGCTATGAGCACTTTTTATATATATGAGTCAATCTTTCTTAGACATAAATAGCCGACAAGATTTAGCTTCTTTTTTAGATATCAGTTTGGAAAAACTCTTATTTAATGCTTATAAAGTAGACTCAAAATATAATGAGTTTTTCATAAAAAAAAGGAATGGAAAAGAAAGAAGAATTCTATCGCCAATTCCATCATTAAAATCAATTCAATACGTACTAGCTAACGAAATAACAGAGCATTATAAGCCAAAAAGACAAGTTCATAGTTATCTTAAAAATAAAGGTATAAGAACAAATGCTAATATACACGTTGGTCAGAAGAATATTTTAAATATAGATTTAGAAGATTTTTTTCCTTCTATTAATTTTGGCAGAATACGAGGTGTTTTTACATCGTATCCCTTTAAATTTAATATTGAGGTAGCAAACATTTTAGCGCAGTTATGTTGCCATAATAATGAACTTCCTCAAGGAAGCCCAACTTCACCTATATTATCAAATTTTATATGTAGGAATCTTGACAACGAGATACTAAAATTATCGAAAAAGAATAGATGTTATTATTCGAGATATGCAGATGATATAACAATTTCGACAAACTTGAATCGTTTTCCAAAATCTATTGCTGTTATTAGAAATGACGTTGTTGAGATTAATTCAGATGTTTTGAATATTATCAATAAAAATGGTTTTACTATAAACGCATCTAAATCATCTTTACGAAAGTGGTTTGAAAACCAATATGTTACAGGTTTGACCGTCAATAAGAAATTAAATGTTAAAAGAAAGTATATAAAGCAATTAAGAGCAATGCTATATGCTTGGGATAAATTCGGTCTTGATAAAGCAGCCAAAGAACATTTTGAAAAATACTCAACTAAAAGATACGATTCTAAGTCAAGTAGATTATTTGTTAAAATAATTGAGGGTAAACTACTGTTTTTATCAGATATACGAGGTAAGGATGATCAAATATTTAAAAAATATTTAGCTATTTTTCAAAGACTGTCCCCAAATAAAAATTTACAAAATTATTTGTCTTATCAAGGTGAGAAAATCTTAGTATTCACAGAAGGAAATACTGACTGGATGCATCTAAAAAGAGCATTAGATTATTTTGTTACTGACTATAAATATGTAAATCTTAAAAAGGCAATTAAGATAGTTGAATATAATCCTAATTTTTCTGTAGGTGACAGCAAGTTGAAAGAACTATTAAGAGCTCATTTAGTTTCAGGTAGAACAATACCAATAATAGGGGTTTTTGATTCTGATAATATTGGAAATTTGGGGGAGTTTATTCCAATAAAAGAGAAAAAGTATAATAATTTTGATAATAGGGTTTATACATTTTACTTACCAAAGCCATCTCATAGAAGAATAAATAAAAATTGTATTGAACATTATTATAAGGATTCAGATTTAAAGATAAAAGATACTTTAGGAAGGAGGTTGTTTTTGAGTAATGAATTCGATTCTGAAAGTGGAATTAAGCTAGATGATAATAAAATTAGATGTCATCTTGGAAGAAAAAAACTTGGCGCAGTAGAGGGAATTATAGATAATGACGTTAGAAACGAAAAACAAGAGAGTTTAGCTCTATCTAAAAAAGATTTTGCTACCAACATAATGAATAATAATGAAAACTATAAAAAAGTTGATTTTAAAAGTTTCAGACTAATCTTCGACATTATGATTGACATTATTAAAGATATAGAATTGAGCAATAATCAAAGAAAATAAAAGCTCTTTAAAGCGTTAACATCCAATTGCGCTTTAGCTTTCTAAAAGTTCTTATTTCACCACGTAAAAGCGGTAAATAATCTTTACCATTACTTTTAGAACGCTCTAAACGTCTACAGTTACTATATAGTTTGCTTGTAAGACGTTCTAGGCTTTCTAAGTGTTTATGTTTTTTATCAGAATAACGTTCGCGTTCTGCATTAATGATTTCTGGTGCAAGATTAGATGATTGCTGAACTATATCACCTGAGAAATAAATGTCGTTATCTTCTGTACCATCCTCATTCAAGTAAGATAAATCGTGATTTATATAGGTAGATATACTTCGAGATAGCATAATAATATCCATTGCCTTTTGATACACAGGCAAATCCGATAGATGCGATGGTAGGTTGTAGTTCATATTTTCAATAGCAATTGTTACGAAATTACTGAGGAATAATGAAATTTAACTTTAATTATTAAAGTTAAATGGTATATTAGCTTTAATAATTATATTATTTAATATTGTTTTCTTTAAATGAGTATAGATAATTTAAATTGGAAGATTTTAAAGTGTTTGCAGCAGAATGCGCGCATGTCTAATGCAGAGATTGGAAGGCGGGTAGGTATAAGCTCACCTGCTGTAAGTGAACGTATTAAAAAGATGGAAGATGCTGAAATTATTCAAGGCTATACCACGTTCGTTTCACCTTTTGCAGCAGGATATCAACTCAAAGCTTTAATAACAATTAGAGCCTTTATGGGAATGTTGAGACCATTTTTAGAAAAGGTAAAGACTTATGATGAAGTTATCAATTGTTACCGAATTACTGGAAACGAAAACATTGTAATGGAAGTGGTTTTAAAAAATCAAAAACATTTAGAATCTTTCATTGACCAATTGATTACCTATGGTGAGACAAAGACACAAATTGTACTCTCACACGTTATAAAGCATAGTGAAGTGAAGCCTTTGAAATAGTTTGGGTTAATCTGAGTATCCATTTTTAAGAGCATAAACAGCTAAACCTACTCGAGATTTCAATTCTAGTTTTTCAAATAGACTATCTCTATAATTTTCTACTGTTCTTGGACTACAGAACATTTTCTCTGCTATTTCTTTATATGTCATTTCTGTTGTAGTATACTTTAAAAACTCTATTTCTCTATCTGAAAGATTATTTTTTAGATTTGAGTTTATAGTATTTTCACTTATTGAAGTTAATATTTTGCTAGAAGCCCAATCTGGAAAAAAATGTCCTTTTTCTACTAATGTATTTAAGCCTTTTTCCAACTCAAGCGGTTGGGTATTTTTAAGCATATAGCCTTTAGCTCCATTTTTAATCATTTTTATTAGACTATGCTCGTCATCTTGCATACTTAAAGTCATAATTTTTATCTCAGGATGATTTTCTTTAATCCATTGGGCAGTTTCAAAACCATCCATTATTGGCATACTGATATCTAGTAGCACAATATTAGGTATAATAGGTTTTGACTTTAGTTTCTTTTGAAAATCTACACCGTTCTCGCTAATATGGATAACATCAAAATTTTTAAAATTAGAGATTATGCTTTTTAAAGCATTAGCAATTAAGATATGGTCATCCACTATGGCAATGCTATGTTTCATAGAATAGGAATATTTACAGTTAGTTCAGTCCCAGTTTTGTCGCTTTGCAATATTGAAGATCCATTAAGTATTTTAATCCTCTTATCAATATTTTTTAATCCTATGCCACTGGATTCTATAGTATTAATGTCAAACCCTTTTCCATCGTCACTTAATAAAAGGGTTAAGGTATTTTCATTATTTAAAAGATCAATAGAAATTATTTTACAATTGGAATGTTTAAGGCTATTCTGAATAAACTCTTGCACAATCCTTAGTAAGATGCTTTTTGTTTTGTATGAAGTGATATTAGTAGTAAGACTATTTTTAAATTTTATTTTACAAGTTTCAAGTTGATTCACTCGTGTAGATTCCTGAGAAATCAAATCTACCAGCGAACTATCTTTAATAGCATCATCTGTTAGGGATTTAGATAATTGTCTTAACTCGCTGAGAGATTCATTGATGATATCATTAATGTTATTAATGGTTGTGTTCAATTGTGGGAACTTATTTTCAAAAACAAGCTGTTGTAAATAGATACTAGACAATGTTAGTTTTTGCCCAACATTATCATGTATTTCCTTACCTATATGCTGCATAGTTTCTTTTTGAATTTCGTTTTGGGTTTTTAGGAGTTCTTCTTTGTGCAAAAGATCTATTGTTTCTAATTCCTTTAGATGTACTTTTTTCTTTTTGCGGTATTCTTTAATGAATAATATAATGCCAGTAATAAAAGCTGTGAAAAAAATATTGAATAGAACTAAGGTTAATATTAATGTGTCTTGCCCCATATAAAAGATGTAGTAAATAACATGTACATTAAACAATTAGTAGCTAAAAAATAAGTATTGTATCCATTCCATATATACCTGTAATTCTCATAAAGCTCTTTCCCAAATACATGAAACGGATAACTTCCAACATAAAAAAGAATTAGACCAAGATTGATATAAAACATTTTATTCTCCTTAAATTTAAGAATATCATCAGATTTTATTTGTTTGATGAACTCTAAAATGATCAGGCAAATAAGAAAAATAGAACCCATGTTTATACTTATTGAGTGAATTTCATATACACTAAAAAAGAATGTTGAAATACTTAAAGTGAATATATATATTAGAGTAACTAGTATAAATAATTTCTTTCTTTTTTGTGATTTATAGGCGTAAAGCCAATAAAAAAATAAGTATTCAATAGTAACTCCTACATATGTATAATAGATAAACTTACCCTCTCTACTATAAGTAACGTTAAACTTCCAAAAACATTCTTGACAGAAAACTATGATGAGGTAAATTGAAAACCATTTCCAGTTACTATCCTTAATTTTATTAAAATAAAATACTCCTGTTATTGCTGCAATGAGTTGAATAAAAACAAGAGTATTATTTAGTGTCAAATGAACTTCCTCCATCTTGTTTAGTTAAAAGTCATTCCGTCTTCTGGGTAAGGAGGATACATTTGTCCGTGGTTTTGTCTTAGATTTCCAGAAACAGAAGGTGTAAGAGCCATAATTAGTCTTGAATTATGTCCGTCAATTAATTGATCGTAAGCATGAGTTAAACCTAAATCATAAGTAGTGCTGTCTAATGGGTTGTAATCATATTGAGTATTCCCTTTTTTAATAGTTGGTATCATTACTAAAGTGTGATTCATTTCATACTGTTCAGTTATTGAATCGCCTAAAAAGCCAGATAAATCATTCCCATAATTAGCACCCGGACTCCATGTTGCTTTTTTCGGATAACGAGCATAATATATTCTTATACCTAAATCTTGATTTGATACATTTTGTTTTTTTCCTTCCATCTCAATATGATAGATGAATTTTTTTAGAGTCTGAATATCAAACCTTATAGCCATTATACTGTCTTGATTCAATCTAGCTTGTTTTTGGTATAGATCAGTCATTTCATGGACTAAACCAACTTCAAGTTGACTTTTAGGAGAGTTTTCATAATTCAAACATAGAGCGTTATTGCTTGTCCCGCTTCCTTTCCCATCAAAAAAAGTACAACTATTTAAAGATAAAATAATTATTCCGAAAAGTGCCAAGGGTAAAAAATGTGTTTTCATAGTATTGATTTTAAGTTATTTAAAAATACGTTTTAATATCTCGTACAAAGTAAAGACAAATTGTTTTTTTCGATCATAGGTCAATAACCTTAACTCTTAAGGTTAAAACACCCAAATATTTTCCGTACATCAAACATCCATAATAAGGTTATTGGCTCCTCAATTTAAATAGTCAATGTCTTCAACTTTGTAATGTAAAAACACGGAAGCCGAAAAGTGGATAGAGTAGGCAAGATTAAAAATTTAAAATTATGGATAATCAAAAAGATCAAAAACCTTGTTGCCCAAGGGATAATGAAGGTAACATCGTGAATATTTCTAGTTGCTGTGAAGGGAAAAGTAAAGATACTGGATATATCATACTAGAAAAGGAAGATAAATGTAAGAAGTGCCGTTTTGAAGTGTACATAACTAGATGTTGGTTAACACACAATAGTGATTGGAATCCTGAAGGTGGATTAATACTAATGGGATACGCCAACCAACAATCTGCTGTTGCACCAGGCTTGGGAACAACTTTAAAAGTTCATCCTAAACATGGTTGGATAAACCTAAATCAAAAAATAGGAGTTTTTAAGGTTATGGAGGGTGAAAAATTTCCAGTTTTATTGAGGGCAGACGCATTAGAATGGGGAAATGGTTTAGATGGAGCATCAGATGTTGGTTCTGATTTAGAACCAAGTGAACAAGGTGTACAAATAATTCTTGATTGTGAAGCCAATAAAGTGCCAACAAGTCAATTAGATATAAAGCTTCAGCGTCCAAGAGGCGGAGATGCAGGTAGGGTAGTTGTTGAATTTGCAGCTTTTAAAACCAGTTGTTGTTAAAAAAAGAATATGGAGTAAACCGAAAAGCCATTAAAAAAAGAGTAGGTAAACCAAAAATTGAAATACAATGGAAAATACAGAATTATTAAAAAAGATTAGTGACGTCATTAATCAAGAAAAAGATACTAAGTCAAATGAAAATAAGAATGACATTGTTCAGATGGCTATTCCTAGATGGGTTATAAAGTTAATTATTTGGGCTTTAAAATTGTTAATTGAGTTTCTTGAGACGAAATTAGAACCTAAATAATATTGAGTTAATACATATAGAATTAAATCCGCCAAGGCGGATTTTTTCTATCCTCTCCAGCTGTGTAAATAATGATTGGATTTTGGTCTGGGTCTTTCAATTTTATTTCAGTCCATAACCAAGATTGAGTGGTAATTTCTGTGTCGAAAACGATACCTTTTTGTTTGAGCATATATACAGTTTGGGTGAGGTTATCAACTTCAAAATAAATGATGGTTTGATTATCGTTAGATAGCTTTTCAACTTTATGAATTGAAAACGTTGCATCACCATCAGGACATAAAAATCTAACATATCGTGGTGCAGCATCAACAATGAGTTGCAGTCCGAGAGTTTTATAAAATTCAACAGATTTTACAACATCTTGCGATGGTATGGTCACTTGGTTTAAATTCATAATTCCAAATTATTCAATAGTATTAGCGATATCTTCTGCAATCATTTTAGCGTGAATGCGAGAGTTTTCAATAAACCATTTGTGTGTTTCCATTCCGCCACAAATTACACCTGCGAGATACAACCCTTTTATATTAGATTCCATTGTTTTGTCGTCGTAGAAGGGAATATGACGTTCGTCTTTAGAAAATTCAATTCCTGCTTTATTCAAAAACTTAAAATTGGGTTGGTAACCTGTTAAAGCTACAACATAATCGTTTGGTAAAATGATTTCGCCATCAGGTGTTTTAACACCAATTTGGTGTTCTTCAATTTTAATAATTTCAGAATTAAAATAGGCTTTAATGCTGCCCTCTTCAATACGGTTGAGAATATCTGGTCTTACCCAATATTTTACACGCTCACCAATACTTTCGCCACGAACAATCATTGTAACATTTCCACCTTTACGGTATATTTCTAAAGCAGCATCTACGGACGAATTACTGGCACCAACAACTGCAATATTTTGCAAAGTAAAAGGATGTGCTTCCTTGTAATAATGAAACACTTTTGGCAAATCTTCGCCAGGTACATTCAGCAAGTTTGGTATGTCATAAAACCCGGTGGCTATAATGACTTTTTTTGCTTTGTAATGGCTTTTGCTGGTAGCGACTTCAAAATGATGTTCAATCTTGTTAATAGTTGCTACTTCTTCATACAATTTAATATTCAATTGATTTGAAGTTGTCACTCTTCGGTAGTATTCTAAAGCTTCATTTCTGGTTGGTTTAGGATTGTTGCTTATAAAAGGAATATGATCAATTTCCAGCTTTTCAGAAGTTGAAAAAAATGTCATATTCAAAGGATAATTAAAAAGTGAATTGGTTAATGCACCTTTTTCAATGACAGCGTAGTTCCAGTTATGTTTTTTACATTCTAAGGCGCAGGCAATTCCAATAGGTCCTGCGCCAATGATTATGATGTCTAAATCTTTGGTCATAATTTAAGTTTCACTCTATTAATTAGCCAGTACGACAAAATTACGGCTATGAATCCATACGTCCCAGTAACTAACCAATTGATTTGGTAACCATAATTTTCAACAATGGTTAAACCAATTTTTGAACTAAAAATATGAGATACAGAAAATGCAATAGCATACAATGCTATATAACTACCTTCGAAGCCTTCTCTTGCTCTGCTTAGTGCAAATCTATTGGTGTAAGGAAAACCTAACATTTCGCCTACGGTTAACAAAATCATATTAATTATTAAAATACCAAACCAAAAGTTTTGGAATAGTAAATAAAAGCCTAAACTCATTAAAAGTGATGCTGTTAAAATATGTTTGGTTACAGGTATTAGTTGTTTTTCGAGAAAATTTAAAAAAGGCATCTCAAGTAAAATAATAAGTCCAACATTAATAATCCAAAACAGACTGATTTGAAATTCATTTAAACTAAAAACTTCTTTGTAATACAAAGGCATTGTAACTACGAGTTGAAAAAATGTCATTCCCATAAAGAAACAAATGGCAATAAAAACCCAATACGTCGTATCACTATAAACAATGTTTTTAGCTTTAGTGATGACATCTTCTGTAACCTTAGCAATCTTTTTCTCAGGTTCTTTCACTAAATATTTAAAGAGAATAATGGCAGAAATACAAGTAATACCATCTATCCAGAATAATAAATTGTAGCCTTGACTTACAATAATTAAACCTGCAGCTGTAGGACCAATAGCCATACCAGCATTAATTGCCAAACGAATAAGACCAATTGCTCTAGTTTGGTTTTCAGGCGTACTATAAGCTTTTATTGATACATAAATAGCAGGTCTAAAGCTATCTGCTATAGACATTATAAAAAGTATTGCAAAGCATAAGCCCCAAAATGATGAGATAAACTGAAGCCCAATAAAGCTAAATCCTGTTACAAATAGGCTAAAGACCATTACTTTGTAAAACCCAAAGAGGTCTGTGAGCTTACCACCAAGCCATCCTCCAATAGCAGATCCAATACCAAAAAAGGCCAAAATCCAGCCAGCATCATCTTTACTAAAATCTAAGTTATCGGTAAGGTATAGCGATAGAAAAGGAATAATCATTGTCCCAGCTCTATTAATAAGCGAAATCAAAGAGATATACCAAATCTCTTTAGACAATCCAGTGAAGGATTCAATATAATTAGTGTAAAGTTTTTTCATTTTGATTGATTGTTATAAAAATAAAAAGTCCGACGGTATCGTCGGACTTTTAAATATTGTTTAATAGTATATAGGAATAGCTACAATAGATAATACGTCCGAATGACTTCCGAAGAAATCGCACAGGTTTGTTTTGTATATCTATTGACTTGTAACATATTATTTTCTAATAACTTGACCCAAAGCTACAATAAAATTTGATAAGTTGTATTTTTGAAAATCAAAAAAATCTAAAATGAAAAAACTCTTAGTCATCTTTACTTTGGCATTCTATTTTGGATGCGCACAAGAAAAAACTGCTGTAAAAGGTGAAACCGAATGGCAAAAAGAAATGAATGCTGATTTTAAAGATGCTTCAAAATCGCCATTAAAATCTAAGGATTTAAAGAATTTTGAAGGTTTAGATTTTTTCAAATTTGATAGCACTTTTGTTGTGAAAGCCGTATTGAAGAGAACAACTGATACAAAGTGGTTTAAAATGAAAACCACCACGAGTAGAGAATCTGAAGAGCGTGTGTTTGGTGTTTTAACGTTTGAGTTGAAAGGACAGAGTTTTCAACTAAATGTGTATCAAGGTAAGGAATTAATGACTACTGAAGGTTATGAAGATTATTTGTTTTTACCGTTCTTAGACGATACAAATGGAGACACAACTTATGGTGGAGGACGCTATATTGATTTAAGAATCCCAGAAGGAAATGAAATAGAAATAGATTTCAACAAAGCTTATAATCCTTATTGTACATATAATGAAAAGTACTCTTGCCCAATAGTGCCAAGAGAAAATTATTTGCCCTTAAAAGTTGAAGCAGGAGTAAAGGCGTTTAAGAAGTAGTTTTGTTAGATGTTTATCTGTCGAATCGTTGAACTGTTTAATTGTGTATGAGAAATGAGTAATCACACTTCAAACTCTTAACTAAACACTATCTACTAGCAACTAAATACTACTTAACCAAATACAATCCCAAGAACACAGCTAAAAATCCAACGATAAAACTAGCAATGGTATAAATGGCAAAGTTCATAAAATCACCAGATTTTAGAAAAACATGATTCTCATAGGCAAAGGTTGAAAACGTGGTAAAACCACCACAAAAACCGGTTGCAAGTAGCAAGGTTTGATTTTGTGTAAGACTATCGTTTTTGGCAGCAAGCCCTAAAATTAAACCTATTAATAAACTACCTAAAATATTGGCAGCAAAGGTTCCGTAAGGAATTCCAGTTTCACTGCTGTTTAACCATTTTCCGATGAGGTAACGAAGCGTACTACCAAATCCACCACCAATAAAAACAAGAATGAGTTGCTTCATCTATTTTATCGGAATGTAGATTTCGGTAACCCAATCCGCAGGATTAGGATAATTCCCAGGGTCAGTGGTGTAAATTTCAAAAGGCTTTTCTTCCGATTGTTCTAAATTGTTTTTAACCAAGTAAGCCATAGTTTCTTCCCAAGCTTTACTAAGATTGGTATAATTACCTTTCAAGGTCGTTTTTAAAACCTTAATATTTGGAATGAAATTAATAGACACATCAGAACCTTCTGGTAATGTAATTTTTTCTTTAACAGGAATTCCATTACTCATTATCACATCAGCAGAGCTCATATCATTGTAAACCGTTAGTGGCATTCCAGATTGTTTGATGTCATTTTTACCCATAAACATCATAATTGCACCAAAATTCTCGCCCATTTTAGCACTAATGTTTTGTGAATTAGCATTGGTAGTTTTGTATAAATAATACCCACCACCATATTCAGTGACACCATTTATGGTCACTTCAAATTGTTTCATGTCATCTTGTACAATACTATCTAGCTTTTCTAAACTTCTTTCGTAATGTGGACCAATTTGCTTTTCCATTCCACCCATTAAAGTCGAAAATAATTTAAACACAAACGGTAGGTCTTTTCCAGAGATATTCCAAGTAACATCTGTAGAACCGTCCTCTTTGGTATCTAGCTTCCAAGAAACATCAGATTTAGGGAATTCTGCAAATTGCATTTCTTGAGTTATAGAATTGTGTGGATTGGCAGCTACCGTTGTCATTGTACCGACACCATCTTTATCTTCCCAAGAGTATGAACCACCAACACCAACATGATTTTCTGGAATAGTAAGTGTCATTTCAGGATCTGATTCAACCCAAGAGGACCAATCTTCCCAAGTTTCAAAATCTATAATTTTATTGTAGAGTACGGCTTGTGGTGCTTTTATATTTCTAGTCCTAGTGACCTCAAATGAGTTTGGCTGTACTGCAATGTAAATTGAAAATCCAATAACAAGTATGAGCAACAGCAACAGAATATACTTAAGAGCTTTCATTTTTAGTATGATTTAGTAGTTATCCAAAGATAGTAATTTGTCTTATAAGTGTTACATTTGTGAGAATTCAAAAAAACTAACTTAAATATGAAACTTAAATCAATATTTGTAATCTGCCTAATAGTGGTTTTTGCCTGGTCTTGTAAAAATGACAGTAAAGAACCTGTGAAGGAAGATACTACAGAAAAAGTAGCAGATAAGTTTGATTTTAATGTTGAGCAATTTGCGGACATAAAAATCTTACGTTATCAAATTCCTGGATGGGAAAATTTGAGCTTAAAAGAACAAAAATTAGTGTACTATTTAACGCAAGCTGGTTTAGCTGGTCGTGATATTATGTGGGATCAAAACT
This sequence comes from Winogradskyella sp. ABM4_392, assembly GCF_056160445.1. Lineage (NCBI taxonomy): Bacteria > Pseudomonadati > Bacteroidota > Flavobacteriia > Flavobacteriales > Flavobacteriaceae > Winogradskyella > Winogradskyella sp. ABM4_392. Next base: position 93,037 of record NZ_JBSWXE010000006.1, read on the forward strand.
ACAGACACAACCTTAAAATCCGTAAAGCTTTAGAAAATGTTTACACGACTTATTCTGGTGATAAAAATTCTAAAGACTGGAGTGCTTTTGAAACGTATTTAAAGCGTGTATGGTTTAGTAATGGTATTCATCATCACTATTCTAATGACAAATTAAAACCGGAATTTTCTAAGGATTACTTAAGCGAATTATTCTTGGCAACCAACACAAAGTTAGATGGTGAAGCTTTTGATGTTATTTTTAATGATAAGGATACTAAGAAAGTAAATCAGGCAAAAGGTGTGGATAACGTTGCATTATCTGCTGTAAATTTCTACGGACCAAATGTTACTAATGCAGATGTAGAAAAATTCTATGCAGCTAAAAAATCACCAAATCCAGATCAACCTTTGTCTTATGGATTAAACTCTCAATTAGTAAAAGAAAATGGTGTTTTAAAAGAGCGCGTTTACAAATCTGGTGGACTTTACGGTTCTGCAATCGATGAAATTGTAAAGTGGTTAGAAAAGGCACAAGATGTTGCAGAAAACAAGGCACAAGACGATGCTATCGGTTTATTAATTCAGTATTACAAAACAGGTGATTTACAAACTTGGGACGATTACAATGTGGCTTGGACAGCTGCTACTGAAGGAAACGTAGATTACATCAATAGTTTTATTGAAGTGTACAACGATCCGTTAGGTTACAGAGGTTCTTACGAAACTATTGTACAAATCAATGATTTTGATATGTCTAAAAAGATGAAAGTTTTATCTGATAACGCTCAATGGTTTGAGGATAATTCGCCATTAATGGACGAGCACAAAAAGAAAAACGTTGTAGGTGTAACTTACAAAGTGGTAACTGTCGCTGGTGAAGCTGGTGATGCATCTCCAAGCACACCAATTGGTGTTAATTTACCAAATGCCAACTGGATTAGAAAGGAAGTAGGAAGTAAGTCAGTTTCGCTAGGAAACATTATTAATGCTTACAATAATGCTGGTAGTACAGGTCGTTTAAAAGAGTTTGTACACGATGAGGAAGAATTACAACTTGAAGAAAAGTATGGTCAGTTAGCTGATAAACTTCATACTGCTTTGCACGAAGTTATTGGTCACGCATCAGGACAGTTAAATCCTGGAGTAGGTGAAACTAAAGAAACTTTGAAGAATTATGCATCTACTTTAGAAGAAGGTCGTGCAGATTTGGTTGGACTTTACTATTTATACGATTCTAAATTGCAAGAATTAGGCTTAGTTGACGATTGGAAATCTGTAGGAAAAGCAGCTTACGATGGTTACATAAGAAATGGTTTAATGACGCAGTTAATTCGTTTGAACTTAGGTGACGATGTAGAAGAAGCACATATGCGTAATCGTCAATGGGTTTCTGCTTGGGCTTATGAAAAAGGAAAAGCAGACAACGTGATTGAAAAAGTAACCAGAGATGGTAAAACCTATTTTAATATTAATGATTACGATAAGTTACACGAGTTATTCGGTCAATTATTAAGAGAAACACAACGTATAAAGTCCGAAGGCGACTACGCAGCTGTTGAAGCTTTAGTAGAAGGTTATGGTGTTAAGGTAGATCAAGCAATTCACGCTGAGGTTTTAGAGCGTAACAAGCAATTTACATCTGCACCTTACAGTGGTTTTGTAAACCCAGTTTTAGTACCTGAGATGGATGAAAATGGTGAAATTACAGCAATTAAAGTAACACAGCCAGTTGGTTTCCCAGAACAAATGTTAGAGTATAGTAAAACGTTCAGTTTCTTACCTGAGGTCAACTAAACTAAAATTTTTTAGAATAATTTTGAAAAGCAGCCTATTTAGGCTGCTTTTTGTTTGTGCTATACTTTAAAAGCAGAGAATTAATACTTAATAGAATGAGAAGAATAATCATAGCGTTTAATTTTTAAGATTCAATATTATCGAGTTGTTGTAATTTGTAGATAATAGCAAAAACAATAAGGCTATCTTTTCCTTTAAGCTTTAGTTTTTTTCTAATGTTTTTACGGTGTGTTTCTATGGTTGATTTGCTGAGATTAAGTTCTTGAGCAATATTTTTATTTGGTAAGCCTTCACCTATTAGTAGTACAACTTGTCTTTCGCGATTAGTGAGGTTGTTCCTGCTGTGTAAACTATTATTGAATTTTAATTTTATAGAGTTTGTAAGTGCTGAAACAATCTCAGGACTTTTACAGATACATTTTATGTTTTCCAACACTTCAATAAGTTCATTAGTGGTTAATTTTTTCTCTTCATTATCAATAGTAGAAATTAGTTTTAATAGCTGATTTTTAGCGGTTTTGGATGGATAATACATACATTAAAAATATATATGTTGAGCACATAAAAAAATCCCCTTTAAAGGGGATTTTTATTGATAGCTGGTTAATAGTCTTTTCCCTAAAGTTCATAGCAACCTAACTATCTTAATTAACAACTAACTAATGTTTTATGAAGCGTTTTGTAATTGTTGAGTTACCGATTTTTAATACCATAAAATATAGGCCTCTTTCTAAAGAAGTAATATTTACATGGGTTTCACTTGAATTGACATCAAAAGTTTGTACCGACTTACCAGTTATATCTACTATAGAAGCACTTATGTCTTCATGATGATTGTTAAGATTTATTTTGATTTCATCTTTTGCTGGATTTGGGAAAATGGATGCAGTAATATCAATAAAATTATTTATGCTCAATGTGTTTTGAGGTGTAACTCTAAAATCGTAAGATCCGGTTTGGTCCGTTCCTGTGATAATGAAATAGTAGTTGCCAGCATTAAGGTTAACCGTATTAGTTGTTCTTGAAGAATTAGTACCATCATGATTAAGTTGAAAAACTTGATTGCTATTTACAGCATCATATACAGTTAATGATGCATTATTATTTAATCCTTCAAAGGCATTTAATTGAAATTCTACATCATCATTTTGAGATAGTGTGAAACTATAATAATCCTCAGTATCACTGCCAGAGCTATAGTAACTTAGTCTTCCTGCATAGTCTTGGTTAAAATTGATTTCTGTTGCCTCAAATAGCGAATTGTTTGGTTCTGTGTCATTTTCCGCTGTAAAATTTTGATTCCATCCGTACAAATCATAATCTGTACAACTATTGCCAGTTATTCTTAAGAAATAGTTTGAGCTAGATTCAATATTGTTATAAGTGAGTGATGTAATTGATCCAGAGTTTTGATCTTGAGTAATACTCGTAAGCATAGAATAATCGTTTCTCAATTCTACTGTAGAATCACCATATAGGTCAAAATAAAACTCAATAGGTGTTGAGTTTGAAATAGGAATATCATAATAATCGTAATTATCAAGACTAGAACCGTTTCCATAACCTACCTGTCCAAATACATTGTCGTACTCATCTAAAGTTTGAGAGTCATTAGTTGTGTTGTTAGGTTCCAATTCTCCATTTACACCCGAATAAGTATTTGTTGCATACAATTGGTATGATGTACAAGATGCTGAATAAAGCGAAAGATAATATGTCTCTCCTTCAGCAGCGCAAGGGACACTTACAGATGTAACTTCTCCATCAGAGTTGGTGTTAATATTGCCAACGGAAATAGGGATACCTTCATAATAATAGAAATAAACTGTACCTATAAAGGGTTCGCTAAAGCTGATTTCTAATGCACCATTATAGTCAGTTTGTATTTCGTAGTAATCAATATTATCTATTTGATTTATAATATTGTATCCGATTTGGCCATTAAAATTGCTATCAAACGGTAAGTATTCTGCAGTACCTATATCATTATTAGGTTCGTATTCATCACTACCATTTGTTGCGCCATTAGAAAACGTATAAGAAATAGAGTATGTACTACAACACTCTTGACAACTTCCACCATTTGTGAATCCACTACCTATAGGTGAATTTGTGGTGTCTTCAACCTTAATATAATAGGTTCCTTCTGTAATACAGTAAAAATCATAGTTTGGGTCAGTACCATTATTTGTGAAATAGGTAGGTGATAAACTTCCGTCTAAATTTTCAAAAAAAGCTTCTAGTATTCTTACATAAGTTTGAGATGCATTTAGGGTTATAGTAGCATCACCTGATTCAGCTACTATAAATTTATACCAATCAGCATCATCGTCTAATGCTTGTCCATTAGCATCTGGTGTAATACCATGGCCAATATTGCCATATTTGGTCTCATTTAAATTTATAGTTAATGCCTGATAGTCTAAGTCATTTGGTTCGTTGTCAATATATCCAAGAGGTTCTTGCATATTCCAATACATTTGATAACTATTATCATTTCCAGCTATTTTTAGGAAAACAACATCTCCCTGTTTAAGGCAATATGCTGAAGCTAAAAGTAGTCCATTAGTATTGCTGTTTTGATAACCTATACCAGAAGTTGCAGAACCATCATTATTTTGCTTATACATTTGTATGTATGTAGAATAATAATCTTCTATAACAGTATCATGGTTAACAGTTATATTTAGTGTTCCATTAGTAGGAACAGTAAGTTTGTACCAATCATCACTTTCTGCTATGTTATTAATATCTCCAGGTATAAATTGCCCATGGCCTTCGTATAAACTGTTCTCAGTTGTAATTATAGCTTGTGTATAATCATCATTAGGTTCTGAGTCATTATTATACATAGGTGGAACCACAGTATAAGAGATGTCATAAGCTGCTGTCCAGTAACTAGGACTTAAATTGGCAGAAATGCTAACGTCTACTGTTATACCAGCTTGTAGACCGTTTGTTTCCATCTCAATATTAGATCCAGTTTGATTTTGGGCTACTCCAACAGTCTGGCCTGATGGAGTTCCTCCATTATTTGTATAATTGATACTTGCGTTTATTGTAAAAGCAACAGGGTCACCATTAGTACTAGAACTAGATAAAGTACCAGAGAATATAATCTTGCCATCATAAGGTATTATAATTTGATAAGTGTCAAAAGTATTGTTGCAATTGGTCGTTGCATTATAGCATAAGTCATTAACAGTAAAATTGCCAGAGCTTTGTGAGAACACATTATATGATAGGCATAATGTCAATAAAATTAAGGGTAATAATCGTTTCATAAGTTACAAGAATTAATAGTCAGTGTAAACCTACAAAACGTATTAAAGCAAAAAAATCCCCATTAATGGGGATTTTTTATTGAAATTATAGAAGATTTTTATTGATCAGAGAATAATTAAAATTTATACTTCTTTTCTAGAGCATAGCGCATTAATTCGCCTTTGCCATGTAGACCTAATATCCGAATCATATTCTTTCGGTGTGTATCTACAGTATGTACACCAATAAATAATTCGTCTGCTATTTCTCGAGAGGTTTTCCCTTGACCGACAAGTGCTAAAATTTCTATTTGACGTTTTGTGAGCTTGCCTTTTGCTTTTTTGTTGGTGTTGTTATCATCTTCTACTTTGATGTTAGCATCAAAGTAGGTGTCGCCATTATAGACGGAACGTACAGCTTTAAGGACTTCTTCCAAAGGTGAATTCTTGAGTAGATAGCCAGAAGCGCCAGCATCTAGCATTTGTTTAATTGCATCTTGTTGATCAAACATTGTAAATCCTAAAACTTTGGTATGAGTGAGTTCTTTTTTTATCGCTTTGGTAGCAGAGATTCCATCGACTTTAGGCATCCTAATATCAGTGATAACAACATTAGGTTGCTTTAATCTTACCAATTTTAGTAATGCTTCACCATCGTTGGCGGTGCCCACAATCTCAATATCATCTTCGTATTCTAAAAGAAGTTTTATACCATCAATTAATGACTGATGGTCTTCTGCAATTGCTAGTCGTATCATAATGGTATATCGATTATTACAGTTGTTCCTTTATTTTTTTCAGACTCAATGGTCAGTTTCCCATCCAAATGTTCTACGCGTTTATCAATACTGCTAATTCCCATGCCTTTATTAGTTTTTGTTACCTGATTTGGATTAAACCCTTTACCATTATCTTCGACCATAATATTTATAGTGTCGTCATGATTAGTTAAATGAATCGTAACTTCAGTTGCCTCAGCATGTTTTATAACGTTGGTAATGAGCTCTTGAATAATTCTGAACAAGGTTAATTCTAAACTATTCTCTAATCGATTATCTAGACCATGATCAATAACGTCTATTTGTATTTTGTTAGAAGCAGATATTTTCTCAGCCATGTTCTCTACAGCTTTGAGTAAACCTTGCTTAGCAATAACGCCAGAGTTTTTAGCATGAGCAACAGTACGTACTTTTTGGTAAGCTTCTTCAATAAGGTTGTTGGTTCTATTGAAGAGCTCTGGTGAGTCTTTATCTTTTAAGGCATTAAAATGCAACTTTACGTTGGCCATCAATCCACCTAAATCATCATGCAGATCGTTAGCAATGCGTTGACGTTCCTTTTCTTGACCTTCAATCATGGCATCAATAGCAGTTAATTCTTGCTCTTTTAAAACAGTTGCTAATTTTTGAGATTCTATTTCTTTTTCTTGTTCTGCAAGTTTTTGTTTGCGTTTGGTGTTTTTAAACAATAAAAATGCAATGATGCTTCCTAAAACTAAACTTCCTCCCAAACCAATAGCTATGTTTTGGTTTTGTTTTCTCTTGGCTTCGGTTTCTAGATTTTCAGTTTTTAAAATCAGATTTTCATTTTCTTTTTTTTCCGCTTCATATTTAGTTTCATATTCTGAGACTAATTGCAGATTTTTAGTTTGATTCTGAACCAATCTTTGACTAAGTGCTTTATTGTGATACTTTAATGCATTAATCGAATCACCCAAGGCATTATAATTATAGTACTTATATAAATTAACATACGAGTCTAAAATTTGGTATATATAGCCATTTTGGTTATTTTCAATTTTGCTTAGTACTTCTATGGATTTATTGTACTTTTTTTGTTGGAATAATAGGGATGCTAAATTTACATCTAGGGCTATATTTTTTTCATTTTCAAAATACCCTTTTTTAGAATCAAAAAACACTTTAGCTTTATTCAAATAATAAAAGCTACTGTCAATATTTTGTGTTAATCTATTGTGATACGCAGAGTTACTGAGATAAAGTTTAGCTGTGTTAAAAGTTAAAGAATCATTCTTGTAAAGAGTATTTATCTGCTTGTATTTTTTTGTCAAGACTTCAGTTGAGTCTTTGTAAAAGAATCGCATTGTTATTTTAAAGTCGTAGAATTCTGCTAATTTCTTATCATAATTATTAGCAGCATGTTTTTTATAATTATTTATCACATATTTATATGATATATCATTTAATGTAAACAATGTTCTACTATAGATTTCTAGGAGTAATCTAGAGTTTAGACAAATTAAGACTTTATTATTTATACTTTCAGAAATGTTTAAGCTCTCTTTTAAAAGTGTATAAGCTTTTAATTCACTCCCATCTTTTAAATAAAATTTTAATGATTTATTAATTTTATTTAAAGCTATTATGCGTTTATCAGTGGTGTAATCTAACGAGCGGTTTAAGTCTATCTGATCAAATTTTCCATATTCGATTACATTAAGATAATTAGTTAGTTGAAGTGCTAATTCTTTATTTTTGATTGCACTTAATACATTTTTGGCTTTTTCATACTTACCTATATTACAAAAATGCAAAAAAGTGCTTTCCTCTGTTTGACCAAATGATAAAATTGGAAACACGAAGAAAAAAACACTTTTGTAAATATGTATTTTAATTTTATTCAAAAATACAAACATCAGGTATACAGAATCCATATTTACCCCAACCCATATCCTCTGGTGGTCTGAATTGTTCCTCGGATCCATTTCTTCTAAAGGCGACGTCAATGTATTGATCTCCATCCCTTAAGTGTGTATATGGATTAATATATGTTGAATTATCTAAGTCTTTAGGATTGAAAAGACAATCAGGTGGTGAAGTAATAAAGACATTAAATACTGCAATTAGGCCTGACTCTATTGGTTTTTCTAATAGGATTTGAACATTATTTAGATGATCATTCTTTTTAAAAGGTTTTACTTCTAAATTAAAATTTAAAATGTTCTCCGTATTTTCATCTGATTCATCAACTGCAAATTGATGGTTTCTGAAATCATTTAAGCCAATTGTAATTGCGCCTCTAAAGTTTTGAAGTCTAAAACTACATTCAAAATTATAAGCTTTTTGGTCTTTAGCTACTTCTATTTCTTCATAGTTATGAATCATTATATAAATCATATAAAAAGTTCCATGGTGCTGTCCACCATAAATAGGCTGCCATGTATCGTTCTTTTTTAGATTTAATGGAAATTTTAAATTTTCGTGTGCCATATAATTAGGGTTTATTGATTACATAGTTAATGCTGATCCACCTATTGGTCTTGTCCGGTCTTCAGCAAAATATTCGATTGTAGGTAAGGAGATTAGTGAGTATATAAAGTCGTTATAACTTTGCCATTCTGTGTTTAAGGAATAATTAAAAGGATATTTCACAGGTTTAACATATATTATATTTTCTTTTAATTCTAATTGAATTGTTATAGCATAATTCTTTAATACAGTGAATGCATCTCCTCTTTTAATTCTATTAAAGACAGAAAGATTAATTCCTTCTTTGTCAATCTTTTTTCTTAATAAATTTTCGTCAATAAAATTAAGGTCTCTAATACCAAAAGTTGTTTTGTTAATGTAAGGCCAACAGAACGTTTTTAATCGATCATTTTTGTCATTCTTTGGTTTGGTATTCTCATTAATTAATTTAAACACCTCATGTAACTCTTCCTTGTCGTAAGCATTTTTATTCAGTAAATCATTAATAAGTTGAGCTAATCTTGAAGGTTCATTATGTGATAAATATGACCAAGGATCAAGAAGGATAACTCTGTTCAGAAGGTTGTCTCTAGAAAACTCAAAAATATCATTTTGATATTTCTCAATAAACTCATCAATGAAATTTATACTTTGTTGAAGAGCTACATCTGTCTTTAGATGGTCTCCTTTTACTTCAGTAGTCCACGCGCTTTCAACGATAATTTTTCGTCGAAATTCATCCATTTTATAATATGTTTCGCCAATGCTATTTTGAGGATCGGTAACAAGGACATATTTGCAGTCACCTTTTTCACCGTAACCGGTTATAAGGTTCATGTGAGCACTACGGTTTATCCTTATTTTTAATACAATTGGAGATTGGCATTTTTTTAATGTAGTTTTTATATATTCAAAATCATCTAAATTGAGTATTTGAATTTCTTCAGTGTCAAATCCACTTTTATCATATACTTCTACAAGGTCAGTTTCCTTCAAAGGTAAATCACAACCAACAGGTATAGTGTTGTCTGTAGTACAACAACTAAATCTATGATTATCAATAAAATTAGACCTGTACTCACTTACTAGTTCACATTGTGTTCTTCCAAATTTTGATGGTGCTTTAAGACCAATCACCATTTGTGAAAGACAGGCTGCCCAGCACCAGTATGAAGACTCTGGTTGAGGCATATATTTCAGTTCTTTAAAACAATAAAATTTATATTCCATTCTGTAATTCCTTGATTCAAAGATGCCAAGTAGGAGTACATCAAAACATACCCAATAAAGGGTATATTTCTGTCTATAAGTTAAAAAATAAATGTGAATTGATAAGAAAATTAGGACAAACGACTAAAAAAGTAGTTGGCTATATCAATGGTAGTTAGTTTTACTAACAATCATCGGTATTATTAGAGCTAATGACCAAAAGCAATCCATTAAAAATGACTAAAGCCAAAACCACGTATAGAAAAATCATAGCACCTTTTCCTATAAAACAATTGAAAGGGTGTATCTCCTCTAAAAAAGTGTGAAAAATATGAGAGTAATTACATTAAAAGAAACTTCACTGCGGCAATCATACCAATAAAGCCAATAAATGCAATAAGAATCCAAACAGTTCCTTTGTAATAGGCTTTATGGATTTTTAAATCTTTACGATATTGGTAAGCTACAGCAATAACAAAAGCTATAAAAAATAATATCCCAAAAATCAGTTGACCTGTAGTAAACATTAGTGTATTTTTATGCAAAAATAATTAAAATTAGAGCAAAATCATCAAAAAATGATGGTCTCTGTTCTATATACGAAAAAATAACAACCTTAGTTTTTATTCAATATGCAAGATAAAATTAATGCCGTAAAAGCATTTCACACAGCCTTTAAAATAGGACACAGAGAAACACCAAAAGCTGATTTAGGAATAGAAAAAAATATGCTGCGCTACAAACTTATGCGCGAAGAAAACGAAGAATATCTCGAAGCTGCTAATGATAATGATTTGGTAGAAGTTGCAGATGCGCTAGGTGATATGCTGTACATTCTTTGTGGTACAATTATAGAGCATGGACTTCAGTATAAGATAGAAGAGGTTTTTGAAGAAATTCAGCGTAGTAATATGAGCAAACTCGGTGAAGATGGTGAACCAATTTATAGAGAAGATGGTAAGGTTCTTAAAGGACCTAATTACTTTAAACCAAATATTAAAGATATTTTAGAGTCGTAAAAAAAAGCAGCCAATCGGCTGCTTTTTTAATTATTTTACTTCGTGTCTCCAACCATGTTTATCTTCCGATAGGTTATGTTGAATACTTGTAAGTGTCTTTTTAAATAGTGAAGCATAAGAGTTGTCTAACTGCGGAATTTCGAAAACATCATCAGCATGCTCAAATGCTGAAACTGGACTAATTACTGCTGCAGTACCAGCACCAAATATTTCTTTTAGACTTCCATCTATAGCAGCTTCTTTAATTTCCTTAACGCTTACAGGTCTTACTTCGCACGTTATGCCTAAATCCTCAGCAAGCTGTATTACACTTTTTCGTGTTACACCATCCAGAATTCTATCGCTTGTTGGTGCTGTAATCAATTTATCACCAACTCTAAAGAATATATTCATCGTACCAGCTTCTTCCAGATATTCGTGCGTAGAAGCATCAGTCCATATAATTTGATCAAATCCTTTTTTCTGGGCCAATCCAGTTGGGTAGAACTGAGCAGCATAGTTACCAGCTGCTTTTGCAAATCCTACACCACCATCTGCAGATCTACTAAATTTTTCAGCAAATAAAACACGAACAGGTTTATTGTAGTAAGCCTTTGCTGGCGAACAAATAATCATAAAACGATACGTTGCTGCTGGTGAAGCAGATATAGCTGGCTCAGTAGCAATAACAAAAGGTCTAATATATAATGAGTTGCCTAGTCCTGGTTTTATCCAGTCGCTTTCCATTTTCAATAAGGTCTCTAAACCATTAAAGAAGTAATTTTCAGGAAATGCTGGTATAGCAAGTCTAGAAGCAGATTTATTTATTCTTTGAAAATTTTGCTCGGGTCTAAACAAAAATATTTTGCCATCCTCATCTTTATAGGCTTTCATACCTTCAAATACTGCTTGTCCATAATGAAACACACGCGCAGAAGGTTCTATTGTCATTGGTTGGTAAGGCATAATCTTTGGAGTTTGCCATTTACCATCTTCAAAATCGCATACAAACATATGGTCTGTAAATACACGCCCAAATGTTAAGTTGTCAAAATCAACAGTGTTGATTTTAGAATTTTCTGACTTTACTACAACGATTTCGTTAGGGTTAGTTTCTACCATTAAAGAGGTGTTTTAAATTTGTGCAAAAGTACAAAATCATTGTGGTTAATAAAAGGTAATATTATCTTAAAATTCGTAATTTTGTAGTTCTATTATAAACAATACTAAACAAATCAATAATGAAAAAAATAGTTGTAATCTTAGCAATGAGCTTAGCCATCGTGTCTTGTAAAAACGAAAAAGAAGTCACTGAAAACAAGGTAGAAGATATAAAAGAAGAGATTGCTTATGCCGCTTTCGGAATGGAAATTAATGATGCAGATGCATTATCGTCAGATCGTATGATGGAACATTACAAAGGCTTAAAAGCAGGTGATACCATCAATGCTAAAATGACAGGAAAAATCAACGAAGTATGCTCTAAAAAAGGCTGTTGGATGACTTTAGATATGGGTAACGACAAGGAAGTTATGGTGCGTTTTAAAGATTACGGTTTCTTTATGCCTTTAAATGCTGAGGGTGAAGTAGTCGTAAACGGAAAAGCCTTTGTTGAAGAAACTTCAGTAGACGAATTAAGACACTATGCAGAAGATGCAGGCAAATCTGCAGAAGAGATTGCTGCAATAACTGAGCCTAAATTCGAATACAAGTTCTTAGCTGATGGAGTTCTCCTTAAACAATAAGATTCTTGCTTTTGCAGTAGTATTATTCTTATGCTTTAATTGTAAGAATGAAACTGAGCCAAAACCTACTGATAAAAAGGAAAAGCCAGAGTTAATCATGCATCAACCATCTGAGATGGCAAATCTTATGAATGGTATGTATGCCTATAATTTGCAAATAAAACAGCAGATTATCAATGGTGAAACACCTGTGTCTATGCCTTTAGATCTTATGAAACTGCATTCCGCAGAAATGAGTAATGGTCATGGAAGAACAGCAGTTTGGAATAGTAAGGTAGATGGTTTTATAACCGCTCAGCAAATGGTTGTAGATACTTTATCTAATATTGAATTAAAGGAGCGTTACAATACAGCCATTAATAATTGTTTGGCTTGTCATAAAACCGAATGTACAGGACCAATACCGAAGATTAGAAAACTTTTAATTCAGTAATTGAAGCGAAAAATAATCACCACATCAGATGGTTCTAAAACCATTCAGATAGAAGATTGGAATGAACAATACCATTCCATTCATGGTGCTATTCAAGAAGCAAACCATGTGTTTATAAAACATGGTTTGCTTTTTTATTTTCAATCATGTCACCCTGAACTAGATTCAGGATCTCACCCAATCAACATTCTAGAAATAGGCTTTGGTACAGGACTCAATGCCTTTCTTACCTTTTTAAAAGCTGAAGAACTTCAGCAATCCATAAACTATGTTGGAGTAGAAGCCTATCCTGTAAAAACTGAAGAAATTCAACAACTAAATTATGTCGAATTAATTTCTAAACAGCATAATGTTGAATTCGAGAAAATGCATACGATTCCTTGGGAAGAGCAGCACGTTATAAGTCCAAATTTCAAGCTCGAAAAGCAAGAAAAATTCTTTAAAGACATCACTGACCAAAATAGATTTGATATTATCTATTTTGATGCGTTTGGCGCACGTGTACAGCCAGAACTTTGGACAGAAGACATCTTCAAGATTATGTATAGAGCATTAAAAGACAATGGTATTTTGGTTACCTATTCGGCAAAAGGAAGTGTGCGACGTGCCATGCAAGCTGTTGGTTTTATAGTTGAGCGGCTTCCTGGTCCACCTGGTAAGAGGGAAATGCTTCGTGCAACGAAGCATTCAGCGAACGCAGAGAGCTAAATGGAACTCTATGTCACTTCGAGTGATTCCGAAGCTTAAGCAATCGTATCGAGAAGCTTTATGAGTTGAAAAGGTTCTCGATACAAATTTTATCTGCTCTCGCATCTAAAATTCACTCGAACAGACAATGAGCACACCAAACGTTAAATCCAAATTAAAGTCTCGTTGAAGCCCTAAAGCATGTCGTATCTTTGCTAAGAACAAAAAAAGCTAAAGAAAAAGAAATAAGCAATGACAGTTTTAATAACAGGAGCAACAGGATTAATTGGGCAGGAGATTGTAAAACTATGTCATGCACAAGAGATAACTGTCCATTATTTAACCACTTCAAAATCTAAATTAAGTGCCGAAGCCAATTACAAAGGTTTCTATTGGAATCCTAATACCAACGAGATAGACCACAACTGTTTTAAAGGTGTATCTGCAATCATCAATTTGGTAGGAGCGAGTATCTCAAAGCGTTGGACAGACAGCTATAAAAAAGAAATCCTAGAAAGCCGTACTAAAACAGCGCAGCTATTACAAGATACAATAAAAGCACATAATTGCCAGATAGCGCATGTGGTTTCTGCGAGTGCTATAGGTATTTATCCAACAAGTTTAACCAACTACTATGAGGAAGATACAACACAAGTGTCTGACACGTTTTTAGGAGACGTAGTAGAGCAGTGGGAAGCTGCTGTAGATGGTTTTAAAACCTTAGGTTGTAAAGTAGCCAAGGTGCGTATAGGTTTGGTGTTAGCTAAAGATGGAGGTGCTTTACCAGAAATTGTAAAACCTATTAAGTTTGGTGCTGGTGCCGCTTTTGGCGATGGCAAGCAATGGCAAAGTTGGATACACGTGCAAGACCTTGCCAGTATTTTTATGCACGTTTTGCAATACCAACTAGAAGGCATTTACAATGGTGTAGCTCCAAATGCTGTGACCAATAAAGAGCTTACTAAAATAGCGGCAAGCGTATTGCAACGTCCTTTAATATTGCCAAATATCCCAAAATTTGCAATGAAATTGGCACTTGGTGAAATGCATATTCTCTTATTTGAAAGCCAACGCGTGAGCTCACAAAAAATAGAAAACAAAGGGTTTAATTTTACGTATGCTAATCTAAGACCAGCTTTGGAGGATTTGTTGGTGTGATTTAGAAAGTAGGCGAGAAAAAGCAATTACTTTTAGCCATTGTTGTGCGTTCGTTTTTTATTCTTTATTAAACATATTTTCATACTCTTTTACGTGATGAGGAAATTCCTCTTCGTAAAATGGATATGGAATTCCGAATATTGATATTTCATATTCTTCATTATCCATTCCTGTTATTTGATTTCCAATTCCTTTAATTTCGATTCCATTGTCTCTTGTGATTTTTAATTCAGGAATACTCATTGTAGAAATCATTTTGTCTTCTGGATAATCAGAGGCGAGTTCGATTTGTTTATTCAAACAGTATTCTTTGAGGAATTCGTAAGGCGATTCAATTCCGTTAAATTCAATCAGTCCAAATACAACTCCCATAGGTGCATCAGCTTTTTCTAATTCAGTTGTTCCTATTAGAAGTTCATTTAGTAGTATGTTGTATATTTTATTCAACTACTTTTTTGATTTTACCAGTTACATATAGTTTTTCTACAACCAACTTTAATTTCTGCCAATCCAATTCTGCAACTTCACTTTTGTATTTATCAACTGATTGCATATAAGACAGAAGAAACCAAGAATCTATATGTCCAAATTCAGGCGGATTACTTAAAACAACTTCCACTTGTTTTTGATGTTTTTTATTGTAGAATCCACATTCTCCTCCGTGAAAACTATAATTCCATCTTTTCGAAAGTTCTCCTCTTCTTGGTATATTTTTATTGCTTCTAGATATCAATTTTTCATAGTCTTCTTTAACCTCTATATTTAAACCATATTTTTCTCCAAGTTTAAACATAAGTTCCTTTCCCTCTTGACGATAATCAATTATGGCTTCTTGAAAAATGTCAATATTGATATCATTGCTTTCTTCTTTTCTGAGAAGATTATGAATCCATTTTTTAATCATTGATTACTGTTCAATTTCGGTTCTAGTAAATGACGCACAACGGTCTCGGCTATGAGTTGTTGCGTGTGTTAGTACTAAACTCTGCAAGTATACACCAAGTTGAAAATCCGCGAGGATTTTCAGAAGTAGGCGAGAACAAGCAATTACTTATAGCCATTGTTGGCTGTAGTTTTTTATTTATTCCATTTGTATTTGTATACCTGCCTCTTCAAGTTTAATAAATAGTAAACTTGATAATTGAAGTAGGTGCCTTGTTTTTGTTTCATCCGGAATCATATTTTCGTGAGCTTTTGGGTTTCTAATTGCACTCATAGCTCCAACAAAAATATTCATATATCCATCTTGTATGTTTCTTCTCGATTCTGTTGTTAAATCAGGTACGAATAATATCCTCGCATCTCTATTAAGTGTTCCGTTATTGTATTGAAAACCAAATGCTTGTCTCATTAAGTTTATTCCATCATATTCAGTCCCAGTTAAGTTTAATATTTCTGCCTTGACTATAGAGTTTATTTCTCTTAATGTCATAGAAATAGCATCTGCATAAAATTTATTAATAAATCTTTCTTCTGCCAATTGTCTCACTTTAGGATGTAATTCGTCCCAATTCATTTTAGTTATTCTGTTTATCTATTAGGTCAAATGCGGCTTGAATAGGAACACACACTGTGTATCCTGAATTAGTCAGTTCGGTATTAGTTATATGTTCACGACTACTATGCCAATGCGTGACGAATGGAATATATTTAGAAACAATTCCAATAATTCTATAATAATCATCTTCTCCGTATTCGACTATTGGTCCGCCACTATTTCCAAAATATGTTGGACAATCAATTATGAATGTGTTTTTATTTTTATGTACTCCAGCTATTATCCCTTTTCTCAATAAAGGTTTGCTACTATCAAAGTCTTCATTCCGTCTCATACCGAGAGAAGTTGGATAACCCATTAAAAAAACGTCATTACCTATTCTTATTTCGTCAATTCCTCTGGTCGCTTCTTTGTCAAGAGAAACAAGCCTAAGATTTTCAGGTAAAGATATTTCTGTTAAATAATCTTCTCCAATTAAAACTGTGGGTCTTTTGTGTTTGGTTTTATCTGTCTTCAAAGGGGTTTCTTTGTCATATAGTTTTTTAAATTCTCCAAGTCTAATTATAGCAACGTCATTAATCTTGTCGTATTTGCAAAATGCTTTTTCTAAATCAATTTCTAAAATTAAAGGTTCATCAATATTGTTCTTATTTTGGCAAGTAATTATTAAGCTTTTAGCTCTTATATCGTAGTTTTCCGTAAACAGAACGTGTCTCGCAGTAACAAGATAATTATGGTTCTTATATTTTGTTCTGAAGCCAGAACCATATGATTTTCCTCCATCTAAACTTAAAAGTACAGAATAAAAGAGGTTGTCTTGAGGAAGAACATTTCTTGTTTGCATATGCTTTCTTAAATTATAGCCAACTAGTTTTAACTAAGCAAAATATTACTTTATCCCAGCACTTAAGCAGAATAAAACCAATACTAGCCTAATTCAAAGCATTAAAATTAAAAAATACAATAAAACAAACTATACGTAACCCTACGTATTTTTTCAGGCTAGTTGAGGTAAACGTTAGTCACCAATTGAGATACAGTTGGGTGGTCGTTACCACCAGCAGGTTCAATGGTAATGTTTAGAGATTCGGCATGGTCTATATAGCTCATTGCCATAAGATTTTGGTCTTTGGTAATGACTCCCATATTTATCATTTCGCCTTCTACGTCTGCCCACATTTGGTAGTCGTGCTCAGCGTCGAGATCTGGTAATCGCTCGGTATTAATCACCACAGATTTGGTGCTATGGTTTACATAACTTACCACTTTGCCATCTGGCATTAAGGTATTGCCTTTTAAGACATATTGCTCAGTATCAGGATGTGCTATGGTACTAAATAGTGCAATTTCCTCATCTATTTGTTTGTTGAGGTTGTTGAGTTTATCGTTTAACTCGGTTTTTTCGGTTTCAACCGTTTGTAGTTGTTGTTTTACGTCGCTCAACTCGTTATACATCCAAAAGTTAGCAAGCATTAATAATGCTGTTATGCTGGCTGCAATACCTAAGTAATACTTAAGATTGGTGTTATTCCTATTGTTTTTGGTGTCTTTGGCTTCTCTAATATCTTGTATTAATTGGTATTTAATGCCTTTTGGTGGCTCAATAGCATTTTCTAAACCAAGCGTTTCAAAATCTTTTTCAATAGCATCAAACTGCGCTTTTAGTTCGGTATCAGTTGCTAAGACTTGCTCAATCTGTTCGCATTCTTGTGCGTTGAGTTCACCAAGCAGGTATTGCTCTAATAGTCCGTTATCTAATATCGTTTTCTTATCCATCATCACAGCGCATTTAGTATTAGTAAAAGTACACTCAGGGTTTTGGTATAGGCTTTTCGCAATTGCTTTAAAGCTTGGCGCACATAAGATTTAAACGTGCCAAGAGGCACATCCATCTGCTGGTGTCCTTCCTTATGTGTTAAGCCTTTAAAATATACCAGTTCTATAGCTTCCTTATGGTGTTCTTCTAACGTGGTTATGGCACCATTAAGTTCTAAATACTTAGCGTCTATACTAATAGCTTCTTCTTTATTATCATATACACTAAAATCATCCGTTTGGATGAGAGGTTCTACTTTTCTGAGAAAATTTAACGTTTTGTTCCTTGCAATTCTAAATACCCAAGTATAAAAACGGCCTTTGCTGGCATCGTAGCTTTCGGCTTTATCCCAAACGGTCATAAAGGTGTCTTGGAGTAAATTTTGGGCTTTGCCTTCGTCGCGTACCATTTTTATAATCACACTGTAAATGGCACCAGCATATTTGTCGTAGAGTAACGATAACGCACGCTCATCCTTGTCTTTGAGTTGTTGAATAAGAAAGTTATCGTTTTGCATTAATGTTAAAGATTTCCCAAAAATAAAGGCTTGCTCATCCATTAGCATCAAGCCTGTGTAAATATAAATGAAAGCACTTCAAAAACGAAATAAGTGCAATAGTTTAACCAAAATTTTAAAAAAATCATGAAAAAGTTAGTATTTGTTTTAACGACAATTGTAGCCTTAACATTCTCACAAAAGACTGTGGCACAAGAAACCATTGTAGACGCAGCAGTAGGCAATGAGAATTTTTCAACTTTAGTTACAGCTTTACAAGCAGCAGAATTAGTTGAAGCCTTACAAGGTGATGGTCCTTTTACTGTATTTGCGCCAACCAACGATGCTTTTGCAAAAATCGACAAAGAAACTTTAGGCAACTTATTAAAGCCAGAAAACAAAGAGACCTTAACTAAGATTTT
Source organism: Winogradskyella sp. ABM4_392 (assembly GCF_056160445.1). NCBI lineage: Bacteria > Pseudomonadati > Bacteroidota > Flavobacteriia > Flavobacteriales > Flavobacteriaceae > Winogradskyella > Winogradskyella sp. ABM4_392. Next base: position 111,746 of record NZ_JBSWXE010000006.1, read on the forward strand.
AACTTATCACGTAGTGCCAGGAAAATTAATGGCTAGCGATGTTGTAGCTGCTTTAAAGAAAGGCAAAGGATCAGTAGAGGTAAAGACTTTAGCAGGTGAGATCTTAACTGTAATGCAAAAAGATGGAAAAATCTGGTTGAAAGACCAAAATGGTAATTATAGTGAGATTACTGCGACAGATGTAAAAGGTAGCAATGGTGTAATACACGTCATTGATACTGTAGTAATGCCGTAATATGGTTTTAGTGTTAATAGTTAGCGCATTACTACAACGTTATTAATCATTGTTTTGGTTGATGATGGTTGATTAATAGCGAGGCAATTTTAGAGATAAGATTGCTATGGAGAAGAAAAGCACTTACGGAAACGTAAGTGCTTTTTGTTATTTGTTGATTTGTCACTTCGAGTGATTGCGAAGGATGAGCAATTGTATCGAGAAGTCTCGCATGTGAAAATAGTTCTCGATACAAATTTTATCTGCTATCGCATCTAAAATCCACTCGAACTGACGTCTCTATATGTTAAGCTTTCATAGCTATAAGATAAATACTTAACTCTATATCGTCATTGATAAACTTATCACCTAAATCATCAAAAAACGATTTAGAACCATACTTTACATTCCATTTAGAACGGTCAATAGTAAATGTTTCACTTTTTAGGGTCATTGTGTCACCATCAATAGATGTTTTCACTGGGAAACTAATGTTGTTTGTTTCACCCTTCATTGTTAAGTTACCAGAAAGCATGGTTTTACCATCTTTAGTTCCTAAGCCAGTAATTTCAAATGTTGCCTTAGGGAAACCTTCTGCATCAAAAAAATCTGGTCCAGATAAGTGCCCTTGTAATTTAGCATTACCTTCATCATCAGCAGGAATATCCGTTACAGCTATGGTTTTCATGTCAATAGCGAAGCTTCCACTTTCTATTTTTCCATCGTTTACTGCAACAGTTCCATCCATAATGCTAATAGTTCCTGTATGTGATCCTGTTGGTTTAAAACCTTTCCAGTTAATAGTTGAATTGTCGGTGTCTGCCTTGTAAGTTACAGCAGTAGCTTCTGCTACAGCAGCATCTTCAGCGGCTTTTGTTTCTGCTTCTTCAGCTTTGTCTTTACAACTAGAGAAGGCTACAAATGCTACTAAAGCGGTAATTTTTAAAAACGTTGTTTTCATGTTAGTGTTTTTTTAAAATATGTTTGTTGAAAAGCAAAGTTAAGGATATAGGAGCTGCTAGTATTATAAAAAAATGTTAATGACATTTTGACATTATTATAATAATGGCAGTACTTTTGCAACCCTAAATCGTAGATTTAAAATTCAGATTCAAAATAAAACAAACTCAAAATGAGTAAAAAAGATAAAAATAAAGAGGTTGAAGAGCCACAAGTAGACGATACTGCAACAGCAACTGCAGAACAAGAGCAAAAAGAAGAAAAAACTGCTGAAGAACAATTACAAGACCAGTTGGCAGCAGAGAAAGATAAATTTATGCGTTTGTTTGCTGAGTTCGAAAACTATAAGAAAAGAACCAATAAAGAGCGTATAGAGTTATTTAAGACTGCCAGCGAAGGTGTAATGTTAGCTATGTTGCCAGTTTTAGATGATTTTGAACGTGCCTTAATGCATATTGAAGAAGATAAAGAAGCCGAAGAATTACGCAAAGGTGTGCTTTTGATTTACAACAAATTATTAAACACATTAGAGCAAAAAGGCTTATCTAAAATTGAAGTTAACAAAGGCGATACCTTCAATGCAGATGATCATGAAGCGGTAACCCAAATACCAGCTCCAAGTGATGATTTAAAAGGTAAAATCATTGATGTTGTAGAGCGTGGCTATAAACTTGGTGATAAAGTTATTCGTTTCCCAAAAGTGGTTATCGGACAGGCTTAGCAGATAGAGTATTAACGATTCGTCAGTTCGAGTGATTTTGAGGGACGAAAAATTGTATCGAGAACAATAAAAGATACCCAATTTTTTGGGCAATAAACATGAAAGAAGATTATTACGACATACTAGGAGTAAGTAAAGGTGCTTCGGACTCAGAGATAAAAAAAGCCTATCGTAAGATGGCTTTAAAGTATCATCCAGATAAAAATCCAGATGATAAGGAGGCTGAGGAAAAATTTAAGAAAGCAGCTGAAGCTTATGAGGTTTTAAGTAATCCAGACAAAAAAGCACGTTACGACCAATTTGGTCATCAAGCCTTTGAAGGCGGAGGTGGCTTTGGCGGAGGTGGCATGAATATGGATGACATCTTTAGTCAGTTTGGAGATATTTTTGGAGGTGCCTTTGGTGGAGGTGGTTTTAGTGGCTTCGGTGGAGGCGGAAGACAACGTGTAGTAAAGGGAAGCAACCTTAGAATACGTGTTAAATTATCTCTGGAAGAAGTAGCCAATGGTGTTGAGAAAAAGATAAAAGTAAAACGCAAGAAGCAAGCACCAGGTACTACCTATAAAACATGTACAACCTGTAATGGAGCTGGTCAGGTAACCAGAGTTACGAATACTATTTTAGGTAGAATGCAAACGGCCACAACTTGCCAAACATGTGGTGGTGCTGGGCAGATTATAGACAAGAAACCTTCTGATGCAGATGCACAAGGTTTAAAGGTATCTGAAGAAACTGTTTCTGTAAAAATACCTGCAGGTGTTGTAGATGGTATGCAGCTTAAAGTTACCGGAAAAGGTAATGATGCACCAGGAAACGGAATTGCTGGTGATCTTTTGGTTGTAATTTCAGAAGAAGAGCACCCAACATTAAAACGAGAAGGTGACAACTTACACTACGACATGTATGTAAGTTTACCAGATGCGGTTTTAGGTACTTCTAAAGAAATAGATACTGTAACAGGTAAAGTAAGAATTAAGATTGAAGCAGGCGTACAATCTGGAAAAATCTTAAGACTAAGGGGAAAAGGTATACCAAGTATTAATGGATATGGTAAAGGAGATTTACTGGTTCATGTAAATGTTTGGACACCAAAGACTTTGAACAAAAAACAGAAAGAATTTTTCGAAAACATGAGAGATGACGAGCATTTTGAGCCTAAACCAGAAAGCTCTGACAAATCTTTTTTTGAAAAGGTTAAGGATATGTTTTCGTAAAACCTTAAATGTTAAATAAAAAATACTATCTTTGAATTATCGCTAATGCTAATTAGCGGTAATTTTTCTTTTTCATAGCAATTTTTTCCCATCCTTATCTAACCATAAGGGTGGGTTTTGTTTTTTAGACCATTAAGTAGTATAATCTAACTTGATTAATAATTAAAAATCCTTATTAGTGTTGTAACATTTAATATATTTACACACTAACCGTTGTATAAAACCGCAATTCATATGAACGATTTGTTAGTTGCTGATTCCGTATCTAAAAGTTTCGGAGATTTTAGAGCACTAAATGAAGTTTCCATTGCTGTTCCTAAAGGCAGTATTTTTGGATTACTTGGCCCTAATGGTGCTGGTAAAACCACTTTAATTCGTATTATCAATCAAATAACAATGCCAGATCAAGGTACGGTTCAGCTAGATGGACAACCTTTAAAACCTGAGCATATTAGAGATATTGGTTACTTGCCAGAAGAGCGTGGTTTATATAAATCCATGAAAGTTGGAGAGCAAGCTTTATACTTGGCGCAGTTAAAAGGAATGTCTAAAACCGAAGCCAGAACCCGATTAAAATATTGGTTCGATAAGTTAGAGATTGGAGATTGGTGGAACAAAAAAATTCAAGAATTAAGTAAGGGTCAAGCACAAAAAATTCAGTTTGTAGTTACGGTTTTACACCGACCAAAACTTTTAATTTTTGATGAGCCTTTTTCAGGGTTTGACCCTATAAATGCCAACCTAATAAAAGATGAAATCCTTCAGCTAAGAGACGAAGGAGCAACTGTTATATTTTCAACACATCGTATGGAATCTGTCGAGGAACTTTGTGACCATATTGCATTGATTCACAAGTCGAATAAAATTTTAGATGGTAAGCTCAACGATATTAAACGTCAGTTTAAAACAAATACCTTCGAAGTCGGTTTGCAATCTAACAATAGTGAAGCGGTTATCGCAGACATAAAAAATAAGTTTGAAGTCTTGCCAGCAACCTTCAAGAATTTGAATGATGATATAAAGCTCAATGTTAAGATTGATGCGTCAACGTCATCAAACGATTTATTATCATTTTTAGCTTCAAAAGCAGAAGTGCATCACTTTGTAGAAGTGATACCAACAGCGAATGATATTTTTATTCAAACTGTAAAAAACAACTAAGAATGAATCATTTACCACTTATTATAAAACGCGAATACCTTACCAAGGTAAAGAATAAGTCCTTTATTATAATGACTTTTTTAAGTCCGTTAATTATGATTGCGCTTATTGCTGTGGTGGCTTATTTATCACAATTAAATAATGATAAAAAGCGTACTATTTCAGTATTGGATGAATCAGGTTTTTTAAAGGATGTTTTTCAGAACATAGAGAATACAACTTACAATAATCTCGATGACTTTAGTTTAGAAGAAGCTATAAAACTTGTAAAAGAAACCAATAATTATGGCTTGCTTCATGTGGAAAAAGTAGATTCTTTAAATGAGGTTTCTAAGCATATTAAGTTTTACTCAGAAGAGACGCCTTCGTTAACTATTATTTCTAGTATTGAGAGCAGAATAGAAAAACATTTGCGCGATAAAAAACTTCAAAAAGATGGTGTGTCTCTTGCTCAAATAGAAGCTGCTAAAACCAAAGTAGACATTGCACAAGAAAGTTTTGATGGTCAAAAAAGTTCTAAACTAGATAATATCATAAAACTGGCATTTGGTGGTATTGCAGGTTATTTGTTATTTATGTTTATCATAATCTATGGTAACATGATTATGCGCAGTGTAATTGAAGAAAAAACCAGTAGAATTATTGAAGTGATTATTTCTTCGGTAAAACCTATACAGTTAATGATGGGTAAAATAATAGGGACATCATTAGCTGGTGTAACTCAATTTGCCATTTGGGTAATTTTAGGTGGCGTGTTAATGGTTGTGGTTTCAGCAATCTTTGGAATAGATTTAGCCCAAGCTTCCGCACCACAACAAGAGTTAATGAACCAAGCTATGCAAGCAGAAGGTGCTCAAGCCATAGCAGAAAATCTTATAAATAGCATTAACAATTTGCCAATATTAAATCTGGTAATTGCTTTCGTCTTCTTTTTTATTGGAGGTTATTTGCTTTACAGTTCGCTTTACGCAGCTATTGGTGCAGCTGTAGATAACGAAACAGATACGCAACAGTTTATGTTACCAATTTTAATGCCTCTGATTTTAGCGGTATATGTTGGTGTATTTACGGTTATTGAAGATCCGCATGGTACTGTATCTACTGTATTCTCATTTATTCCATTAACGTCTCCAGTGGTAATGTTAATGCGTATTCCGTTTGGTGTACCTCTTTGGCAACAAGGTTTGTCATTGTTACTTCTAATAGGTACATTTATATTTGCGGTTTGGTTTGCTGCTAAGATTTACCGAGTTGGTATTTTAATGTATGGTAAAAAACCAACCTATAAGGAACTTTTTAAATGGTTGAAGTATTAAGTACATGACACAAGGACTTAGTGAAATAGAGGAAAAAATAACTGAAAGCTCAGCATGGGAAAGTGTTAAGAAGTTTCTAAGTCTGCACATAGACTTTACGGATCAAATAAGTATTTCAATTTTTGATATGCTTATTGTTATCACAGCTATTGTTATCACAACAGTTGTTTTAAAAATATTCTTAAGGATTATCACAAGAAACTTACCAGAAGCTGATAAAGGAAAATTTAATGTGGTATATGGCTACTTTAGGTGGTTAATCTACATTATAATTTTGCTTATAACATTACACTCGGTTGGTGTAAATGTTACCGCAGTATTTGCAGCATCGGCAGCACTTTTGATAGGTGTTGGTTTGGCATTACAAACCCTTTTTCAGGATATCATCTCTGGTGTTTTTATACTTATAGACCAATCGGTACATGTTGGTGATATTATAGAGTTAGAAGGTAAAGTAGGTAGAGTAGAAGAGATAAAATTACGAACTACCAGAGCTGTAACCATAGATAACAAAGTATTGGTAATTCCCAACCATCTGTATTTAACCAATTCGTTATATAATTGGACTCAAAATGGTACGCTAACCAGAGAAAGCGTAGATGTAGGTGTGGCTTACGGTAGTGACGTACAGTTGGTAAAAAAGTTATTATTACAAACGGCAAGTACTCATCCAGATGTCATAGCGATACCAGAACCAATAGTTCTATTTAGAGACTTTGGTGATAGTGCTCTTAATTTTAGATTAGTTTTTACGTTAAATGATAGTTTTAAAGCGTCTTTCCCTAAGAGTGATATTCGCTTTGAGATTGATAGACTTTTTAGAGAAAATAATATTACTATTCCGTTCCCACAACGTGATGTTCACATTATAGAGAAGAAATAAGTTTATATGATTATACAATTTAAGAAATGTCATATAATGTTTACTCTTGTAGTAATGTGTTGTTTATATACTGCAAATGCGCAACTCACAGATTTAGCACGTTTAGAGTATTCCTTTATACCTAAAGGAAATTCTGAAGATCAATACACCAGATTAAGAGCTTTGTTTAATTATCCTATTGAAACGAGTAAGGATTGTTATTTGGTTTTAGGAGCAGAATATAATAGAGTTATACTCAATTTAGAAGATAGTTATCCTTTTGATAAATCACTCTTAGAAACAATAAATATTATTGATGTTAATATTGGTTACACCTTTAAATCTAGTACTAAATGGCGTTTAGGATTAAAGTTTAACCCAAGAATAGCCTCAACTTTAACAGAAAGGTTAACCTCTGATGATTTTTTTCTTAACGGAGGGGTTTTCGCAATAAACGACAGGACAAAAGACGAAAATGCTAAAAAACCCTATCGTTTGGTTTTGGGTCTTACTTTTAATGCAACAACAGGATTGCCTATTCCATTACCGTTTATAAGTTATTACAGACGTGTTAATGAAAATTGGTCTTTTAATGCTGGAGTACCAAAATCTAATGTTAAGTATTTTTTCAACGAAAAAAATATGCTTCAAACTTTTGTATCCTTAGATGGATATTTTGCACATTTACAACGTCCACAAGTAGTTAATGGCAAACAAGTAGATAATATATCATTATCTTTAGTTGTTGGAGGACTTGGGTATGAATATTGCTTTACAAAACACATAGTAGCATATATGTATACAGGTTACACATTCAGGTTAAATAATGCCCTACGAAATGAAAATAGAGGTGAGGTATTTAAATTGAATGATGTGAATACATTTTATTTAAGAACAGGATTAAAATTTAAAATATAGATATGTCTAAAATATTAATAATCGAAGATGAGGCTGCAATTCGCAGAGTATTGGTGAAAATTCTTTCTGAGGAAAGTGATACCTATCAGGTTGAAGAAGCTGAAGATGGATTGGCAGGTATTGAAAAAATAAAGAAAGACGATTATGATTTGGTATTGTGCGATATAAAAATGCCAAAAATGGATGGTGTTGAAGTGCTTGAAGCTGTTAAAAAGATGAAACCAGAAATACCAATGGTAATGATTTCTGGTCATGGAGATTTAGATACAGCTGTAAATACAATGCGTCTTGGTGCCTTTGATTATATCTCAAAACCACCAGATTTAAATCGATTATTAAATACCGTTCGCATAGCTTTAGATCGAAAAGAACTTGTTGTAGAGAATAAGCGACTTAAGAAAAAAGTAAGCAAAAACTACGAGATGATAGGTGAGAGTGATGCTATCGCTCGCATTAAAGACATGATAGATAAAGTAGCTCCTACAGATGCCCGAGTTTTGGTTACAGGACCAAACGGAACTGGTAAGGAATTGGTAGCACATTGGTTGCATCAAAAGAGCGAACGCTCTAAAGGACCAATGATTGAAGTAAACTGTGCAGCTATACCAAGTGAGCTTATAGAGAGTGAATTATTTGGTCATGTAAAAGGTGCTTTTACTTCAGCAAATAAAGATAGAGCTGGTAAATTTGAAGCAGCCAATGGAGGCACCATTTTCCTAGATGAAATCGGTGATATGAGTCTTTCTGCGCAAGCTAAAGTACTACGTGCTTTACAAGAAAGTAGAATTCAACGTGTAGGTAGTGATAAGGATATTAAGGTTAATGTAAGAGTCGTTGCCGCAACAAATAAAGATTTAAAGAAAGAAATCTCGGATGGTAAGTTTAGAGAGGATTTGTACCACAGACTAGCAGTGATTTTAATTGAAGTACCAGCGTTAAACGATAGACGAGAAGATATTCCTTTATTAGTAAATTACTTCTCTAATAAAATTTCTGAGGAACAAGGTAACGCTAAAAAGTCTTTTTCTGATAAAGCCATTAAATTGCTCCAAAATTATGACTGGACAGGAAACATACGTGAGTTAAGAAATGTTGTGGAGCGTTTAATAATTTTAGGTGGAAAAGAAGTAAGCGAAGCAGATGTAAAAGCTTTTGCTTCAAAATAGGCTGTTAAAAAAATTACTTTTGTGACTTTGTAGGGTTTTTCGTGTCTTAAGCTTGAAAGAAAATTTTAAAGACTTAAGAACAAATCCCCTTAAATGCTATGAAAGTAAAACCCTTATTACTTGGCATACTATTTTTTAGTTGCTATTTCAATGTATTTTCACAATCTCCTGGTGGCGCACCAAATACTACAATCTGGTATAAAGCAGATGCAGGTGTTACGCAAACAGGAGCAAGCGTAGAAACTGTTATTGATCAATCTGGTAATGGTAGTAATTTATCACAATCCAATACCATAAGAAGACCAATAAACAGTAATTTAATGAACTTTAATCCTACCTTCACATTTGATGGTACGAGTGATAGATTACCTATACAGAACAAGAATTATACAAGTTCAGATAACTTAAATCAAGTTTATGTTTGGACGGTTTATGCGACTTCATATTCAAATAACTCACAATCTACAAGTTCTTTCGATACAACAAATTGGGCTTTTTTAGATTTTGATAGAAGTGAATGGTTTAATACTTCAGTTGGTGGTGATGGTAGATTAGGATTTTATTACCACCCTTCTGGTTCTGCTATTGTGGATATTAAAGCCACAACATTTACAAATAATGGCCAACCTCATATTGGTGGATTTGTATTTAATCTCAACGAAGTAAACGAAACAACTATTAGATTAAATGGTTCAGTTGAGGTTAATGATGATTTTACAAACACTGCTTTAGGAAGCAATAATACACGATATGGTTATGTTGGTGATGGTTCTGAAGCTTCTAGTTTTGATTCAAGAGCAAATAATAGATACTATTCAGGAGATATTTCAGAAATTATATATTTTGAGAACACAGTTCTTGCTCTTTCTAAAATTGAAAGTATTGAATCTTATTTAGCCTTCAAGTATGGCGTTACTTTAAATCAATCAACGCCTACAAACTATTATGCTAGTGATTGGAACGGTACATCTGGTACAGTAATTTGGAGTGCGGTTGATAATACATCTTTCGAAAATGATATAGCAGGTATTGGTCTAGATAATGAATCAGCACTAGATCAGCGTGTTTCAAAATCTCAAAATACAGACGCTTTAGTAACTTTTGCTTTAGATAATGATTTTGTTTCTGCAAATAATGCAACTGGTAGAACAACAACTCATGCTTCAGATTTGTCATTTATGACTTGGGCTAACAATGATGGAGCTATTGAGTGGTCAAACTCTGGATCAACAGTTTGTGAAAATCAAATTTTGAGTAGAGTTTGGAAAATTGATGAAACAGGAACAGTAAGAAATGTTCATATTTCTATTCCAGATGATAGTAGTACAGCTTTGACTAAACTGCCAGCAGATAACGGTAGTGTATATTTGGTTACCAAAGAAGGTGATGCAGATTTTACAATTGGAGCCGCAGTTACTGAGTTAACATTAAATGGTACTAATTGGGAATTACCAGCAGGATTTGATTTCACAGATGGCATGTATTTTACATTCGAAACATTAAGACCAACAAAAACTGCTGTTGGTACAGATTGGGCAACAGGAACAGACTGGTCTCCAGAAGGCGTTCCAACGAATTCAGACAATGTTATAATTCCGCTGGGTGTAGATATGATTGTAAGTGGAGTAACAGCAGAAGCAAATAACATTTCTGTTGAGCCAGGTGCAAGTTTAATTGTAAATACTGCAGCTACCGTTGAAACTAGTTGTGGATTATTTTTAAACTCTAATTCAACAAGCTATTCTAGTTTAATTTTAGACGGTTTAGTTACAGGAGATGTTGTTTATAAAAGGCATGTAAATATTGCTGCAGGAGCAGGCAATTCTACCACAGCCAATGATTTGGTAAGTGCACCATTAAATGGGCAGACTTTTGGCGATTTTAGAGCTGAGAATTCTAATATCTTGTCAGGAACTATTGGTGGAAATCCGGCTTTTTTATTCGGACCTTTTGATAGCAGTTCTGAGGTTTATGTTAATTATGGACTATCAGACGATGTGTCAACTTTAGATGCAGGTGTTGGCTATAGAACAGGGTCTACAGATAATGGTACATATACTTTTGAAGGTACAGTTGAAAAAGGTATAGTAACTTCACCATTAGTAACTGGAGGAGATATAGTATGGAATCTTATAGGTAACCCTTATCCGTCATATCTTAATGTACAAGAGTTTTTAAATGACACAAATAATCAGCAAGTTATAAATAGTGGAGATACATTTGGTATATATGGTTACGATGGTGCGGCACTAGACGGATGGACAATTTATAATCTAGCAAATACAACAACAACAACAGCTATAACACCAGGTCAAGGATTTTTTATCGCTACTGAACCAGGTGTGTCAGGTAATATTACGTTTACACCATCTATGAGACGCGTTGATCGTACAGATGACTTTATTGTAGGAAGAAACGTTTCAACTTCAGAGTTCACTTTTATTAAACTAAAAGCAGCATCTACAACGAGCTCATACAAAACCGAATTCTATTTTAATGATAATGCTACAAGAGGTTTAGATGTTGGATATGACTCAAAATTATGGAATGGTATTATACCAGACTTTGCTTTGTATTCTCAATTAGTTGAAGACAATAACAATAATCCTATGGCAATTCAGTCATTTAGTAATTCAGATTTTCATGATTTAACTATTCCACTTGGTGTAAATGCTCAACAAGGAGACATTTTAACTTTTAGTATTGAAGAAATGAATTTACCAGATGGTACTAAGGTGTATTTGCAGGATGTATTAAATAACACTACGACAGAATTGAATACTATGGATTATGTGATTAATCCGATTTCAGACATAGAAGGTACAGGGCGTTTTTATTTGAATATTTCAAATACAACTTTATCTAATACCGAAAATTCAATTGAGAAGTTAGAGCTGTTTAATAACCCTAAATCTCAAACATTAATCTTAAAAGGATTGCTGAACTTTGATGCTCAGTTAACACTTTATGATGTTCAGGGAAGATTGGTAGAAATAAAAGATTTAAAAACTAATGTTTACTCACAAATCATTGAGTTTAATAATTTAAATTCTGGTATTTATATTGCTAAAATTGATGGAAATAATTCATCAATAACGCAAAAAGTGATCTTCTCTACCAATGGTTTTTAGCATTTGATCTTTTAATGATATATAAAAACACCTGTTAAAGATTTTTGGCAGGTGTTTTCTTTTTTAAAGTTCTTAGTTAATTAGACTTGTAATTTACAATCTATAAAATCTTCATTATATTAGAAGTTTAAATAAAAGTATGAAGAAAATTAACATAGACGATTTTAGAATTTCTTCTAAAGTCAGCATCCACGAGTTACCTACCAAGTTTAATCTAGAGGCAAATAAAAAAGATATAAAAGAAGCGATGCGAGCCGTTAGTAAAGACCTTGCGGAAATACAAAATGCAATGTATGCACACGGCAAATATTCGGTTTTATTTTGTATTCAAGGTATGGATACGGCAGGTAAAGACAGTTTGATTCGTGAGGTATTTAAGGAGTTTAATGTTAGAGGAATTGTGGCTCACAGTTTTAAGAAGCCAACAGAATTAGAACTAAAACACGATTATCTTTGGAGACACTACATTGCTCTGCCAGCTAGAGGTAAATTTGGAATTTTTAACCGTACGCATTATGAAAATGTATTGGTTACCAGAGTACATCCCAATTATTTAAAGTACGAAAACATGCCTGAGATTAATAGTGTGAAAGATGTAAATGATGCCTTCTGGACAAGACGATTTGAAGAAATCAATAATTTTGAAAAACATATATCAGATAACGGAACAATCATATTCAAATTCTTTTTAAATCTTTCTAAAGAAGAACAAAAAAATAGATTATTAAGACGTCTCAACAGAGTAGATAAACAATGGAAGTTTTCGGCAGATGATCTCAAAGAGCGTAAGCTTTGGGATAAATATCAAGCCTGTTATGAGGATGTGTTAAACCGCAGTTCTAAACCTCATGCTCCATGGTTTAATATTCCGGCTGACGATAAACCAACGGCAAGGTATATAGTAGCAAAGATTTTATATGATACATTAAAAACTTACACCGATATTAAAGAACCAGAATTACCAGAAAAAGAGAAAGCAAATATTGGTCTATATAAGCAAGAATTAGAAAATGAATAGAATTCTAAATATTCAATTAAAGATCATTGTAGTAGGTCTTATGTTAAGTTCGTTTTGCGTTTCTGCACAATCAGACGAAGCAGCATTAAAAACCATTTACAAAACCTCACTAACCAATGGAAAAAGTTATGAATGGCTAGATTATTTGTCTAATACTATTGGTGGTCGTTTATCTGGTTCAACAAATGCAGAACTTGCAGTACAATACACAAAAAACGAGCTAGAAAAACTTGGCTTAGATGAAGTGTGGCTGCAACCTGTAATGGTGCCAAAATGGGTGAGAGGAGAAAAAGAAATGGCTTATTTTACTTCTAATGGTAAATTAAACAAGGTTAATATTTGCGCATTAGGTGGTTCTATAGCAACACCTGAAAAAGGTCTAAAAGCAAAGGTTATAGAAGTTAGTAGCTTTAAAGACTTGGAGAGCTTAGGTGAAGAAAAGGTTAAAGGTAAAATTGTATTTATTAATAGAGCTCTTCAGCCAGATTTAATCAATACGTTTGAGGCCTATGGAGGCTGTTCTGTGGAACGTTACCGAGGCGCAGCTGAAGCCTCAAAATATGGTGCTGTTGGTACGATTGTACGTTCATTGAGTTCTAGACAAGACGATTATCCACATACTGGTAGTATGAGTTATGGAGATTTGCCAGTAGAAAAAAGAATACCATCTGCAGCAATAAGCACCAATGATGCTGTAAAGCTGAGTGAAGCTTTAAAAGAGAATAAAGACTTAGAATTTTTCTTCGAAATGAGTTGTCAGCAGTTTGATGATGTAGAGTCTTATAATGTTATTGGAGAAATTACAGGAAGCGAATTTCCTAACGAATATATCGTCGTTGGTGGTCATTTAGATTCTTGGGACTTAGGTGATGGAGCACACGATGATGGTGCAGGAGTCGTACAATCTATGGATGTATTACGTTTGTTGAAAGAAAGCGGCATTAAACCAAAGCGAAGTATTAGAGTTGTGCTTTTTATGAATGAAGAAAACGGACTGCGAGGTGGACGCAAATATGCAGAAGTCGCAAAAGCAAAGGGTGAGAAGCATGTCTTTGCGTTAGAAAGTGATGCAGGTGGTTTTACACCTAGAGGTTTTAGTTTTGATGGCAATGAGTTAATGCTAAAGAAAATTGATGCTTGGAGGCCTCTATTTAAACCGTATTTAATCCATTATTTTGAAAAAGGATATAGTGGAGCAGACATTAGTCCATTAAAGAATGATGGTATTTTGTTAGCTGGTTTACGACCAGACTCTCAGCGTTATTTTGATCATCATCATGCTGCCAATGATACCTTTGAGCATGTCAACAAACGCGAATTAGAACTAGGTGCCGCAACTATGACAGCTTTGGTATATCTGGTAGATAAATATGGTGTGGAGACTTCTTTAAAAGTCAAAGATATTAAGGATTAAAACAGATTTATTGAGATTCGTCAAGCCTTTGTTTTATTCTTTTTATTAATTCAATAGCGTCTTCCTTATATTTTTGTGTTGCACCTAAATGGTTGCCAACAGCAAGCATTCTATGAGATGCTACGCGCTTTTTATAATCTTCACTTGTAGTATAGTATTTTATGACCTCCTCGCTTAAATTATTTGTGGCTAAGTCTAGAAACCAAGGAAACTTTTCAAGCTCATAAAAGTTCTTCATTACAATGGTTTCCATACGGTCATTATTCTTGTCAATTATGGGAGTGTAAACCGAATATAGTCTGGTAATATCAGAAATAAGACTGTCCTTTTGTGTGTTAGATTCATCAGTTAGTTGTTTTAACTGCTCAAAACCTTTGGTTTGTATGGCAAAAGGTTGATAGATTGTTACAAGATTAAAACAGTTTAAACAGTCCATATAGTTGTCTGGAGTAATTTCATTATTTAAGATTCTATTACTGTCTTCAAGGTTCTTTTTGTAAAACTCTATAATGGTATTAGCAGATAATGTATCTGCTTCAAGGTCATAAGAAATTGTGCCAAGCGTATTATTAATTACTGATTTAAGCTTTCGGTCTTCGTTCCAGTTATTCACATAAAGTGCCAATAAAATACCAATCATTACCAATGCTATTTCGCCAATGGCATATACTAAGTAGCTGCTTACTTTGTTGGAGAAGAACTTCTTTCTGATTTTTCTAAAGATATTAATCATAGTTTTTATTTATCATCTTTATTTTCTTTCTTCATCTGAAGGTATTTTGATACTAAGCGGACTCCGAGTCTGGCAAATAAGATTACCGAAATAACTATGACAATATCAAAACCACTCATATATCTTTTAATTGATGAATTACCTTTGCTTAAAGGTATAAAAAAAGCGCTGCAATTTGCAACGCCCTTCAACTTTTACATAGCAATTTCAAGTTGATTTCTTAAGATATCCTCAAAGGTTTCTCGTTGTCGTATAAGTTGAGGTTTGCCTTTGTATATTAAAACTTCAGCAGGTCGGTAACGGGAGTTGTAGTTACTAGACATGGTAAAACAATAGGCACCAGCATTTTTAAAACACAAAATATCACCTTCGTTTATTTCTGAAATTCTTCTATTATTGGCAAATGTGTCGGTTTCGCAGATGTAGCCTACAACAGAGTAAAAACGTTCTCTGCCTTTTGGGTTAGAAATATTTTCAATTTCATGTTGCGATCCATAAAGCATTGGTCTAATAAGATGATTAAAGCCGGAATCTATCTGAGCAAAAACTGTAGATGTTGTTTGTTTTACAACATTCACTTTTGCTAAAAACACACCAGCTTCACTCACCAAAAATTTACCTGGCTCAAATGCAAGAGTCAGGTCCTTTCCATATTCTTTACAAAAACTATTAAATCGCTTTGATAGTTTTTTGCCAAGTTCTTCAATATTGGTTTCTATATCTCCTTTTTTGTAAGGAACTTTAAACCCAGAGCCGAAATCAATAAATTCAAGGTTTTTAAAATTCTTAGCAGTTTCAAACAAAATTTCACTTGCATACAAAAACACATCAATGTCTAAAATATCACTTCCAGTATGCATGTGTATACCGTTTATGGTCATGTTTGTATTTTCAACAATACGAAGTAATAAGGGTATCTGATGTATCGAAATCCCAAACTTACTGTCTATATGACCAACAGATATATTGGTATTACCACCAGCCATAACATGTGGATTTATTCTTATACAAACAGGAATATTAGGATGTTTAGAGCCAAATTGTTCTAAAATAGAAAGGTTATCAATATTAATTTGAACACCTAATTCTGCAACATTTTCAATCTCTTCTAAAGAAACTCCGTTAGGAGTATAAATAATATCTTCTGGTTTAAAACCTGCTTTAAGACCAAGTTGAACCTCTTGAATAGAAACTGTATCCAATCCAGAGCCCATGGTATTAAATAGCTTTAGCACAGATATGTTAGATAGTGCTTTAACAGCATAATTAATTTTTAAGTTGTTTACAGAATTAAAAGCTTTGGTTAAGCGCTTGTATTGTGCTGTAATTTTTTCAGCATCATATACATAAACTGGGCTTCCGTATTCTTTGGCAATTTGTAATAACGTATTGTTGTCCATTAATTTTTAAATAAGAGCACAAACATAGAGTTAGATAAGTTATCATGGAATTTATTGTAGAATATTTACTAATTTTACACATTAAGTTAAATAATTAACAAAATGAAGACAATTGCATCTTGTGTAGAGCGTATTGTATTAGAACAACCCTTTTTAGAAGAAGGTCTAGCAAAAGAAATTATTAATTATTCAGCACTAGCAGAAGCCTTACAAGATGAAGTGTCTAAAAAACTAGGAAAGCCAGTAAAAACAGGTGCTATAATGATGGCATTACGACGCTTCAAAGATCGTTTAGAGGTTAGTAAGCCTTATTATAAACTAGATACACTTCTCGGACAGTTAGGAGATATTACATTGCGTTCTAATTTGAGTGATTTTACATATAAAAATTCTAATACCTTAATAGATAGTCAGGCAGCAATTCTGACTAAAATAAAAGATAAAAGTAACGTGTTTTACACCTTTACAAGAGGAATTTTAGAAAGTAATATTATTATTTCAAGTTCCGAAAGAACTTCTGTACAAGAAAGTTTTATGAATGAAGAATGTATTGCTGTAAAAGAAAATTTATCAGCTATTAGTCTAATCTTACCAAAAAGCAATACAACAGTTGCTGGTTTGTATTATCAAATTTTAAAGCGTTTGGCTTGGCAAAATGTCGCTTTATACGAAGTGATTTCTACAACCAATGAGTTTACAATTGTGGTTGAAGATGCCTATGTAGATAGTGCATTTTCTATTATAAAAAACCTGAATAAAAAGTGAAGTTATCTTTTAGAATGAAGGTTTAAAAATTCGACTTAAAAATTATTGGTTTAAACTTAGCGTATATGTATTTTTGCGAAACGAATTAATTTCAGATCACACATGAATTTACACGAATATCAAGGAAAAGAATTACTAAACAGCTTTGGAGTGCGTATTCAACGCGGAATTGTTGCTCAAACTGCTGATGAGGCTGTAGAAGCAGCTAAGAAATTAACTGAAGAAACAGGCACAGGTTGGCATGTTATTAAAGCTCAGGTTCATGCTGGTGGACGTGGAAAAGGTGGAGGTGTAAAACTTGCCAAAAATTTAGATGAGGTTAAAGATCTTGCTGGTCAAATCATCGGAATGAACTTGGTAACACCACAAACCTCTGCAGAAGGTAAAAAAGTACACCAGGTTTTAGTTGCTGAAGATGTTTACTATCCAGGTGATAACGAACCAGAAGAATACTATATGTCAGTACTTTTAAACAGAGGTACTGGTAAAAACATGATTATGTATTCTACTGAAGGTGGTATGGATATCGAGCAAGTTGCTGAAGAGACTCCACACTTAATCTTTACTGAAGAAATAGATCCTGCTTTAGGCCTTTTACCATTTCAGGCACGTCGTGTAGCTTTTAATTTAGGATTGTCAGGTACTGCATTTAAAGAAATGACCAAGTTTGTGTCTTCACTTTACACTGCATATGTAAAATCTGATGCGTCTTTATTTGAAATCAATCCTGTTTTAAAAACAAGTGATGATAAAATTATGGCAGTAGACTCTAAAGTAACTTTAGATGCTAATGCATTATACAGACATAAAGATTTAGCTGAATTACGCGATAAGCGTGAAGAAAACCCAATTGAGGTTGAAGCAGGTGAATTAGGCCTTAACTATGTAGACTTAGACGGTAACGTTGGTTGTATGGTAAATGGTGCTGGTTTAGCAATGGCTACTATGGATTTAATAAAGCAAGCAGGTGGTGAGCCAGCTAACTTTTTAGATGTTGGTGGTACTGCAGATGCTGCTAGAGTAGAAGCTGCTTTTAAAATCATTTTGAAAGATCCTAACGTAAAAGCAATCTTAATTAATATCTTTGGTGGTATTGTTCGTTGCGATAGAGTAGCACAAGGTGTTATTGATGCTTATAAAAACATGGGTAACATTAACGTGCCAATTATTGTACGTTTACAAGGGACCAATGCAGATATTGCTAAAGACTTAATTGACAACTCTGGTTTAGATGTACTAAGTGCTACGGAATTCCAAGAAGCAGCAGATAAAGTACAAGAAGTTCTTTCTTAAGAAAAGAATAAATATAGAATTGAAAAGCGCCTTAATTAAGGCGCTTTTTTATTGTTAATAATCTGCTAATCAACGTTAAACTATGTTAACAATTGTAACAATCTGATTTTGATGGTAGTCTTTTTAGTATCAATCATATAAAACGAATAATTATGAAAACACTAAAAATGTTTATGCTAATTGCTTCCATCGCTTTTAGCAGTGTTATTTCAGCTAACACAGACCCTTCCAAAAATGCTGACGAACCTAACTTAATTTCTAAGACTGTTAGTAAATTATTAGAAGATCCTTACATTATATTAAATGAGGATATAAAGGCTACAGTAGAAATAGCTATAAATACTGATAATGAAATAGTAGTTTTATTAGTTGATACTAAAAACAAAAAGGTAGAAAACTATATTAAGAATAGATTGAATTACAAGAAAATTTCTGACGAAATAGTAGGTGATATAAAGTATTATAAGATTCCTGTAAAGATGTTAAAATCAGAGAGACGTTAATTTTTTGATTATTTATAAAAGAGTAACTGCAATAGTTACTCTTTTTTTATAAATGCAAACCACATTCGGTTTTAGGGTTGTTATTCCAACGACCACCTCTATCTTCTCCAGGTACTGTACAATGCTTACAGCCAATAGAGTGATAGCCCTTAGCTACCAAAGGATGAAACGGAAGGTTATGTTCTTCTATAAAAGAATCTCGTTCTTCTTTAGTAACATCTAAAAGCGGATAAAACTTTAAAATATTGCCACGCTCTTCAAAGATATCTAGCGTTGCTCTATGGTCACTTTGCCATTCCATTAAACCAGAAATCCAAACCTTGTAATCTTTCTTTATTTTTTCCAAAGGTTGAACTTTATTGATTGAACAACAGAAATCAGGGTTTTTCTTCCAGGTTTCATCTTTGGTTGTAAACTCGTGTTCTTCTTTAATTGCAGAAATAGAAGTAACGTTGAGATTGTATTTTTTTTCTAAAGTAGTTTTGTATTTTAAGGTGTCTTCAAAATGATACCCTGTATCAATAAAAAACACTTCTTGTTTATTGTTAATATCTGAAATCAACTTTAATAAAAATGCCGAAGTCGCAGCAAAAGAACTGGTTAGCATTACATCTGCAATATTAAAATCTATGTATAATTGCTTTATACGTTCTTGTGCAGATAAGGGTTTGTATTTTTTATTAAGTGCTTTTATTTCCTCTGAAGAAATATCTAACAAAGGAGTGTAATTTAAAGAGGTTTCAAACATGCTATTTATCAACTTTTATATTTTAAATATATAGGCTTGGTTTAAAACAAAAAAATCAATTATTTATTTTTGCGAAGTTGATAATTTATCCCTTCTTTTTTTGTGGTTTTGGCATAGGACCTCTTAAATGGATAATTAATCCATTTAGAAAATTTCTCAGAATTTGGTCACCACATTCCATATACTTTGGATGATCTTCGCGTCTAAAAAAAGCATTAAGTTCGCTTTTAGAAATCCTAAAATCTACAAGCTCCAGAATTTTTACAATGTCTTCGTCTCTGAGTTTGTGAGCAACTCTTAGTTTTTTTAATATATCGTTATTTGTCATGTCTAGTTTGTTTCTGAGAATAGCCAATTATAAGCTGCTGCAAAATTTTCGGACCATAGTTTCTCATTGTGCTGTCCACCTTTTATGATGTGGTTTTCAATTTGATGATTATTAACTCCTTTAGATTTCAATAATTCTATCATTTTGGTTTGATTTGGAACCATGGTGTCACTCTCACTATCACCAACTAAAAAATATAATTTTGAAGTTGTAGATATGTCAACGGATTTTACTAAATCATAAATTTTTTCACTAAACCAAAATGAAGGTGAGAAAACACCTGCTTTACCAAAGGTCTCAGGATATTTTATTGCTGCATAAAAGGATATTAATCCACCAAGTGAAGCCCCAAAGATAGTTGTGTTCTCGGCTTCTGGTTTTGTGCGGTAAGCAACATCTACATGTGGCTTAAGCGTATTTTTTATAAAAGTTATGTAGTCTTCACCTTGTCCGCCACCATATTTTTCGTGTTTATAAGGTGTTAACTCATCGATTCGTTTTGCATTGCCATGCTCTATACCAATAATTATGCTTTCGTTTTTAGAAAGGCTATCTAGGTATTCGTCTACTTTCCATTCTCCAACATATGAAGTTTCATCATCAAATAGATTTTGTGCATCGTGCATATAAATGACAGGATACGCTTTTTCAGAATTTTCGTAATTCTTCGGTAAATACACCCAAATTGTCTTCAGAGTATCGAGTTGAGGTGCAGCAATTGTAAAAGTTGTAACCTGTTTAGAAGCAGTACTTTGCGCATTAATTTTGAAACAAATTAATAGACAAAAAAATATCAAAAAATGGCTGAAACGCATACTATTATAGGCTTTAGAGCTTGATAAAAGTTTAAAAATACCGACTAAGTACATTTAATTTTTCGACAAGATACATTATATCAACGACAATAAAATAATGTACCTCTGTAACTTTACATAGTTAATTAATTCACCCTAATTCCCTATATAGATGATTAATCGTGCTGAAAAATTGAGTTTGCTTTCTGAGATGATTGCTTTTGCTCAGACAGATGAAAATATAAAAACTATTGAGTATAATTTCTTGTTTAGTATAGCGAAACAATTGGATATTTCTAAAGAAGATTTTGAATACCTTTTTGAGCATCCTGTAACCTATGTACATTTAAAAACGCATAGTGAGCGTATTGTTCAGTTTCACCGATTAGTGCTTTTAATGAACTTAGATCACAAAGTATCACCTAAACAATTAGTGAAGATCCACAACTTTGGATTACGTATGGGATTAAGCCATGAATCTATTAACAGGGTTTTAGATTTAATGGATAGTTTTCCAAACAAAATAGTACCACCAGATTTTTTAATCGATATTTTTAAGGTTCAGTATAATTAGGAGCCCAAAATGTTTAATCGTTTAAGATTTTATATATTGAATCGTAAGAAGTGTATTGGTTAAGTTGATTATATGCTCATTAATTTATTAGTTTCACTAATCACTATTTCACTTTCAACTTTTCTAACTTTTCTTGATAAGCAGTAATTTCATCTCTAAAACGCGCTGCTTCCATAAAGTCTAGAGCTTTTGCAGCTTGTTCCATTTGCTTACGCTTTTCTCTAATTTTCTTTTCGAGTTGCGATTTTGTAAGGTATTCGCTTTCTGGTTCTGCGGCTAATTTAGCATCGAGTTCTGTTTTGTATGTACTTACAGAATTTTTAGCTAATGCACTATCTAGACTTTTGTTAAGTGCCTTTGGTGTGATATTGTTTGCCGTGTTGTAAGCAATCTGCTTTTCACGTCTGTAGTTAGTTTCATCTATAGTTTGCTGCATACTTTTGGTAATAGTATCTGCATACATTATCGCTTTACCATTTAAGTTTCTCGCAGCTCTACCAACAGTTTGGGTTAGTGAACGATTAGAACGTAAAAAACCTTCTTTATCAGCATCTAAAATGGCTACTAATGATACTTCTGGTAAGTCTAAACCTTCACGTAGTAAGTTAACACCTACCAAAACATCAAAAAGTCCTTTACGCAAGTCTTGCATAATTTCTACACGCTCTAGCGTATCTACATCACTATGAATGTAGCGACAACGAATAGCAATACGTGTTAAGTATTTTACCAATTCTTCTGCCATACGCTTGGTTAATGTAGTGACCAAAGTACGTTCGTCTTTTTCTACACGGTCTTGTATCTCTTCGATTAAATCATCAATTTGATTTAAGCTAGGTCGCACCTCAATAATTGGATCTAATAAGCCAGTCGGTCTAATAACTTGCTCAACGTAAACTCCATCTGTTTTTTGCATTTCGTAATCTGCTGGAGTTGCGGAAACGTAAATCACCTGATTTTGCAACGCTTCAAATTCTTCAAACTTTAAAGGTCTGTTATCCATGGCAGCAGGCAATCTAAAACCATATTCTACTAAATTTTCCTTACGACTTCTATCTCCACCATACATAGCATGTACTTGAGAAATCGTAACATGACTTTCGTCTACAACCATTAAATAATCATCTGGAAAATAGTCGAGCAAACAGAAGGGTCTGGTACCAGGAGCTCTACCATCTAGGTATCTCGAGTAGTTCTCAATACCAGAGCAGTAGCCTAATTCACGAATCATCTCAAGATCAAATTCGGTACGTTCTTTAAGACGTTTGGCTTCCAGATGTTTGCCTATATCTTTAAAATAATCGTGTTGTTTTACCAAATCATCTTGTATGTCTCTAATTGCATTTTGAAGTACGTCAGGCGATGTTACAAACATGTTTGCAGGATAGATGTTGAGTCTGTCATAGCGCTCAATCACTTCATTAGAATACGGATCAAAAGCTTCAATTTCTTCAATTTCATCACCAAAAAAATGAATTCTAAACGCATTGTCTGAATATCCAGGAAAGACATCTACAGTATCTCCTTTTATTCTAAAGTTTCCATTTTTAAATTCGGCTTCCGTACGAGAGTATAAACTTTGCACCAACTGATGTAAAAGTTTAGTTCTGGAAATTACCTGATCACGCTCTAGCGTAATAACATTTTTCTGAAATTCAACAGGATTACCAATACCATACAAACAAGATACTGATGCAACTACGAGAACATCGCGACGTCCAGAAAGTAGAGAAGAGGTTGTGCTCAATCGCATCTTCTCGATTTCTTCGTTTATAGATAAATCTTTTTCTATATAAACACCAGAAACAGGAATGTAAGCCTCTGGTTGGTAATAGTCGTAATACGATACAAAGTATTCTACAGCATTATTAGGAAAAAACTGTTTGAACTCAGAGTACAATTGTGCAGCCAAGGTTTTGTTGTGCGCTAAAACCAAGGTTGGTCGTTGTACTTCTTCAATGACGTTGGCAACGGTAAATGTTTTTCCTGAACCTGTAACACCAAGTAAGGTTTGGTAGCGTTCACCCTGTGTGATGCCACCAGCTAATTGTTTTATAGCTTCGGGTTGGTCTCCTGTAGGTTTAAATTCTGATTCTATCTTAAAGCGCATAGCACAAATTTACGATAAAGATTGGCAGTAATCAATTAACGTTTTAAAGCAAAGTGACCTTTAATTTCGTAGTTTGAAGTGTCTTGTCTAAACTTTACGATATACCAATAATCGCTTGATGGCATAGGATTGCCTTTATAATTTCCGTCCCAACTAAAACCGCCAGAATACGATTGTAGCATTATTTTTCCGTAGCGATCAAAAATCTGTAAGCTTTCAATTTGGTTGAGATTTGTATTGGTGCCTACAATTTGCCAAGTGTCATTAACATCATCTCCATTTGGAGTAAAGAATTTAGGGATGCCAACTATTGTTATGGTTTCTTCAACGATGCCACAACCATTCCGGTCTTTTATATAAATAGTATGTTCCCCTTCAGGAATATTAAAAAATACATTGCTTTCTTGGTAATTACCACTACTATCATCTATCGCAAAATCGTAAATTCCCTGTCCAGAAATATTAATTGTAACAGTGTTGTTTGGAGAAATACCTTCAATAGAAATACTTTCAACTATAGCGGTTTCAGATGCATTTACTGTTATAGTTCGGCTTGAAGAACAACCGTTAGGATCGGTTACAATTACGGTATAGTTTCCTGCTTCGTTGATCTCATTGAACGAGGTGTCAATATCTGTTAAAGCACCATTAAAATACCACTCATAGTAGTAATTGTTTGGTAAATCATTTAAAACTCCACCATGAAGTGTAATTGTTTCAGGAAACGTATTTGTGCAATAAATTAGAGTTTCATCTGCTTCTAATACAGGAGTGTAAAGTACATTCAGATTTGCTGTTGAAATACTGAAACACTGATTATCGTTTTTAATTTTTACAAAAATGGTTTGTGTATCAGCTGTGATGTTGGTGTAATTGTTTGGTAAAGAATTGCTTTCGCTTAAAGCATTTTCAAGTGTTTCATAATATGCTACTTGAGATCCTGTTGGAATTTGAGCGATAATGGAAGCTTCAATATCGCTTAAAGCAAACGTGGCAAAACCATCCATATTTATGCCATCACAAGCACCCAAATCAGGAATTGATATTATAGTGTTGGTGGTTTGTAATTCCAGAGCCACAACATCAAAGCAATTTGCAGCATTAACAATGCGAGCAAATACATTCTGAAATGCTTCGGTATTATCAAAACTAGTTGGATTTGAGATAGGGTTTATGTTATCTCTTGCATCATCTTCCGTTAAGAAAAAATCTGAAATAGTTAATGAATTATCATTATTAATCAAACTACTTTCTGCATCAAAAAGATTATAGGTTGTTAATCCGTCTGTGTCTATATCACATTCCGTTAATACTGAGTCTTGTCCAATAGGTAATGAGGCATATTCAACAATGATTTCTCCGTAAGAAATACAATCATCTAAGATAGTCACTTCAACATTGTAGGTACCAGGTTCTGTTATTGTGTAATATCCACAATTAAAGCAATTAGGAGTTGTTTCTTGTAACACACCATCTTTGTACCAGCTGTATGAACTTAACGAAGGATTATTTGCATTGAGCTCTAGAGTTTCTCCTTCGCATAATGCATTTCCTGTAGAAATAAGTCGGTTTGGACCTAAATCTGTAGAAAGTTGAAAGCTACCAGCCTCTAAAAATACCGCAGAGTCATAACGAAAGTTTTGCTCATCTGCTATGACGAGTTTTACATGGTAAGATTGATTAGGAATTATATCTGCTGTTGCTGTTAAAACAGCTGTTTGACCGTTAAAATTTATTGGTGAATTAATGCCATTATAACTACCAAAATAAAATTCGTTTTGTGGTGGACACGATCCTGGAACACCTGGTGTAACTGTCGTTGCCTTAACAGGTGTGTTGGTGTCTGGTACTAATGCTATATTTTGATATGGATTGTCACCAGCAGTAGGTCTGATTAAAAACCCAAACAAATCAGAAAACTCACAACTATTAGGATTATTTTCTTGATATTCTTCAGAAGCAAATAAGTATCTAAAGCTTACCTGTGAAGCAACAGCAGTAAAATCAAATTCTAAAATTGTAGCGTTAAAGGTATTGCTTTCGTTTAGGATGTTCTCTAAATCAAGATCACCAGGCCAATTAGGTGCATCATCATCACTTAAGTTATTATTTGGGCCAGGTACATTTACTAGTCTACCAGTACTTAAAACAATACCACTTTCAAAAGGGAAACTTGTTCCAGAGGCATCAAAATAGCCATAACTCTGATCAGTACCACCAAAATCACCACCTATTACATTGGTAACATTAATATTGGTAATACATTCACTGTCAATTAATATATCTTCTATAAGTTGCTGTGGAGTGTAGCTTTGGCTATCAACCACAATATTCTGTGAGTAGGTATATAGTGATATAAAAAATACAACAAGTCTTAATACTTTCTTCATCTCAATTTTTAGAGAGTGCAAAGATACGCATAGAAAATATTAAAAAGTGTTAACTACAGGTTATAACTAACGTTTTAAAGCAAAGTGACCTTTAATTTCAAAAGACTTATCATCTTGTACTACTTTGGCAATAAACCAATAGTCGCCAATAGGCATAGGATTACCATTATACGAGCCATCCCAACCAGGTGAGGTATGTAGAAGTGTTTTAATGAGTTTGCCATACCTATCAAAAATATAGATTACTGTACCAGGAAGAGTTTCTGCACCAGTAATGTGCCAAGTATCGTATTGGCCGTCACCATTTGGAGTTAGATGTTTTGGTGTATCAATCACTAAAACCTCTTTTGTAATTTGAGCACAACCATTCTGATCTATAATTGTTACGGTATTGTATCCGATAGGTACGTTGTAGAAGGTTCCAGAAGTTTGAAAAGGTAGGTCATTTAATTGATAGAGATAATTACCAATACCAGTTACTGTAACAATGATGTTATTTGGATCTGCAAAATCTATGGTCTCAACAAGATCAATTTCAGCAGAGTTAGATTCCGTTACAGAAAATGTAGATGTGGTTTGACACCCAAATTCATTGGTAACCGTAACAGAATAGGACCCAATAGTAGTAATCTCAATTGAAGAAGAAGTTTCATTTGTAGACCATTCATAAGTATCCAAAGGATTATTGGTTTCAGCAGAGACCACTAAAGGTAAATCATTGAGACAAAGTACTTGATCATCAATATCTGCAATAGGTTTGTTATTGATAATAACAGAGAATTGTGTGGTATTGAAACAACCTGTTGTACTGTTTTCAACCCTTGCGAAAATAACCTCATTATTTGAAGCTAGATATTGATTGGTTAAGACATTATTGTTTTCAATAGCATCAACTTCAGAATTATAATAACTTACTGAGAATTCATCAGGATTTTGTCCATTAAGAATTGGAATATCTTGCTGAGACAAATTAAGAGTTAATTGTCCATCAAAATCATCATCACATTCTATTATATTATCAGGTTGGTTTGCAATAGGCATTGGATTTACTCGTAACTCAAAAGGATAGATTGCATAACAACCAGTTGTAGTGTATTCTACTCTAGCTACAAGAGTTTCAATATTATTTATGTAGATGTAATCTGTGTTTAAGGCATTATTGTCATTTTCTGCATCGTCTGTTGTTTGGTAATAACTAATTAAAACATTAAAGGTGTTATCAACCAAAAGCAAATCAATGTCGTGAAAGTCTAAAGTATTGGTGTCGTTATCGCAAATATCATAAACATCAAACTGATTGATTTCAGGAGGAGAGTTGATAATCAGCTCAAAAGGTACAACAGAGAAACAATCCGTTGTCACATTACGAACTCTGGCATACACCGTCTCTGGACTGCTAGTATTTGTATATGCAGTAGGATTATCAATACTATTAACATTATTCTGCGCATCAACTTCAGAATTAAAATAAGTAAAGTCAATGTTGTATTGTCTGCCATCTAAGATATTGAGTTCAATTTGGGTTAAATTCCACTCTACAGAAGTATCGTAGTTATTGCCACAAGCCACTAAGGATTGTCCATAAGTTACTTCTGGTAGTGAAAGCGTGTTAAGGCTAAAAGTCTCAACATTATAACAACCAGAGTTTGCATTCTCAATTCTAGCATATATAATTTGAGGATTAGTTGTGGCTGTAAAATTTAACGGAATGGCATTGGTACCGAGTTCTGCATTGAGTGGTGTAGAGTGAAAAGAAACATTTAAATCTGTGGTACTACCAAACTCAATTTCTTCTATTATGTTATTAAGATTTGTTGTTGCAAACCCTGTATTATTGATATCACACTCAAAGATATCTGTAGGTATGTTGTAATCTGGTGTTTCTCTTACCTCTATTTGCATTGGTTCGATTTTGTAACAGCCATTGCCATCTTCATTTTCTAACCTTACATATATTGTTTGAGGGTTTGAAATGTTTTGATATGGAAGAGTCTTGTCTATTTCATTTTCTCTATTTATGGCATCGTCTTCGGTTTCAAAATAAAGGACTTGCATACCTTGTTGATTGCCTATAAATTCTACATCCTTATCTTCAAAAATGAAATTAGAAGGAATATTAGGATTGACTTCACAGTTAATCATATCTGTTGTCACATTTAATTGTGGATCAGCGTAAATTAGAATTTCAATGTTAAAAATTGTAAAACAGCTTTCGTCGTTTAATTCTGCTCTGAGATATACTGTTCTGGTGGTTGTAGGATAATTAGTTGGGTTAGTAATCGGCAGAAAATAATCTCTTTGGGCATTTTCAAAAGTTTCATGAAAAGTTAGATCAAAATTACTTGTGTCAATATTTAATTCCTCTATTACGCTTGTAAGATTTACAGTAGCCTGAAGGTTCTGGTCTTCATCACATATTATAATAGGTTCTGGGTTTGTTGCTTCTATAGCTGCTGTGATATTTAGTGTTACTTCTGCAATATCAAAGCAACCTGTAAATGCGTTTGTAACTCTAGTAAATAGATTTTGTCCTTCGCTAAGATCAAAGTTATTGACTAATGCATTTTCGTTATTTAGTGCATCATCTTCAGTAACAAAGAAATCTACAGCTAAAACAGTATTTGAGTTATTTAGGATTTGATTTCTAATTTGATTAGCCACAACTTCTAATATTATATTGGTAGTATTACTCACGGGATCAGTATTACCACAGTAATCAAAAATGAAATCTGGTAGATTTAGTGCTGGTTCTACATTGAGGTTAATCTGTGAGTCAATGGAGCAGCCAACAATCCCATTAATTATGTAATAAGCTTTAATATATAAGGTTTCAGAAGTATTTACAGTAAGGTTATTTGTTTGATCAATTT
This sequence comes from Winogradskyella sp. ABM4_392, assembly GCF_056160445.1. Lineage (NCBI taxonomy): Bacteria > Pseudomonadati > Bacteroidota > Flavobacteriia > Flavobacteriales > Flavobacteriaceae > Winogradskyella > Winogradskyella sp. ABM4_392. The sequence goes on from NZ_JBSWXE010000006.1 coordinate 140,349, forward strand.
CATTAATTCCTGCGGCTCTATCTTCTTCAGATTGATAATATTCTATAAATAAATTAGGTGTGTACTCAGGAGTTAGTCCGTCTATAATCTCAGACCTCATCTCTTCAAAATTAAAAATTTCAATGCCGTCATTAGAGTTGTCATCACACTTATTTATGTCTTTTTCTGCACCAATAATGTTAAATAAATAGTTCTTGTGCACTTCGAGTTCAATTTCAGAAAAACAATTACCGTTTTCAAAAGATATACCAAGTCTAAAGGTGAATGATGGTGAAGTGGTAAGTGTCCATGATCTGGGATTACCTAAGCCATACAAGGCTAATGTTCTAACACTTGACCCAGGAAAGATTGTCGTTTCAATAAGTTCAAAATAACTTTCAATATCGAAAGTTACAGGAACATTATCGTAAGTTAGAAGATTGGTTCCATCATATTCCTCATATTCAGGATCTATACAGGCATCTAATATAAGTCGATCCGTATATAATGGAGGTGGACCTATGTATATAAAGTTTAAATATGCTAACGAAAAACAACTCTCAGGCTGAGAATCTAGCGATATTCTTGCTACTACAAATGGTGGCTGGTCATTAAAATCAGGAAAGTCAAAAATTTGGTTTTCTAGATTAATAGCATCTTCTTCAGTTAGGAAAAACCTGATGTCTCTATCTAGGTTATTATCCGAAAGTATGCTTCTGAACTGGTTAATATCATTTATTCCTGGATCTGCAATTTGGTCTATGCACACTTCTAAATCATAGTCTTGTGTAGTTGGTGCCAGCTCAATTTTTATATTAAAATTACCAACCTGTAAACAACTACCATCTAAACTTTCAATTCTAACAAAAATAGTCTCTAGTGCTTCAGTATTCTCATAAATGCCTGTAATCGAATTTATGTTTTCTTGTGCATCATTCAAAGATAAATGATAAGTAATTATGTAATTATCTGATGGTAATTCAGAAAGTATCTCATCATTTTTTAATGCTTGAAAATCAAAATCTGAAATACCTATTGGTGCTGTCGTATCACAAACTAAAATATCTTCAATTGGTTCAGCAGGCTGGAATGGTATAACTTGTAATTGTACAGTGTCTGAGAGAATGCAGTTACCACCAGTAAGAGGAAGCTCAATTTCTACACGATAAATGCCTTCCTCATTTATTGTCAGGGTAGTGTTGTTTTCCCCTACGATTAAAGTGTCGTTTAAAAACCACGAATAAATCGCAGAAGTGTTACTGATTTCAGCATCTAATGTAACAAAACCATTTCCACAAATTTCTTGATCAGGTCCAAGATCTATTGCGCCACCAAAGCCTTCAGCTTCAATAAAAACTGCAGAATCAAAACGTTGGTCTATATGGTCTGCGATTACAAATTTTATTTCATATTCTTCATTAGGCATTACTGCCGTATTAGCTATTAATACTGTAGATTGACCATTGAAGTTTGTACTTGGTAAATTATAACCCTGAAAATAATCTTCATTCATTGCGTCACAAAATCCATTGATATTTGGATGGACAGTATTAGTGCTAATTTCTGTATTTGTTTCTGGTACTAATGCAATATTTACATAAGGATCTGAACTACCAACAGGTCTTATTAAAATGGCAAATACATCTTTAAATGTACAAGGGTAATCTTGTTGGTATTCGTCTGATGCAAAAAGGTATTTAAAAGCAACAAAGTTGTTGGCTGTGCTAAAATTAAATTGAATAGAAGTTGCATTAAGAGTTTGATCTATACCAAGTATATTCAATACATCTGGATCTGTTTCCCAATTAAGATCACCATCACTGAGATTGTCCGAAAAGACAGAGTTGCCAGCATTTGTTACATTACCTGTAGATAGAATAATACCACTCTCTAGAGGAAAATTAGAGGTGCCTCTATCAAAGCTTCCAAAACTTGTAATGTTATTTACATTCCCGTTATAAGATGATGAGATGTTGTTAACAGTTGCACAATTTTCACCTACAAGATTTTGGATAAGTTGTTGCGGAGTTAGCGTATTGTCTGTAACGATTTGTTGAGAAAACAAAAAGTTTACAAACGACAAATAGAGGAGAAGAGTAAGTAATCTATTCCTTATCATAGCTAATTTTTAGAGGACATTAGTAATACTTAAGTACTCTTATAACCAAAGATAGGAATTTCCTTATGCTTTCTTCAATTTTAACTAATTATTTGCTTTAAGAAAGAATTTAACGACGAATTGCAAAGTGACCTTTGACTTCAAAAGATTGATTACCTCTTGACACATTAGCTACAAACCAATAATCACTAGCTGGTAGGTTGTGCCCATTTAATGTGCCATCCCAACCAGGACTATCATGTCTTAGGGTTGTTAGGTGTTTACCATAACGATCAAAAATATGAATAATGGTTCCAGGAAGTGTTTCTACACCAACGATATGCCAAGTATCATAATGACCATCTCCATTAGGTGACATATGCTTTGGGATGTCTATTACCAAAACATCTCTAGTTACTTCCGAACAACCATTTAAATCTATAATAGTTATAGTATGGTAACCCATACCTACATTATCAAAAAAGTTTGATTCTTGAGGTTCACCATCGTCTAATTGATATAAATAATTTCCAATACCACTTATAGTTACTGTGATATTATTAGGGTCTGAAAAATCAATAACCTCAGTTGCTTCTATGGTTGCAGCTTCAGATTCTGCTACACTAAACACTCTTGTGTTTTCGCAACCAAATTCGGTGGTTACGGTAACCCAATAGGTACCAATTTCTGTAATTTCAATTTCTGATGTGGTTTCACCAGTAGACCATATGTATTGATCTGTTTGGTTATTAGTGTTTGCAGAAACAATTAATGGTAGATTATCTAAACAAATCACCTGATCTTCAATATCTATTATAGGTAAAGGATGAATAATAACTGAAAATTGTGTTACTGAGTAACAAGCGGTTGCATTGTTTTCTACTCTTGCGTATATGATTTCAGAATCAAAAGCAATATAGTCTGTATCTACTGCAGATAAATTACTGTTGGCATCATCCTCTGAATTATGGTAGGTTATTGTGAAATTAGAAGGGTTTTGAGTACCTAATATTTCAGTATTTTGTTGTGTTAAATCAAAGTCTAATAAGCCATCAAAATCATCATCACAAGCTTCTAAATCATCGGGTTGGTTTGCAATAGGAAGCGGATTTACATTAAGATTAAATTCGTATACTGTAAAACAATGTGTAGTACTGAATTCGGCACGTGCAAAAAGTGTATCGTTATTGGTAGAGTAGGTGTAATTTGTATTTAATGCATTCTCGTTCGCATATGCATCAGCTTCTGTATTATGGTAACTGAATAGAACATTAAAACTTTCATCCATAATAACCTCATTAATTTCAGTTAAGTCGAAACTATTATCCTCATTTTCGCATATGTCATAAGACTGAAAATCATTTATAACAGGAGGCATATTTACGCTTAAATCTATAGGAACTAATACATAACAATTTGATATGGTATTATTTATTTTAATATAAACAGTTTGTGGATTACTTGTATTTGTGTAAGCTTCAGGATTTGAAATTAAGTTACTGTTCGTTTCAGCATCTTCATAGTTCTCAAAATAAGTAATCTCAATATCATCTTGCCGAACATCTAAAATATCAAATTCAGCATTGGTTAAATCAAACTCTGTGAATCCATCATAATTCGTATCACAGGTTATTAAAGGTACAGAAGGATTAACATCTGGCACTTGTATCACATTAAGTTCAAAAGATGTTATAGAGTTACATATTGTGCCATTATCAATTTGAACAAAAATGGTTTGTGGGTTTACCGTATTGGTAAATTGAAGTGGGAGAGGGTCAATACTATTTTCGGCATTATTTAATGATGTGTAAAAAGTAACAGCTAGGTTGTCTGATATACCTTCTGATATTTCAGTAATCTTGGTAGACAAATCAAAAGTTTCTGAGCCGTCGTTAGATATGTCGTCGCAAACAAACCAATCTGCAGGCTCGTTATACACAGGGTTTGTACCTACTTCTATTATAAAGCTTGTTGTACCATAGCAATCTTGATCTGTTGTATTTTCTACTCTAACAAAAATAGTTTGTGGAGTTGAGGTGTTTTGGTAAGCTAAATCTTTATTAATGGCATTTGTTCTGTTATCTGCGTCTTCTTGGCTTAAGTAGTATAAGACTTCTTTACCAGTTTGCCCATTTAAAATTTCTGCATCTTTAGTATTAAAAATGAAGTCGGCAAATCCATCGCTACTATCTTCACAGATTTTATAGTTATCTATCGCAGTAAATACAGGTAAGGTGTTAACTATAATATTTAGTTCTTCTGTAGAATGGCAACCGGTAGTTGTGTTTTCTATTCTAATATAAACACTTTCAGTTTGTGCATTATAACTACTTTCACTGGTTATGGCATTACTACCATTGTCAGCATCTGTTTGGCTATTATAAAAAGTGATTTGTCTCTCATTTGTACTGCCTACTACCTCTGGAATAACGTCTAAAAGATTGATAGTGAATAAACCGTCTTGATCATTATCACAAATAACAATATTAGCAGGAGTGGTGGTAATAGGTGCTTCTAAAACTGTAATCTCAAAAAAGTTAACATCAGAACAACCTGTTTCATCAGAAGTTATTCTTGGGTAAACTGTAAAAGGATTTGTAGTATTGGTATAAAAATTTGGTAGTACGTTAGTATTGTTTCTAGCGTCTTGTTCTGTTAAAAAGTAAGAAACGTTAAATCCATCTAAAGCATTTGTTACCTGAGCATCAAATTGTGATAAGTCTGTTGTTGTAAAGCCATCCTGATCTTCATCACAGACCGTTTGGCCAATAATAGATTCAAACTCATAAACAGGAACAAGGGTAATATCTATTTGTTCTATGTCGTAGCATGTAGAACTTGACAATCCTAAATAAATGGTTTGGGGATTACTAGTTGGTATAAAAGGAACCGATTGATCTATTGCATTTACTTGATTGTCTCTATCATTCTCGGTTAAATAGAACTCAATAGAAATACCAAACTCTATTGGTAAATTATTTATAAACCTTGTGGCAATTGACAAAAAACTAAATTCTTCAACACCATCATTATTAATATCACAACGTGAAATATCATCAATATCTGTAGCTGTTAATAGTAAGTTGGTATGTATTTCAATTGGTGTTACAGAAGCACAACCCGTAGTGTTACTTTCAACCCTTATATACACAATCTGTTCCTCAGAGACAATATTTGTGTAGTTAGTATCATCTGCTATTGGATTAATTCCTATTAAAGCATCATCATTTGTTTCATGAAATGTGACAGTAACATCAGTTAAACCTTCTAAGACATCAGGTATTATGCTTGTTAAATCGAAATTAGCAAAACCATCATGGTCTGCATCACACGCATCTATGAAATGATCTTCTGCATTTATAACAGGATTATCTAAAACCGTGATATCTAAAGTTGTAGTACTTATACAACCTGTAAACTCATCTCTAACACTTACAAAAACTTGTTCGTTACTGCTTGTGTTTACATAAGGCATCGGTAAAGGATTTGTACCACTAGCTGCGTCTAAAAGTGTACTATGGTAGGTAACTATAAGATTAGTAAGACCGTTAGTGATTTCATCATTTTTTATATTTAGGTCTATGGTTGTAAATCCGTCAGCAACCTGATCATCGCAAACTTCTAAGGGAGAAGGATTATTGATGTTAGGTAATGAATTAACAATAAGATTGAAGTTTGAAAAAGCCAAGCAACCGTCATTATTATCTTCAATTCTTACGTATATTAATTGTGGATTTGAGGTATTTTGAATTGTACCATTAATGCCATTAATACCATTCTGTGCTTCAATATTAGAATAATGGTATGATATAGTGTAATCTGAAGGAGGAACAGAAGCTAAAACTTCTGGGTCTTTCGTAGATAAATCAAATAGTTCTATGCCATCATTACTTAAATCATCACAAATTTCAAAGTCCGAAATTGGGTCTGAAGACTGTGTGGAACTTAAAGTAAGGTTAATATCATCCTCAATAACACAAGTGCTACCTGATAGTGGAATTTCTATTTCAACACGATAGTTACCTGTAACGCTTGCATTAAAATTAGTTTGGTTCTCACCAGGAATTAAAACATCATTAAAGTACCAACTATACGTTGCCTGTGGATTGCCTATATCTCCATCTAAAGTTACATCACTTGCGCAGGTTGAAAAATCTTCACCTAAATCTACAGAAGCATTAAAACTATTACCTTGTATAAAAACTGCAGAGTCATAGTTTTCATCAGTTTGGTCTGCAATAATTAATTTTATTTGATATTCTACATTGGGTTGTATAGCAGCAGTTGCAGATAATACTGTAGTTCTACCGTTGTAATTTGTATCACCAAGACTATAACCTTCAAAATATGCTTCATTCGAAGCTTCGCAAAATCCAACGATTTCATCATGAACTGTATTGGTGTTAACGGGAGTAGTAGTTCCAGGAACCATTGCAATATTAGTGTACGGAGCATTAGTGCCAGCCTCTCTAATTAAAAAAGCAAAGCCATCTGAGTATTGACAAGGAAAATTTCCAAAATATTCTTCAGAGGCTAAAATGTAATTAAATTGAATTTGATTTGATATAGAGGTAAAATTAAACTCAATGGATGTAGCATTCAGAGTTCCTGTAATGCCAAGAGCAGTTTCTAAATCTGCATCAGTTCCCCAACTACTGTTACCTTCGTTTAAGGTTGCTGAATTTTCTATATTTCCTGCAGAATTAGCATTACCTGTACTTAATACAATTCCGTTTTCAAAAGGGAAATTTGAATTTGCTCTTTCAAAATAACCAAAACTACCCAAACCAGATACACTGCCGTTTGAGGGAGAACTAATATTAGACACTTCTACACAACCTTGTATAAGGTTGTTTTCAATTAAATTTTGAGGGCTTACCGAATTATCTACTGTGATCTGTTGCGCATAAGAGACGCTACAAATGAAGCATAGGAATAAGAGGAGGGAACGATTAATATAATCCATAAGTTAGGTTAAGTTTTCAGTGTACAACTAGTAGTCATTTTTGGGGCTGACCTCTTTGTACTTTATAAGGGTGAAAAATAAGCGCAATAAAGATGAAATACAAATAAATACGATGAAATACTTAAAATGTTAACATATTTATGTTTTTTGTATTCTTAATCGCACAAAAAAGACCTCAAAAAGAGGTCTCTTTCCCAAATTGAAATTTCGAAAACATTACAGCCTCAACAAATAATGTTTCTTAACCTGAAACTCCATATTGTTGTTTTCCTAAAAGGAAAACATAGCTTTCGATAAAAATATTGAGAGGGAAAGTGTATGATAATTAGGAGGGAAATTGAAAATCAATACACAACATTTAAAATTAATTGATGATTATCTTATCTGCAAATGAAAAAGATAAACGGACAAAAATCTTAACAATTCTAGTAATTTACGTACACCCAACCTACCATTGGTCGATAGTTAGGATTATTAAGGTTTAAAATATAATAGTATGTGCCAACAGGAACAGTTTTGCCATGATTATTTAAACCTCGGTTTATTTTTCCATTCCATGGTTTTTCGTTATTGCCTTCAAAAATTATATCACCATAACGGTTGTAAATGTGTAGCTCATGCTCTGTAAAGATATCGTAAAGCCCTTGTATGTTAAACCAGTCGTTAAATGTGTCCTCATTTGGTGAAAACCCATTTGGTACATAAGGAGGACAATTTTCTATGGAAAGCTGAAATTGATAAATCTCATAGCAAGGCGGACTCTCTAACCGTACATAAACAGTTTCAGGATTTGAAATGTTATTATAGTTAGATGGTATTAAAATGGAATTTGATGTTGTTTCTAAATCTTCAAGCGAATGATAAAAGGAAATAAATTCTTCTTCAAATTCCAGATTAATTAAGGCATCATACAGGTTATAAGTTGAAATTTCAAAACCTTCGTTACAACCAATTAAACCTGGTAAAGTAATAATGTCTGGTATTACTAATAATTCAATATCAGCAAAGTTTGTATTATTATCTTCGTTGGTTTCGGTTACAGTGCCAGACATGGTACCATCGTCATCAACACTAGCAACTATGGTTAAATTTGGATTAGAATCTTCAGGAACTGTTAAAATGATTGTACTAGACTCTGACTCACCAATATTTAAAGGGCTCATGGTTTGGCTTTGACCAATGAGAAGGTCATCTAAATAAAACGCAATTGGTGTATTTGCTGGTAAAATATCAGTACTATTAAAGTTATTAACTGTGTAGAATAATTCGATGCTGTTATCACCACAATTCACTATATAATCATTAATATCTACTGTAGCATCTGGCAATTGACTGTTGAGTACTGTAATAATATTATTTAGAATTATGAGGTCTGCACTAAAACCTCCGTTTTCATTAATGCCACCAGTAGTCAATTTTATTGATACGGAGGTGTCGCCAATACTTATATTATTTTCTAAATCGTAAACGTCTAAATCTGCATTATAAAATGTGGTTGAATTGGTAAATGTATTTGTACCGTTAAAAGCATTGTCTGCGAGATTTAATGGTGGATTTGAAATAATATTATCATTGACCGATAACGATTCTCCATAATTAAGACTATTATCTCCTTCCCACGCAAGAAAACCAATTTTAGCGCCTTGGTTATCGATAACGTCAATATTATTAAGAATGATTTCTTTTTCCTGCACATTTCGGTTAATGATTTCAAGCCCTTGATATAAGTTAACTTGGTTTAAAGGTAGATTGTCGTTTTGGTAAATAACGTAAATACTCCAACCACCAAAATTAGTTCTGTTATTACAATATCCAGGATTAGACATTAAGTCAGCACTAATATCTAGGTCTGAAAATTCATAGTTTCCATTTCCTTGACTAAGTACTAAGTCGGTAATATCTGAGTAGCATGAAAAATATTCAAGAGGTCCGTTAAAGATATCATTAAACAAAACGCTATAGGTTTCTTGGCTAGAAACAGATATACCGTTTAGGGTAACTTCAGTATCACCAGATCCTGAACCTGCCCAATACAAATAAGCTTTTATAATTTCGTTTTCTGGATCTAAAGAAAGGGTTGCATCAGACGATTCTAAAAGTGAGCAAAAGCTTTGGTCAATATTGTTTTCTTCTTGGTTTAAGGTGTTTCCGATAGCAGTATAATCATACCTGCCATTAAACTGTTCAAACAGAGAAATATCTTGTGCAGACAATTGATATGCCAAGCCTAAAAAAAGCAAAGTGAATATGTAGTGAGCTTGTTTCAATTGGCTTAGGTTGGTTCATCTAAATTACGATTAATATTTATCGCACCAAACTAAAGTGACTGGTAAAAGTTCTGCCATCTTCTAGCTTTACTTTAAACCAATAGTCGCTTGATGGCATAGGTGCACCATTATATGTACCGTCCCAACCACCACCAAGAGGGTTGAGTTCTGCCAGCAATTTGCCATAACGATCAAAAATTAAAATACTTGTATTTGCCTGAAATTGACGACTAATCCCTTTAACCTGCCAAAATTCATTAACACCATCACCATTAGGTGTAAAGAATTTAGGAAAACCAATAACTGAGACTAATTCTTCAGAAATACCGCAATCGTTTTTGTCTCTTACAAATACGGTGTAAAGTCCAGGTAATACGTCCTCAAAAACATTAGAATCTTGATAAGGTCCATCAATATCATCCAAAGCATATTCATAATCACCCTCGCCAGATACCAAAACTGTAATCGTATTGTTGTTAGAAGCATCAACAACTTCAACAGCATCTATAGTTGCAATATTAGATGGTAAAACAGTAATAGTTCTATCTTTAAAACATCCATTCACATTACTAACTCTAACATTGTATGTGCCTGCTGCATCAACTTCAATAGTTGCTGTATTTTCACCAGTAGACCAATCAAAAATATAGTTACTAGGTGAATCGTTAATAATATCAGCATCCAACACTATAGTATCAGGAAAACTATTGAGACAGTATAAGGTTTCAAATTCAGTTTCAATATCAGGAAGCTGGTAAACAGTAAGCTCTATTTCACTGATACCATAACAAGCATTTGCATTTTCAACACGAGCATAAATCGTTTGATTATAAGGAATGGTATTTATGAAACTGGCTGTAAGCGGATTAGCTTCAACTAGAGCATCTTCATAAGTTTCATAATATTGAAGGTCTAAACCTGCAGGAGCACCAGCCAGCACAATAGCATTAGTGTCGTTAAGGTTAAACGTTGCAAAACCGTCCTCAGTGCCATCAGCATCACAAATAGCGAGACTAGCATCATTGGATGATGTAGTACTCACTTCTAAAGAGACCTCACTAAAACTTACACAACCAGTAGAGGTGTTGGTTACCCTTGCATAAACAATTTGTGGGTTAAAGAAGTTATCAAAAGCATCAGGATTAATGGCTTCGGTCTCATTTTCTGCATCCACTTGAGATAAATAATAAGTAACATCAGCATTGGGATCTCCATTTGTAATGTCACTAGATATTTCATTAAGATTAAAGGTAGTAAAACCTTCAGGTATGCCATCTTCATCACACTGAATTAGCGATACATCATTGGCAATAGGCTTAGCAGCTACTACTATATTAAATGAAGTAAACCCTACACAACCATTATTTATATCTTCAATTCTTACAAAAATTTCGGTTGGTGTTGCTGAAGTGTTTGTATATATGGTAGGTAAAGCTGAAGCATTAGCTACAGCATCAGTTTCAGATAAATGGTAGCTTACATTGAAGTTCGCACCTAAAATACCGTTTTCAATTTCCTGTGTTTTTACATCAAAATCAAATGTGGTTTGTCCATTTTGATCATCACCATCTGTATCATCATCACATAACTCATAGTTTGTTGGTGTATTGAAGTTTGAAAACGTAGTGACATTAACATCTATATCGTTAATGATAAAACAACCAGTAATTGTATTTTCTATTCTAATATATATGGTTTGATTTCCTCCTAATGAAATAAATTGGTCACCTAAAGGATTAAGATTAATATTGGCATCACTCTCTGTGTTATGATAAGTTACGGCAACATCATTGGCACCATTAATAATATCTTGTGTTAAACTAGAAAAATCAATCTCGGTGATGGCATCATCAAAAGGAGCCAAACCATCACAAAGCTCTAAAGAAGGCAGACTCGTTATGTTTGGATTTGCCAAAACCGGATTAGATGGACTGTCAGGAAATGTAGCTGTTCCTGTCCATTCTAATGAGAAAGGACTATTGCCAACAGGTCTATCTATTACTAAAAAATAAGTTTCTCCGGCTAATACATCCAAATCGCTAACAAAGCTATCTCCATCGGCTCCTGGTCCTTCATTTGGATCTGGATCGTTGGGACTCATTCCTGTAAGGTTGTTACCTTGGTTAGCTGCTGCTGGGTTTGTGGTTGAACATCTAATGGTTTGACCTAGATTGCCACAAGTGGCATTTGGACCAAAAAGGAAAAAATCATAATCTTCCGAAATGGCAGTACTTCCTGGAGTTAATGTAAATGCTAAAGTTCCTGAATTAGCAATATTTATTTGAAACCAGATACTATTATTCTCACCACTTCCGCAATCGCTTAATCCTTGTACTTCCTCAGTACCTTGTCCATTAACATCAAAAGAGAAACTAGAATTGCCACAAACAATAATATTATTAACACAGTCATTAGGTTGTTGACTATGGCAAAAAAGACTAAAGCAAAAGATAGCTATAGCTAATAGATTTTTATTATAGAATAGATTTGGTTTCAATATTATCGTTTTAAAGAGAAGTGGCTGGTAAAAGTTCTGCCATCTTCTAGTTGAACTTTAAACCAATAGTCGCTCGAAGGCATAGGCGCACCATTGTATGTACCATCCCAACCAGGACCTAATGGTTCAAGTTTAGTTAAAAGTTTACCGTAGCGGTCAAAAATAAGAATTAAAGAATTAGCCTGAAAACGATTATTAATCCCTTTAACCTGCCAAAATTCATTGACTCCATCACCATTAGGTGTAAAGAATTTAGGAAAACCTATAACTGAGACTAATTCTTCAGAAATACCGCAATCGTTTTTGTCTCTTACAAATACGGTGTAAAGTCCAGGTAATACGTCCTCAAAAACATTAGAATCTTGATAAGGCCCATCAATATCATCCAAAGCATATTCATAATCACCCTCGCCAGATACCAAAACTGTAATCGTATTGTTGTTAGACGCATCAACAACTTCAATAGCATCTATAGTTGCAATATTAGATGGTAAAACAGTAATAGTTCTATCTTTAAAACATCCATTCACATTACTAACTCTAACATTGTATGTGCCTGCTGCACCAACTTCAATAGTTGCTGTATTTTCACCAGTAGACCAATCAAAAATATAGTTACTAGGTGAATCATTAATGATACCAGCATCTAGTACGATAGTATCAGGAAAACTATTGAGACAGTATAAGGTTTCAAATTCGGTTTCAATATCAGGAAGCTGGTAAACAGTAAGCTCTATTTCACTGATACCATAACAAGCATTTGAGTTTTCAACACGAGCATAAATCGTTTGATTATAAGGAATAGTATTCGTGAAACTGGCTGTAAGCGGATTGGCTTCAACTAGAGCATCTTCATAAGTTTCATAATATTGAAGGTCTAAACCTGCAGGAGCACCAGCTAATACAATGGCATTAGTGTCGTTAAGGTTAAACGTTGCAAAACCGTCTTCAGTACCATCAGCATCACAAATAGCTAGACTAGCATTATTGGATGATGTAGTACTCACTTCTAAAGACACCTCACTAAAACTTACACATCCAGTTGAGGTATTGGTTACCCTTGCATAAATAATTTGCGGATTAAAGAAATTGTCAAAGGCATCAGGATTAATGGCATCGGTCTCATTTTCTGCATCTTCTAAAGAAAGGTAGTACGCTATTGTTCTATCATTCTCATTATTCATTATATCAGCACTGAATACCCCAATATTAAAAGTCGTAAATCCTTCTGGTATGCCATCTTCATCGCACTGTATAATAGAAATGTTATTTGCCACTGGTGCGTCGTTAATTGTAAGCTGAAAACTTCCTGTACTGTAACAGTCTGTATTATTTGTGTTTTCTATTCTAACATAAATAGTTTCATTGACTGGATTGGTATTTGTGTAAGACAAAGATAGAGGAGATGTGTTATCGTCTGCATCTTGTTGGCTAGGATGAAAGGTTATACTTGTGTCAGTTTCTGGTTGTTCACCTCTAATTGATGGGATTAAATCCTCTAGATCTATTGTGGCAATACCATCGGTTGGGTCGCCTTCATTATCACAGAACTCTATATTATTTAATTGAACGATTTGTGGTGTGTTAAAAACCACAATTTGAAAGGTAGTTATATCAAAACAATTAGTGTTATCTATATTATCAACTCTAACATAAATTGTATTGTCAGGATTGTTAGCATTACTATAAGGAAAAGCTATTTCATTTTCAAGATTATTAGCATCATCCATAGATTCGAAATAACGCACATTATATTGTGTAGTGGATTGATCTAAAAGTGCTTCACTATTTTTATTAGTAAAATCTAAACCGTCAACAATACCATCGTTTCCAAAATCATCACATACATTAACATCTGAAACAGGATTTGCTATAGGAATATCAAAAACACCAACAACTGCGCTACCCTCAATTGGACAATCACCATTATTGGGTTCTATATAAACTTCATAAAAACCCGGAGTATCAATAAATAGCTGTGCTTGGTTATTTCCTGCAATAGGACTACCATCAAAAGACCAAACATAATCGGCACCAGGAATATCGTCTGCCTGTAATGTATAACTATCTCCAGTACATAATCGTAATTCTGAGGTGCTTATACCATTTCTGATGATATCTATTTCAAAACCTAGAAAAGATGTAATAAAAGGTGGTAAGCCTAACCTTGCAGAGGTTCCAACAGCTAAGGCTTGCCCAGAAACGTTATAAGTACAGGCTAATCCAGCTTCACTTGGGTTTTCAATAACATCTAAAGTGTTTATGTTTAAAGTGTTACATACATAGATTTTATTGTTGGGCGCTAACTGCATTGAAGCGATAAATCCACCTTGTTGTTGATGTACAATGGTTTCTACATTATTGTTGTCAAGGTCAAACTGCCTAACAACATTCGTACTTGTTACATAAACCTTTTTAGAGTCAGCTGAAAATTCTGTGGCGTAACATGAATTGTTTGATACTAAACTTATAGGGTTACTTACAGTTCCTGTTTCATTATCAAAATCATAAAGCCAAAAACTTCCAGTATTTTGAGAACTGGTAGTACTGCTTGGTTGGTTAATGTTTTGCGCATGGCAAACTGCTATTTTTGTACCATCTGGTGAAGATTTTATATAACCAATACCATTACGTCTGTAACCTTGTGTAGTTATATTTGGTGGTACTACTGAGGTTACTGGTGTTAAATTATTAAATCCGTTAGCATCTATTTTAAAAGCATAAAAAGTGTCAACAAATTGAGTGATTACCCACATAGTTTCGCAATCCGCACCTTGTACAGCAGTAATCTTTTCGGCGCATTTATATAAAACTTGGTCTGGATCAGAAGTGTCATAAGTTATAAGGTGTACATTTTTTTCTGTAGGTACTATATCACCTAAACCTCCGTTGAGAGTCATATCTACTAATGAGTAGTTAAAACCATTATTAAAGCCGTCGTCAGCTTGAGGCACGGTTTGGGGTGCTGAAGAAGGAGGGTTTTCTTGATATTCATTTAAAGGATTTCCGTTTTGATCTGCTGGCCCTTGGTTAGGATCAGCCCAAGCATTATTATGATGAGGTTCATCTACGGTAAAGATGTAGTACAAATCACTGTTTGTAGGATGAGGAATAATTACCCCTGAAGATGTGCTAGAAGGATCACCTAACAAACCATTACCACCTAAATAATTGGCGTTTGGCATTATTTGATTATTTCGGTTCCATACAGTTCTACCGTCTGTGTAGAAGCGTAAATTACCGTTTTCATCTGAAATTGATGAGCAGCCTTCGTTAGTACTTATGGCAGTTGTAATAGGTGTTACGTCTCCTGTTGTTAAATCAAAATTAAGACCAGCATTACTGCCAAACGCCCAGTTTGTAGTTTCTTCTTGAGCAAACGCAATAACTCCAAAAAATAATGTGAATAATAAGGCGATTTTCTTTTTCATAATTGCTTTGACGTATGCTACACACTTTAATACTATATAACAACTAGAACTTAAAAACTCCTAGAGTTAGTATTAAAATTACATAGCAATTACCTCAAAGTTATTACAAATCTCTCTTTTTTAATAATCTATAAGACAAAAATATAAATAATGCTGTCCAAACTATTACAATCAAAATTTCTTGCCATTGTACTGTGTAATCATGTATTAACCCAATATCTTCTGGGTTAATTCTGGTGGCATACCTTACCATTGGTTGCTCAATAAGGTTGTAAAGCGACATTAGTGGGAAAAATTGGCTAATGCTTTCAGCAAAATTATAACCAATTTCTTGAGCTTGGTTTTCGTAGACCTCCCATCTCATGTAAGCATAAGAAATCCATTCGATAGCACTTAAAATAATTATAATTCCAATAGAGAATACAGATCGTTTTACCAATAGAGTTATAAATAAACAGAAAGAGAAAAAACCAACTAGTTTTAAAAAATATGCTAAAAGGTATTCTAAGTCTGTGAATACTATAGAGGCTTCTGTATACGTACTGTAGATTGATCCAATAATGATTGACATTATAAAAACACCTACTGTAGAAACAAGAGCGTATGCTAAAATGACATAAAATTTAGAAAGTATCATTTCCTTTTTACTGAGGCCATCAATGAGATTTTGTTTTAGCGTCCTGTAATTATATTCATTTGAAATCATTGAAATAGCAACTAACGCAAAGAACATTTTAAAGATAGATGCAAAATAAGTATTCCAATGCCAGATAAAAGGGAAGTTGAAAATACCATATTCACTAGGATCTAATCTTATAAAACCTAGATCTATTTTTATGGAAGTAATAAATGCAATGGTAAATGGAAGCACAAAAGAAAGTATAATCAGTACTCTACTCGATTTGTTATTCCAAAGTTTAAAAAGTTCAATATTTAGAAGTCGTAACATGATGTTTTGATTGGTTATTTGGTTTATTTCTAATTATAGTATTTAGAAATGTTAGTTTAAATTATCTGTAAGTTTTAAGAATTGCTCTTCTAAACTTTCTTTACGTTTTACAAGATGAGATAAAGTGATACCTTTTTCGAACATGAGTTTATTAAAGTCTGAAGCAGACATAGGTTCGTCTAAAAAGGCTGTAATTAAATCATCTTCTATTTTAAGTTTACTAAAATTAGAGTGCGACTTTAGTAATGTAACAAGCTGATCTTGTTGATCTGCTTTTAGTTCAAAAAAGCCATGACTACTAATCATTTCGTCTACACGACCAGAGTATAATTTTTCGCCTTTTCTTAGTACAACTACATGAGAGCATACTTTTTCAACTTCATCTAATAAGTGAGAGGCTAGCAAAATAGTTGTCCCACCAGCAGCAATGTCTTTTATAATTTGACGGATTTGATGAATACCTTGTGGGTCTAAACCATTTGTTGGCTCATCTAAAATTAAAATTTCAGGATCATTAAGTAATGCAGAAGCTATTGCCAGGCGTTGCTTCATACCTAAGGAGTATGTTTTAAATTTGTGGTATTTTCTATCTAAAAGACCAACAATTTCTAATTTTTCGTCAATTTTATTAAGGGGTACACCTTTTATTTTACATACTAACTTTAGGTTTTGTTCTGCAGTCATGTATGGATAAAAGTTAGGTCGTTCTATAATAGCGCCTACTTGCTTTAAAGCATCATGTGTAGATGTATTTCCGTTAAACCATTTAAAATCTCCACTAGTTTTATTAACAACATTAAGAACAATGCCTAAAGTAGTAGATTTACCACTTCCGTTAGGTCCTAAAATGCCATATACGTTGCCTTTGTTTATTGTAAAGCTTAAATTTTTTACAGCCGTAAGAGCTCCAAATCTTTTAGTAAGATTGTTGATTGTAAGGATTGGTTGTTCCAAAATTGATTGGGTTTAAATATTGTATAAAACAATATTGATTGGTTATGTAAGTAAGACGAACAACTGATTTTTTTGTTACACAAAAACAAAAAAGCACCATAAAATAGTGCTTTGTTTATAAGTTTAATACTGTTTTTTAGTTCCAGTTTTCATCAAAATCAAGACTTTCATAGTCATCGATGTCTAAGTCGTCTTCAAATTCATTATAATCATCATCTTCATCAGCTTCAAACATTTTGTCTGGTGCCTCATCTGGTATTTGACCATGTACAAACATTAAGTTAGGGTAATCTGTACCTTGAGCTTCTTCAACAATTTCTGCAAGTTCTACGTAAAATGTCCACATGCTTAAAAAGTCGTAAACATATATAAGTTTTGGTGACGCTTCGTGTACAATATCTTTAATGATTGTTGTGCTCATCATTTTAACTTCGTTACCTGCTTCACTCATGTCGAACATGGCAATTTCTTCGCCTTGATTCCACTCATCATCACTTACGTAAAATGAAGCCATTTCCATACCATCAAAGCCAAAAGATTGGGTTATAATGTTATGTAAATCTTCCATAGTATCTGTTTCGCGGATTTCTAAATCACGAAACACATCGTCTTCTGTATCGTTGTCTAATATGACTCTAAATCTGTAAATCATTTTGCAAATTTAAACTATTTACTAAAACGATGAAGTGTAAACACCATACAACTCAATAAAATAAAAGCAACTACCTGATGTAAAACACCTAGCCAAACAGGTACTGCTAATAAAAGTGTAAGTACACCAAGTAAAAACTGAATTCCTACTACAATTAAGAGGCTGTTAACACCTTTTCTTTGCCATTTTGATATATCGTTTCGTGTAGCTTTATACCAAATTGTTAAAATAAATATAACCACTACGTAGGCTAATGTTCTGTGTATAAACTGAACACCGCTTTTGCCTTCAAGAAAATTAAGATACGTTGGGTTTTGCTCGGTATATACGGTCTCGTGCATAAATTTTCCTTCACTCATAAATGGCCAGTGATTATGAATCCAACCTGCATCTAATCCTGCTACAAATGCGCCATAAATTATCTGAATGACTAATACCACTAATCCTATTCTTATAAAATTTCTAAGTTTAGTATCAATAGCTTTTTTATTAGGAAACATTAAATCTAATGCCACCCAAAATGTGTAAGCAAAGGTTAAAAATGCAGTTGTGAGATGTGCTGCCAACCTGTAGTGACTTACGTCTGGTCTATCTACCAATCCACTTTTTACCATATACCAACCAAGAAAACCTTGAAACCCTCCCATAAGGAGCAATATGACGGATTTTTTAATGGTGGATTTTGAAAGTTGCTTTCGGATTAAAAAATAAAGAAAAGGAATGATGAATACCAATCCTATAAAACGACCTATGACACGGTGAATCCATTCCCAAAAATAGATATCCTTAAATTCTTCTAAGGACATGCCGTAGTTAAGTTTTTTATATTCTGGATATTGCTTGTACAAATCAAACGCTTCATTCCATTCAATATCATTCATTGGAGGAATGGTACCAGAGATTAACTTGTAATTAGATATGGATAATCCAGAATGTGTAAGTCTGGTAATACCACCGACAATTACCATAATAAAAATTAAGAAACAACCTGTGAGTAGCCAGTAAATTATAGCTTTGTTATCCTTTTTCATTTTCTTTATTCTTTTTCAGTTTTTCAATTTTTTTTCAAAGCAAATACTATTTTCAACACCTTTGTATTGCCCATAGTTGGGTGTAATTTTATAATCATTCCTTTTGTAGAAGGCGACAGCCTCGGTTTGTCTAATTCCTGTTTCTAAAATAGTTGTACTGTAACCTATTTCGTTAGCCCAATCTTCGAGTTCATTTAAAATTTTTGTTGCGATTCCTTTTTTTCTAGCTTCAGGAAGCGTAAACATTCGTTTTATTTCGACCTTGCTGGTGTCAAAGGTTTTAAATGCACCACATGCTATGGCTTTATTGTTATCATAGGCAATAACTACATGCTTTAAATGTTCTATGCCGTTAAATTGGTTGTAAAAGTTATGTTCATCACCATCTGTGATTTTAAGGTAAGCATCTAACTTTTTTACAAGTACCTTAAAATTGATATGATTGGCGTCTGTTCTTAGAATCGATATCATACATTAACCACATTTAAGCCCAGGGCTTTTCCTTTTTCTATCATAAATTGATGTGCAGCGTCATATTCATTTGGGATATCTCCTTCAAGAATCGCCTCTTTAATAGCTTCTTTTATAATACCGATTTCCTTTGATGGCTTAAGATTAAATGTTTTCATAATCTCTTCACCAGATACAGGTGGTTGAAAATTACGAACACGATCACGTTCTTCTACTTCAACAATTTTATCTCTTACAAGTTTAAAATTGTTGTGATACTTCTTAAACTTTTTAGGATTCTTAGTCGTTATGTCGGCTTCGCAAAGTGTCATTAAATCATCTACATTATCACCAGCATCAAACACCAAACGACGAACAGCGGAATCGGTAACTTCACTAGCTAAAACAATAGGACGAGAGCTCATTAATACCATTTTTTGAACAAATTTCATTTTGTCATTTAATGGCATTTTTAACCTTTTAAAAAGTTTGTAAACCATTTTAGAGCCAACAAACTCATGACCATGAAAGGTCCAGCCTACTTTTTTACTAAATTTTTTGGTTGGAGCTTTACCAATATCATGAAGCAATGCAGCCCAACGCAACCAAAGATTGTCTGTAGTTTCACAAATATTATCTACAACTTCTAAGGTGTGATAAAAATTATCTTTGTGTCGTTGTCCTTCTTTCTCGTCAATACCTTTTAAAGCGGTAAGTTCTGGTAAAATATAATCTAGAAGACCCGTTTTTTCGAGTAGTTTAAAACCAATTGAAGGTTTATCACTTTCAAGAATTTTGTTTAACTCTGTAACGATGCGCTCTTTGGTTATAATTTTTATTCGGTCCTTGTTGTCAGCAATAGCTTTAAGAGACTGTTCTTCAATTTTGAAGTTTAACTGCGTTGCAAATCTAATAGCACGCATCATACGTAGCGGATCGTCACTATAGGTTATGTCTGGGTCTAGAGGTGTTCTTATAATGCCTTTGTCTAGATCTTCTATACCATTGAAAGGATCTAATAATTCGCCAAAGTTAGATGTATTAAGACTAAGAGCAAGTGCATTTATTGTAAAATCACGACGGTTTTGGTCATCTTGTAATGTGCCATTTTCTACAATAGGATTACGGCTGTCTTCATTGTAACTTTCTTTGCGAGCACCTACAAATTCTACTTCAATATCATCGTAACGTAGCATCGCTGTCCCATAAGTTTTGAAAACCTGAACTTTTGGATTGGTAGGTAGGTTTTTAGAAACCTGTTGAGCCAATTTTATTCCACTACCAACAGCAACAACATCAATATCTTTAGCATCACCACGTTCTAATAGATAGTCTCGTACAAAACCACCTATGACATAGCTGTCTAACTGTAGTTCTTCAGCAGATTGTGAAATAGTCTTAAAAATGTTGTGCTTTAGAGCCTGTTTGTGTGTCATACTTTACCCACTAAAATAGTGTTTTGCAAAGATACGACATAAGGCTAATTTTTTATGCTCTTCCGAGTATAGTTTTTACCCAAGTGGTGTAGAGGTACTTTTTATAAATTTCTTTAGGAATATCTATGTATGGTTCAGAAAAAAAGCTTGTCGGAATGTTAATGTCATCAAAATCTTCAATTATATAAATATTCTTAGGGTTATAAAATTCATAATTTTTTATATCTGTATTAGAAGTGATAAGTTTTCTTTTAAAATAAAGACTTTCAAAAGCTCTAAAGGTTAAACCATCTTGAATACCATATTTGTGAATATCGACTATAATTGAGGACTCATTTATTTCCTTTAAAACTTCAGGATTTGTCTTTCTTTTTGTTATAAATTGAACAAGATTGGACTCTGGCTGTTCTTTGTCTGAATGAATGAAGAACTTGTATTCTAATTGATTTTTTTTAAGGAAGTCAGCTAGTTTAACTAGGCTTTTATATCTATAGTCTTTAGATACAACAGTGAAAAGTAGCGTCTTGTTAGGTTCGTTAACTGTATAATTGTTGAGGTAGATAAAATTGGGTATGAACTTAAGGTTGAAATCCTCAACATCTTTTTTTTCATAGGAATATACAGTGTCAAAAAAATGAATAACATCTTTTTTTCTAGGAATGTTATTTATTGAGTCATGATAATAAGCGATTAGTTTTTTGCTGTTTGCTCTAAGAACTTTTAGTTGCTTGTCAAAAAATAAGTCGGGTCTTATAATGAGTGTGAAATCATAATGTTTATCTCTAATCTCTTCTATTACTGGATTGTACTTGTAGTAGTTTTTTAATTTTAAGTTTTTCGTTTTTTTTAGGTAAAAAGATAGGATTCGTTGTCCTATATTTTTGTAGGGCTTGTTTTTGTAATCGGCAAGATTATAATAATCTACCTCGTTATACTGAGATTTTAGTTCTTCAAAAATACAGTCGTAATAACCACTTAAATCAAAGGTTATGAAAAGTGCTCTCGTTGATTTCATGATTTAAGGATTATTGAGTTTTATGCTTAGATAATTCGTCGTACATTTTCTTGGCAATTACTTTCTTGGTAAAGTTATCTAATAAATATTGAAATCCGTTTTGAGTAAATTTATCTTGTAAACCTTTGTCTTGCATAAGTAAAGTTACTTTTTCTGCAAAATCTTTAGGATTACCTACTTTGGCTAAAAGACCAGTTTCACCATCTACAATAACTTCAGAAATACCTCCAGCATCTGCAGCTACAATAGGAACTTTACATGCATAAGATTCTAATAGTACACCTCCTGTAGGTTCGTTGTTTGAGGTAAATAAGAACAAATCAAATTCAGGTAATATATTGGGAACATCTCTTCTAAAACCAGTAAAAATAATGTGCTCTGTTAAGCCTTTTCCTTCAACATAGTTTTTAATATCTTTTTCCATACTTCCTTTACCAACAAGAATATACTTGGCTTTAATAGCATTTTTTTTTACCAAAAGTTCAACAGTATCTATCCAAGTATAATGATCTTTAAAACCAGTAAATTCTGCAATATTCCCAATAATTTTATAGTCTTCTGGGATGTTGAATTCCTCATGTAATATTCCGGTGGCTTCTTGCTTCTTGAATTTGTTAATATCAGTAACACTACCAACTACAGCAAAACGACTATGATCCTTAACAGCAAATTTTAAAGATTCTACAACAGGTTGAGAGACACAAATAATCTTTTTAATGCCTTTGTAATTGTATTTCCACTTTCTAAAGAAATTGGTATCTACACGCTTTATGAGTGTTCTGCAAAGCACCAAAGGAACTTTCATTCTAAAAATAAAATGAGCTAAAACAGCTATGGTATGTGCTTTACTGCTGTGTATAAAAATCACAGATGCTTGTTTTTCTTCTGCTAATTTTTTAAATTCTCTAGCGTAAGATAAGCTGTATTCAGATTTATATTCAAACGGAATAACTTGCATACCTTTTTCAGAAGCAATACGCTCTACTTCTGAGCCTGTAGGGCAAACAATCCATTGGTCTTCTACATAACCTTCTGCTTTAAAAGCTTCGTATAAATAGATGATTTTTTGTTCGTGACCACGCCAACCATTAGAGGCCGTAAATTGTATTAACCGCATTTAAATTGTTTTTTGCAAAACAAAAGTAAGGTTTTAAGGTTACTTTATTTTATAGAGTCCCAAGGCTTTTTTAAACTTTTTGCTTGCTAAAACATAATTAACATATAACTTGTTTTTTAAGCTTAGAGTTCTCCATTTTTTGTGCGGAATGATCTCGTTACTCACCTTTTCTTCAATCGTTTTTGATACAATAAACTGGGTTTTTATATCGTCCCAATCTACATTGTCATAACCATCAAACTCATTAACCTTATTTTTTTCATGAATAATAGACATCCAAAGGCGTTTGTCTGAAATTTCAACACGTCTCGATTCTTTTTTCCACATATTATGATCGCTAAACCATACTGTTTTTGGAGCATCATTTTTTTCAATAAGACTTATAAAAGGATTAAAAATATGCTCTTTTTTACCCAACATTATATCTGGTGAAATTTGAAGCGAATAGCCTTTCAATACATCTATTGCCATAAAGTTCTGAGACTTAAATTGAGATTGAATTGAGGTAATATAATCTTTGTGTATGCAATCATCATTATCTATACGAGAGGTGATGATGTACTGACTACCTTTGCTATCCTTTTCAATATAATCTTTAATAGAAGAATGGAATGCTTCCATACCATCAATATAGAATGGCCTAAAGTGAGGGTATGGCTTTAGCAACATTTCTAATTCGGTTTTAAAATCAGAATCTGTACTTGTGTCAAAAAATAGTAGCCACTGAAAATTTGTGTTGGTTTGACTTGCTACAGATGGTAAACAAAAGTTACTAAAAAGACCAATACGGTGTGTCATCCACTCGCGAGTCAATAGGGTTTCGTTATTTTTAGTTACTTCCCATTTTTTATTTTTAAGATTAAAACGCGTGATTAGATAATGTTTAAACATGGTATGGTATTAGTTGCTGGCAAATTTAAAGAATTAAATAGCTACTTTTGCAAACTAAGTTAATAGCTGTATATGTCTGTAACAATTAAAATTCATAAAGATTCTAAACTTACTAAGTCCACTGTTTTGTCTACACTTGGTAATTTTGAACATCAAGGAGAACTTATAGGTACAGGTTACAGAAACGTTATTAAGATTCTTGATATTGAAGGTGAACGCTATAATATCAAAGGTTTTAAGGTGCCTAATTTGGTGAATAAGATTGTTTACCGTTTTTTTAGAAAAAGTAAAGCAGAGCGTTCTTTTTTATATGCAGAGCGTTTATTAAAAAGCGGAATTTTAACACCAAAGCCAGAAGCTTACATTGAGTACAAATCCTTGTTTGTTTTTGGAAAAAGCTATTACATAAGCAAGCAATTAGAATATGATTTTACCATAAGAAAACTTATAGACGAACCTGAGTGTGATGATTACGATAATATCCTTAGGCAGTTTACACAATTTACTTTCAAGTTACACGAAAAGGGCATACACTTCTTAGATCATTCACCAGGAAATACTTTGATTAAGAAAACAGATTCTGGTTACGATTTTTATTTAGTAGATCTTAATAGAATGGAGTTTAAAACGCTAACTTATGATGAGCGATTGGCAAATTTTGCACGCTTATCTCCAAAAGATTATATGCTAGATATAATAAGTGATGAATATGCCAAGCTTATAAATAAACCACACAAAGAAGTTAAAGAGAGAATGTACTTTTTTTCTAAGAAATTTTCTTCTGGTTTTAAGAAAAAAGAAGCTTTTAAAAAGAAATATTATTTCTGGAGAAAAAAGAAAAACTAAATGTCCTTTTTATAAATTTCACGCAACTTAGAGTACTTCAAAAAAGTAATGTTTGCAGTTTGTACACAGATTACAAAGCCGTTAAAACCATCTAAAAACCCAAGTCTTAAAACATAAGATTTAAAAAATGCCCAAGTCGGATTCCATATAATTTTCCATAAAGGAGCCGTTTTACCCTTATCATAATAAGCCCTGGCTGCAATTGTAGAGAAATGTTCGGTTTTATTATTAAATTCAGAATAAGTTTGGTATGTCCAATGCAGAATATCACCCTTTAAGTGTCCGCTTTTGGTCTTATTATCGTAAAACTGAACATTATCATGCGGATTAATTCCTTTCCATTCAGCTTTTGTTTTGTCAAAAACACGTAATTTTCTGTTAGGATACCAATCGCTATGTTTTATCCATTGACCGCAAAAATTATTATAACGGTTGGCGTAATATCCATCAAAATTCCAGTTATTTTTTAGCTCAATTATAGAGTTTTGAAGTACTTCAGAAAGTGCCTCATCACCATCAAGAGAAACAACATGGTTGTATGTAGTTTGGTTTAGCGCAAAGTTCTTTTGCTCTATGTAGCCTAAAAATTTTTGCTCAATAAACGTTACATTATATTTTTGGCAAATAGCTTTGGTATTATCGGTAGAGTAGGAATCAACAACAACAATTTCGTCAACAACATTCACTAAAGATTGTAAACATCGCTCAATGTTTCGTTCTTCATTAAAGGTAATAATAACACCAGATAGTTTTAGCATAGTTGTGATTTCACTGCTGTAAAAATAGTATTTTTGTGCTAATGAAATCATCACTAAAGGCTTCAGTTATCATAAGCACTTACAACCAGCCAAAATGGTTAGCGTTGGTGTTGCATAGTTATGGTATTCAAACAGAATCTAATTTTGAATTAATCATAGCTGACGATGGTTCTGATGATAGAACAAAGGCTGTAATTGGTGAGTTTTCTAAGCAGTCAAACATAGGTATTACTCACGTATGGCAAGAGGATGAAGGCTTTCAGAAAACCAAAATTCTTAATAAAGCTATTATGGTTTCAAGTTCAGAATATCTCATATTTACAGATGGTGATTGTATTGCAAGAGCAGATTTTGTAGCAACACATTTAAAGTTGAAGCAAACGAGTTGTGCGCTATCAGGAGGGTATTTTAAATTGTCCAAGGAGATTTCTCAAAGTATTACCAAAGAGATCATAGATGATCAAAAATGTTTCGATAAACAGTGGCTTTTAAATCAAGGTCAGGCTAAAAGTTTTAAGCTAAATAAGTTAACGAAATCTAAATTGAAGGCAAACCTCTTAAACACATTAACTCCAACAAAAGCTACTTTTGATGGCATGAATGTATCTTGTCATAAAAAAGATATTTTAGCTGTAAATGGTTTTGATGAGCGTATGCAATATGGAGGTGAAGACAGGGAAGTAGGCGAGCGTATGATGAATAACGGTGTAAGATTCAAGCAAGTGAGGTATAGTACTATTTGTGTACATTTGCATCACGAAAGGCCTTATAAAAACGAAGAAGCAGAGACTTTAAATCTGAAAATTCGAAAAGAAACAAAAAAAAATAAATCAAGATATACCAAGTTCGGTATTAAGAGATAAAAAATTCATGGCGTTACCAAAAATTACAGTCATTATTGCTACTTACAATAAAACCGATTGGTTAGAGAAAGTGCTGTATGGTTATAGTGTGCAAACCTACAAAGACTTTGATGTTATTATAGCAGATGATGGTTCTACAGAAGAAACCAAAGCATTAATAGATAAATTTAAGAAAGATTATCCTGTAGAAATTACCCACGCATGGCATGAAGACAAAGGGTATAGACGCCAAAAAATTTTAAATGAAGCCATTGTAATGGCTAAGCACGATTATATTTTATTTACAGATGGAGATTGTATTCCACGTGAAGATTTTGTAGAAACTCATGCTAAACATGCCGAAGAAGGCTACTTTTTGTCTGGCGGCTACTGTAAACTACCAATGGATATTAGCAAAACTATTGCTGAAGATGATATTAAATCTAAGCGTTGTTTTGAGGTTAAATGGCTTAAAGAGCAAGGTGAGTTGAGTGGAAAAAACAAACTAAAGCTCTCTGCAAAAAATGGTCTGGCTAACTTCTTAGATGTGGTAACTCCAACAGGTGCTACATTTAACAACTGTAATTCCTCTGCTTGGAAATCTGATTTAATAGCTATAAATGGTTACGACGAGCGCATGCAATATGGTGGGCCAGATAGGGAATTGGGTGAGCGCTTGGTAAACAACGGCATTAAAACGAAACAAATACGATACAAAGCTATTTGTTTGCATCTAGATCATGCACGTGGTTATAAAACACAAGAATCTTTAGATAGAAATTTGGCCATTAGAGCTAAGGTGAAAAAAGATAATTTAAAGTGGACTAAATTCGGTATTAAGAAAGATTAAGCCTATAATCTTTCTAAAAATTTAACCAAGCCTTCTTCAAAAAGAGAAGGCTTAAATTTTAAATATAATTCAGAAGCTTTAGATTTTAGTTCCTTTGGGTGCTTTAAATCTAAATATGGTTGGTTGTCGTAATCTTTTAGATGAACCGAAACGTGCTTTACACCATCATCAAACATATTCCAAGCTTCTTTTTTGATCCAAGGAGAAAATATAGTAAATGTTGGGATACTCAAAGCTTTCGCCATGTTTACAGCACCTCCTTCATTTCCTAATAGTGCATCGCAATGCTGTGTTATGGCTAAAAAATCTCTCAAACTTTTACCGAAAACATTAAAATGAACGTTGTTTTGAGTTTTTGGTGCACAAAGATTTAAAATCGCTTTAGCATCAGTCTCTTGTTTTGGTATATAATTGAATAAAATCTGGCTTTCGGGTTGAGTTGTTACAATTGTATCAATTACTGAAGCCATATAGTCAAACGGATAAGTTTTGTTAGATCCGCTTCCTAAAACACCAATCATGTAGAGTGGTTTGTTAGTGTCAATGTTATTTGATTCTAAAAACGCTTTAGCTGCAGATTCTTCCTCTTTAGTAAGATATATTTTTGGTCTTACTATTTTACTGCTGTCTATATCTATAGGCCGCAATAGTTGCAGTCGGTTTTCTATGGCTAAACCTGCATTGGTGTCAGCTTTAGCCTTGTGTTTGTATAAGTTGGTATACAATAGCTTATTTCTGCCTTTATCTATAGAAATTTTAATTTTCGCCTTAGAAAATAAAGTTATGAGGTTACTCGATAGTTTAGAGTAAACATCTATGATAACATCGTAATTTTCTTTGCGAAGTTGTTTAGCAAGTTTAAAAAGTTTCAGTTTACTGTTTTCGTGTTCTGGAGTAAAAAACTGAATCTTATCGATGTAAGGGTTTTGATCTACAACAGGAAACGTGTGCGTATTTATAAGGTAATGTAATTCTGTATTAGGATATTGATGTTTAATGGCTTCAAACAATATGCTCGAAGCCAAAACATCGCCAATCATTTTTTGTTGTATGATTAAAATTTTCAACCTTAATTATTTCTTAGAGTAGTCTATATCTAATTACACAAGGTCTATTTATTGAGTTTTTCAAATCTCTTAAACTATCATATTTTTCAATATGACTATAAGTGTTTCCATTAGATTTAATAGTTATTTTAACCTTAATGTTTTTTTTGATTCCTCTTTTTTTAGGCCATGTAATAAATTCGTTTCTCAATTCATCTTCGATAGCCTCTAAAGCACTTTTTCTAAATCTTTTATTACCAATTCGCTTTGAAAAAGGACGTAAATGTTTTGCCCATTCTCCACAACGAAAACGACCTTTATGATAATTAGTATTTAGATTAGTTCTCATTTTTTTACACTGCTACATCATACTCGCGTAAAGCATCGTTCAAAGAAGTTTTCTTATCTGTACTTTCTTTACGTTTTCCAATAATCAAAGCACAAGGCACTTGGTATTCGCCAGCAGCAAATTTCTTGGTGTAACTACCAGGAATTACAACAGAACGCGCAGGCACTCTACCTTTCATTTCTACAGGTTCATCACCAGTAACATCAATAATTTTAGTACTCATGGTTAATACCACATTAGCACCAAGAACCGCTTCTTTTTCAACATGTACTCCTTCAACAACAATACAACGGCTGCCAATAAAAGCACCATCTTCAATAATTACAGGAGAGGCTTGTAAAGGCTCTAATACACCACCAATACCAACACCACCAGAGAGGTGTACATTTTTACCAATCTGAGCACAACTACCAACTGTAGCCCATGTGTCTACCATTGTACCTTCATCTACATAAGCACCAATGTTAACATAGCTAGGCATCATAATAACACCTTTAGAAATGTAAGCGCCATGTCTAGCTACAGCATGTGGTACAACTCTAATGCCTTTTTCCATATAGTTACGCTTTAATGGAATTTTGTCGTGGTATTCAAAAATACCAACCTCGTGTGTTTCCATTTTCTGAATAGGGAAGTAGAGTACAACCGCTTTTTTAACCCATTCGTTTACTTGCCAGCCATTTTCAGTAGGCTCTGCAACACGTAAGGTGCCAGCATCTATTAGGTCTATAACACTTCTTATGGCATCAATGGTTACGCGGTTGGTTAATTGAGAACGGTCGTCCCAAGCATTTTCTATAACGGTTTGTAGTTGTTTCATGTATCTAAAATTTCCGTAAAGATAAGTTGATAAAAAGCCTTGATAAAATATTTTTAAAAAGAATTGTGACCTATCTTAAAAAGTTGTGTCTCAATAGTATTAAATGCGAGTTAAATTTATTTTATATAGGTTTATCTGAGAATTTAATTAATAGCTAATTATGAAAACTCCTCTCCCCTTGATTTGAGGAGTTTTCTTTTTTTAGAAATAATGTGACCATTTAAAACATTTGGTGTCTTATAGATATAATTAACGTGATTTATTTATAGAGGGTAATAAAATCAACGACTTAATTAATAGCTAATTCTAAAAACGCTTCTTTTTATTAAGAAGCGTTTTTTATTACACTATCTTTGCAGCAATGGGAAGAATTTTAGCCATAGATTACGGTACAAAACGAACGGGTTTAGCAGTTACAGACCCTATGCAAATTATTGCATCTGGATTAACAACTGTTGAAACGAGTGAATTGATACAATATCTGAAAATTTATATAGAAGAGGAGAATGTAGAAAAATTTGTTGTAGGAGAGCCTAAACAAATGGATAACACAGCTTCAGAGAGTGAAATCCATATTCAAAAGTTTTTAGAGAAACTGCAAAAAGAAATTCCATATATTCCTGTGGTACGTGTAGATGAACGTTTTACTTCTAAAATGGCGTTTCAAACCATGATTGATAGTGGTTTAAAGAAAAAACAAAGACAAAATAAAGCACTTGTAGATGAAATAAGTGCAACCTTAATTTTGCAGAGTTATTTGGCTTCAAATTTTTAAATAAGAATTGTACTTTTGCACCCGAAAACAACAGAATTATGATATTACCGATAGTTGCATATGGAGATGCCGTATTAAAGAAAAAGGCTAAGGAAATCGATAAAGATTACCCAAAGCTTAATGAGTTGATAGAAAATATGTACGAGACTATGTATGGTGCTCATGGTGTTGGTTTAGCTGCTCCACAAGTTGGTTTGCCTATCCGTTTATTTTTGGTAGATACAGAGCCTTTTTCAGACGATGAAGATTTGTCTGAAAAGGATAGAGAACAAATGAAGAATTTTAAGAAAACATTCATCAACGCACAGATTTTAGAAGAAGAAGGAGATGAATGGGCTTTTAATGAAGGCTGTTTAAGCATACCAGATGTTAGAGAAGATGTATTTAGAAAGCCTAAAATAAAGATTCAATATCAAGATGAAAATTTTGAAACGCATGTTGAAGAATATGATGGTTTAATCGCTAGAGTTATTCAGCATGAGTACGATCATATTGAAGGAATTTTATTTACCGACAAACTATCGTCGTTTAAAAAACGTTTAATTAAAGGTAAATTGACAAATATTTCAAAAGGAAAAATAAGAATAGATTATAAAATGCGTTTTCCTGCAATGAGCAGAAAACGTTAATACAAAATATATGAGCTTAGATAAAATTTTAGCTATTTCTGGTAAACCAGGATTATACGAAATCGTAACACAGACAAGAACAGGTGCAGTAGTACAATCGTTAATTGATAAGAAACGTATTACTGTAGGTGCACATAGTAACATTAGTATATTAAGTGAAATCGCTATTTATACTTTAACAGAAGAAGTACCTTTAAAAGATGTACTTAAAAAGGTTAAAGACAAAGAAAATGGTGAGCAAACATCGATTAGCCACAAAGACAGTAAAGATACTTTAGAAGAGTATTTCTTTGAAGTTTTACCAGATTATGATGAAGACCGTGTGTATCCTTCAGACATAAAAAAAGTAATTCAGTGGTACAATTTACTGCACAAAAATGATCTTTTAGGATCGCTTGAAACTGAAGCTGAAGAAGAAACAACTACTTCAGACGAAGAAGAATAAACCATGTCTAGCAAAGCAGCCCAACTAAAAGCCTTTGAACGTTTGCTTGTAATTATGGACGAGTTGCGCGAGCAATGTCCATGGGATAAAAAGCAAACCATGGAGTCGCTGCGTCATCTCACTATAGAAGAAGTTTACGAACTTGGTGATGCTATTTTAGACAATGACTTAGATGAGGTAAAAAAAGAGTTGGGTGATGTCTTACTGCATATTGTTTTTTATTCTAAAATAGGAAGTGAAACAAACAATTTTGATATCGCAGATGTATGTAATAGCATCTGCGATAAACTTATAGATCGTCATCCACACATCTATGGAGATGTAAAGGTTGAAAATGAGGAAGACGTAAAACGCAATTGGGAGCAATTAAAACTCAAAGAGGGTAAGAAAAGCGTTCTCGAAGGTGTGCCAAGAAGTTTGCCAGCTATGGTAAAAGCCAATAGAATACAAGATAAAGTTGCAGGTGTAGGTTTTGATTGGGAACAACCAGAGCAAGTTTTTGAAAAAGTAGAAGAGGAGTTAGCCGAATTAAAAGCTGAAATAGCAAAAGGTAATCAAGATGCTATTGAAAGTGAGTTTGGTGATGTTTTATTTTCTATGATTAATTATGCACGCTTTCTAAAAGTAAATCCTGAAAATGCTTTAGAGCGTACCAATAAAAAATTCATAAAACGCTTTCAGTATCTCGAAAGTAAATCTAAAGAGCTTAATAAGCCACTAAAAGATATGACCTTATCTGAGATGGATGTCTTTTGGGAAGAGGCGAAATCTCTTTAGTTTATATTTTGTCATTCCGCACCTGATGCGGAATCCACTTCTACACTACCGATTTTTAGATTCCTGCCTTCGCAGGAATGACAAAAGAGAGATATGTTAAAATTATCCCAAAAAGAAAACCTTAAGATCCAAACAGAAATTTCTCACGTAAATAAGATATATAAAAACAACAACGTTTTTATATTCTTAGTAGGAAATCTTAATTATTATTAAGCGGTTGTAATTAAGGTTAATTTAGTTTAGTTAGGGCAAAACCCATCTGTTGGTAACAGATGGGTTTTGATTTTTATAGGCTTAAATTTATTCTACCTCACCTTTGCTTTTGATTTTCTTTCCAATATTAAAGCTTATTATACCAATCAAGCCTCCAATAATTACAGATGTCCAATCAATTCCGCTATTAGGCTCTTTCATAACGATAATGTAAGTTACATAAGCTGCTGTTGGAAATGCAATGATGAAATTACCTAATAATTTGTTGTCCATAAATTTAACTATACATTCCACGAATCTTGGTAAGCTTAGCTTTCCAAGTTTCTAATTCTTTTTTGTGCTTGGCAATGTTCTTATGGACATCTTTTACCAATGGATTATCCGAGTCTACATTAGTGAAAAATTGTAAGTTATTTTCAAGCTGCGTTATTTCAGATTTTACTTCGCCAATTTTCTTGCGGATAAAGTTTTGTTCGTTATCTAAAAGTCTGGTGTCATCATTATTATTGGCTAAATTTTCAAGCTTACTTTCAAATTTTACCATTTCTAACTTAGACTTCTCCATTTTTAGTTTATCAAAAGCATCGTCTATTGCTTTGTAGAATTTGCCATCTATGTAGCGTTTGTTTTGTGGTACATAGCCAATTTCTTTCCACTCAGCAATTCTGGTTTTTAAATTTTCTACGTCAGCTTTGTTATCGCCACTTAGTTCCATTGCTTTTAAGTCATCAAGTAACTTTACTTTCTTATCAAAAGCATCATACAAATGCTGGTTTTCAGCCTTACGTTGTGCATGCATTCTATCAAAATAGTGGTTACAAGCATTTTTAAACTGTTTCCAGATTTTGTCGCTATCGCGTCTTGGAACATGACCAATTTTTTTCCAATCGTTTTGAATTTTCTTCATTAAAGGAGTAACAACCGCAAAGTCGTCACTGTCTTTGTTTTCTTCAGCAATTTTTATGAGCTCTTTTTTCTTTTGAAGATTCTCGTATTGGTCTTTCTTTAAATCTTTGTAGAACTTGTTTTTTCCACGATTAAAGTTTCTAACAGTGTCTTTAAACTTTGCCCAAGTGGCTTCGTTTACTTTTAAAGGTACTTTACCTGCATTAAAAAATGCTTCACGTAGTGCTTCAACTTCTTTTATTTTCTTTTGCCATGCACTGTGAGAGTTAACTGTATCATCTGCAACAGCTTGTATTTTTGCTATGATTTCTTCTTTCTTTTCAAGATTCTTTTCATAAGCTTTGTCTAAATCAGCATAGTAAGCTTGGCGCTTATCATGTATGGTTTTTGTAGCATTGCTAAAACGCTCCCAAATTTCTTCTCTATGTTCTTTAGCTACAGGTCCGAGTTCTTCTTTCCAAAGTTTGTGTAGTACTTGTAGTTCTCTAAAAGCACGGTTTACATTGTCATCTTTTGCTAGTTCTTCGGCACGTTCTATAATCTTTAATTTTTGATCATAGTTGTGCTTAAAGTCCATATCGCGCAAGTCATTATTAAGATGTAAGAAATCGTAAAAACGCTCTACATGATGATGGTAGGTGTTCCATGCATTATTGTACTTATCTCTTGGTATCGGGCCAGCATTGCGCCATTTTTCTTGAAGCTCTTTAAAGGTTTTATAAGTGCTTCCCATGTTTTCTTCAACGGAAAGTAGGCCTTTAATTTCTTCTATAATAGCTAATCTGTTTTCGAGATTTTGCTTAAGATTATGTTCACGTTCTTTGTAGTATGAACTTATGGATTGTTTGTAATCTTTATATAGTTGGTTGAATAGTTTTTTTGTATCGTTGGTGTAGTAGAAGTCTATTTCGTTACCACCATCGTTTATAAATTCTTCTTTCTTTTCTTCTAAAAGCTCACCAAATTTAGCATTGAATTCTGCTTTAATTTCATTGACTTGTTTTGATATTGTCTGAATTTTATGATGCTTCAAAAGTCTGTTGAGTTCTTCTGCTAAATCTTGCATAGACATAGCATGGTAGTCTTTTTCTTCTACTTCATGGCGCTCTGCATTAGATTCATCTTCAGCATCCTCTGCATTAGAAGCTTCAATTTCTGAATGTGCATCAGCGTCTACTTTAGATTCATTGTCAGAATCTTCAGCAGTTTTAATTTCATTTTTCACTTCAGTATTTTCTTCAACTTGTGGAGTTGATTCTTCTTGCGGAGCAGTGTTTTGTAATTCTACTTCTTTTTTTCCGTCTGCATCTTGCAGGTTATCATTCTCAGACATATGTCAAAATATTTATTAGGAGGTTAAAGATACTAACAACTCGTTGAATTACAAAGCAAATAAAAGGGTGAAGTTTATTTGTGTAATTGTTTAATCGTTGATGTGTGTAGTTGTTTATTCGTTAGGTGTTAGGTGTTAGGTGTTAGGTGTTAGGTGTTGAGAAGTATGTAAGTATTGTTGTTTGAAGGTTTATTCGATTTTTTACTTTCACTAATCACTAATCACTAATCACTAATCACTAATCACTAATCACTAATCACTAATCACTAATCACTAATCACTAATCACTAATCACTAATCAC
>NZ_JBSWXE010000007.1:0-127586 GCF_056160445.1 Winogradskyella sp. ABM4_392
TGATTAGTGATTAGTGATTAGTGATTAGTGATTAGTGATTAGTGATTAGTGATTAGTGATTAGTGATTAGTGATTAGTGATTAGTGATTAGTGAAGCTAAACAGTTAAAACTCACGTACAAATAAGTTGTATCATTTTTACACGATTAAACAGTTACACACTTCAACTAAAAAAGCTCGACAGTAAACAATTTAACCAACTTTTTACTTTACAACTTTTAACTCGTAACTTTGTTTTTATGAAAGTATACACAAAAACAGGAGACAAAGGCACTACTGCTCTATTTGGTGGCACGCGTGTTCCTAAACATCATATTCGCATAGAAAGTTACGGTACTATTGACGAGCTTAACTCACACATAGGCCTCATAAGAGATCAAGAGATTGATCAGTTGTACAAAAACACTTTAATGCATATTCAGGATCGCTTATTTACTGTTGGTGCCATTTTAGCAACCGATCCCGAAAAAGCCACTTTAAAAAATGGTGAGCAACGCTTAAAAATTCCAAAAATATCCAATGAAGATATTGAGCGTTTAGAAAATGAAATGGATACTATGGAAGCAAGTTTACCACCAATGACGCATTTTGTATTACCTGGTGGTCACCAAACCGTGTCATTCTGTCACATAGCTCGTACAGTGTGCCGTAGAGCTGAACGTATCGCCTCGCACCTTAATGATTTAGAGCCTTTTCAACCAGAAACACTAATGTACATTAACCGCCTTTCTGACTACCTTTTTGTGTTGGCACGGAAGTTGTCACATGATTTGCAAGCTGAAGAAATTAAGTGGATTCCTCAAAAAGAATCGTAATCTTATTTCATTCAGTTATTAAACCTTGATAATGCAATATTTAGGTTTAATGAAGTTGAAGATTACACGTTCTTTTTATTAATGATGAATTAATTTAATTTTTTCTTGAATTATTCAGCTAAAAAATTATTTTTGCAAAAAATTAAAAACACACGCAAATGTATTGGACATTAGAATTAGCATCGTATTTAAGTGATGCACCTTGGCCAGCAACAAAAGATGAGCTCATAGATTACGCTATTAGAACTGGAGCACCTTTAGAAGTTGTAGAGAATTTACAGGCGATAGAAGATGAAGGAGATTCTTATGACTCTATTGAAGAAATTTGGCCAGACTATCCAACAGATGAAGATTACCTCTGGAATGAGGATGAATATTAACATATAATAAAATCACAAAAAAAGTCTCTTGCGTTATCTTAACTGAGAGACTTTTTTTATTTTCGGATTCTCTTAAACGAGAAGACCTCAATGGCTTTTTAGCCAATAAATTTTACTAAAATTAATACACAGATTGTACACCAATCAATCTGAAACAAAACATATAAAATGGGCATATTAGATAAAGTACTAAAGGTATTTGTAGGTGATAAATCTAAACAAGACGTTAGTGCCATTAGACCAATCGTAGACAAAATAAAAACCTTTGAACAAGCACTTGAAGCCTTATCACATGATGAATTAAGAGCTAAAACTGCGGAGTTCAAACAAAAAATTGCTGAAGCACGCAAACCACTTTTAGAAAGACAGAACGAGCTTTTAGCTAAAGCTGAAGAAACAGAAGATATTGACGAGCGCGAAGACATCTACCAAGAAGCTGATAAAATAGAAGACGAAATCTATGAAGTCACTGAAGGTGTACTCAACGATATTTTACCAGAAGCCTTTGCTGTAGTTAAAGAAACTGCTAAGCGTTTCGTTCACAATACTGAAATTCCTGTAACTGCTAATGCTTTTGACAGAGAAGTATCTGGTGCAAAAGACTACGTTACTCTAGATGGTGACCAAGCTATTTGGGCTAACTCTTGGGATGCAGCAGGCAAGCCAATTACTTGGGATATGATCCACTACGATGTACAGTTGATTGGTGGTATTGCAATGCACCAAGGAAAAATTGCAGAGATGCAAACTGGTGAAGGTAAAACCTTAGTGGCAACGCTTCCTGTATATCTAAATGCTTTAGCTGGTAAAGGTGTACATCTTGTAACGGTAAACGATTACCTGGCAAAACGTGATAGCGCTTGGATGGCTCCAATATTTGAGTTCCATGGACTTAGTGTAGATTGTATAGATCACCACACACCAAACTCAGACGCACGTCGTAAAGCTTACAATGCAGATATTACTTATGGTACTAATAACGAATTTGGTTTCGACTACTTACGTGATAACATGGCACATTCGCCAGAAGATTTAGTACAACGTCCGCACCACTTCGCAATTGTGGATGAGGTGGATTCGGTATTGATTGACGATGCACGTACACCATTAATTATTTCTGGTCCAATCCCAAAAGGAGACGAACACGAATTTGATGTTCTTAAGCCAAAAGTAAGTCAGATTGTAGATGTACAACGTAAGTATTTAGTAGGTGTATTAGCCGAAGCTAAAAAACTAATTGCATCAGGAGATACCAAAGAAGGTGGTTTCCAGTTATTGCGTGTTTACAGAGGTATTCCTAAGAATAAAGCCTTAATTAAGTTTTTAAGTGAAGAAGGTGTAAAACAATTACTTCAAAAAACTGAAAATTTCTACATGCAAGATAACAATAGAGAGATGCCAAAAGTTGATGCAGAACTTTATTATGTTATCGATGAAAAAAACAATCAGGTTGAATTAACCGATAAAGGTGTTGACTACCTTTCTGGTAAGGACGATCCTAATTTCTTCGTGATGCCAGAAATGGGAACCGAAATCGCAAAGATTGAAAATAAAGGACTTTCATCTGAAGAAGAAGCAGTTCTTAAAGAAGAATTATTTAGAGACTTCGGAATTAAATCTGAACGTATCCATACCCTAAACCAATTACTTAAAGCTTACGCGCTTTTTGAGAAAGACGTACAATACGTAGTAATGGACAACAAGGTAATGATTGTAGATGAGCAGACTGGTCGTATTATGGATGGTCGTCGCTACTCAGACGGATTGCACCAAGCGATTGAAGCTAAGGAAAATGTAAAGATTGAAGCTGCTACACAAACGTTTGCAACCGTTACACTTCAAAATTACTTTAGAATGTACCGCAAACTGTCTGGTATGACAGGTACTGCAGTTACTGAAGCTGGTGAGTTCTGGGAAATCTACAAATTAGATGTAGTTGAAATCCCTACCAACAGACCAATTGCTAGAGACGATAGAGAGGATTTAGTTTATAAAACGAAGCGCGAAAAATACAATGCTGTAATCGATGAAGTTGTAGAATTATCTAACGCAGGAAGACCAGTACTAATTGGTACAACCAACGTAGAAATTTCTGAGCTTTTAGGTAAAATGCTGAGCATTCGTAAGATTCCACATAACGTACTTAACGCGAAGCAGCACAAACGTGAGGCAGACATTGTAGCACTAGCTGGTAATGCTGGCCAAGTAACTATTGCTACCAACATGGCTGGTCGTGGTACAGATATTAAGTTGAGTGACGAAGTTAAAGAAGCTGGTGGTTTAGCCATTGTTGGTACAGAGCGTCACGATTCGCGTCGTGTAGACAGACAGTTACGTGGTAGAGCTGGTCGTCAAGGAGATCCAGGAAGTTCACAATTCTATGTGTCTCTAGAAGATAACTTAATGCGTCTATTCGGTTCTGAGCGTATCGCTAAGATGATGGATAGAATGGGACTTAAAGAAGGTGAAGTAATTCAGCATTCTATGATTTCTAAGTCTATTGAGCGTGCTCAGAAAAAAGTTGAAGAAAATAACTTTGGTGTTCGTAAGCGTTTGTTAGAGTATGATGATGTTATGAACGCTCAGCGTGAAGTAGTTTACAAACGTCGTCGTCATGCCTTACATGGTGAGCGTCTTCGTGTGGATTTAGCCAATATGATTTTTGATACGTCTGAAGGTATTGCTATGAGCAACAAAGCTGCTAACGATTTCAAAAACTTTGAGTTTGAATTAATCCGTTACTTCTCAATGGCATCGCCAATTACTGAAGCAGAATTTGCTAAAATGGGTGAGCAGGAAATAGCTGGAGTTATCTACAAAGAAGCCTTTAAGCACTATCGTGAAAAAATGCAACGTGCGGCAGACTTAGCGTATCCTGTAATTGAAAATGTGTACAACACACAACGCGACAGATTTAAGCGTATCGTAGTACCATTTACAGATGGTGTTAAGAATTTACAAGTTGTAACAGACTTAGAAAAAGCATACGAAACAAAAGGTAAGCAGTTAATCAACGATTTTGAAAAGAACATAACACTTGCTATTGTAGATGATGCTTGGAAAACACATTTACGTAAAATGGATGAGTTAAAGCAGTCTGTACAGTTAGCGGTACACGAGCAAAAAGATCCATTATTGATTTATAAGTTTGAAGCTTTTGAGTTATTTAAAGCGATGATAGATCAGGTGAATAAAGATGTGATTTCGTTCTTATTTAAAGGTGAAATTCCTCAGGAAACTGCCAATACGATTCAAGAAGCAAAGAAACGTAAGCAAGAAAAACTTGAAACACAGAAAGAGGAAATCCCTAATATGGACGAGCGTGCTGCACAAAGTAGAGCTGCAGGACAAGGAGCATCTCGCCAACAGCAACAAGTGGTAGAAACTATTGTTAGAGAGCAACCAAAAATTGGTCGTAACGACAAAGTAACTATTAAGCATGTGATGAGCGGCGAAAGCAAGCAAGTAAAATACAAACAAGCTATTCCTTTAATTGATAAGGGAGAATGGGTTTTGGTTAATGACTAAAACCTTGAACAAATATTGTCATCCTGAATTTATTTCAGGATCTAAAATCCTGATGTAAACCATCAGGATTTTTTAATTTTATTACATGAAGTTAATCAAAATCATAATCATACTTGGAGCAATATTCATAGGTCTTTCATGCTCTAACCCAAAAAAAGAGCTAGCCACAAACCTAACTCAAAACAACAATATTGTTTGTATAGACAACAACTGCCAAGGTACTTACCAAGGCAAAGAATTTATAAATGGCAGTGATGTAGCACACCAATTCTCTAATACCATGTCTGCCAAAGTAGGTGACCATCTAAAAGCATTATACAAAGCTGGCAAGTATAGTAAAGTGGACTTTTCAAAAATTGAAATGACTACGGAAGGTATGGGTTCTGGCACAGTAACTTATTATTTAAAAATTCCGTTTGTAAGGGTTGCCCAAAAATGCGATGCTTACACCTCTTTTGATCATGTTGGTGGTTGGAACCACTCTCCTGCCCTCTCCAAAAGAAAAGAACAACTAAAAGGAGCATTGATGAAAGGACATCAACTCAATATTAGTGACCTAAAAACCACGAAAGAAGGTTTACAAGAATATTGGATACAATGGAAAAATAAAATCACTCAGGCTGAATGTAAGTAATGTATTTGTAAACGTTCTCGATACTAATTTTATTCATTTCAATCCTAAAATTCACTCGAACTGACATTCAATTTTTATGGCTACATTTAACCAATCAATACAAAGTATATGAAGCTTAAATTATTTTTTATCTGTATTTTATTTCCTGTTATAAGTACTCAAGCCCAAACCATTGAAGATACTGAACTAATGGGCGAATGGGAAGCTGTTAAGGTAATTATTGCAAATGCAGATGAGATTCCTCAAAAAGATGCTATTAAGTTTATGGAAGATGCTTTTTTAGGCTCTAAATTTAATTTTAAAGGCAACCAAGTCTTTAGAATTACCTTTGGTAGTGAGGCTGATGAGCGAATTAAGGAACTTTTTATGCTAGATAAAACCAACTGGATTATAGAAAATGGACTCATTAAAATTGGCAGTAAAAGCAATGGTTTTAATTTAATGAACATTAGGTATCAAGAACAAGATGATAAAGTCTTCTTTGCTTTACCAATGATGTCTTTAGAAATGAAAAAGCTAAGTGACGACAAGCCTTCTGAAGCTGAATGGATAGAATCTAAGGAAGATATTCCTACAGTAGAACCTGTAGATTATTCTAAGTCTGAAATTGTTACAAAAGATATTGATGAAACTAATGTTATAGAATTTCAGGATGCTGAAAATCCGCCTTTGGCACCAGAATGTAAAGAAAACTGGGATAGTGAAAAGAAGCGGAACTGTACCAATAAATTCATAAACCGTCATTTGATGAGGAAATTTAATACAGATTTGGCTCTTGATGTAAATGAAACTGGAAAAATTAAAATAATGATAACTTTTATCATTGACTCTGAAGGTAAGGCTATAAATATTGAAGCTACAGGTGGACCTGAAATTTTAAACAAACATGCTATTGAGGTTGTTGGTTTACTACCTACTCTAACTCCCGCAACTAAAGATGATAAACCTGTAAATGTTTCATACAAACTACCGTTTACATTTTTTATTGCTAACTAATAGCTGAGTATGAGACATTGAGTGTATTAAATTTTTATCCTATATTTACACTATAACCTACTTATAATTAATTTATTATGAACCCAAATCTATTACGCACACTTGCGTTAGTGCTATTTATTGCATTAGTATCGTGTTCTTCGGACGATACGAATTCAGTTCCAGATGAAACAAATAATGAGTTTACTTTTAATGGCACGACATATAATTTAGTTTCAGCAATCATTGTTGATGAAAATACTGCAAATAATGACCCAAGTGAGATCAGTATTAGTCTTTTTAACAAAACCAGTACTGAGATTACTGGTAATAATGATTTAAGCGATATTAGTTACGTGTACTTTGATTTTGAAGATACTACTATTCAGAATACCACATACAGTCAGATAGAAGACTATGACATCTCAATTAACGGAAATATTGTAAATAGTGAATTTACACCTGGTACTGTTTTACTTTCTGATGATGATCCGCAATCAGATGTTTATGCGCAGTCTGGCTCAGTCACTGTAACTAATTTTACGGAATTCAACATTGCTTTTACGTTCACTTTTACCAGAAACGATGGACAAGTAATTTCTGGTAGCTACGATGGTAATTACTTTATGCCTAATTAATAATCCAAACAATTAAATGATAAATCCTGATGTCTAGCATCAGGATTTCTTGTTTTTCGGCAAATAAAATAGTTTCAAACAAAAAATAGATTTATTATCATTAGATTTGAGAGTAACATTCTAATTGTTGAATTAGAAGCTATTAAACCTAAATATGCGCAAAATTACTTTCATTTTCTTATTAATCACATCGTTTGGTTATACTCAAAATATTCAGTTTAATGATCCTGATTTACTCTTTTATCTAACTTCAAGAAATTGTGTAGATACTGATGGTGACGGCTCTGTAGATTCGACAGCTGATTTTAATAATGATGGTGAAATTCAGTTAACGGAAGCTGAACAAGTCCTATATTTTAGTTTTACTACTCTAGCCCATAATATAGATGATATTGGAGGTTTTGAAAATTTTACCAACCTACTCCATCTCGAAGTTACAACTATAGACATTACTTATTTAGATTTAAGTGTTTGGCCAACTCTAGAATCGGTAAGATTATCTTCTACAGATATAGAAACTTATGTGTTTAACAACCCAAACCTAACCGAATTTCGTTTACAAAACACTAGTTTTAGTGACCCACTTTTTGACTTAACAAATTTACCCAACCTAGAATATGTAAGAGTTCAGAGTTACCAATTAACAGACAATCTAGTTTTTGGAACGCACAATAATCTTGAGGAATTAAGGATACTTGCTGGCGAGTACAATTCGCTTAACTTATCTGGTATGCCAAATTTAAAATATCTTACAATAGCAGATTTTACAGGTTCTACTTTAGATATATCTAATAATACAATTTTAGAGGAATTTATTTTTAGATATACGGATAATTTAACATCGCTAACTGGTAGTGATGCTTCTGGCGTTTTGGAAACATTAGATTTTCAACAAGATAATTCTTCTAGCGATCCTTCAAACCTTGATTTAGTATTTAATAATCAAGCATTGGTTGACGTGACTATACGCGGAGCTAATTCGGTATCAATTGCAAATAACACGGTTAATATTGGCGAAATTGAGGCTTATTTCATTGATGAATCCTTTAGTCTTACAAACAGTAATTTTGCTTATATCGATAGTTCATTAGATGCCTCTTTTCAATTAAACAGTATTACCTCCGATAATATCATTTTTGATAATATTGAAGGACTACGGTTTTTTCAGCTTAGCAATTTAACAACAAATGTACCTTTAGATTTATCTACCACAATATCTGAGCGTGTCACAGTTTATAGCTCTAACCTTACTGAACTCAATCTGAAAAACGGTAATAATCTTCAGTATTTTAGTAATGGTTACGACAGTAACATTCAGTTTATATGTGTTGATAGTGGTGAGCTTAGTGTCGTTGAAAATGGTTATAACAACTCGGACTATCCTGCTGTTATACATCCTTACTGTACGTTTGTTTTGGGTGGTGATTATTATGAAGTAACTGGTGATATTTTGATGGATTTAGGCAGTGGTTGTGAAGCTTCGAATGGACCACTATTTGATGTTCAATTTACAGTTACAGATAATACAAATTCCGATATCTTTTATGGCAATACCTCTAACACTTATTCTTATACATTACCAGAAGGTAGCCATACACTGAGTAGCCTATTGGTTAATTCAGATTTTTGGACTGTTAGTCCTTCAGTAATAAATTTAAATTTTCCTGATGATGGTTCGCCAGTAGTACAGGATTTTTGCATTTCGGCAAATGGCGTACATAACGATTTAGACGTTATTATTGTACCAATAGAACCTGCAAGACCTGGTTTTGACGTGCCTTACAAACTCATTTACAGCAACAAAGGAAATATAACACTTTCTGGTAGTGTTGATTTTAGCTTTGATAATGATTATATGGACTTTGTTTCTGCAGCACCTAATATCAATGCACAAAACCAAGGAATTTTATCTTGGAATTTCACTGACCTTTTACCTTTTGAAAGTCGTGAGATTGACTTTGCTTTAAACATAAACGAGCCAATAGATCCTAATTACCCAGTAAATAGTGGAGATATATTAGAATTTAACGCCTCTATTCTACCTTTAGACACTGACGAAACACCAGAGGATAATATTTTTACACTCAACCAAGAGGCTGTTAACTCATTTGACCCTAATGATATTACTTGCTTAGAAGGTGATAGTATTTTGCCTGAAAACGTTGGTGATGATGTACACTATTTAATTAGGTTTGAAAATACAGGAACTGCAGATGCCATTAATGTAGTGGTAAAAGACAATATCGACTTGTCTAAATACGATATAAATTCATTAGTTCCAATAAATGCTA
Organism: Winogradskyella sp. ABM4_392; assembly: GCF_056160445.1. Classification (NCBI taxonomy): domain Bacteria; kingdom Pseudomonadati; phylum Bacteroidota; class Flavobacteriia; order Flavobacteriales; family Flavobacteriaceae; genus Winogradskyella; species Winogradskyella sp. ABM4_392. Next base: position 9,261 of record NZ_JBSWXE010000007.1, read on the forward strand.
GCCACAACTTCACAACTAGAATAACAAATGGTAATACTGTTGAATTTATATTCGAGAATATAAACTTACCTTTTGACGATGCTAATAATGATGGCTATGTACTTTTCAAAATAAAAACATTGAATTCGTTAGTACTTGGTGATAGTTTCAGTAATGAAGCTGAGATTTATTTCGATTATAATTTCCCTATTGTAACTAATAACGAAACTACAGTAGTTGAAAACAATCTAAGCCTCGAAGACTTTGATGAATCTAATTCCATCAAACTATATCCTAATCCAACTAATAGTCATTTTAGAATTAAGACCTCTAATACAATGAGTATAGATTATATTGATATAATGGATTTTTCTGGCAAAACAATTACAAAGTACACAACACGGGATGTCTATGATATTTCACATTTATATTCTGGACTGTATTTTGTGAAAATTGGCTCTAACAATAGAGAAACGACCAAAAAACTTATTAAACTATAGCTCTGGAGCATACTGCATAAATACGCAGAAATACGTATTCTATAATAGCAAGCACATTAGTAGTTTTATAATTCAATTTAAAACTCTATTAAAGTGTCCAAACTAGCCAACATTATAGAACAGCCTAAAAAACATCTTAGGGAATGGGATTTTTTAATTTTCACCATTCTCACTGCTCTATCTATTGGCTACGGACAAACAACGGTATTTTATATCATCTACTTTTTTTGGTGGAATGAGTTCATCAGAATCGTAGTTAGGAGTCTTTTTTACAAGCATAACAAAAGCAGTAAAGAAAATCGGATAGGATCTAAGTTTATGTTTGGGTCATTGTTTATGATGTTTATCTACTTGGTATTTATTATTGTTTTCTTTGGGTTGATTGCCAACTGGAACAACTCTGATATTACACTAACCAATATGAAAATTCTATTCTTTCAGAATTGGTTTTTCAATATTAATTTACTGCTTGTATTATTAGAACATATCTACATTAATCTCAACGAAGACAAAACGACAGCAAGTATTGGTCACTTTACTTCTAATATGTTGGTGTTACATATTTCTATAATACTGGGAGGTATCATTATGTTTTTTATTGTGAAACCATTCCCTGAAACATTTTCACCAGACAATCTATGGACTTCAGTCTTAATTATTCTTCCTTTTTTATTACTTAAAATGGGTATTCAGTTTGTCTTTTCTACCAAGAATATACAGCGCAGATACAATTAGATCTAGTGCATTAAAAGCAGTTCTGTTTTTTTTGACTAACTTAAACCCACTAACTAAACTAAAACTATCATGAGAAATGTATTAGCAACAATTGCTGGGTTTATAGCTGCTTCAGCTACTGTTTTTATTATCGAAACACTTTTAGGCCATACACTTTTTCCACTTCCAGAAGGTGCAAATGCTATGGATATGGAATGGCTAAAAGCCAATATGGACAAAATACCTACAGGATCTAAAATTATGGTTGTTATAGCGCATTTTGTTGGGCCAATTGTTGGCATGTACATTGCAGCCTTAATCTCTAAAACGAGTATGATTCCATCTTATATTATTGGTGGGTTGATGATATTAGCTACCTTTTCTAACATCATTATGCTTCCAAAAGAACTTTGGTTTTCAGCTTCTGACGGTATCCTTGTAATAGTAGCTTTCTTAATTGGTAAGCATTTAGCCGAGAAACAAATCAATAAGGCATCATGAAAACACTCATTACTGTATTTTTTGTTTGTTTGACTGTTGTTTTTGGTTTCTCTCAAACCAAAACAAATTTAGGAGACATCAATGCTACTTGGGAAAAATTCTATAAAGCTTTTAAAACCCTTGATTATACGCTAATGGCAGAAATCCATTCTGAAGATTTGGTGAGAGTTTCTGGCGGAAAACGTATTTTAGATTACGACACTTATATAAACAATTACAAAGCTGGTTTTGAACGTGATAAAGCAGCAGGACAAACAAGTACTATTTCTCTCCGCTTTTTTGAACGTATAAACAACGATACTAATGCTAGCGAAAGAGGTATTTATAAATTGGTTAGAAATAAAGGTACAGACAAAGAACAAGCCTACTACGGACAGTTTCATGTACTCTTAAAAAAGAGTGAAGGCACTTGGAAAATAACTATGGATTATGATTCTTCTGAAGGTGGAACTATTGGTGAGGAACAATACCAAAAGGCTTTTGCTATTGATGATTTTGAGAAGTTCTTAAACTAACTTTAAAAGTAGATTTGGGTCTGGACAGTTCGTTTTATAAAACTCTAAATCGAGTTGGTTACTTACTCCTGGATAATCTCCCTTATAATTTTGAATATCCCTTATAATCTGAAAATGTAGATGTGGAGCATAATCTCCATTAACTTCAGCTGTGCCAAGAGTTGCGATTGAGTCTCCTTGCTTCACTTCTACTCCAACTTTTAAATTACTGATGGACTCTAAACTTAAATGACCATATAAAGTGAAAAACGTTTGGTTTTCAATACAATGTTCTAAAATTATAGTAGGTCCATAATCACCATAATTAGTATTGTTTTTAAAACTGTGAATTTTCCCATCTAGAGGTGCATAAATTTCAGTGCCTGCTTCAACCCAGAGATCTAAACCTAAATGAATGTTTCGTTCTTCCTCAGGTATTTCTGTATTAAAATAATCACTTCGGTTATAAATACCTCGCTGTTCTAAATAACCACCAAAGGCCACTTTAGCACTATTGCTTTTTAAATGATTCCAGATATATGCTTCTAAAGCTTTAGAAGATGATACGTCAACACTATCTAATTCCTTATTATGAATAGATAAATCAAGTGACACATAGGTATTCTTAGAAACCTCTGGATGAATTAAAGGATGTGCTTGAAACGAATTAAGAAGTTCTTCAAAAGAAGATAAGGTCATAAAAAACAAAATTTCCACAAAAATAAGAATCTATTTTAATGGAAAACAGGAAGAAAATTGAATATACCCTTTAAATAATACTCTATCTAAAGGGTTAATTCATAATAACATTACTAAACTTAGCATTAACGACGATGCTTCTGTCAGAACTTTGACCATCAGGATAATTTCTAATAGTTTTTTGTGTCGTAGCTTTATTATTGAATTTAGAGCGATTACCCTTGAAATACATACTATAATCTATATTTTGCGGTAAGTTGATAAAAGCATCACTATTCTCTAAAACTAAATTGAGATTTTTAAACGTCTCTTCTAGATTAGAAATGGTAAGATCACCAAAACTACCATCAATGATACCAGTTTCGGTTAAGGTTTCAATATTAATGTTTGAAGACTTAGCATTTAAGACCAAGTTCTTTGCATTTTTAATCTGAGCTTTATCGACATAATTAAGATTTAAAGTACCTAAATTCCAAGAATTAATAACTACTGGCGAATAAGATACATTGATGGAGGTATCTCCTCCATCAATGTTGTCTGCTACCAAAAAGGTGTGTGAAATATCTCCTTGTAAATTATATATAACAGAAGAAATCTTTAACTCACCATGTCTTATATTGGTTTTTAGTTTCGCTTTTTTAGGGATTTTTATTTTAATCACCTTACGAATTTTACTATTGCTACCAGACTCTAAACGTCTTACCATCGCAGCTTCTCTTCGCTTATGTACATCTTTTCTACGTTCAGCCATTTCAGCTCTTCGTTCTGCCATTTCTTTAGAGCGCTCAGCATATCGTTCAGCTATTCTCTCACTGCGTTCAGCTTGTCGTTCTATTAATTCTGCTTGTCGTTCCATTTGTTGGCCAAAGCGTTCTCCCCAAGCTTCCATTTTCTCTTCCCATTCCTTGCCAAACTTTTCGCCAAATTCTTCTCCCCATTTCTCCATCTCTTTGGCATATTTTTCTCCAAATTCTTCACCCCATTTTTCCATGTCTTTAGCCCATTTTCCTTCAAAGCGCTTACCATACTCTTCACCCCATTTTTCCATTTTTTCCTGGTATCCAGACTCTGCAAACTTTTTTGCCCATTCTTCCATACGCTTCTGAAGCTCCTTACCACCTTCTTTTTCGTAACGCTTGCTCCATTCCTCAAGGTATTTTTGCCCATCCTTCTGGTATCTATCGTAATCAAACTTGATAGTTTTTATACCTTCTGGTAATTCTGGCAGTTCAGGAAATTCTGGCATCTCTGGTAATTCTGGCATCTTTGGCATAGCAGCTAGCTCTGGAATTTCAGGTAGTACAATGACTTCAGGAATTTCTGGAAAATCTGCCAACTCAAACTCTAAGTCCTTCAATAATGCAGAATAGTCTCCTTCTCCCACAAACGCTAATGCTCGTCCACCATGAGAAGAAATCACAACCTTATTATTAGAACCATCAACTTTAAGATTCCAAGCTTCTAGTGCTTTTTCTAATTCTGCCTCAGATAGTTTATCACTTTCTAAATACGCTTCAATTTCTACGATATCTCTGTTCCATGTATCGATTTCAATTTCGGCATAACTGGTGTTTAAGTCTACCACAACATCTTTATCTACTTTTATAGACTGTGATATTTTACTTAACTTTTTTTGTGCATAACCAAAAGTGGTTAACAAGCACAACACTAAAATTCTAATTGTGTTCATGATTTTTTGATTTAACTGTTCGTTTTTTGATTTATGAATTATTGATTTGATTATCCGATTTCTTCTTCAAAGGCATCGTCATTAAACTCTTCTAGCTTATCCTTTAGACGCATTACAAGGTTTAATCTCAGCTTTAAATTTTCTATAAGTGCATCTAAGGTTACAGAGTTTGGTCCGTTTTCATCAAGTTCCACCAGAAGTTTATCGTATTCATTATTTAACTCTTGAAGTCGTAACACATAGCCATCAAACAACTCTTTGTTTTGTGGTGTTAACTCTACTTTAGACAATTCTAAATTGATGCTTGCCAAATAGTAATCTTCTACTTTTTTGAGGTCTGGTGATACATCACCAAGTGTCTTTAAATCTGTATCTACAACCTTTACTGGCTCTACAGGTAATGTTCTAAAAAATTGATACGCACCAAAACTTAAACCAAGTAAGACGACTACACTAGCCGCAATATTTAAAAAACTAAATCCACTAGATTTCTTCTCAATTGGCAATTCTTTATCTAGCTTCTCTAAAAAGCGTGCTTCATGATCTTGAGACATTTTTGCGCGCTGTGTCAACCTATCTTTCTCAAATAAATTTCTAAGATCTTGTGCCATTTCTTTCTGTTTTTAATACGGTTTGTAACTTTTGTTTTCCTCTGGATAATTGTGTTCTAGAAGCCACTTCAGAAATATTTAATATCTCTGAGATTTCGCTGTGGTCGTAACCTTCAATTAAATAGAGCATGACGACATATCTATATTTTTCGGGCAATTCTTCAATTGCTGATTTTACATCTTCAATAGTAATATCATCATCAACCATCCATCCTTTTTCATCCTTTGAGTCAACCACATTGAGGTGATGCTCTTCCAGCTCTACTAATCGTTGTTTTTTAGATTTTAAAACATCAATACATCTATTCACTACAATGCGCTTTAACCATGCACCAAAACTTACTTCGGCTCTGTATTGATCTAATCTAGAGAATGCTTTTATAAAGGCTTCCTGCACTATATCTTCAGCTTCCATGGTATCTTTTACAAATCGAAGTGCCACTATAAGCATACCATCGCAATATTGTCTATACAATTGCATTTGCGCTTGCCTGTCATTCTGTTTGCATTTTTCAACAATATGAATCTGAAACGTATTGATGATTAATTGTTTTTGGTTGATCTCACTTTAAAGACGACACAAATTTTTAAGTGTTGCAAAAAATTTAAAAAAAATTGATTTTATAAGATTTGCTTAAAATTCTGCGTTCTGTTCTATAAATTTAGGGAATTGAATTATCTTTATTTTTTAAAACTTGCTGAAACATTTTCAGCACAAATAAATTAGCTAAAAACTGCTTAAGTAATCTCACTATGCTAAAACGCATTCTTATTGTATTATCAATAATAGCTTTAGGTCTGTTATTGTATTCTGTTTTTGTTGAAAATATTTTCGCTTCAAGACTAAGTCCAAAGGATACCGCAAAAATTACGCTTAACGATTTAAAGTTAAAAGTGGAATATAACAGACCATCAAAACGCGAACGTGATATTTTTGGTGCCCTTGTTCCTTTTAATAAAGTTTGGAGAACTGGTGCTAACGAAGCTACTACATTTGAAACCAATGAAGATTTAATGATTGATGGCATGTTGCTTAAGAAAGGAAAGTACACACTTTGGACCGTACCAATGGAAAATTCTTGGAAGGTGATGTTTAACACCAAGCAATATGAATGGGGAGTTAACGAAAAAATGGAACCAATGTGGGACCCTAATTATGATGCTATTGAAATTGAAGTCCCTAAGCAAAGTATTGATGAAACTGTAGAAAAATTCACTATTGCTTTTGATAATAAAACTGGTAACTTAAAGCTTACCATGGCTTGGGATCAGACATTGATTGAAATTCCGATGCAGATCTATCCACACAAACACTAACAATGCTAAACTGTGGCTAAAAAGGGTGATACATATAAATCTGCTTTACACGAACAAGATGGTATAGAACCACCTGAAACTCTAAGTACTAATTCTGCAAATTTTATAAAAGCCAAACGCAAAAAGCAACCCTCTGTTAAAGATTTAGTAAAAGGAATTACTTCAGGAAATATTACTGATTTGAGTAGAGCTATTACTTTGGTAGAAAGTACTAACCAAACGCATACCCAAAAGGCTCACGATATTATTACTGCTTGTTTGCCTTATGCAAACCAATCTGTAAGAATTGGTATTACTGGAGTTCCTGGTGTTGGTAAGAGTACATTTATTGAAGCTTTTGGTAGTTATCTAACTAGCATTGGCAGAAAAGTGGCCGTACTTGCTGTTGACCCAAGTAGTAGCCTAAGTAAAGGCAGTATACTTGGTGATAAAACCAGAATGGAAGATTTGGTAAAAGACAAAAATGCTTTCATTAGGCCTTCACCTTCTGGAGATTCGCTTGGTGGTGTGGCCAGAAAAACTAGAGAGACCATTATTCTATGTGAAGCCGCTGGATTTGATACCATTATCATTGAAACTGTTGGTGTTGGACAAAGCGAAACTGCTGTGCACAGTATGGTAGATTTCTTTTTGTTATTAAAGCTTGCAGGTGCTGGTGATGAACTACAAGGCATAAAACGAGGTATTATAGAAATGGCTGATGCTATTGTTATTAATAAAGCTGATGGTGATAACCTAAAAGCTGCAAAATCTGCTAAAGTAGAATTTAATAGAGCCTTGCATTTGTATCCTGAAAAAGAGTCTGGCTGGTCACCAAAAGTATCACTTTGCAGCGCTCTAAAACAAGAAGGTATTTCTGAAGTTTGGGAATTAATACAAGAGTACTTGAAAACCACGTCTACCAATCATTATTTTGAACACAACAGAAATAATCAAAACAAATTCTGGTTGCTTCAAACCATAGAGGAACGCCTTAAATCTAACTTCTACAAATCTGAAATTATCAAAAAGGAGCTTCCTATTCAGATTAAACTCGTAGAAGAAGGAAAAACAACACCTTTTGCTGCTGCTGAGTATTTGCTCAATCTTTCAATTTAGTTCAATTCACCTTAAACCATCAAGGTTTTCTCCGTAATGTTAAAAAAGCATACTTTTGTGCCAGAAATTGTATCAATACATGAATTACAAATTAACCATCATAGTACCTGTTTATAATGAGGAGGATAATCTAGAACGTGTTGAAACTGAGCTTTCAAACTATTTAAAGATTGCTTCTGTACCAACATGTATATTATTTGTAAATGATGGTTCTAAAGACAAAAGTCAAGCTATGATTGAGGCTATTTGCAATCGTAATGAGGCTTTTGATTATGTACTTTTTAAAGAAAACAGAGGTTTAAGTGCTGCTATAAAAGCTGGCTTTTATTATGCTGATACTGAACTTGTTGGCTATATCGATTCAGACTTACAAACCTCTCCTGAGGATTTTAATCTATTACTAGATCATATTAATGACAACGAATTAGTAACTGGTGTGCGTGCCGACCGCAAAGATTCTTTTGTTAAGAATATGTCTTCCAAGATTGCCAATGGTATTAGACGTGCGTTTACCAAAGATGGCATGGATGATACAGGTTGTCCTCTTAAAATCATTAAGACAGACTATGCCAAGCGTATTCCAATGTTTAGAGGTTTACATCGTTTTTTACCTGCAATGATTATGCTACAAAATGGAAGAGTAACTCAAATACCTGTTCGTCATTTTCCAAGGATAGCGGGAACAGCAAAATTTGGACTTTGGAATCGTCTTCTTGGACCATTAATGGATTGCTTTGCCTATTTATGGATGAAGAAAAAGTACATTAATTACGATGTTGCTAAAACTAGTAAATAATTGTCAGTTTGAGCGCAGTCGAAAACATTTATACATTACATCATTACATTTCGACTGCGCTCAATGTGACAGAAACCATTAGTTATTTGATTTGAAAGACTGGATTATTTATAGCATAGGATTTTTTTCGCAGTTACTGTTCTCGTCTAGATTGCTCATACAATGGGTAACGTCCGAAAAACAACGTAAAGTTATAACACCAACAACGTTTTGGACACTCAGCTTAATTGCCTCATTCTTGTTATTTATTTACGGATACTTACGCTTAGATTTTGCCATTATGCTTGGCCAGAGTTTAACGTATTTTATCTACATCCGAAATTTACAGCTGCAAGGTCAATGGCAAAAGTTTCCAAAACTGGTTCAAATATTATTATTTATTGTTCCGGTTCTTATTGTAATTTTCTATTATAACAACAATAAGATTGATATTGAGCTTCTATTTAAAAACGAAGCCATACCAACATGGTTACTTATTTTAGGTATTGTAGCTCAAGTGATTTTTACGCTGCGTTTTGTGTATCAGTGGATTCATTCGGAAAAGCATAAAGAATCATCTTTACCAATGGGATTTTGGGTACTGAGTTTAATTGGAGCTTCTTTAATTTTAACTTATGCTATCATAAGACAAGATCCTGTCTTATTTGTTGGTCATCTCTTCGGATTGATCATTTATGTGAGAAACGCTTATCTTATTAGACAAAACAATGATTAAGCTCATAGAAAAATATCCTATTGTTAGCCTTTTACTCTTTGTGGTAATTATGCTTGGATTTACCATAGATGCAATTCCTGTGACCATAATGGAAGCTCGAAACTTTATTTCGGCAAGAGAAATGCTTACGGATAACAATTGGATATTAACCACAATGAATGGCGAAGCACGCTACCAAAAACCACCTTTACCAACTTGGATAACGGCTTTTTTTGGTATGCTCTTCGGTATAAAATCCATTCTTGCTTTACGTTGGCCAGCCCTTTTATTCATGGCTAGCATTGGTATTTCTACCTATCTGATTTCAAAACAATTAGAACTTACCAAATCACATAGCCTTATCAATGGTTTTATTGTATTGAGCTCATTCTATGTTATTGGTATTACCGTTGAAGCACCTTGGGATATCTACGCTCATGGTTTTATGCTTATGGCTTTATTCCAACTCTTCATTATGCTGAAGCATCAAAAAACAAACATTATCAATAGCCTTCTGTTTGTGTTGTTTATAGCTGGTTCTGTACTCTCTAAAGGTCCAGTATCTTTATATGTATTGTTTATATCTTTTGTGGTTGCTTATGGTATAGCATTTAAATTAAAAGGGAATATTTTACACTTTTTAAAACTCTTTAGCCTTTTAATTTTTGGAATTATCATTGGTGGCTGGTGGTATATGCATGTTCGTATTGCAGATCCTGAAACATTTGCAGCAATTGCATCAAGAGAAACATCCAATTGGAGCAGCTATAATGTAAGACCCTTTTATTATTACTGGAGCTTTTTTGTACAGAGTGGACTGTGGACCGTTCCTGCATTTATAAGTTTATTATATCCTTATTTAAAATCGCGCGTATGTAATCTCAAAGCCTATCGTTTTAGTTTTTTCTGGACGATTATTGCTGTGATTTTATTGTCCGTAATTCCTGAAAAAAAATCACGCTACCTTATGCCTGTTTTAATTCCTCTGGCTATTAATATTGGATTTTATATTGAGTATTTAATCAGAGAGTTTAAAAACCTAAAGGATAAACGCGAAACCTATCCTGTGTACTTTCACTTTGGACTGATAGGATTAATTGGCATTTTGTTTTGGATGTCTGAATTCTTTATAGGTTCTTTTATCTTTAGTGATTATGCCATTAGGTATATTGTAACTTCTATCGTACTTATTAGCATTGGTGTTTTCATCATTCAATATTTAAAGAAAAAAGATATTAAAACAGTTTTCTATTTATGCCTTGCCTTGATGCTTAGTATTGGATTTTTCGCTTTACCATTGGCACAACGTAATATTCAGAAGGATTACAAACCGGTTTCTGAATTAGTAAATTCTGGTGTGCCTTTGTACAGTTTAAGCCAAGTCTCTCCAGAAGCCATTTACAACTATGGTGATAAAATCCATTCCTTAAAAACCGAAGAAGGCATTATAATTCCAGAAGAGCCTGAATTTAATCTATTGGTTGGCAACGAAACTATTGAAGATAATGAGGTGCTTTCAGAAGTATATCACGTTATATTTATTACGACTTACGACTTAAATACCGCAGAAAAAGGTACTCGAGCGCACAGATCTCGATTAGTAAATAAACTCTATCGCTTGTCTAGAAAAGAGTAACTCTAATTATTAATATACCGTTTCAACAAATAGGTGTTCAGCTTGTAGAATCCAAAGCCAGCCAAAGCTCCAAAGGTCATGCCACATAAAATATCTATTGGAAAGTGTACACCAACATAGATACGACTGTAAGCCACAACTGATGCCCAAAATAGTAGTATAAAAATGAGATTTTTAAAGTAAGGCCTTAATACCAAACCACCAAAAACAGCTGCAGCCATAGAGTTTGACGCATGGCCAGAGAAAAAACTACGATTGCTACTGCATCGCTCTGCTATAAATCGAATACTATCCTTTATCTCATCGCAAGCACAAGGTCTAAAACGCAAAACGGTACGCTTTACAATATTTGTGGTTTGGTCTGTAAAAACAATCATCAAGGCAATAACCACAATGATTAACAATAAGGATTTCCAACCCAGTTTTCTATAGATTAAAAACAGTAGTAAAGCATATAGAGGCGCAAAAGTAAACTCGTGCGTAATGGCCAACCACATGCCATCCCAAGTAGGTGAACCAAGACCATTGAGGTATACAAAAAGTTCGGTATCTAAATCTAAAAGTTTGTCTAGCATTAATCTTCGTCGTAACGTGCCACTTCCCTATCGTAGAATTCTGTAGCTTCTCTAATATAGTTTTCGGCTTCGGTTTCGAGTTCTTTTTGGTCGTGTTGGTCAAATTCTTCAAACCACTCTACCTCATCATTTTCAAGATTGATTATAAATCTCGGAAACTCAGTATGAATAACGAATATAGCATCTGGATAATCTGTGTTATCTCCTAAGATGAATTTTGGTAACTCCATAAGTCAAAAGTTTGAAGTATTTAAAGTGCCTAAAGTTTTATTATTATGGCAAAAATAGGTAAAAGTTAAAAGTTGTAAGTACTTAAAGTGCCTAAAGTTTATTTGCAATGGAAGTGAAAATTGCCAACAATTCTTTAGCTTCTACTCTTAACTTCTTCAGTTTTGTTAACTCTAGCCAATTAAGTTCCTCTATAATTTCTAGCCAGTAATCAGTTTCGCTAGCTTCTGCCTAGCTTATCTTAATTTTATTCTTGAAATCTTTTGGACTTCTAGAGCGATTAGCTTCTCTATAATTTGCACCAACACTTGTTCCAGATTTTGTTAATTGATTTCTTAGAACTAAAGATTCTGTTGTACTAGGCATACTAGATGATAGATTAATAATGTCTATAGCAAACCTAACTGTTCGTTTCTCTAGTTGCTGCGCAAACTCTTTATTAGTCATTATTTAAAGTTAAAAATTATAAGTATTTAAAGTACCCTAAAGTTATGAAAACCCTAAACTTTAAGTACTCTAGGCACTTATAATTCTAAGTACTTTTTTGAATCAACTTCTTCGTCAAAAAGTGAAAACGAATAAAGAGCAATAAAGCCGCAGCACTTAAGCCTGCCAATAAGCCTAGCCAAATACCTAAACTACCATAAGCGTCTTCTTTGCCTAAATAGTAACTTATCGGAAAACCAATCACCCAATACGAAATAAAGGTAATGATGGTCGGAATCTTAACATCTTGCAAACCACGCAATGCTCCAAGCGCAATAACTTGCAAACTATCACTAATTTGAAATACTGCCGAAGCCAATAATAAAGTCGCTGCGATTTTAACCACTTCAGCTGTGTCCATGGCATTGGCAGGATCATCTAAATCCACATACAACTCTGGTAACGCTTTATGAAATACCACAAACAGAAACGCAAAAATGACAGCGAAAATAAACCCAACAAAAAAGATAGATTCTGCAATACGCTTTAGGTTTTTATAATCCTTTAACCCTTTTTGATTACCAACACGGACCATAGCCGCAACACTCAGTCCCATAGCCACCATAAAAGTCATGGATGATAGGTTAAGTGCAATCTGATTGGCAGCCTGTGCATTTTTACCCAACAGTCCACTCAGCCAAATCGCAGCAGTAAAAATAGCCACCTCAAAAAACATCTGCATCGCACTTGGCAACCCTAAATTGGTGAGCTTTTTTAGAGGTTGTTTACTGAGTTTAAAGAATTTTATATTGGTCACATATGCTCTAGATCGATGACGTTTTGCCAACAGCCACCATAAGAAGAACAACATGGCAAAGCGTGACACCAAAGTGCCAACGGCAGCACCTACAATACCCATTTGTGGAAACCCAAATTTCCCAAAAATAAGCACATAGTTAATGGCTACGTTTAGAATATTAGCCACCAACGTGGCATACATTGGGTATTTGGTTAAAGACATGCCATCGCTAAACTGCTTAAATGCCTGAAACACAATAAGCGGCACCAAAGAAAAAGCCACCAAATCTAAATATGGAATAGCGAGCTCTACAACTTCTTCTGGCTGATCCATAACATACATTAATGGTTTGGCAACCAGCTCCATTAAAAAGAGTAAAACACCCAAAACTGTACATAAGAAAAACCCATGCTTAAAAGCCGATTTCCCTTTAACGAAGTTTTGCTCTGTATCTGCCTCTGCTACCAAAGGTGTAATAGCTGTAGAAAACCCAATACCCAAAGACATGGCAATAAAAATAAAGCTATTGCCCAAAGACACAGCCGCCAACTCTGCTGAGCCCAATTGCCCAACCATCACATTATCTATAAAGCTCACAAAAGTATGCCCAAGCATGCCTAACATTACTGGTGAAGCCAGTTTTAGGTTGTATTGAAATTCTTTTGTGTAGTTGCTTAAAACCATGCCGCGAAGGTAGTGGTTTTGGGTTTAGGTTTAAGGTTTATTTATGATAGTATTATAGTATATTTATTATGTGTTTTAATAAAGACCTACTTATTCTACGAATATATTTTATTAATTTATAACGTATGAAGCTGATGAACCCGTAACTATTTTTTTTAGAGCAAAAGGTTCATCATTCTTTGAAACATGAATCTCAATAGTTGGTGTTCCTCCTTGGTAATCACCAATCTCTACTTTGCATAAAAATCCCTTATTTAAAGGTCCATAAGTTTGCGTCCAACCACTTGTCTGATAACCACTATTACTATATAAACCGCTTGGTGTAGAAGCTGTCCAATTACTGAAACGACCATATGGCCCAGGAGCATCAATTATATATTTTACATAGTAATTGTCATTACTTGAATTGTTATTACTACCTGAATCATCACTACTACATGAGAAACAGATTAAAAGCACTAACGATAAAAGTGCTAGTAGTCTAAATATATTACGTTTAACAATATGCATTTTCATCTTATTATGTTAATTTATTTCTATAAATCAAAAGCTTATTAATGTTTACAAATCTAGTTCTGGACTATGTAGAGCAACATTCTTAGTTATTGATTTAGGAACCATACCCAAAACTAAAAATCCACGAGAACTTTCAGAAGTTGGTGAGAACAAGCAATTAATTATAGCCATTGTTAGTGATTGTTAATGATTATTTTTCTAACAAAAACTTTATTATTTAAACTTGTTAATTTGATAAAATATATCCCGTTAGATAATTCAGATATATCTAACTTCTCAATATTAATATTTAATTCGGATTCTTTGATTAAACTACCTGTTAATGAGTAAATCTGAATTTTTGAAATGTCTAGAGATGATGAGTTGAAAAATAAGAAGTTGGTGGCCGGATTAGGATAAATACGAAAATCTGTATTAGAATATTCATTTCCATTAGACAAAACATTATTTAAATCTACTTTTGCTATCAAAATGTCACTATCATTATTACCGCTATTATTATTAACAGGTGACCCAAAAATATGTATTGGATTACATTCAAATGAAGCCGATAAATATAGGTTTGTTGATTCTAGTAGAATTTTATTTGGATTGTCTATAGATTCTGGGTATTCATTTATATTCTCACCTGGAAAATTCGCTATAAATTCAGAGCTAAAATCATTTTTATTAACTGTCATTAGGAATAAATTCTCATCCCATATAAATTCATTAAACTGGCTAATTAGGTGAGTAGACTCAAAAGTTCCGTTATCAAAATCCATTGAACCATGTATGCTAGAAAGTATTATCAAGTCATCACCATATTCTGCAATTCCAGCTTTATTGATTGTAACAGTATTAACCGTGCCACCTACTTGCCAAACATCATTAACTGTACAATTTGGATAATGACGATACTTTATAAAATTACCACTATTATCAAATTCTAATAAATTTGCACCAGCACCTATAGCATCACTTCTTCCATAACATGGTGATGTAGGAATATTATAATCAATATGAATTACTTCTTGTAAATTATATCCCCATAAATAGAGTTTATTTGATAATTCTGAGTAATAGAGATTTGCAGGGTATATGAGCTGTGACC
Source organism: Winogradskyella sp. ABM4_392 (assembly GCF_056160445.1). Lineage (NCBI taxonomy): Bacteria > Pseudomonadati > Bacteroidota > Flavobacteriia > Flavobacteriales > Flavobacteriaceae > Winogradskyella > Winogradskyella sp. ABM4_392. The sequence goes on from NZ_JBSWXE010000007.1 coordinate 24,311, forward strand.
CATTTTCTTCTTTGCTAATTTCTTTTTCCCATTCTAGTTGAAGATTGCTATTATATTTAGTAATATGAGTATATCTGGTACCACAACTATGAAAATCAGAGCCACCAGTAAAATATATATTTGAACTCGAATCTATAGTAGCAGATACAATATAATCATGATGTTCTGTTCCAAAACTAATAGCATCTATAAAATCTCCCGTTGAGTCAAATTTAGCCATGTAGTAATCAATACTATCTCTCCAAATAAATGAAAAACAGTCAAAATATTGTTGGGCGTTTAATGTAATTTGGTCATTTATCGTTACAGGTGCTAAGAAATTCCCAAGCACAAAAATTTCACCATTATTATACAATAAATTTATGTCCGTGATACTTACAAGATTTGAAATTTTTTCACACCAAATTATATCTCCGTTTGGATTAAGTTTTAACAATGAAACACCATTATGAATTGTAACTCCATTTACAATTGTTGTTGGCTCATCAAAATCTAAGAGTGAATAAATATTATCATTCTCATCTACTACACTATCCAAGAAGACGTGATCTCCATAATCTGTATACCCTCCTCCAATTGGTATATTGTCAAATGAGTCAAATTGCCAAAGTAAATTTCCATCAGAATCATACTTATGTAGTCCGCTACTTTGTAGACTAGTTGTCGTTGTTAATAAGACACCATCTGAAGTTTTGTCTAAATCAATTGGTAAATCTCCGACATGGCCACCAATATTATAGCCCCAATCCATTGATTGAGAATTTATGTTCTGTATTGAAAATAATATCAGTATTAAAATTGTTATAGTTTTTTTCATAATAATCACTAACGTTAAGATAAAGTTCCGTTCCAATGAACTATATTAATCGATACTGAAAACAAGTTCAGCACAAGTAAGCTAAATTCGGATATTTAAACCAACAAGTCAATACGTAACGTTACGTATTTTTAGAGTTGAGCTACCTGCTTTTTCGCCTCCTCAAACTCAGTCACTATGTCGTTTACGATTTCTGCAACAGGTTTAATGTCGTGGATAAGACCTGCGATTTGGCCAATCTCTAGTTCTCCATCATCTAAATCGCCTTCAAACATACCACGTTTGGCTCTGGCACGTCCTAAAAGTTCTTTAAGCTGCTCTGGTGTTGGTGCCGTTTTATAAAACTCTTGTAGGTCGTTAAAAAACTTGTTTTTTACCAATCTTACAGGTGCGAGTTCTTTTAAGGTCAGTTGTGTATCACCTTCTTTAGCATCCACCACAACTTGTTTAAAACCTTGGTGTGCTGAGGACTCTTCACTCGCCACAAAACGGCTACCAACCTGTACGCCATCGGCTCCCAAAACCATACAGGCTAACATAGCTTTTCCGGTGGCAATACCACCTGCAGCAATCAATGGAATATCTAAGTGTTCTTTTACCATTGGGATTAAAGTGAGTGTCGTGGTTTCGTCTCTTCCATTGTGTCCTCCTGCTTCAAAACCTTCAGCAACCACAGCATCGACTCCTGCGTCTTGAGCTTTGAGCGCAAACTTTACACTACTCACCACATGCACCACAGTAACGCCACGCTCTTGTAACCAGCTGGTCCATGTTTTGGGATTTCCGGCAGAGGTAAACACAATCTTTACTCCTTCTTCAACAATGATATCCATAATTTCTTCAATGTTTGGATATAGCATTGGCACATTCACGCCAAAAGGTTTGTCGGTTGCAGCTTTACATTTTTGGATATGCTCGCGCAACACATCTGGATACATAGAGCCTGCTCCTATTAAGCCTAAAATGCCTGAGTTACTTGCTGCTGAGGCGAGTCGCCAACCACTATTCCAGATCATGCCTGCTTGTACGATTGGGTATTGTATATTGAAAAGTTCTGTGATTCTGTTTGTCATGAATTTTAAAATTTATAGGGTAAAGTTATGCAAAAAGATGCTGAATCAAGTTCAGCATGACAATGATTTGTTTTGATAAAATTCGTCAATTCGAGTGAATTTCACGAATGGAAATGAGTGAAATTTATATCGAGAATAAGAATTTAACTACTATTAGTTTTCGATACATTTTTAATCTCATTACGATCGACTAAAAACACTCGAACTGACAAAGTGTTACAATATTTACTAGAGATTCCTGCTTTCGCAGGAATAGTATTAAGAAATTACACCAGAGCCTAACAACTCATCATTGTTGTACCAAGCCACAAATTGACCTTCAGTAATGGCAGATTGTTTGTTTTCGAATTCCACGTATAATCCTGAAGCGACTTTATGAAGTGTTGCCTTTTCTAAAGGTTGTCTGTAACGTATTCTTGCCATCACATCCATAGTTTCACATTCGTTTAGGGCTAAATCCTCACGAATCCAATGCAATTCGTCATTAGACACAAAAAGCACATTGCGTAACAAGCCAGGATGATTTTTACCTTGACCTGTGTAAATCACGTTTTCTTCAACATCAGTTTCTATAACAAACAATGGTTCTTTGGTACCACCAACTGCTAAGCCTTTTCGCTGCCCTTTGGTAAAATAATGTGCACCTTGATGCTTGCCAACAACTTTTCCATCAGATAAAGCATACTCTGGCTTTTTGGCTAAATATGCCAATTCACCTTCTTTTGAAGTAAACTCTGGTTGCTCTTGATTATAAACATCAAGAGAGTCTTCTACTTCAACAATAACACCTTCTTTTGGCTTTAGTTGTTGTTGTAAAAAGTCTGGAAGTCTTACTTTACCAATAAAACATAAGCCTTGTGAGTCTTTCTTCTCAGCAGTTATTAAATCTTGAGCCTTAGCAATCTCTCTAACCTCAGGCTTGGTTAATTCACCAATTGGGAATAACGCTTTTGCCAATTGATCTTGCGACAACTGACACAAAAAGTAAGATTGGTCTTTGTTGTTATCTTTTCCGGCTAAAAGCTGATGAATTTCTTTTCCGTCTTTTTCGATTGTAGATTTACGGCAGTAGTGACCTGTAGCCACATAATCTGCACCTAAATCCATGGCAATGTCCATAAAAACATCGAACTTAATTTCTCGATTACACAACACATCAGGATTTGGTGTACGTCCTTTTTCGTATTCGTTAAACATGTAGTCTACAATACGCTCTTTGTATTGCACACTCAAATCTACCGTTTGAAACGGAATACCTAATTTGTCGGCTACCAACATAGCATCGTTGCTGTCTTCTAACCAAGGACATTCATCTGAAATGGTCACAGAATCATCGTGCCAGTTTTTCATAAATAAGCCAATAACCTCATAGCCTTGCTCTTTTAAAAGATAAGCCGCAACGCTTGAATCTACACCTCCTGAAAGTCCTACTATTACTCTTTTCATACTAATTGACCTGATTTCTTTTTTACTCTTTTTTCTCGATACATTCCTTCCTTACGGTTGTAACACTCGAAATGACAAGTAATGCTTTAGTCCGAAAAACTTCGGCAAAATTACAAATAAAAATAGCAATCTAAAGTAGACAGCTATTCCTTAAAACAATGTTATTTATAGTTGAAATCAATTAGTATTTTTTGATGACCTTGTTGTTAGTATGGTCTATTTCTTTTTTGAGCTTTCCAGATTCGTAATAAAACCAAATACCAGACTTTTTATCGCCAGTGTAATTGCCTTCTGAAGTTTTATTACCATCGGAATCGTAGTTAATGGTCTTACCATTTAATTCACCATTTTTATAAACAGATTGGCGAAGAAGCATTTTATTTTCTGAAAACCATTTAGATTCTCCTTCTAATTTTCCATCCTTATAATTTGTTTGTTCGGCTACTAGTCCATTTTTATAGTAGACTGTCCTAATACCTTCTAGCTTGCCTTCATCATTATAATGTTCTAAAATCATTTTTGCCGAAGAATCTTTATGATAAAACACCCATTGCCCAATGTAGCGCTTACCGTTCATTTTGCCTTCGCTTATGACTTTCCCCTTAGAAGTAAAGAATTTTACATCAGATAAACTATCCTTTAAATTAAAGACTTTGGTGGCACTTAATACACTTTTGCCTTTAGAGAGTGTGTAGTATTTAAAAGTATCTACCTCTTTACCATGAACAAAATGACCTTCGTAACGTTTTTGATCGGTCTTATGGTAGTTCTTTGTCCATATACCGTGACGTTTCCCATCCTTATCGAATTGATTTACTGGCTTTTGAGCAAAAGCGATTGTTAAAATTATTGTAAAAAAAAGTGTGAAATAAACTTTTTGTTTAATCATTTTATATTTTTGTTAAACAAACTAACCAAGTTTGTGTAATGTTGAACAATTTTAAAAACTCAAAAAAATGAAAATTATTTCAAAAACTTTCAAATTACTGACAGTATTTCTATTGGTTTTAGGTTTAACTGGATGTAGTGACGACGATGACAACAATGGTGGTGGCGTACAATCAACAACTGTTGTTGATGTAGCACTAGCAAATGGCTTAACTTCTCTAGCAGCTGCCCTTGAAGCAACCGACTTAGTAACAACCTTACAAGGTACAGGACCATTTACCGTTTTTGCCCCAGACAATGATGCTTTTGCAACACTTTTGGCAAACACTGGTTTAGATTTAAACAATCTTTCTACAGCTGAAGAAGATTTAGTAAGAAACATTTTGTTAAATCACGTGATTATAGGGCAAAATCTATCTTCAACTGATTTAGTAAATGCTGGTTCAGGCTACACTAATGTAGCAGCTACAGGACCAAATAACGAAAACTTAAGTTTATATTTTAATACGACAAATGGTGTAGTAATTAATGGACAATCTACTGTAGACATGCCAGACCTAACCGCAACAAACGGTACAGTACACGTTGTTAATACGGTTATAGATTTACCAACTATTGCAACATTTGCGACATCTAATCCTGCATTATCAGTTTTAGTTGATGCCCTTGCCTATGCAGATACAGGCTCACCTACAGTACCATATATAAATACCGTTTCTGATGCCGCTGCCGGACCATTTACTGTATTTGCACCAACAAATGATGCATTTACCGATCCTACAAATGGAGTTTTAGCTGAATTAGGTTTATCAGGATTTGGTGAAGGTACAGGTGAATTAAACGCAGCAACCACTGATACTGTTTTACTTTATCATATAGTTGGCGCAAATGTTCAATCTAACCAATTATCTACAGGAACAGTAACAACTTTAGGCGGAGACATTACGGCTGATACTAGTAATTTTACATTGACAGATGCTAACAACCGTGTAAGTAACATAGTAACATCTCTAGTAGATATACAAGCAATGAACGGTGTAGTACATGTAATAGACAAAGTTATACTGTTCCCATTACCTTAATAAGATAAGAGTCGAGGCTGATTACCTCATTTTTATATTGATTGATTTAGTTAGTAGAAAAGCCCAGACAACAGTCTGGGTTTTTTTATATTAAATAATGAAGTGTTAGGCAAAAACAATAATCTATTAACAATGAATTAGAGCTTCATATTTATTGAAAATAAAAAAGCCTTGGTTAATTAAACCAAGGCTTTTAATATGTTATATGTAATCTTATTTTTTGCGTCTTTGCTGTGCTTGTTTTTGTTGCTCAGCTTGCTCCATCATTTCTTTCATTTTACGTTGGAAACGATTTTCTTTCTTAGGCTTACTCTTGCTTACTTCTATTTTAGCCAATACCTTATCTTCATCAATAATGTAGTTTTTAATTACCAACATAATACCGATACTAATTAGGTTAGAAATAAAGTAATACAAACTTAAACCAGACGCATAGTTATTAAAGAAGATTAACATTAATAAAGGTGAAAAGTAAATCATATACTTCATCATCTTACTCATATCTGGCATACCTTCTTGTGGTGGTGCTTGCATTGCTGTCTGCTGACCTGTTGTCATCTTCATATAAAAGAAAATAGCAATAGCTGCTAATATTGGGAATAAAGCTACGTGATCACCATAAAATGGAATACTTACACCTGGAGGAAAATCATAAATAGAATCATAAGAACTTAAATCGTCTGCCCAAAGGAAGCTTTTCTGTCTTAAATCGAAAGCTGTTGGGAAGAACATAAACAATGCATAGAACACAGGAATTTGCATTAAACCAGGCAAACAACCACTAAGCGGACTAGCACCAGCCTTACTCTGTAATGCCATAGTTTCTTGTTGTGCCTTCAGCTTATTGTCTTTGTATTTTTCTCTAATAGCGTCTAACTCTGGCTTTAATATTTTCATCTTTGCCTGAGATAAGAACTGCTTATACTGCACAAAAGACAGCATAAGTTTTACTAAAACGGTCATTACAATAATAGCAATACCATAAGGTAAGATACTACTTAACCAACCAAATAACGGTATAAATAGTGCTTTGTTGATCCAACCAAAAATTCCCCAACCAAAAGGAATACTTTCCTGTAAATTTTTGTCATATGCTTTTAAAACCTTAGCATCTGTAGGACCATAGTATAAACCTAGATTTTTATTTACCTCACCACCATTATAGGCTAATGGTATTTTTGAAGTGTATAGTTTAGTAAATAAGGTATCTACTTCTTCGTCTTCAACTAAATTTTCAGAGGTGAGCTCTGCTTTTGAAAACGGGTTATCTTTAGCTACCAATATAGAACTAAAGAAGTGTTGTCTGTACGATAACCACTCTACATCCTCAACCGTTTCGTCATCATTACCCATTTGAGATAACTTTTCTACACGATTCTCATCGTGCATGTAAGTTAATCTTGTATAACGATTTTCGTAGCTAATACTCTTAGCATGTCTAATTCCTTTTTGTTTCCAATCTAAAGTAATTGGTTGCGACGTGTTAAACTCTCCACTCAAACCTTGTGATTTGATTGAAAAGTCAATCATGTAATCATCTGGTTTTAACTCGTATCTATACTCTAAATATTCTGTTTCAGAAAACTTAAGCTTCATAGATACAATAGTATTTTCTCCACTATTGCTTACACTTGGCTCAAATGGGTAATCTTTTGTATTACGTGTACGATTATCTGACGTACCAAATGTAATATTGAAAGCACTATTTTGGTCTTTCACCATATATATTGGCAGTGAGTCGAAGGTTACAAACTTTTTAAGTTTTACTTCTGCCAAATGCCCTCCCATTCTGCTAAACTTTAACTGAAATACATCGGTTTCTACAGTTGTAAAGTCTTCACCAGGTATTGTTAAGGCATAAGCTAAAGATCCTTCTTTACTTTGAAGTGATGCTAATTGTGTAGAATCTAAATCTTTTGTATTGCTATAATCTGATGCAGTTGTAACAACAGCTTCATTTTGTTTACTGTTCTTCTTCTCTGCTTCTACTTGCTCTTGCTCTGCTTTTTTCTGAGCTTCAATCTCTTCTTCTGTTGGTGCATTCTGATACATCATATACACCAAAATCCCAAAAATGAGAACAAAACCAATGATTGAGTTAATATCGAGTTTCTTTTCTTCCATAATTTAGTTCGTACGCTACGATTGAATGATTACTGTTTTGGCTATCCCAAAAAGTTATCCAAAATCCATTTTACGCCAAAGTGGCACATTATTTTTTCTTCTTGTATTTTAAAGCTGCTTTTACAAATTCCACAAACAAAGGATGTGGATTGGCAACTGTACTTTTATATTCCGGATGGTATTGTACACCAACAAACCAATTGTGCTCTGGTATTTCAATGATTTCTACAAGACCAGTATCTGGATTTAATCCTGTTGCTTTCATTCCTGCAGCTTCAATCTGTTCTTTATAATCGTCATTAAATTCAAAACGATGTCTGTGACGTTCTTTTATACTTGTTTTACCATAAACTTTATGTGCTATGCTTCCTTCTACAATATCACAATCCCAAGCACCTAAACGCATTGTGCCACCTTTATTAACAACATCTTTTTGAGATTCCATTAAGCTGATAACAGGATGTGGTGTATGCTCATCCATTTCTAAAGAGTTAGCATTGTTTAGATTAAGAACGTTTCTGGCATATTCTATAACTGCCATTTGCATTCCTAAACAAATCCCTAGAAATGGAATATTGTTTTCTCTTACAAATCTAACTGCATCTATTTTTCCTTCTATTCCACGTTCTCCAAAACCAGGTGCTACTAAAACACCATCTAAATGACCAAGCTTGAAATCTATATTATCTTCATTCAAAAATTCAGAATGAATTGGCTCTACATTTACCTTTACTTCGTTCTCTGCTCCTGCATGAATAAAAGCTTCTAAGATTGATTTATAGGAATCTTGAAGTTCTACATATTTACCAATTAAACCAATAGTGACTTCACTTTTTGGATTTTTATGACGCTTTAAAAACTCGTTCCACTGGTCTAGATTTGGTTTGTCACTTTTAAGATCTAGTTTTTGCAAAACAACCTTATCTAAACCTTCGTCTAGCATTAAATTAGGTACATCATAAATGGTTGAAGCATCAATAGACTGAATTACAGCTTCTTTTTTCACATTACAAAAACGTGCTAATTTTTCTTTTAGGCCTTCTTGTAATTCGTGCTCTGTTCTACATACTAAAATATCAGCATGCACTCCACTTTCCATTAAAGTCTTTACACTGTGCTGTGTTGGTTTTGTTTTTAATTCTCCAGCAGCCGATAAGTAAGGAATTAATGTTAGATGAATTACTAAAGCATTATGCTCACCTAATTCCCATTGTAACTGACGTACAGCTTCAATGTAAGGTAATGACTCAATATCACCTACTGTACCGCCAATTTCAGTAATTACAATATCGTAATCACCTGAATTACCAAGAATTTGGATTCTATCCTTAATCTCATCTGTAATATGAGGAATTACCTGAACCGTTTTTCCTAAGAACTCACCGCGACGCTCTTTATCAATAACACTCTGGTAAATTCTACCAGTCGTAACGTTATTAGCTTGTGATGTTGGTACATTTAAAAAACGCTCATAATGCCCTAAATCTAAATCAGTTTCTGCACCATCATCCGTTACGTAGCACTCTCCATGTTCATACGGATTTAATGTGCCAGGATCTATATTAATGTACGGATCTAATTTTTGGATGGTAGTTCTGTAACCTTGGGCTTGTAATAATTTGGCGAGAGATGCAGCGATAATGCCCTTTCCTAGTGAGGAAGACACTCCGCCTGTTACAAAAATATACTTAGGGTTTGTGGTCATGTTGCGTTGTTAAACGCAGGCAAATTTACAATAAAAATTCGCTTAAGTGCAATTATAAAGTTGCAATCTTAAAATAAGTTTTACGCATTTATAAACACCTTCTATGGTATAAATCTGCCATTACTTGCATTTTCACGATTTTATTTTAAAAACTAAAGTAAATATGAGACATTTGGTTAGCGTCGTTAATTTTTAAAGATTCAAAATTCCCTAACCAACAGAACTAAAAATGACACCAAATAAACGCATTCTAAACATCCTATTTGGATTTCTTCTAATAGCTTCTGCACAGGCTTTTATTGAAATTATCTTAGTGACTTACATGCATTATGGCCTTAATAATGATTTTAGGGAAATACATTTTAAGTACTACTCGCTTATTGTTGGTATTGTTCTTGCATTTTCCTTGGCAGTTTTAACTGTTGAATTATTTGTAAAGAAAAACAGGTCTAAAGATTTAAGTTTACCAAAACATTCCAAACTTTGGTTTGTGGTTTTCATGATTGTATTGATTTTTCTTCCTGTGGTCAACCGCGTTTCAAACCAAAAATTCATGAACATGTACAATGACTATGAATTAACAAGATATCTCAGCAATAGAAATGTGAATGAAATTTTTGAAAACGTAGATTTAAGCGTCTTTGTTTCTAAATGGGTTTTAATTGTAGTACTTTTTATTTCTGCAGCTTATTATTACAAAAAAGCGATAAAATAATTATTTTTTATAATCGCGTTTAATGGTATATATCAATTCTTCAAGACCATTGATTTTAATATCGTGCATTTGAATCATCATTCTACCCAATTTTCCTTCAGGAAATCCTTTTTGCTTAAACCATGTATAATAATACTCAGGGATATCAACCAAATATTCACCTTTGTATTTTCCGAAAGGCATTTTATAGTGTGCTAGCTCAATTAATGCTTCTTTACTTCCTTCCAATAGTATTATGACTTATATTTTTCTAGTTTTTTAAGCTCTTCTTTAATGTAATTTTCCCAGTAATTTTGAGCATCAACATTTATGGAGTGGTTGGTTTGCTGGTCGTATGTTTTTTGAGTTTTATCTAATGCTTCATTAATAGCCACATGAATTTGATTCATTTGAATCTTTATATTTTGATTAACGACTAAACGCTCTAGCTGTTCTCTAAACTTTCGTACATATAACTCTGTAATATCAAAGTGCAATTGCTCGTGCGCAAGAATATAATCGTCTGCCTTTTCTGAGAGATACCAAGACTTATTTGGATAAAAATGTGCTTCTACAGACGCTGAATAATCAATAATACGTTTTCCTGTTGTTTTTACTGAGTATCCAAAAGTAATTCCTGAAGCTGTTAAAGCAACTGCATCTGAATTTGGATTTGGACTGCCTTTAAAATCTTCCCAGGTCAATTTGCGAGTATCGTTCCATGTTATGGTTTCTTCATTAGAAGATCCAACGAACAAAAACAAAATTGAAATTATAAGATGTTTAATTTGCATTTAATTTCCAGTTAAACGTGATATCCTTTTCGATATCTGGATGTAAACTGTAATGCACAGGACAAGTATTTGCTGTATACTCTAATATTTTTTTAGTCTTAGAATCTGCTTTAAACGGAAAATTAAGTACAACTTCTATTTTAGAAATTCGTCTCGGATTACTAGCCATGGTTTTAGTAACCTCAGCTGTTGTTCCGGACATATCAACATCCATGTCTCTGGCTTTAATTCCCATAACCGTTAGCATACAACTTGCTAATCCTGTAGCAACAGTATCTGTAGGAGAAAACGCTTCTCCTTTGCCATTATTGTCTGTAGGTGCATCTGTTATGTAACTGTTACCAGATTTTATATGCTCGCTTTCTGTCCTAAGATTACCTAAATAAGTTACTTTTGAGGTCATAATTAGTTGGCTTCAACAATTCTTAAGTTGTCATATTTTACAATATACACGGCCTCATTAACATAACCACCAAATAATGATTTATTATACCTAAACTTGTTCTCTATGTATTCAGTTTCAATAACTTCATTTGAAGCTTCGTATAAATTGTCTTCTGTTGCCAAACGTAATAATATATCTAATGTAATATCAAATCCTCTTGCTGCGTACTTACTTGGTGACACACCAAATTCCTTTTTATAAGCTTTTACAAAGCCATTTGACTTATACTCATCAAACTCTTTATGAACAGAAGGATAATGGAATTTTAGATTAGACAAATTATTATTATCAACGTCCTTACCTTCAAATGCCTTATTGATATCTAGTGTAACTAAAACTATCTCAGTTTTATCAACAATCAGTGCATTAAGCATACTTATAACACTAGATGCAAGTGCATCATTGTTAGTCTCTAAAAATACTATGGTTTTACCCGGTTGAAAAACATTTTCTAACTGAACTGGATATATAAAGTATGCATCCTTTCCTGTCTTCTTACTTTTTTGTGAATAGATCTGAACAGCATTTGGAAACTGCTTCTTCAACATTTCGCTTTCTGCTTTGTGAGATTGATCTGCAATTACAACTACTTTAGTTTTTAAACTATCAGCCTTTACAAAGTCTATCATTGCTTTCTGCAATAATTTATCCTCTGGAATAGTTTGAAAAACGTTGGCATAAACTTCTTTAGGCTTATTTAATGCTGCTATAACAGGAACTCTATCTCCTTTTAAACCATTTGCAACCCTATCGAAAGCTTGTTCTTGCATAGGCCCAATAACTGCATCATATTCCGAAAAGTCGTTGTCCTCTAATATTTTTCTAGCCGTTGATGCTTGATAGCGTGTATCAAATACTTTTAAATCTGTAGAAATTCCTAATTGTTTAGCAGAATCTAATGCCATCCTTACACCAACATGAAAATCTAAAACGATTGGTAAAAGCTTATCCTTCTTAATCATATCCTTTGCTTCTTCAACAGAATCCACATCAATTCTATTAAGTCGGTAAGGTAGCATTAAAGCTAATTTCTTAACCTTAAAGTTTTTAATTTTAGATTCTAGCTTAGTGGTTTCAACATCTGATAAACCCGTAGTAGTTTCTGCAGTTGCAGGAATTTTTAAAACCATACCAGCTTTTAAACCACTCTCTTTTAGCTCAGGATTTAGGTCTTCTAATTCTTCTTGCGTTAGTCCAGTTTTTATTTTTAACCTGTAAAATCCTTCTTTAGGCAATACTTCATAGTAATTGTATTCAGACTCAATAGGTTTCTCGTCCTCGTCTTCAATATTTGGCACGTTGAGCTCATCGCCTGGTTGAAGAATAGGCTTCATGTCAGGATTTAAAGCTTCAAGTTCTTCAACGGTAATTCCAAATTTATATGCAATTCTCCACTTCCCTTCTTTTGGCTGTACTTTATACTTTTTAACCGTATTCTTAAGACTAACTTTTGAAATAAAAGTCTTGTATCTAGGGATTCTAATTTTATCACCTTTCTTAAGGTTTTCGGAATACAAAAAACGATTAGCCTTTTTTATTTCATCTTCTGAAACACCATATTTTTTAGATAAGCCGTAGAGTGTCTCTTTACGCTTTACTTTATGGTTTTTATAGCCTATTAACTCTTTTGATTCTTCATTAAAAGGTTCATTTTTAATTTTTGAATTTGGAATAATTAAAACCGTATTAGGTTGAAATTTGGTTTTAGCATCTGGGTTTAACGCAAAAATATCAAAAGGTGTTACCAAATACTTTTTTGCAATACTCTCAATGGTTTCCCCTTCTTTTATCTTATGTTCAATATAGCTTTGAGCATTAAGATTTAGACCTAAGATGATTACTATAACGGCTAATAATTTCTTCATGTATTTTGATTTAGCTTATCCTGATTTTTAGAAACAAAATCAACGCTGTCGTCACTATTTTATTCCCATTCTATCGTTGCAGGTGGCTTAGAACTGATATCGTATACAACTCTGTTAACACCTTTTACTTTATTTATAATTTCATTTGAGGTCTTTTGCAAAAACTCATATGGTAAATTTACCCAATCTGCTGTCATTCCGTCTGTACTCTCTACAGCTCTTAATGCCACACATTTTTCATAAGTACGCTCATCTCCCATTACACCAACACTATTAACTGGTAATAACATTGCTCCTGCTTGCCATACCTTATCGTACAAATTCCAGGAACGCAGATTATTAATAAAAATAGCATCTACCTCTTGTAATATACGAACTTTCTCACGAGTTAGATCTCCAAGAATCCTAATTGCCAAACCTGGACCAGGAAATGGATGACGTCCTAATAAGTGTGAATCCATATTCATAGAAGCACCAACGCGTCTTACCTCATCTTTAAACAATGCTTTTAAAGGCTCAACAACCTTTAATTTCATAAAGTCTGGCAAACCACCAACATTATGATGACTTTTTATGGTTGCACTTGGTCCACCTGTTGCAGAAACACTTTCTATAACATCTGGATAAATCGTTCCTTGTGCCAGCCATTTTACATCTTGTATAAGATGCGCTTCATCATCAAAAACCTCAATGAACACACGACCTATTGTTTTTCTCTTTTCTTCTGGGTCGCTCTTACCAGCTAAGGCATCCAAAAAGCGTGCCGAAGCATCTACACCTTTAACGTTTAATCCCATACCTTCGTATTGATGAAGTACATCTTCGAATTCATTTTTACGAAGTAAACCGTTGTTTACAAATATGCAATACAGATTTTCACCTATAGCTTTGTGCAATAACATAGCAGCTACTGAAGAATCTACACCACCTGACAAACCTAAAACTACTTTATCGTTACCAAGTTTTTCTTTAAGTTCTTCAACAGTCTCTTCTACAAATGCATTTGGTGTCCAATCTTGATTGACCTTAGCAATTTTTACTAAGAAATTTTGAAGTAATTGATGTCCATCTGTTGAATGGTACACTTCTGGATGAAACTGAATAGCATACGTATCCTCACCTTCAATTTTGTATGCAGCATTTTCCACATCTTCAGTACTTGCCAGTAAAACTCCACCTTCTGGCAGTTTTTTAATGGTATCACTATGGCTCATCCACACTTGGCTACCTTCATGAATATTTTCGAAAAAATCTTCATTACTTTTTATAAAAGCCAGATTTGCTCTTCCATATTCTCTGGTGTTAGATTCCGCGACTTCACCTCCTGAAAAATGTGCCAAATACTGCGCACCATAGCACACAGCTAACATTGGCTTTTTACCTCTAATGTTTGAAAGGTCTGGATGAAGTACATCTTCTCCTCTAACTGAATTTGGACTTCCTGATAAAATTACGGCCTTAAAACTATCTGAATCTGAAGGAATTTTATTGAACGGATGAATCTCACAATAGATATTCAACTCTCTAACTCGGCGCGCAATAAGCTGCGTGTACTGCGATCCGAAATCTAAAATAAGGACTTTGTTGTGTTGCATGTGCAAAAATAACAAATGCGCTCACATTGAAGATTTGAGTTGTTAACTTTTTTAGATATTTTTTTAACAACAATTATTCTAAAATTCTAAACTGAAAAATGTTAGATTCAGAGGTGTTTCCTTCGGCATCTTTTGTTACAACTTTCCAATAATAAATGTTGTCTGGCGCTACAGTAACTGTTAGTTGATTTGCTGTAATATCACTAGTATTAAGTTCTGGTGGATTATTAGTAGAGACATATACATCATAACCAACAATATCATTTTCTACATCACTGCCTTCCCAATGCAATACCACCGAATTAGTACTAGAAATGTTTTGCGCCATCATAGGAGCTATTAAATCTGCTGGAAATGGTGGATATGTAACAACTCCAGGACCTGCGTTATAAAAATTCCAAATAGCACTTGCCTTAGCTTCATCTTGGTGATTATACTCCACAAACCACCTATACGCAACCGCTCGCTGAATAGTTACTGGTAATATAAAATCACTTGTCTCATATTGTGTTGTATTACCCGAAGATAAATTCTCTAAAGTAAGTGTATATGTTTCTGCATTACTATTTGGTTCCCATTCAAAAAACACGGTACTCTCTGTTTGCGTAATATTAGTGCCTTCATTACACAAATCATCCTGATGCGGGAAAACAAGATTAACTCCCGTTGGTAAATCTTGTCCATTTCCATTGCCATTTGGGTTGCCATCATTGGTAGTATCACTACAAGAAACTATTAGCATTAAAGCACAAAGTATGTAAATCGTCTTTTTCATTTTTTAATGATTTTATAGGATGACACTCCTGATTTTGATCTGATTTTGAGTAAATACACACCATCTTTAAGCCTATCTGTATAGAGTGTCATATCAGCACCTTTATTTTCTATGACTTTACTTAAAACCATCTGCCCTAAAGTGTTGTAAAAACTAACACTTACATCATTCTCTACTATACCGTTGTAAATTTTTATTTCATCTTGAAAGGGATTTGGGTATATTAGATATTGATTATCATAAAAGAATCGTTTTTCATAACTGCCCTGACATTCTAAATCTGTGGCTATTTTTAAAATGTTCTCACCTTGTTGTAATTGCAATTCTAAATTTGAGTTATGGGTAGTAAATCCTTCACCATTAAAATCCACATTGTAAACATTACCACCAGATAAATCAACCTCAATTTTACTATTCGAAGCTGGTCTACTGGCAAAAACTTCAAGTGGATTTGGCTCAGTTATCACTATAGTATAACAAGACTCATAGTTTGGCCATTCTTCTATAGTTATACACATGCTATATGTACCTGCCAAAAGATTAAAAATTTCTACATCATTAGTAAAATCGTATTCTTGGTAAAAATCTTCACCTGTAGGTTCAATAATATCTTCACTAAAAAGCGATACTGTATAATTATATAACTCTTGGGCAATAATAGTCACCTTACCATTATTACTATTAAGACAAGTTTCGCCAGTTATTGTTATCATAAAATTGTCTGAAGGCAAATCTATAATGGCACAACCAAATAAATCCACAGGTGCACCAAACGCTGTACCAGGACAAAGGTCATCTTCATTTGGCACTCCATCGTTATCCGCATCTTCACAAATAATTTGATAACTAGCTGAAACATCCTTACTCCAATTATCGTAGACGCCATCTTCATTATTAATTACTGCAACAGGATCATCTACCAAAATACATCCTAAACTAGGATTATTTGTAGCATTAAAAATTTGTAGGTTTTCATTATTACCATTCTGAAGATTGAGTTGATCACCAGCCAAAGCATTAGATTGACAAAACAAGATATTTAAGTTTGGATTTTGTGTAAGATCTAAACTACTTAGTGAATTGAATGCACAATTAAAATCTTCTAGACCAAATAATGTAGATACATCTATATCTGTAATAGAATTATTAGATATATCAAGGTTGATTAGGCTTGTATTGCCACTAACAATAAGTTGAGAAAGATTATTACCTGAAACATCTAAGTTTGTAAGATTTGGTAAAACCGAAATATCTATTTCATCCAACAAATTATCTGAAGTGTCAAGACTAGCCAATAACACATTATTACTAAAATCTACAGTTTCAATAAAATTTTCTTCTATATCTAAACTCAGTAAGCCAATAAAATCTTCAATTCCTGTTAGGTCTGAAATTTCTCTTGAGCTTATGTTTAAAAATTCAACTTCTTCTATAGCTTCAGTAGTAACATAATCATCTAGTGGACCTGAATCGTATCCAAAATCTATTAAAGCCTGTTCAAAATTATCATCTGGCACATAGGTTTCACCAAAAAAACATTCTATTGCCAACTGAGCTGTAGCATCTATTGCCCAAGTTGCACCTGCTGGTATTGCTCCTGTATCTGTTTCTATACATGTAAGGTTAGGATTGTTTTGCGCATTTAAATTTAATAAGATTGCATTTTGAGTGTTTCTTAAATTAAGTGTTTCTAATACATTGGACTGACAACTAAGGCTTGTTAGAGCTTGATTTTGCTGAAAATCTAAATCTAATATAGCATTACCATCGCAATTAAAAACCTGAAGCGTTAACACTTCACTTGGAAGAAATTCAGTAAAGTCATTCGATGCTATATTTAACTCTGTAAGGTTTGCATTATTACCTAAATCTAGATTACTAATTGTATTATTTGAGCAATTTAAATTTACTAAAGCTGTATTACTCATCACATCTAAACTTGATAGTTGATTGTTAGAACAATCTAGAACTAACAAATTAGTATTAGAGTTTAAATCTATTTCTGAAATGGCATTAGACGCACAATTAAAATTCTCTAAAGCTAAAAAGTCTTCTAGTCCAGTTAAATCTGCAATATTATTACCACTTACATCTATGGCTAAGACACCTTCAATATTTGCAGTAAGTACATAGTCGTTTAAAGGGCCTGAATCGTACCCTAAATCTATAAGTGCTTGCTCAAAATTATCGTCTGGCACATAGGTTTCACCAAAATTACAATCTTCGTTATAAGATGTCGCTTCATCTTTTATCCATCCTGCAGGAACATTATTAACATCATCTACTTGTATACATTCTAGATTAGGATTATTAGAAGCACTAAAGTTTATAATATCTTGATTGATTCCGTTTTGAATATTGATAAAACTGAATAGATTGTTAGATACATTTATAGAAATACTCTCTGGACAAAATTCAGTTTGATTTGTCTGAAAAACACAAGCTGAAAGAGCAATTGTAGTTAAATCTAAATCATTTTCGAGTTGATTGTTACTTAAATTTAATGTTTTTAGCAAGCTTAAATCGGTGCCCAAACTTGCACTCGTTAACATATTTGCACTGGCATCAACTTCTATTAGATTAATATTGTTGTTTAAGTCTAAGGTGCTCAATTCGTTTCCAGAACATCTTATAGATTTAAGTAATGTATTTGAGCTTAAATCGAGATTTGCAATCTCATTAAAATCACAGTTTAAAAACTCTAATTGTGTATTAGAATTACTATTAAGTGTCGTTAAATTATTTTGAGATAATAAAGCTTCAACCAAGTTAATATTACTTGTAAGATCTATATCAGAAACTTGGTTATTACCTATTGATAAAAACTCTAATGAAGTGTTATTGGTAGTATTAAGTTGTGTTAATTCATTAGATGCACAATTTAACCTTACCAATCCTAAATAATTATTAACCAACAAATTTTGCAGGTTATTATTAACACAGCTTAGACTTATTAATGTATTGTTATTTACTGTTACTGTTTGCAAATTATTTAATGCATTACTATCACAATTAATGCTTTCTAAAACCGTATTACTACTTATATCTAAATCTGATAAGTTATTGTTAGAACAGTTTAACTCTAATAACAAGGTATTGCCAGAAACATTTAGTATGTCTAAGTTATTATCTGCACAGTCTAATAATTGTAAATTGACGTTCTGTGAAGTATCAAGATTATTTAGATTGTTGTTTGCGCAATAGAGTTCTACTAAATTAACAGTACCTGTAGTATTAAGTAGTCCATTAGCATCATTAATATCATTGGTAAGCAAATAATTAGAACTACAGTTTAAACGTTCTAGATTTATCATATCGCTAACATCTAAAGCATCTAAAAAATTTCCACTACAATCCAGCTCAATCAAAGATTGAAAATCTTGTATTCCTGTAAGATCTGATATACTCTCATTACTCACATTTAGGTTTTGTACGTGTTCTATATTAGCAGTTATTACTTGCCCATCAATAATATCATCATACCCAAAATCGATTAAGGCTTGTTCAAAAAAGGTATCAGGAATTAATGTAAAACGATTATTATTACAATCGCCATTATACGCTGTAAAATTATCTTTTTGCCAGTTTGCAGGAATATTTCCAACAACAGCATCATCTATATTTATACAGAATAAATAGGAATTCATTGTTGTATTAAATACAACTAGTGAAGCGTTATTACCATTTTCGATATTTAAAGTTCTTAGGGAATTGTTACTACAAAGGACTGAAGTTAAAGCAATATTTACTGTAAGGTCTAAATCTTCTATCTGGTTAATAGAACAATCTAAAATTTGTAGTGCAGTATTATTACTCAAATCTAGACTCATTAAGCTATTGTTAGAACAATTTAAATCTTGTAGAGCGGCAAAATCTTCAATTCCTGTTAAGTCTTCAATCGCCAAACTAGACACATCTAAAACCGTTACACCACTAACATCTGCAGTTGGCACAAAATTATTTAGTGTCCCATCAGAATCTATACCTTGGTCTATAAGTGCTTGCTCAAAATTATCGTCTGGCACATAAGTTCCGCAATCTAAATTATAAACAGCTATTGCATCTTTTTGCCAACCTGCCGCTGCATTTGCAAAAGCAGCATCATCAACTTTTATACAGAACAAATTAGTATTGTTTGTTGCATTAAAATTGGTGATTACATTATTATTACCATTGTTAATATTTAGAGCAAATAAGTTATTATTATTACACAACAGACTTGTTAATGCAGTATTAGAGCTAACATTTAGATTCTCTATCTGATTCATGGAACAGTCTAAATCGGTTAACAATAAATTGTTACTTGTATCTAAACCAGTCAATGAATTACCAGAACAATTCAGTACCGTTAAAGCTGTATTTGTTTCTAAATTGAGTTCTTCAAGTGAATTGCCTGAGCAATTAACAGTAGCTAAAGACGTATTTACACTTAAGTCCAAAGCTGATAAATTGTTATTTGATAAATCTATTTCTTGTAAGGCTAGATTATTAGAAGTGTCAATAGTTTCGACTGTATTGTTATTACAATCTAAAACTTCGAGCGCAGTAAAATCTTCTATACCTATTAAACTTGTTATGGAAGCATTAGAAACATTTAATTCAATAACTGTTTCAATATTTGCAGTAAGTACCAAATTATCTAACACATCATCGTAACCAAGATTAATTAGAGCTTGCTCAAAATTATCATCTGGCACATAGGTGTAAATATCTACACAATTGGCATCTGTAAAGTAGGTCCAATCATCTTTAACCCATCCGTTTGGTGTAAAACCATTGTCTATTTGTATACAGAATAAATCAGGATTGTTTGAAGCATCGAAAATTGAAACCAAATCATTAAATCCATTAGCTACAACCAATGATGACAATTGATTTCGTGACACATTAATTGATGAAAAACCTTGACAAACCGTAACAGGATCTGTTTGAGGATCTGGACAAACCACAGAGTTAACAGCACTTAAATCTAAATCGGTTAAAGCGTTATCAGAAACATCAAGATTTCTTAAGAGCGTATTAGATGAAAGATCTAGCATCGTAATTTGGTTTGATGCACAAAACAGACTTTCTAAATTAGTATTATTGCTTACTACTAATTCGCCATCAATTCTATTATTAGAAACACTTAATAATGATAACTCTGTATTGGCAGAAACATCTATACCTTGTAACTGATTACCAGAAACTGTAAGACTCTTTAAGGCTGTATTATTAGCTACTACTAAACTTTGAATTTGGTTATCTGAACAGTTTAAGGATTCTAAGTTAATGTTGTTATCCAACACTAAGTCTGTAAGACTGTTAGAGCCACAGATTAATGACACTAAATTTGTATTGTTTGAGATATCTAAGGAAACCAGATCATTATTACTACAAAGTAGGTTTTCTAAATCTAGAAAATCTTCAATACCTGTAAGATCTTCAATACCCAAATTACTAACATCGAGAAGCACAACGGTATTGATTCTATTAGTAAAAACCAATCCATTATTACTAATACCATCACCCATACTTGTATCATCACCAACAGCAACTTCAGTACCATCTGCAGCATGTGTTTCTAGATAATTCTCAAAGTTAGCATCTGGTATAGCAGTTGTCTGCGCACTCAAACCAGACCATAAAATAATTGATAAGAATGACGTTATTAAAACCAGTTTTTTCATAATGTTTTAGTTTTCAACTACAAACTACACCTTGTTTTAATGTCTTCCTTTAATATCAATCTCTTGATGGAAGTGAATCTGTTTACTTAATTCTTCTTGAATCATATTAAAAAATGTTGTCTTAAACTCCTCATCTGTTTTAAGTCTGTTTAATGCTTCAACTAATTTTTCGTTTTCACCATTTTTGTTAGAGCTAAGTATCATCTGCTCAGCAAGGATTAATCCTTTTTCAAAATCGTCTCTTGTAATTTTATGATATATGATATCGCTTTCTGGAGATTCAATGATTTCATATTTAGAATGGCTCTCTTTTTCATTTGTAACTAATTGCCCTTGATAGCTTCCATCTTCTATACTATCAATTCTATTTAAAATACTTTCTATTTGACCTCTTAAATATGTTATTTCTTTAGCTTGTTCATCTACTGTACTTTCTAATCTTTGAATAATAAAATGACTATCGTTTCTATTAACACCTACAGCTGTATTAATTAATCGTATTCCCATAGGATCATCACTTGCTGCCCATGCTATACCAATAATACTTTTAAGTTGACTAGATGAAATATACTCTGGCTTAATTGCCATACCAATACCATCATTTTTACCACTTGGTATTATGTAATCGCCGATATTAACCTTACCAAATACTTTTACTGGCACTTGTCCCATAAATGCTACTTTTTCGTATTCAGATTCTCTGTTAGGTTCTGGCATATTCCCAAGAACAATTGGCTTATAGGATACCACCATCATCCTATCAGCTCCCAAAAGATTTTTAGTAATCTTACCACCTTTTACACCTACTATATCTCCAAAAACCATTTTTTCGTTTACATCTTCTCTTAGCAAATATTCGGCATAATCACCTGCTCCAGAGGCATAGGTAACACCTTCTAGCATTGCTTTATAATCTTGGTAATAGTTAAGGTTACCTTGTGTAATGCCAATACCAATGCCAGCAGCTACAATCTGAAGACCTGCAACAATAGATTGGGCTGTACTACCAATTATCCAAGAAGGTATAGGTGCAGTAACACAAGCACCAAAACCAACACAGCCAGTAGATGATGTAGATGCGATACCAATTGTACCAAGAGATTTAGCAAATTCGTAAGCTGCAACACCAGTATCGAAAATAGCATCATAAGAATCATACTCTAGTGTCTCTAAACCAAATTCGTAGTCGGCATTATTTACAAAATCCTCTACTCTTTCACCTTCTATTCTTCCCCAAGACTCATCACTTAAATCATCAAAAAAAGTGATGAAATTTGTGGTATTATCTCTTCCTCCATTGACCTTTATAGCTAATCCTTGTCGACCACCTTCAATAAGCATAACATGATGATTTATATTAGTATCTAATTGAAAATTATCTTGAAATATTCTATTTACTCTAACCTGAGAATGTGTATTAACATATAGTCCTCCTTGAAGCGTTGTAGAATCTGTTACTTTTAATGTTTCTGCAACCAAATCACCAAAAGCTGCTTCTCCGTTAACTGTAAGTGTATTTAACGTGGTGTGCCCACTTAATACATCTAAATCATCGTTAAGATTAGTTAAGCCATCTACATTTAGCGTACCTGTTAGATTTGTTGGACTTGTATTATTAACAGTAAGCGCACCATTGAGGTTTGTTTCACCATCTACAGTTAAGTCACCTCCTAATATTGAGTTATTGTCATATACAGTAAAAGAACTGTATAAATTTGTTGGACCATGAACTTCTAATTCTCCATTTAAATAGGTTCTGTCATCGACGGTTAAAGTTCCTGTGGCTGTTATATTTCTATGGTAGGCATAAGGCAAAAATGTTAAACGCTCCCTACTCATTTCTTCAAAATTACTTCCAGCTTCAAAATCGATTTCCACCTTTAAATCTTTTGGTGTACCATCCCAATTTATTTCTTTAAAATAATCGTGTTCTGCTTCACCAATTAAAAGATTAATTCTTCCAAAATCATCAGTTTCAGTGATTTGAACTTCCTCAAACTCCACTTGATTTCCACTATCGTATATTGTAAACCTTATCGCTATAGTTGTATTTGGCAAATAATTACCTTCGGAATCTACTCCTGGCAATTCTAAATTATCAGGACCTATAATTACAGCTTGATATGTAATACCATCTGTCTGTGCCATAGCTTGAAACATAGCGCAAACAAAAAATGCTAGAGTAAGTATTTTTTTCATAATTGGAGGTTTTTTTGGTTTTTTAAATCTTTATGAGTTTTGTATTGAAGTATTTTTCACCAGATGAGACTTTTAGAAAATAAGTTCCTGTTGAAATACCTTCTATTTGTAATTCAATTCGTTGTGCCGGAAGAAAAACTTCAGTGTAAATAGCTTTAGCTTCTACATTAAAAATTCTTACCGAAATATCGCTTTGCATAAAATCGCTAAAGCTTATAAAAAGGATTTGACTAAAAGGATTAGGATATACTTTAGCTCTTAATTCAATGTATGAATCTGTAATTACTTTTAACTTATCTGTAGGCTGTTGGTAACCTTGTCTTAAATAATAACCATTGTTATAATACGTGCCTATAACACTAGACTGACCAATACTTTGGCTAACTTTATAAGTGCCATTTGTAGTTTGTATAGTTTGTGATGAGCCAGCACTTCCTAGGTTGGAACTAACAATACGATACCCAGAGTTTTCTTGGGCATAATTAGATTGTATAAAACAAAAAATCAATAGCGTACATATAGATAGTTTCATAATATTCTTATGTTTATTAGTCTTATGTAAATCAATCATTATCCGAAATTTATAATTAAACTTTCATTAATAATAGAGATCTGTTTAATGTCCACCTTTTGTCCACTAAACTTAAAATCTGTAATAATCACAGTTACATCTTGGCAGATTTATAATGAATCCTAAACCAAACTGATGCGTATTTAATTTTAGCGTTTCACCTACATCTGGAGTACTAAGCAATACTGATTTACCATAAGAATAACCTACATATATTGCAGTATTCCTAGACAATGGATATTGCATTTCTAAACCACCTCTATAGAAAAAAATGTTATTGTTAAACTCTTCTTCACCAACGAGATTATAGACATCGTTATTTATAGTTTGATTACCTCGTACTAAAAACTCCCAAGCCAATGAGACATTTCCTAAAAATGTAATATCGCCTAGTTCTAATATTTTTATACCTAATCCTGCTTTAGCACCTAAGTAACTTACATCCCATTCAAAGTAATTATCAACACTTGCTTCACTACCAATAGCTCCATAGTTATTGTATGAAGCTCCGAGTGATAAAAACAATGTGTTACTTCTGTTTATACTTTGTCTGTATCCCATACCAAAATGTGTTTTAGACTTTGGCAACAGATTATCGAGTGGTTGTCCCTGAGAATTTTCATAATCAAAAGACGAAATGGTTGAACCAATTTCAAAATATAATTGCTGACAAAAACTTAAAAAGCTAAAGAGCAAAGCAACGGTTAGAGTGATAAAATTTTTAGTCATGAGACCAGTTTTGTTGAAACAATATTAGAGAAAAAACAGGCTGATTTTCAACAAAATAGAGTGTGTCCACCTTTTGTCCACCGTAAAAAAAAACGCTTTTTTAAAAAATTAATGATATTTATTATAGGTGGACAAAGCCAAAACAAAAACACATAAAAAATTGAAATTCAATTATTTAAACCAAATAATTAAATAACTTTATCTTAGATAAGCTAATAACCAGAAACTATGTATACCTCAAAAGCTTCCTGTAATGTCCCTTTTTTGAAAAGATTAATTAATAAACACATCAAGGTGGACAAATGTCCAACATTAATAATTCTTGTTTTTAGTTTATTTACTCAAATAAGTATTTGCCAAAATCAAAAACGTGTAGATAGTCTATTAAAAATAGCTTCTACACAAACAGATACAACTCAAATTATTACTTATGCAATGGTATGGGCAGAATATCTTTATGTAGACCCATTAGCATCAAAACCGTATCTAGATAGTACTCTAGTGCTAGCAAAACGATTAAACAATAAAAAGTTCATTGCACGTACAACAAACTACTTAGGTGTTTACCATAACATGACATCGCAATACAAAGAATCTCTCGCAATCTATGATAGTGTTATTAGCATGTACACTCAACTTGGTGATATGACCCAAGTATCTGCAGCCATGAACAACAAAGCTAATTCGTTAAGAAGCTTGGGACGCTATAACGAATGTTTAGAGGTGCACATGGAGAGTTTAAAACTTAAAGAAGAGATTAATGATACTGAAGAAAGTATTGCTGCTAGTTATTGGAATATAGGTAACATACAAGGAGATATTGAAAATTACGACATCTCAAATGAATACTATAACAAAGCAAAAGTAATTTATAAAAAATTGAATCTTGAAGATGATTTAGCCACTATTAATGTTAATCTGGCACTTAATTTAAAAGGTCAGAAACAGTATGAAGAAGCCAAGTCACTTCTCTTTGAAGCTGTCCCATATTATAAAGAAAGAAATTACAATAATGATTTAGCTGGTGCTTATGACAATATAGGTTGGATCTATGCACAGCAGGATAGTTTAATACTTGCTGAAGAATATTATAATATGGCACTAGAGATTAGTAAACTATATGGTGAAAAATCATTAATAGGTTTAAACTATAGACATCTTGGGGAGCTTTATAATAAAAAAGGAGAGTACCGAAAAGCACTAAGGTATATGAAAGATGCTCTTCAAAACGCAGAAGAAACGGGTACTCGCAAAAAAAAGATTGGAGATTTATTAGAAATTTCTAAAGCTTATGCAGGATTGGGTCGTTACAAAAAGGCCTATGAATATCATGTCGATTATCATAATCTTCATGACGAAATTTTAGGCGAAGAGAACATTAAAAAAATGAATGAGTTAGAAATTCAATATCAAGCCGAAAAGAAAGAAAAAGAACTTATCATCAAAGAAAATAAAATTAAACTCTTAGAAGAGCGTAAGCAAAAAGCCGAAAACGAAAAATGGTTTCTACTAATTTCACTAATAGGTGCTTCAGCTCTTGCAATTGCAGTAGTCTATGGTCTACGCCAAAAAATGAAACGCAACAAAATTGAACGCGAAAAATTAGATAATGACTTAGCTTTTAAAGAAAAGGAACTAACTACACATGCATTACATCTGGCACACAAAAATGAAGTGCTATTAGATTTAAAAGCTCAATTGAAGGAACTAAAATCCGAAAGTCCAAATTCTAGAAACTACCAGAAAGTAATTAACACTATAAACCTAGACATCAACAACGATAATAATTGGGAACAATTCAGGACCTATTTTGAAGATGTGCATACCGATTTTAACTCCAAAGTAATGAGTAGTTATCCAGAAGTTAGTAATAACGATTTGCGATTGATGTCTCTTTTAAAAATGAATCTATCTTCTAAAGAAATCGCAAATATCCTCAATATTTCAACCGAAGGTGTAAAAAAAGCACGATATAGATTACGTAAAAAACTAAATCTAACTAGTGAAGATTCGCTACAAGAATTAATTTTGACGCTATAACAAGTCTAGATTGTAACAATAGTAAACTCACCTTTTAAAGGTTGTAGATGCTTCTTTAATTCTGGGATTAAAGCATCACCAAATTCTAGATACAATTCCGAAAAATTAGTGTTGCGCTCTTGCAAACTTTTTCCTGGAAATAACTGCTCTTGTAAGTTTGTACAGCGTTCTATTTCGTCTTTTAATTTTCGCTTTTGTGCTTTAAGCAAACGTTTTTCAAGATGTTTTAGACCTTTTATTTGTTTAACCTCTTGTGCTTTTACAGCTCCTATAAATGATTGATCCGTTTGTTCTGCCAATTTGAATAAATCCTCAAACTGCTGTTCTAAATGTTTAATCTGATCCGAAAAATCAACATCAATATTAGAAATCTGTCTTACTTTTTTATTGATAAAGGAGCTTCTATTTGAAAATAAGTCAGCATTAGAAATATTGAGTTTCTCTAATTTTTCTGCTTGTTTTTTTGTTTTTATTAAAGCTGAATTCCTCAACAGTAACATAGGAAGCACAACACCTTGAGCTTTAAAATTAGATTTTAACTGTAACCAATAAATCATTTCTCCTCCTCCGCCAATATAACATAAGTTTGGCAAGATCACTTCTTGATATAAAGGTCGCATAATTACATTTGGAGAGAAGCGCTCAGGATATTCCTGCAAATGATTTAAAAGTTCTTCTTTTTTCCATGTAATCTCAGTTTCTATAACCTTAAAAGTATCGTCTTCAAAAACTATACGTTCACGCAAATCTTCATGGATATAGAACAAATTAATCTCCCTAGGATTTACTTGAATTTTCAACCCTAAATCTTCCAAGGTTTTGTTGGTTTCTGAAACTGTTTTAAAAGCTGATTGCTCAACCAATTCTTTTTGCATTTGCGGAATAAACACCCGCTTCAATTCTCTGTCGTCTGCATCAATAATTACCAATCCATATTCACCAAAAAGCTCATTTGCCAAGTATCGTGTAGCATCTGCTAAATTATCGTGATTGAGATAAGCATTTTTGAACCAAACTTTTAGTTGTTCAGCAAACTTCCCTGAACCAAATTCTGCCGCAACCACTTCATATACATCCTCTAGTCCACTAGTATTAAAATGACCAACAGCTCCTGTTTGGTTAGAATTCCACTGAATCTTTTTCCCTTTGTAATTGAAATAATTAATTTCATCAAAATCATGATCTTCGGAAGCCATCCAATAAACAGGTACAAAATTGTAATCAGGATATGCTGATTTTAATTCTTCAGTAAGATTTATCGTTGAAATAATCTTATAAAGAAAGTACAAAGGACCTGTAAACAGGTTAAGTTGGTGACCTGTAGTAATGGTAAATGTATGCTCAGATTTTAAGCTTTCAATGTTATTTAGAGTTAATTCTGAAGCTTCAATACTAGCATATTGATTTTTCAAAGTTTCAGAAAGAACCTTTCGACTGTGATCAAGGTGACCATTTTTTGACTTTTCTTCAATCTGTGCTTTAAAGTTTTCTATGGTTGGAAAACGATGATATAATGGTTTTAGTTCAGGTTTTTGATCTAAATAATCACAAATAAAATCAGAGAAATATCCGGTTGCTCTAAACGGAATACAGTCAGTTGGCATAAAAATCATAATTATGGCATAAAGATAAGTTACTTCTATTTTTTAACTGCTAATTTTTAGTTAATTCAATTTCACGAACTATCTTTACTAGCTTTCAAACAAAAAACATCGTATTTAATGCAAAAAATTCTTTTAGTCGTATTGGTCGTCCTTGGTTGCTTTACCTTAACAATAGCACAAAATATTCAATCACCTAGCGCATTTTTAGGGTATGAAATTGGCACACAATTTAGTCGTCACCATCAAGTTGTCGATTATTTTAAGACGGTAGCTAACACTGTTCCAAATAATGTAAAAATTGAACAATACGGAACTACAAATGAGCGCAGAGCACTTGTATTAGCTTACATTTCTTCTGAAGAAAACATAGAAAACCTCGAAACAATCCGTGAGAACAACTTAAAAAATACTGGACTTTTAGAAGGCAACCCAACCAACACTGATGTTGCTATTGTTTGGCTAAGCTACAACGTACATGGTAACGAAGCGTCGAGTTCTGAAGCTGCCATGTTAACACTGTACAAGCTACTCACAGAACGAAAAGATTTGTTAGAAAACACTGTAGTTATTATAGATCCTGGTATTAATCCAGATGGTCGCGATCGTTATGTAAACTGGTATAACGAAACCAAAAGCACGCCTTATGATATAGACCAACAGGCGAGTGAGCACAAAGAACCTTGGCCAGGAGGACGACCAAACCATTACTTATTTGATTTGAATAGAGATTGGGCTTGGGCAACACAAATTGAAACTCAAGAACGCTTAAAAGTTTACAATAAATGGATGCCTCATATTCATGTCGATTTTCATGAGCAAGGTCCAAATGAGCCGTATTACTTTGCTCCTGCTGCAGAACCATTCCATGAAATTATTAGCGATTGGCAACGCGATTTTCAGACTCAAATTGGTAAAAACCACGCTAAGTATTTTGATGCTGAAGGTTGGTTATTCTTCACAAGAGAGCGTTTCGATTTGTTTTATCCAAGTTATGGTGACACCTACCCTACATATATGGGAGCCATTGGAATGACCTACGAACAAGGTGGACATGGCATGTCTGGCTTAGGAATTTTAAACGATGAAGGTCATGTACTCACTTTAGTAGAGCGTTTAACACATCATACCATTACAGGACTTTCAACGGTTGAAATTGCTTCAAAAAATGCAAAACAACTAAATACTGAGTTTGCAAAATTCTTTGACAATAGTGATTTAAAATATAAAAGCTATGTAGTGAAAGGTAACCAAGACAAACTGAACAGCCTTAAAAGCTTGTTAAGCAAGCATGATATCGAATTCGAAAATGCCAATAATGGGAAAGTTTCAGGTTATGATTATGCTACTGGCAAACAAGGAACTATGTCGTTTGATACCAATTCTCTAGTAATTCACACCAATCAACCAAAAGGCAAAATGGTTAAAGTTTTGTTTGAACCAAACGCCAAATTAAACGATTCACTAACTTATGATATTACAGCTTGGTCTGTACCATATGCTTACGGTTTAGATGCTATTGCCAGCACATCTAAAGTCAACAGCACTAAGGCTTATGAAAGCAAAATGCCAACTGTATTAGCCAAAGCTTATGGCTACGTAAGCAAATGGAACTCATTAAAAGACGCTCAGTTTTTAGCAGATCTACTAAAGCATGATTTTAAAGTAAGATTTACCGAAAAACCTTTCGCCTCTAATGGTGAAAAATTTGATAGAGGTTCTCTAATAATCACAAAAGGAGATAATAAACACCTTGAAGATTTTCTTGGGATTCTAAATCAAATCAAGCAGAAACATGAACAGCACTTAACTCAAATCAACTCAGGATTTTCTCAAACAACACCAGATATTGGCTCTCCAGACATTAAGCTAGTGAATAAGCAAAAAGTTGCTGTGCTTTCTGGTGAAGGGACTTCTTCTTTGAGTTATGGTGAAATTTGGCATTTCTTTGAACAGCAATTACATTATCCATTAACATCTATAAATACAGACAATCTAAGCAGAACCAACCTCAACAAATACAATGTGCTTATTATACCTAATGGCTATTATGGCAGCGTGCTAAATGATGATAATATGCAGAAGATTAATGATTGGGTACAAGCTGGTGGAAAAATTATTGCTATTGATGGTGCACTTAGAAGTTTTGCTGGTAAAGATGGTTTTAGTTTAAAATATAAATCGTCTGACAACAATAATAGTAATGACAATCTAACACCTTATGCAGAACGTGAGCGCGAGTACACCAACAATCTTATTACTGGTGCTATCTTTAAAACTAAAATAGACAACACACACCCAATGGCCTTTGGTTACAGCAAAGATTATTTCACTTTAAAATTAGGGAGTTCCGCTTATGATTTATTGGATAGCGGCTACAACGTTGGTCATTTAGCAGACACTAAAGTATATTCTGGTTTTGCTGGTAAAGATGCATTAGCCAATTTAGACAACACTTTAGTATTTGGTGAAGAACGCAAAGGTAACGGTAGTTTTATCTATTTTGTAGACAACACCTTATTTAGAAGTTTTTGGGAAAACGGAAAATTATTCTTGGTGAACTCCATTTTCTTTGTGAACAATAACGCATACGAATTATAATTATCATCAATCAAAATACATTATGAAACCAATTAAATCCTTATTTCTAAGTTTATTCGTTTTAATAGCCATATCAGCTTGTAAACAAAATGACACCAAAGAAACCACGCCAGAATTTAAAGTTGATTTTGAAAAATTCACTTTAGATAATGGCTTACAAGTTATACTACACGTAGATCGATCAGATCCTGTTGCAGCTGTAGCACTAACAGCTCATGTTGGTTCTGCTAGAGAAAAAGAAGGTCGTACTGGTTTTGCACATTTATTTGAGCACCTTTTATTCTTAGAATCCGAAAATTTAGGCAAAGGTGGTTTAGACCAAATGAGTGCTCGTATTGGAGGTTCTGGTGCCAATGGTTCTACGAGTAGAGACAGAACCAATTATTTCCAAACTGTACCAAAGGATGCCTTAGAAAAAATGATTTGGGCAGAAGCCGATAAACTCGGTTTCTTTATCAACACCGTTACAGAACCAGTTTTAGCAAAAGAAAAACAAGTGGTTAAAAACGAAAAACGCCAACGTGTAGACAATCAACCTTATGGTCATAATTCCGCTGTAATAAACAGTAATCTTTATCCTGAAGGACACCCTTACAGTTGGGAAGTCATAGGCTCTCTTGAAGATTTACAAAACGCTACTTTAGAAGACGTTAAAGAATTTTTTAGGCGCTGGTATGTACCAAACAATGTTACACTTACTATTGCTGGAGATATTGATGTAGAACAGACCAAAACTTGGGTTAAAAAATATTTTGATGAAATTCCAAGAGGTGAAGATATTCCCAAACTGGAAAAACAACCAGTAACCTTAAAATCTGCAAAACGCTTATTCTACGAAGATAATTTTGCTAGAGCACCACGACTCACCATGGCTTGGCCAAGTGTACCGCAATATCACAAAGATTCTTATGCTTTAAGCGTGCTTACAAACTATTTATCTAATGGCAAAAAAGCACCTTTAAACAAAGTGCTCATTGATGATGAAAAGCTAACTGATAACGTTTCTTTTTATCAATACAACTCAGAATTAGCTGGTCAATTAATGCTCACCGTTACCGCATTTGACCAAACCAACTTAAATACTGTTGCTTCTGCAATAAAAGATGGACTTAAAGATTTTGAACTCAATGGTATATCCGAAAAAGACTTGAATCGCATAAAGACAGGGCAAGAAACAGATTTTTACCAAGGATTATCTAGTGTTTTAGGCAAAGGGTTTCAATTAGCACAATACGAAATTTTTGCTGGCGATCCTGGTTTTATTAATCAAGATGTTAAGAATATACTTGCTGTAACATCAGAAGACGTAATGCGTGTGTACAATACATATATAAAAGACAAAAATTTTGTAGCCACTAGTTTTGTTCCAAAAGGACAAAAGAATTTGGTGCTAGATAACTCACAATTAGCCGATATAAAAGAAGAAAAAATTATTGAAGGTGCTGAAGAGACATTTGATGCAAGCATAGCTGCTACTTATGAAAAAACACCTAGTAGTTTCGACAGAAGTATAGAACCACCTTATGGACCAAGCCCTGAATTAAACATTCCAAAGGTGTGGAAAAAAGAATTGAAATCTGGTATTAAGGTTTATGGTATAGAAAATAATGAAGTACCACTAGTACAGTTTGAAATGCAAATAACTGGTGGTTTACTGTTAGAAAACAAGGATAAAGTTGGTGTATCCAACCTTTTGGCAGAATTAATGACAAAAGGCACAAAAAACAAAACCACAGAGGAACTTGAGAACGCGATTGAAAGTATTGGTGCAAGTATTTATAGCTATGCGACTGAAGAAAATATTATCATTTCGGGCACTACACTTTCTAAACATTTTAACAAAACAATTGAATTGGTTACTGAAATCTTATTAGAACCACGTTGGGACGAGACAGAATTTGAGCTTTTAAAACAGAGTACCATCAGTAGTATTCAACGTAGTAAAGCCAATCCTAATGCCATAGCTTCTGATGAATATTCAAAATTACTATATGGAGAGAATAACATTTTAGCTTACAATAACAGAGGTACAGAAACTTCTGTAAATAGTATTGATATAATCGATTTAAAAGATTATTACAATAAAAATTTATCACCGCAACTTGCCAATTTCCATGTTGTTGGCTCCATATCAGAAAAAGAGGTTGTAAGTGCTTTAAGAAAAATTGATAATCAGTGGGAAGAAAAATCAATTACAATCCCAGAATTACCATTACCATTGTATCCTGAAAAATCAACCGTTTACTTTTATGATGTACCAGGCGCAAAACAGTCAGTAATTCGTTTTGGATATCCATCTTTAAAGGCTACACATAAAGACTTTTATCTTGCCAATGTAATGAATTATCGCTTAGGTGGAGGTGGTTTTGCATCTCAACTAACACAAGAATTAAGAGAGGGGAAAGGCTACACTTATGGTATACGATCTCGCTTTTCCGGGTCCAAATATCTTGGAGAATATACGATAAGTAGTGGTATACGTACCAATGTAACTTATGAAGCAACCAGTCTTGTAAAAGAAATTTTAGAAGACTATGGAAAAAATTATAACGAGGACGATTTGGAAGTCACCAAAGGGTATACCATAAAGAGTACTGCAAGAGCTTTTGAGACACTTGGTGCTAAATTAGATATGCTGAGTAATATCAGTAATTATGGTCTATCTGATGACTACGCTAAACAACGTGAAGCTATAGTAAAAAACATGACCGTTGAAGACGTTAAAGCATTAATTGAAAACTATATTAAGCCTAACCAAATGATTTACTTAATTGTTGGTGATGCAGCTACACAATTAGATAGACTAGAAGATTTAGGTTTTGGAAAGCCAGTATTGCTAAATGAAAGTAAAGAAAATTTAGAATAAAAAAATATTAAAATATGAAATTAGGTGCGTTCTCTGTTAGTCTTTCTGTAAAAGACATTAAAGCCTCAAAAGCGTTTTACGAAACCTTAGGATTTAAAGTTTTTGCTGGAGATTTGGATAAAAACTACCTCATTATGAAAAATGAATCTACACTTATAGGTTTGTTTCAAGGTATGTTTGAAAATAATATCCTCACCTTTAATCCTGGTTGGGATCAAGATGCTAAAACATTAGAGGAGCATGATGATGTTCGTGATATTCAAAAACATTTAAAATCTAACGGGATTTCTTTTACCAGTGAAGCCGACGAATCTACAACTGGACCTGCAAGTTTTGTAGTTTTAGATCCTGATGGTAATGCTATTTTAGTAGATCAACATATTTAAATTGTATATTCAATATAATTTCAGACGTCAGTTCGAGTGGATTTTTCGATTAGAATGAGAAAAATTTGTATCGAGAACAACTTAACTAAATGCTTCTCGATACAATTCCTCATAATTCGGAATCACTCGAAGTGACAAACTCTATTAAATTGAAAAACGAATAATGAACTGGGAAGACACATTAAAAATATATGATGATATAGTAGAAGCCTGCAATGGTTTTGAGCGCAAAGGCAAAAAGATGATTTACACCTCGTCCAACGGTTATATGTTTACCTTACTAAACAAAGCTGGTGAAATTGGTATTCGCTTACCCAAGGAAGAAGCTGTTAAATTTATGGAACAATATAATACAGGTCATTATTATTCCTATGGTGCTAAAATGAGAGACTATGTTTTAGTTCCTGAATTACTTTGGGGCAAAAAAGGTCTAATGGTTAAGTATTTTGAACAAAGTTTCTCTTATGTCAACAGCCTTCCTCCTAAATAAGTTAAAAGATAAAATACCAAATCACACCTAAAATAAAAGAGTAAAAAGTCAATAAGAAAATCTGTAGTTTATTATGTTTTATGGCATCCTTCATATTTATAAGAAACATAAAACATGAAAATGTCACTTCAGTTTTTAATTTTTTAGATAGCATCTTTTCCATTAAATAACTTAATAACTTCATCGCTTTCTACCTTAAAGGCTTTATCTGTATTACTACAACGAACTATGATAAATATTAAATTGGTAATACTTTTTTCATATAGAAGTTATTTTATCTATTTCTTGTTTTAAACTCAATGAGATAAGGTTTTAAAGGCCTATTGTCTGGTGTCCTAAAGTTATTAGTTATAAATATTTGATAGGTTTTATTGGGTTCTAACTCAACAGGAATTGTCCAAGACCTGTTATCTTTTGCCCATTTTCTGCCATTTAAAGTTCCTTTTGGAAATGCATCTCTTCCTAAACTACCCAAATCTACACTAGTGCGATAGCCATCTAAAGCTTCTGAAAACTTTATGGTTATGGCTTTTAGTTTTGGATTAACATTTTGGCTATTATTCTCAAATTGCTTAATGCCGACGACTGTTGGTCTTGTGTCTTCAAAATTTTGCTCTAATTCATCTAAAGACATTGAAAAAAAATTAGATTTTTTTACAAACGTTTCAATTTCGGATTCGTTTTCGTAATCGAGCTCTATCATCGTTTTTATAGCTGCTTTTTTATCTTCTGCTTGGTTATAATAGTTTTCACAAATTTGATAGCCAACATAGTAGCCTAAATCTCGCATTCCAAATTCATTAGGTGCGTCACTATTTAGCCATTTATTAAAATTAGCTACATAAAACATTTCATCTTCAAAGACTTCCCTAATTCGTTTAGCATTGTATTTTCCAAATTCAATTTGTGGATTAGGTGATGGTTGGTTTAATGCTTTTACTGTTACAAACTCTGCAACACCTTCATATATTACAGAAGACAGTAAATTATAAACTCTAGGTTTTTGTTGGGTATGCACATACTCGTGGATATTTAAAAACACTAAATTCTTGTTGGGGTCTGTAGCAAAATAGGGTTTTAAATGTGCCAGATTTTTAGGAAATTCACTTGTTATGGTATTAGCATCTGCCATGGCTAATTCAGAACCAATAAGTACCAAACTATCTACGGTTGTTCCTGGTGTACGGAATGCACCGATAGAGAAATAGATTTTTGCGGGTTTTAGTTCTGGATAGATAGTTTTTAGTTTTTCAATACCAGTTTACAATTGTGTGCTAATATTATCTGCTTGTAATGTATTTTCTCTAATTGAGTTCCAAAATATCGGATAGGTATTAATGGCATTTATATATTCTTCTGCTGTATATCTTCTTGCTTCTATAATACCTTCTAAACCTACAGTTCCCTTATCTAAATACAAACTATCTAAATACTTATATTGTAATACAGAATCTTGGGTTGTGATGATTTGGTCATAAGCATTCCAAAAGTTAGTAATGTCTGTTGTAATGACATTATTTTCTTTTTGCTTTTCTTTTGAAGCATTATGACACGCAGAAAACACAGCTAGTACTAAGATTATAATGACGAATTGGTTTTTCATATTCAGATTTTTATTACTCGCAATGTTCTAAACGTTGCTTTTCATCTTTAGGAAAGATGTAAGCCGATTTCTGCTTTTTCCATCCTAGTTTCTCATAAAAACCTTCCTTGTTTGGTGCAGCTGTTAAGGTGATAAAATTATAATCGTTTAATCTATTTTTTATTTCATTAACTATTTGTGTTCCTATGCCGTTTTTTTGGTATTCTGGATGAACAACCACATCTACTAACAATGCATAATATTTTCCATCATCTACTGTTCTCCCAAACCCAACTACTCTGCTTTTATCTTTTATAAAACAGCTTACAGAGCTTTTTTTAAATGCGTTTTTGATATCTTCTGGCTGTCGGATTCCCCAATTTACAAATTGGAACAGTGCTGAAATGTCTTTCCAGTTAATGGTGTTTAAATCAGGATTTATTTGTACTTCCATTATTTTAAATCGGTTTCATCAGTTAACAAAAAACAGGCATTGTGTTGCGTCATTCCTATATGAGGATAATAATCGACCGCCTTTGGTGCTGCCAAAAGAATAGTTGTGGCTTGTGGTGTAGCTTGTTTGGTTAGCCTAATCAATTCTTTACCAATGCCTCGTTTTTGATACTTTAAATCTACTGCCAAATCTGAAAGGTATGTGCAATACACAACATCTGTTACTGATCTTGCTACACCAACTAATTTGTTTCCATCTCTAGCTGTAATAATTAGATTAGCATTTTGGACCATTGCTTTTATCCTTGAGAAATCTTTAACTGGTCGTCTTTCACCAAGTGTTGAATTAATGAGTAGCTCTTTAAACTCAAGAGCAGATAAATTAATTTCGTTTTGATACGTAATCATAATGAGCGGTTATTTTTTCAATTTTAAAACAGGCATTCTTAGTTTCAATTATATATCCATTAAAAATATTATCCTGTCTTGTCCATTTCCAGAATAATTTTTTACGACCTCAATACCATCAGAGTTTTTATTACCGACAAGACTCATTCCTATTTTTTTATGAAAATTAATTGAAGACACATTGGTTGGTGTTGTAATGGCTTTGAGTTTAGAACAACCTTTGAGTTTAGCATAACTTATGTAGTTATTATAAAGTTTTGTACCAATTCCCCTGTTTTGTTTTGATTTGAGAACACCTATTAGATGTACATAAGCAGTTGAAGATGTTTGTGACAAGAACCCGAACAAATAGGCAATCACCTTATCTTTTTCTCTTATTACATAAGCTGTATTACCAAATTCTTGTACGAACATAGGATGATGCATACACAAAGTCCTGTCACTTCCCCAAAACCCTACTATGTTTTCAAGTATTTGATTGTAGTCAAAAGTTGTACATCTTTCAATTTTCATTTTAAATAATAGCTAAACTTCTTCAATTACAGATTCTCCTTTTGATTTATCACCAGATGTCCATTGCCAGCTTTCGTACAATCGAATTTTTCCATTCTCTAGAATTTCTGGTTTTGATTTACATTTTCCGGTCATCAATTCTCCATTTTCATTAATTTGATGGTAACGCATTTCTATGTTTCCGAATTCATCTACAAGTCCAATAAGGTGTCCTTTCTTTATTTTTCCGCCTGAATACTCTGAGGTTATAATGTTGCCTACCTGTTTGTAAAGAAAAAAGGTTTCGCTAGAGGTCTCACCATTTTCTGAATTAATAACAGGCACAAAGGTTTTTTTATTGTAGTTTATCATTTTTTGGTTAGTGCAGATTGATATTCATTTAACAATTTAGTTTTTTTAAACAATTCTTAAGTAAACAATTGAAAATATTATAGATTAAAAAAAGAAGAGCAGTAAATAACCCTAACATTACTGCTCAATCTCTCGTTTAACTAACTAACAACACTACAAAACAAACCATAGGAAAATTATAGTGTAGAATATCAGCAAGAACAATTCTAACTTATATTTCAAAATAAATTTCAATTAGTTTATAATTACTTTTTTAGTCACTGTTCCTATATTAAAATTGATTCTTAATATATAAACACCTTTGGCAAAAGCGTTTGTAGGTATATTACTTTCTTTTCCTCTCACTATTTCCATTCCTGAAATTGAATACACAGTATAATTTTGAAGTTGCAAGCTATTATCTGAAATAATTTCTAGAGCATCAGTTGAAGTAATAACTTTTACGGTATTTGACAATTCAAAGTCATCTATACTTAAAGCGTCTTCAGTTACTGGGTTAAAACCAGTCCATAAAGCTCCAGGATCAGTAACATATGCTCCCATTGTACCAGGTGGAATGTGTAAGTGTATGTTACTTCTATCAAAAGCAAATGTATCGTTAGTACCAGTAGTAATGGTTGGTGGTGTTGCTGCAAATGACGTTACACTAGCTAATGGATTATTACCAAATGCTAACAAGCCAATAAAAGTAACATTACTAGGAATAGTAACATCAGTTAAACTATTACCTATAAAAGCTCCAATACCAATATCCGTAACATTAGCACCTAATGTTAGATTTGATATAGAATTAGTTGCAAAGGCAGCTGTACCAATAAGTGTAATGCTATCTGGTATAGTTACACTTGTTAAGCTATTCAACTCGAATGCTGATATTCCAATTTCAGTAACACTATTAGGTATTGTAACATCAGTTAAACCAATGTTTTCAAAAGCTGAATCATCAATTCTATTCACATCAAAAACATTAGAACCTGCGGTAACAGTTGCTGGTATAACCACATTAGTACCATTTGCTGGGTCGTAATGAGAAACTTCTACAGTTGTCGGAGACGTTGCTTCAAAAACCATTTTAAATCCCGTCCATAATGCGCCAGCGTCTGTAACGTACTCATCTGTAGCGTTATTAATTACAACTAGATTAATATTGCTACGGCTAGAGTTTGCAAAAGTATCTTGACCACCACCTGTGGTTATAGTAGGTGGTGTAATCCCTAACACAATAATTGTACTTAAATTATTCACACCAAAAGCCAGATTACCTATATTGGTAACACTCTCTGGTATTATAATACTTGTGAATAGATTATTATTAAACGCGTTATATTTTATATTGGTAATGCTATTAGGGATAGTAACACTTGTTAATTGCTTCTGCGAAAAAGCACCAGCACCAATTTCCGTAACCGTGTACTCTTTACTACAACTTGCAGTAACTGTCTCAGGAATATCTACAACAGTGCCACCAGAGGTATCATAATCTGTAACCTCTACAATAGCAGGATTTCCTGAAGTAACAGTGTAAGTTATGTAATCAGTAACGAAGGTGTCATTAACACTTAATTCTTCTGTAAGTGATTGAAAACCTGTCCAAGTAGCATTTGCATAAGCTGTACTTGTCCCGTTAGGTACGACCACATTTATATTACTTCTTGTTCCAAAAGAATCAGCACCTCCATCAAAAATAGTTGGAGGAGTGGTCGCTTCAGAAATTACACAAGTCAAAGAATTATTACCTCCAAAGGCTTGAGCTTGAATTAATGTAACACTACTAGGGATAACAACACTTGCAAGCTGGTTGTTAAAAAATGCAGAACCAGCAATAGATGTAACTGTATTTGGAATGGTTACTTTTGTTAGTTGGTTACTTGAAAAAGAACTAGCCTCTATTCTAGTAACAGTAAAACTAAACGAATTGTTGCTTACTGTTTCTGGTATATCAACCTCAGTACCACCAGTAGTGTCATAATTCATAGTCCTAACAGTATTTGGTGTTATTGAAGTAATCTCATAGGTTATAAAATTATCTATAAATTGATCACCAACTGTTTGGGAAAAACCAATTGCAGATAAACAAAGTGTCATTAAAAGAAGTAGCTGTTTTTTACTCACGTAACATCTATTACTTAAGTGTTCGTGAAAGCGTGTAAAATTTTTCATAATATAAAAGATTAAAGGTTATGGTAAATTTGATTTGTATTTAGTAATTCATTGAAATTAAGTCTCCATCTAAGCTATATCTAAACCTGAAGGTTGTTCCTCCGTTTTCTGGTTGAAGATTAACAAAGTATTCCGCCTTTGAGATATCTCCATTGTCTGGAAAAAAAACACTAGCTGTACTTAAGGTTAGATTTTCTAGCTTCTTTTCCTCTTTTAGTTTTTCTACGGATTTCTCAACCAAACCACCTAGTGTAGATAAGTTTAGGATTTCGCCGAGTTGAAACATGTAATCAGAAGCTTTAGTCCCAGCAGGAACTTCTATTGTGATATCTGAATTTTGTTGCCAAGTGTCTTGAGTAAGATTCCATTGTCCCATTTTTAAGGACTCTGGGTCTTCAGTAACGGTAACACCAACGATATTACCTATAGACGCATTATAAGTTACAGTAAGATCTGTATAATAAGCATCCTTACCAAACTTGCTCGTAAGTTCGTTTTCTATCTCTGTAAAGCCTACTTTTGTAGCTGGTTGAGTACTACTTGAGTTACTACAAGAGGTAACCAGTTTTACTAAGACCATAACTACAAAAAATAAGCCTAGGGTATTGAATTTTGGGGTCTTGTTTTTCATTCTATTTAGATTTAATAGAATAAATGTATATCTCAATGGCGAAGAAAGAAATACCGAAATTATTTCTAATATCTACGAATCAATAAGCGTGATGTTTTAGAGAATATTCGTGAAACTGAGAATTTCACTTATCAAAAGTTCTCGATACAATTTCTCCCTCTACTTCGACAAGCTCAATAAACACTCAAAATCACTCGAACTGACATTGTAAACTAATTGAATATTAAAAAAGAACAATTGATTTACTTAGAATCTCTATTTAAAAAAGCAGTTACAAACTGTTCTTTTTTTCGGGAAGACACTGGGATTTTTTTTCCATTTTTTAAATGGATAACTCCAGATTTGTCATATTTATCAATGAATTTTAGATTGACCATAAATGATTGATGCGGTCTTGTAAAATTGGCATCTATAAGTCGTTCTTCAAACTCTTTTAGTGTTTTTGAGACTAAATGCTTTTTACCATCATTGCAATAAAAGGTAGTATAGCCTTTGTCTGATTCACAGAACATCAACTCATTTAAATCTACTACCTGAAAACTATCCTGAAGCGAAAGTATCAGCTTGTCATCCTGATTTTGCCATACCTTTTTAGCTACACTTATCTTTTGCTTTTGCTCAGTGACCGAAAGTTGTTTTACCTTATCTAATGCAATTTTTAACTCTTCAACATCAACAGGTTTTAATAGGTAATCCACAACTCCCATTTTTAGAGCCTTTAAGGCAAACTCTTCGTAAGCGGTTATAAAAATCACTTTGAAATTGAGGTGCTCAGTTTGTTCTAAAAATTCAAAAGCATTACCGTCTGTAAGATTAATGTCCAGAAAAATAAGTTCAGGCTTACAAGCATTTGCAACTATGACTGCCTCTTTAACGGACTCGCACTCACCAACAACTTTAACATCAGTTTCAATAAGCTCTAGCAGATTGAGCAATCCTTTTCTTATATAAGCTTTATCTTCTACTATAATTGATTGCATTAGGCTACATCTTTTTTATAAGGAATTACCAAAGTTACAATAGTACCTTGCTCGTTATGGTGTTTTCTATCTTCAATTTTTACGGAACCATTGATGTTAAAATCTTTAGATAACATTTTTAATCGTTCCGATGTAATAGTCGTCGCTAATGACTTTTTATCCTTTCGTTTATGACCATTTGGTGTATCTATACCAATACCATTATCCGTAATGGTACAAATTAATTCTTCCTTTATATATTTTAATTGAATATCAATTTTTCTATTTTCTTTTCTGCCTTCAAAGGCGTGCTCAATAGCATTTTCAATAAATGGCTGAATGAGCATTGGTGGAATTTTAAACAATTCTTCATCAATAGTTTTATCTACCAAAATTGTATAATCATAGGATTGACTATCTTCTAAATTCTGAAGCTCTAAATAGTTGTTTACTGCTTCTAATTCTTGGCTGAGTGGCACTAATTTGTCCCTAGAATTTTCCAATGTAATCCGCAATAGTTTTGAAAATTTAGACAAATAAAACACCGATTTTTTATTTTCCTTATTCAGTATCATTCCTTGTAAAACTGATAATGAATTAAAAATGAAATGTGGCGTCATCTGTGAACGTAATAGTTTCTGTTCTATAGCAATATTTTGTGTTTTTGCTTTTTGATGTCTCAACTTTAATGAGAAAATGATGCCGCCTAAAATAATAGCACTAACTAAAAACGCTATAACACCCAAAAACAAATTTCTTTTTGATTTTTCTAAATCCTGAGAGGTTGTCAATACTGTTTTTGTCAACTTTAATTCTCTTATGTTAGCTGAATCTAGAGCTTGTTTATATTTGTACTCGTATTCTAATTCGGAAATTTTCTTAATATTATCTTTACTAAAGAGGCTATCACTTAACGTCTTGAACTTTTTGTGTTCCTGCAATGCCTCCTTGTAATTACCTAAGTTTTCATAAATAGCAGAAAGCATTTCTGAAACCTTGTTTTTACCTTCAAGAAGATTCAATTCATCTGCAATTCTTTTTCCTTTCAACGTATAAGATAGCGCTTTTTGAAACTCTTCTTCATCGTAATAAGATTCTGCAACACCTAAATAATTAACAGCCAGTGAATATCGGTTGTTGTTTTCTAAACTTATTTCAATTGATTTTTCAAAACTCTCTCGAGCTTTTTTGGATTTTTTGAGTAGCAAATTAATTTCGCCAATACTGTACAAACAATTGGCAATTTGTCCAAGGTCATTAATCTCTCTACTTAACTCTAGAGATTCGTTAATATATTCTAATGCTTTGTTGTAAGCTTTTTTTTCTTTATAAATACGACCTATATTACCTTTATTAACAGCAATAAGATCCTTGTTTTCAATTATTTCTGCAAAATGAATTGATTTTTTATGATACTCCAATGACTTATCAAGTTTATCAATGCCTCTATAATTATTTCCTAGACTATTTAGTGTGTTAGACATCCCTAGAGTGTCTCCCAACTTTTCTTTATAATCATAAGCTTGATGGTAATATTCTAATGCTTGATGATAATTGCCTTGGTCACTATAAATATGCCCTAAACCATTAAGTGCATAAGGCGTACCATATTCGTGATTTATTTCTTTACTTAGTTTTAATGTTTTTTTATAGTATAAAATGGCTTTAGGGTACGTACCAGTTTTTGCATAAATATTACCAATATTAAGGTAACCAGCAACTAACTGGTCTTTATCTCCCAACTTCTCATAAAGTTTTAACGATTTTTCTAGATAATTTAAGGCTTCGTTGTTCTTAGATCTCAACAAATAATTTACTCCTATTGAATTATAAGAGGATGCTATACCTTTTTTATCATTTATAGATTCAAATAATTTCAAGGATTGTTGAAAATAACTAAGACCTAGATCGTAATTAGACTTCCTACTCTCCATAATCCCTTTTAATGACAAAATATTTGCCTTGCCTTTAGTATAATCTAATTCTTCTGAGATGGTCTCACCTTCATTTATATATTCATTGGTTAAGCCAACGTTTTTATTGTATAGAGAAAATGCTAAATCATATAACAAATTAACTCTTATCGTATCTCTATTCTTGTGATTCTGCAATTCAGTTTTTAGACTATCTACCTTAGAATTTTGTGAAAACCCAATCACTGGCAGCAATAAAAAAAAGAGAAGACTAACAACGAATTTCCTTTTCATAGAAGGTGTAACTAGTGATTTTAGACTAATTGATTTTAATAATACGCATAAATAATCAAAATAGTGATATTATGTATAACTCAACCACAAGAATAAATATTCGTTTTGTTTTAAGCTATATTCGTTAATGCAGATTAAATATTTGCAATTATTCAAGATTGAACCATTCTGTAAAGTAAATAAAAAGCAGTGTCCACCATTTGTCCGCACTCCTTTTTTCTTATTGAGAATATAAGGCTATATTTTTGAAGCGTCATTATAAAATGACAACCAGTTTTGTGGTGCCTTGCACTGGTTTTGGCTGCAGACTACCAGTTGCAAGTCGCTACGAAAGCTTAATTACAAAATATGACGATACTCTTAGTATATAAGTTTGTAGAATGGTATAGAAAAAGTAGAACAAAGGTGTCTATGCGCTAAGACACAACTTCGCCGTATAAATCAAAGTCTTCAGCTTCAATGATTTTTACAGTCGTA
The DNA here is from genome assembly GCF_056160445.1 of Winogradskyella sp. ABM4_392. NCBI lineage: Bacteria > Pseudomonadati > Bacteroidota > Flavobacteriia > Flavobacteriales > Flavobacteriaceae > Winogradskyella > Winogradskyella sp. ABM4_392. Next base: position 68,507 of record NZ_JBSWXE010000007.1, read on the forward strand.
AATTCGCCTGTTTTTAGATAGATTTTTGAAGCATCAATCAAGACTTCGTTATCTACATCTGGCGAATCAAATTCGGTACGACCAACAAAGTAATTACCTTCTTTTCTGTCAATGACCACTTTAAACTCTTGGCCTATTTTTGCCTGATTAAGTTCCCACGAAATCTGAGATTGAATTTCCATAATCTCATTAGCACGTTGAAGTTTTACATCTTCTGGCACATCGTCTTCAAGGTTATAGGCATGTGTATTTTCCTCATGAGAATAAGTGAAGCAACCCAAACGCTCAAAGCGCATATCTTTTACCCACTGTTTTAAAGTTTGAAAATCCTCTTCTGTTTCTCCAGGATAACCAACAATTAAGGTTGTTCTTATAGTCATTTCAGGCACTCTAGCTCTAAAATCTTCCAATAGTTTTGTAGTTTTTGCCTGTGTTGTACCACGACGCATGCTTTTTAAAATGGAATCTGAAATGTGCTGCAACGGAATGTCTAGATAATTACAAATCTTAGGCTCACGCTTCATAATATCTAACACATCCATCGGAAAACCTGTTGGGAATGCGTAATGCAAGCGTATCCATTCTATGCCTTCTACTTTTGCAAGATTTTCAAGTAATTCAGCAAGGTTTCGTTTTTTGTATAAATCGAGTCCGTAATAGGTTAAATCTTGTGCAATAAGAATCAATTCCTTTACACCAGAAGCCGCTAATTTTTCTGCTTCAATAACCAAATCTTCAATTGGTGTACTTTTATGTTTCCCACGCATTAAAGGAATAGCACAAAAACTACAAGGTCTGTCACAGCCTTCTGCAATTTTTAAATAAGCATAGTTCTTTGGTGTTGTGGTTAAACGCTCACCTATTAATTCGTGCTTATAATCTGCTCCCAACGCTTTAAGTAAACCTGGTAATTCTGTTGTACCAAAATACTGATCTACGTTTGGAATTTCTTTCTCCAAATCTGGCTTATAACGCTCACTTAAACAACCTGTTACAAACACTTTATCAACTTCACCAGCTTCCTTTTTTTGCATGAATTCCAGAATCGTGTTCACGCTCTCTTCTTTAGCGTTGTTTATAAAACCGCAAGTATTTATAACAACCACATTCCCTTCTTGCTCGTGCACTACATCTTTACCGCTAGCTTTAAGCTGTCCCATTAAGACTTCGCTGTCGTAAACATTCTTACTACAACCAAGTGTTACAACATTAATTCTATTCTTCTTCAGTGTTTTAGTTCTCATGCCTTATCGTAAAATCAGTTTGCAAAGATACAACGAAATTAAACCTTTTGTATATTTATGTGTCTTATATAAAAACTTAACCATGAAATTACCAAAAATAGTACTAGTATTATTTGGTTTATTAACTGTAGTATCTTGTTCTAGTGACAATGACTCGCCTAACGATTCTGACCCTCAAAATGAAGCTATTTATTTTCCACCTTTAAATTCTGATACTTGGGAAACAAAATCTATATCAGAACTCGACTGGAATGATGCAGAATTACAACCACTTTTTGATTACCTAGAAGATAAGAATACTAAAAGCTTTATGGTATTATACGAAGGAAAAATAGTGATTGAAGCTTATTTTGATGGACACTCCAGTACATCACCATGGTATTGGGCAAGTGCTGGAAAAACATTAACTACAGCTATGACTGGTATTGCTGAAAATGAAGGTTTATTAGATATAAATGATAAAGCCTCTGATTATTTAGGCACAGGATGGACAAATGCACCTTTAGAAAAAGAAAATCTGATTACCTGCAAGCATTTATTATCAATGTCATCCGGTTTGGATGACAGTGAAGGTGATGGTGTGGAACCTGAAAATTTACAATACATAGCTGATGCTGGTACACGTTGGGCTTATCATAATGTTTATGTAAAACTTCAAGATATTGTAGCAACAGCTAGCAACCAAGATTGGTCAACTTATTTTGATAGTAAATTGAAAAACAGAATTGGTATGTCTGGTGCATGGATTCAAACTGGTGATTTTAGTGTCTATTGGAGTACAACACGAAGTATGGCTAGATTTGGATTGTTAGTCTATGCAGATGGAAAATGGGAAAATGAACAAATAATACCCGAAAGCTTTTTAAATGATGCTGTAAACACTTCCCAAAACCTTAATGAGTCTTATGGTTATATGTGGTGGTTAAACGGAAAATCTTCTTACAGATTGCCACAATCTCAAATTCAATTTCCTGGTGAACTTATTCCCAATGCACCTGATGATATGTACGCTGCACTTGGAAAAAATGATCAAAAAATTTATGTAGTACCAAGTAAAAAACTCGTTGTTATAAGAATGGGAGATGCTGCCGATGATGAAAACTTTGCACTCTCAAATTTTGATAATGAGTTGTGGGAAAAGATAAATGCCTTAACCAATTAATTATACTTTTTTGGTGCAACTCGCGCTTTAGAGGCTTGCTCATAGACGTAAGCCCATTCTAATAATTGCTTTTCCTGAAGTCTTTTAGCTATAAACGTTAAACCCTTTGGCACACCTTTATCTGTATAACCCATTGGTACTGTAATAGCTGGATATTCTGCAACAGCAGCAAATGCCGCATGTCTATTATTGATAGATAAAAAGCCATCTAGATTGTGTTTCTGCATTGGTAGGTTAAAATATTGTTTACCATTTCGACTTAAAGTGTCTTTAATTCGCGCTAAGTATTCTGCATTACCTTTATCAGCAACAATACCTTTAAATAAACTTTGTCCATAAGGCATGGTTTTAATAGAGTCTTTTAGGTTGAATTCTATGACATCAGAAACTGTTCTAATTGTAATATTTTTATTAGCATGAGCATCTACATACGCTGGCAAATCCTTTTTCATATCGAGATTAAGAAGGTTTATAAAGTTTGGTAAACCTAATTGTTCTTCATCTATCTCAACAATTTCAGCACCTTGTTCCTTTAAAACATCTAGAGCTTTCAAATACAAAGAATCCTCCAACAAGCGTTTTGGAGCACCAAAGCGTTTACCTCTTATAGTTGCATTCTTTAAATCTTTGGTATAAAATCCTGGCTCCCATAACGCATAGATTGACTTATAATCAGACTTGTCTTCTCCATATATTGCATCTAAAACTATAGCGTTGTCTGTAACTGTTCTGGTGATTGGACCTGCAGTATCCAAAGTTGAAGAAATTGGCACAATTCCACTACGACTTACCAAACCAATCGTTGGTTTTAAACCTACTACGGAGTTCTGACTTGCTGGCGACAATATAGAACCTGCGGTTTCACTACCTATTGTAGCTGCCGCAAAATTTGCAGAAGCTGCCACTCCACTACCAGAACTTGAGCCACCAGTGTCTATTGTGCGTCTTCCATAAGGATTTAAAGTTTGACCACCAATCGCAGAATATCCACTAGGACATTCACCACAAAAGAAATAAGCCCATTCGCTAAGATTAGCTTTACCCAAAATTAAAGCACCTTTAGATTTTAGTTGTTTCACAATAAATGCATCATCAGTAACATTATCTTTTAGTGCAACTGCTCCAGCTGTAGTTGCTAATCCTTTGGCATTTATATTATCTTTTAATAGAATTGGCATGCCATAAATTGGGTGAATAGTTTCTAAGGAATAATCATCCTCTTCATCTAATCTCTTAGCCTCAACTATTACATCTGGATTAATAGAAATTACTGAGTTTAATGACAACGAATTTTCTCTATCAAATTTTCTTATTCGGTATAAATAGAATTTTACTAATTTTTCATAATTAAGATCTCCAATTGCAATATTTTTTTGAAGCGTTGGTATATCTCGTTCTAAGATATAAGGCTTTAAGCGATTATAGTCAGCTTCAGTAAAATCTTCCATTTGCGGATTGATTTCTGCCCAAATTTCAGCTTTAGTTAGATTTTTTGAATCCAAAACCTTAAACTCTCTAAAATCTTTAGTAGAAATGGCACTTAATCCTGAATCACCATCAGTTGCTTTTATAGTTTCTACTGTTTCTGATTTTGAAATTGGCGCTCTGGCTTCGCGAGCCTTTTCATCTTTACATGAAATTGTAAATAGAAAAACAAAAATGAATAGGAAATGACGCATTGGAAGTATTTTTTATAAAAATACGAAATGTAATCAATCTTGAAACGGATTGATTTGCATCAACAACCAATGAATATCACTAGAATTAATGATATATAGGATGATTAAACCAAATAAAAAGGTCACCGAGTGAAGTTTGAATTTTTTATTAACTAAATCTCTGTAACTTAAATATCCAATAATCGCAAAGAATAGAGTGCTTATGAAAGATGCAAATGACGCATAGTAAAATTGGTAATCAGGTATAAGTGGATTTCTAGAGGCCGAAACAAAATTAGAAATAATACTAGATAAATTACCTATGAAGGCTAAAATACAAATGATTAAGGTAGTATAAGTCAGGTTACGTAAAATCCTGTCTTGATTTATTTTAAATTTATTTGACACCTTAAAAACATAAATATAATGTAATTGCTACTTAAAAAACGAATCCACAAACTCGTACTTATTAAATACTTGCAAATCCTCAATACCTTCGCCTACTCCAATATACTTTACAGGAATTTTAAATTGATCGCTAATACCAATAACAACACCTCCTTTTGCAGTTCCGTCTAACTTAGTAACTGCCAAAGATGTTACTTCTGTAGCTGCAGTAAACTGCTTCGCTTGTTCAAACGCATTTTGTCCTGTAGAACCATCTAAAACTAAAAGTACATCATGAGGAGCATCGCCAACTACTTTTTGCATCACACGCTTTACTTTAGAAAGCTCGTTCATTAAGTTTACTTTGTTATGTAAACGACCAGCAGTATCTATAATAATAACATCTGCATCTTGGTTAACACCAGATTGTAAAGCATCAAAAGCAACGGAAGCAGGATCGCTTCCCATTTCTTGCTTTATCATTGGAACTTCTACTCTGTCTGCCCAAACTTGTAATTGGTCAATCGCAGCAGCTCTAAATGTATCAGCAGCACCAAGAACCACTTTTAACCCTTTTTTCTTAAACTGGTATGCCAACTTACCTATAGTTGTTGTTTTACCCACACCATTAACACCTACAACCATAAGTACATAAGGTGTTTTTTTACCGTTATCTTGTGTTGGTAGATTAGGAACTGTATAATCGGTCTCTTCACCAGAGTTGGTTTCGGATAATAAACCTGCAATCTCTTCTCTTAGAATTTTATTAAGTTCTGATGTTCCTAAATACTTGTCTCTTGCCACGCGCTCTTCTATACGCTCAATGACTTTAAGAGTAGTATTTACACCTACATCACTAGTTACCAAAACTTCTTCAAGGTTATCTAAAACATCATCATCGACTTTAGATTTACCAGCAACAGCTTTATTTAACTTTGTAAAGAAAGAGGATTTAGATTTTTCTAAACCTTTATCTAAGGTTTCCTTCTTTTCAGAAGAAAATATTTTTTTAAAAAAACTCATTTAATTTCTATTTGCTTAGCTAATAGCAACAACCTTGCCTTTAATTAGTAACTGCAAAGTTGTCAGATTTTCCCAAATATAGACATAAAAAAACTGCTTTCAAATATGAAAGCAGTTCTATAAATCTGTATATAATAAAGATTATTTTTTGTTTAAAAAGTCATTGACAAATTCTGGTGCCATTACTGATTCTACAAACATGTATGCGCCAGTTTTTGGTGATTTCACCATCTTAATAGCTTTTGTCAATCTTTTTGATCCTGTCTGTAAAGACGCTACTGATTTCTTTGCCATGATTTATTATTTTATCTCTTTATGAACTGTCATACGCTTAAGTATTGGATTAAATTTCTTAATCTCCATACGATCTGGCGTATTTTTCTTATTCTTTGTTGTAATATATCTAGAAGTTCCTGGCATACCAGAAGCTTTGTGCTCTGTGCACTCTAAGATAACTTGTATTCTATTTCCTTTCTTTGCCATTGTAAATTGACTTTAGCGTATGCTTTTATTTGTAAAATCCTTTTGCTCTAGCTTCTTTTAATGCTGCAGTAATACCAATTTTATTGATGGTCTTTAATGCAGATGTAGAAACTTTTAATGTTACCCACTTATCTTCTTCAGGAATGTAAAAACGCTTCTTAATCAAGTTTGCGTTAAACTTGCGTTTTGTTTTATTCATCGCGTGAGAAACATTGTTTCCAACCATCGCTTTTTTCCCAGTAAGTTCACAAACTCTTGACATTGTATTCTTTCTTTAGGTATGTTATTTTAAAACAGGGTGCAAATTTAGTAAAACTTTACGTTTCAACAAACATAAAACTCTACTTTTTTAAAATTTCTTTTTGAAGCATTTCAAAGGCTTTGTTTGTTGCCTTCATTATTACCTTATCGCGATGGTTACCAAAATTAAAAACTTCTGCTTTAACACCTTCCTTAGAAGCAATAGCAATCCATACTGTACCAACTTCTGCATCGGAATCTCCTTTTGTAGGACCTGCATTTCCTGTGGTACTTATTCCGTAATCAGAATTAAACAACTTTCGTACATTAATAGCCATAGATTCCGCAACCACTTTACTTACTACAGATTTTGAAGAAATATCCTCTTCTGAAACATTTAGAATATTTACTTTAGAATCTGTGGCATAGCTTACAATACTACCTTTAAAATATTTTGAAGCACCTGCATTTGCAGTAATGGCTTTTGCAATTTGCCCTCCTGTACAACTTTCGGCAATTGAGATTGTTTTTCCTAAATGAGTTAATTGCTTACCAATGATAGCCTCCAAGGATAAATCGTCTTCAAACCCAACAAAAATATCTTCAATTTGTGGAATTAATAATTGTATTTGCTTTTGCAATTCAGCTTCAACAACATCCTTATCCATAGCTTTCCCAGACAAACGTAAACGAACTTTACCTAAATTGGGCAAATAAGCCAGTTTAATAAAATCTGGTAGATTATCTTCCCAAGTTTCAATTCTTTCTGCTATGGCACTCTCACCCAAACCATAGGTTAATAAGGTTTTATGCTTTATATATGGAAACTTGAATTTTGCTCGTAAAGCGGGAAGCACTTCAGTTTTTATTAATGCCTTCATCTCATAAGGCACACCTGGAAGTGAAACAAAAACTTTTCCGTTCTTTTCTAGCCACATTCCTGGTGCTGTGCCAAATTCGTTTTTAAGCACTTTTGCTTTTGAAGGTACTAATGCTTGTTGGCGATTTAAATCTGAAATTGGTGTACTGATATACTTAGAAAACAAATGCTCTACATGTTTTAGCACATCTTCATTTTCAACCAAAGTATCATCAAAGTATTCGCAAATGGTATGCTTGGTAATATCATCTTTAGTAGGTCCTAAGCCACCTGTAATAATTATGATATCTGCATTTTCTTCGGCTTCTTTTAAAGCTTTGAGGATATGCTCCTTATCGTCTTGTACAGAAGTAATCTGATAGACTGAAACGCCTATCTTATTGAATTCCTTACCTAAAAATGCTGAATTCGTATCTACAATTTGGCCAATGAGGATTTCGTCACCAATTGTTATAATTTCTGCTTGCATTTATAATCCGAAATCAGCTTTTATCTCGTTTGTAGCATTCTCTACAGCAGTGAGAACCTTTTGTAGTTGGGCATCAATATTTTTATCTGCTTGTTCAAATTTTCCCCAATCCTGCACCTCAATCAATTCATCATAAACACCTAACTCAAACAATTCGATAGTTGGTTTCATTTTGTGAGCAGCCTGATATGTTTCGTAATAATCTCCTTCTGGAACAGCTTTTCTTAAGCGCTCCGCATCTTCTGGAACTTCTTCTATAAAGGCTGCTGCCAAAGCCATAACGAAATCTTCGTCGTTATCTGCCATATCGCGTACGCGATCTAATTTATAATGTTCTGCCATTTATTTTATTTTGATTGAAAACATTTCTTGGTCTTCAATATATCCTTTTAATTCATCGTTTGCAAAAACCTTACCAACTCCGGAAGGTGTTCCCGTAAATATAATATCTCCAATTTTTAAAGTAAAATATTTTGACACATATTCTATAAGCTCATCAATCTTCCAAAGCATAAGTTCTGTATTACCTGATTGTACAACTTCATCATTTTTCTCTAAACTAAAATTGATATTATCTACATTTTTGAAGTTTGATTTTGGCAACCACTTTCCTATCACAGCAGCACCATCAAAGGCTTTTGCTTTTTCCCATGGTAAGCCTTTTGCTTTTAATTGGGCTTGAAGATCTCTTGCTGTAAAGTCTATACCAAGTCCTATTTCATCATAATATTTATGAGCAAATTTTTTATCGATGTACTTCCCTACTTTTTTAATCTTTACCAAAACTTCAACCTCGTGATGGACTTCATCAGAAAAATCTGGAATAAAAAACGGTTGCTTTTTTAGTAAGATTGAGGTATCTGGCTTTAAAAACACTGCAGGATCTGTCGGTTTTTCGTTTTCCAATTCTTTAATGTGGTCTGTGTAATTACGACCTATGCAGATTAGTTTCATGAAATAGGAATTAGGTATTAGTTTTTAGGGATTAGTTAGATAAGGTTAAGGATATTGCAGGAATTATATATTCTTCTTTATTTGTATAAGGTAGAATTTGATTAAACCATTTACCAACTGCAAATACAGCTAATTTATTATTTTGATCTTTTTGTTTTATCCACGAAAGTCTTGGTGCGTATCTTATTTCAGTAACTTTTTTCTTTATTACTTTCCCTTTTGTATATGTAAATTTATATTCATTGAAAGGAATATGCAACCATTCTATAGCAACAAAAACACCTTCTTTAGGAAATATTATACTAAACTCAGACAAATCAATTTCAACATCTCGTTGTTTTTTAGTAGTTGTAACAATTATGTTTTCAGATATTAAATCTTTGTCTGGTAAACTATCCTTTCCAACGGAAAACATTCTAAATCTAAATTTTGACGACATTGATTTCCTTCCTCCTAATACATTAACTTTATTTAGAAATACTTTGACTTTATCTATAAAAAATAAATCAGAATAATCTTCTTTAAACGGTAAATACAACGCAAAAATATATGGATGATCTTTGAAACCGCCAAAACCACTAATAACATCTCTTTTTTTGATAGGATTAATCTCTAAGAACTCTTCCTCAAACTTTTCAGTAATCACTACCTCATCAAGTTCTTCTGCTAATGGCTGCAAATAAATGGTTTTCAACTTTGTAAATGATGTCACTGTTAGCGTCGTATCTTTATAACCAAGTGACGATAAATGTACATTCTTATCTACATCTTCATCTTTTATGCTGAGAACATAACTCCCATCATCATCACTAGAGGCACCAACAGTAGACTCTAGAATAGAAATATTTACATATGCTACTGGTGAATTCGTGTCTTTGTCTTTAACAACACCTTTTGCTACTTGTTGTTGTGAGAATACCAGAAATGGAAATAATAAAAAGAATACTTTCATATATTAATATTTATCTTTTTCAAGGGTCACATGGAACACCCAATTAACATTCCGCTATTTGTCTATAAATTAGTCATAGGTGTTTCATATGAACTAAGAAAAAGATTCCTGCATTCGCAGGAATTTAGCTCAATTTATTATTAAACTGTCGTAACTTAATTGCGGTTAACACTTTTTTAGTATACAAAGGAAAATCTGCATTTAACAACCAACCAAAGTAACCTGGCTCTTGCTCCATAACATCTACAACACGCTTACCTTTATGCTTACCAAAAGAAAAACATTCTTCACCTTCTTTGTTGAAAATTAAAAATCCTGCAAAATCTGCAAACTTTTTGCGCGAGCTGAATTCTGCTAAGAATTTAGTGTCATTTTCTAGTTCTTCATAGCGCTCTAGCTGCGCTTTTAAAACCTCGTACGTTGCCTTAGTGTCAGCTTCTGCACTATGCGCATCGTCTAAACTTTTATCGCAATAAAACTTATAAGCTGCGCTTAGTGTGCGTTGCTCCATTTTGTGAAAAATGGTTTGCACATCAACAGCTAAACGATTTTTCATATCAAAGTCTACCTCAGCACGTAACATTTCTTCTGCTAAAAGCGGAATATCAAATCGGTTAGAATTAAATCCACCTAAATCTGAATCTTTGATTAAGTTATGTACTTCTTTAGAAATTTCTTTAAAGGTTGGTGCGTCTACTACATCAGCATCTGAGATTCCATGAACTTTAGTCACTTCTGGTGGAATAGGAATCGTTGGATTTACCAATTTGGTATAGGTTTCTTCCTTTCCATTTGGATGCACTTTTAATATTGAAATTTCTACAATTCTGTCTTTTGAAATATTGATTCCTGTAGTTTCTAAATCGAAAAAACAGATGGGTTTGTTAAGGTTGAGTTGCATATTCATTTCCTGCGCAAGCAGGAATCTTTTAAATTAGACTATGTTTTATATCAGATTCCTGCTTGCGCAGGAATAACAACGACAAAAGTAGTGAGATTGTTTGAAAAAGACCTGCTAGGATTTAAAAACCTTAATTGTCTATGTTAAACAGACTTGACTTTGTAAACCTAAAAGACTAACTTCGTTTACGTGTGCTGAACTTGCTTTAATAACATCTGACGTAAGGCATATAAATGGCCTTATATCCTTAAAGTTAGCCACAAATACAAACAACATTACTTTGAAAAAGAAAATCTGTATTGTTATTTTGATTGCTTTTCTGTTTTCCTGCAAAAAAGATGTGAAAGATATATCATTTTTATCATCTGATTTGGAAGAAAGAAATTTACTTGGCAATGTAAAATCCTATTTGAAATTTGACGCAAAAATTCGCAACTTCGATTTAAACCAAACTGACAAATTCACAACTACATTAAAAGAAGAATTTAACAGAAAGGGTCAGGTAATCTCCATAGAATATTTTGACTACTCAGGAAATTCCGTTGAAACAACAAAAAAGCATTATTATGAGAATTGTATAAAAACCATTTATACTAATGAAAATGAAGTTCTATGTAGAACAAAAGACACGCTGAATAAAAAGGAAATTGAAAACTTTACTATCAACGATTTTATAAAATTCAAGGTCATCAAAGAATATAACGAGTTTAATCTAATTAAAAGGAAAATAACAATTAACGAACCTCAATCGAAAAAAGACAGCACTTTTATCGTATTCAACTATGAATACGACTCGAACAATAATGTTATATTAAAGGAGGAAGTTACCAAAAGTTACACTAATACATATCAGTACAAATACAACCTAAATAACAAACCTATTGAAGAAATAGAGGATTATGAATTCTATCGTTATAAAAAGGATATTAAATATGAAGATGGAAAAATTAAAGAAATAAGCAAACAGAGTTTAATGGCAATGCCATATCAATGGCAACGGATTACCGGTTACGATGAAGACAAAAATGAAACATATTATCTCGGCTACTCGAATTTCGAACTCTTAACTATCCACAAGTATGACTACGAGTTTGACAAAATGGGCAATTGGATTAAGAAAATCACACTATCAAGCGATTCTTTAGAAAAACAAAATTTTAAACCAGTTTATGTCGAAACTAGAAAAATAGAATACTGGGAATAAATACCAGTGGTTAAGACGTATATACCTCATTGCGACTGAAATTACTTATTAGAATTTCATTGCAATTTACTATCTGTCAGCTTTGACGGAAAGAATCCTGCAGATTTTTCCGCAACGAAATCATACACCAACGGTTAAGTGAACTTCAAAAAATAAAAAAGCACAATTCTAAAACTGTGCTTTTCAATATATGTGAGATGCTGAATCAACACTTCGACACGCTCAGTGTGACAGTTCAACATGACAAGCATTAATTAAATTTCCCTATCAGAATCCCAAGCTTCAAGATAATCTTTAACCGCTTTTACAAACTGCCCACCTAAAGCTCCATTGACTACTCTGTGGTCGTATGAGTGAGACATAAACATTTTGTATCTAATACCAATAAAATCACCTTGAGGCGTTTCTATAACTGCTGGCACTTTTCTTATAGCACCTAATGCCAAAATACCAACCTGTGGTTGATTAATAATTGGCGTACCCATAATACTACCAAATGTACCAACATTTGTTACTGTGTAAGTTCCACCTTGTATATCATCTGGACTCAACTTATTTTCTCTAGCTCTATTGGCTAAATCATTTACTTTTTTAGCCATACCCAAAAGATTTAATTGATCTGCATCTTTTATTACAGGTACAATTAAGTTACCATCTGGTAGTGCTGCAGCCATACCTAAGTTGATATGTTTCTTTTTAATGATACTATCTCCTTGTACTGAGATATTCATCATTGGAAAATCGCGCAATGCTTTTGCAACTGCTTCCATAAATATAGGAGTGAAAGTTAGGTTTTCTCCCTCGCGCTTTTTAAAGCTGTCTTTATACTTGTTTCTCCAATTCCAGATTTCAGTTACGTCTGCTTCAATAAAAGACTGTACATGAGCAGAAGTTTGTACAGAATCTACCATGTGCTTAGAAATGAGTTTACCCATTCTGGTCATTTCTATAATTTCATCGTCACCTGAAGCAACTACTGGTGTAGAAGCTGGTTTTTCAGGAGATTTAGGTGCCTTCTCTTTTTGCACTTCGACTGCGCTCAGTGTGACATCCTCTTTAGGTTGACTTTTAGGAGTTTCAACTGGTGCTGAACTTCGTGATTGCAAATACGATTTAATATCATTTTTAGTAACACGACCATCCTTACCAGTTCCTGGTATGGTATCTAGTTCTGCTTGAGAAATGCCTTCTTGTTTAGCAATGTTTTTAACTAAAGGTGAATAAAAACGATCGCCTGATGAAATTACTGGCTGTGTAGTTTCTTTTGCAGCTACAACGGTTTGAGCTACTTCTGCTACTGCTTTTGGAGCTTCCTCTTGTTTAGGTTCAGTCGCTGGCGCTTTTACCTCAACCGTATCGCCTCCTTCAGTTTCTATTACTGCAATAGTTTGACCTACTTGTACAACGTCATCAACATCAAAAAGCTTTTCTAGTAATACACCATCAACTTCACTTGGTACTTCACTATCTACCTTATCTGTTGCTATTTCTAAAACGGCCTCATCGGCTTCAATAGTGTCGCCAACGTCTTTAAGCCAAGAAGTTATCGTTGCTTCTGCAACACTCTCTCCCATTTTAGGTAACTTAAGTTCAAACTTTGCCATATCTATAATTTGAAGGTCTTTATTTTAAAATCGAATGCAAAATTAATAAAAAACAGTCTGTTTTACTGATTTTTATTCAATAAAAATTAGAAGCTTACAACTTCTCCTCTACCTGTACTACTATCGCTTCCGAGCATAAAATTACTACTTTTTAACCATATTCTATAGGTGTTTTGTTTTGTAACATTATGTGATTTCATAAACTCAATAATAGTTTTGTAACTCAAAAATTCTGTATCGAAAACAACTTGTGCTTCACTTGGTATGTCCTCTAACTTTTCTGAAACCGTAACAGCATTACCAATTTTATGTTTTAGTTGCTCATCGACAGACTTAGATATTACTATAGCTCCTTTTGAATGTAACACTTCTGATTGCTTTACAGAACGTCTCTTTGATGCTAAAGTCAACACAATTTTCACCAAAGCAGATATAAGTATATTCTTTTTGAAATGTTTTTTGTAAAAAATTTCCATAGCACCATAAAAACGTTTAGCGTACACTTTGTCTTTTAATGTGCTCTCACCTTTATAATGGATTACAGAAGTTTCACCAAAGTAATAATTGCTATAACCTGCCTTTAAAACTTTATAGGATAAATCAATATCTTCACCATACATAAAATAATCTTCATCAAAGCCACCTACTTCATTATAAACATCTCGTTTTAGTAGCATAAAAGCACCAACTAGTATGTCAGTTTTTCCAACATCATCTGGCTTTAGATTATTAGTATAATAATTTTTTGAGTTTCCTATTAATTTTTGAAGTGCCACTTTTGGAGTGGGAATGTGACGTTTGCTTTCTGGTAAAAAATTACCTCTTCCATCGATTAGCTGACATCCAACAATTCCAATGTTAGTTTGGCTTTCAGTAAAATTTACAGCTTTAGTAAACGTATCTTCTGCTACTACAGTATCTGGATTAAGAATACACAAATATTCTCCTTTAGCTTGTGCAACACCAATGTTATTGCCTTTTGAGAAGCCATGATTTTCCTTATTCTCTATCAGTTTCACATTAGGAAACTGTAGCCTTACCATAGCACAACTATCATCGGACGAATTGTTATCCACAACTATAATTTCTGCATCAATATTTTTGATAGCAGCTTCTACACTTCTTAAGCACAGCTCTAAAAAGTAACGTACATTATAATTGAGTATGACAACGGAAAGCTTCAAAATGAGATTATGATTTTAAAGACGCTTCAAACGGAATACGATCTACAATACTTCTGCCTAATGTAATCTCATCCGTGTATTCTAGTTCATTACCTGCAGCAACACCCCTAGCTATAGTAGAGGTCTGAATATTATAATCTTGTATTTGCTTGAAAATATAGAAGTTAGTTGTATCTCCTTCCATTGTAGGACTCATGGCAAAAATGAGCTCCTTTACTTTACCTGATTTTACCTTTTCGACCAAAGAAGTAATATTTAAATCTTGAGGTCCAATACCATCCATTGGTGATATTTTTCCTCCCAAAACATGGTACAATCCTTTAAAAGAGCTTGTATTTTCGATAGCCATGACATCTCTTATATCCTCAACAACACAAATTAACTGCTCATTGCGATTAGGATTTTCGCATATCTCGCAAAGTTCTTTATCACTAATATTATGACAAGATTTACAAAACTTAATTTCTGCCCTAACTTTAGAGAGTGCTTCAGCCAACTGAAACGTTTGATGCTCTGGCTGTCTTAATAAATGTAAAACCAAGCGCAATGCAGTACGCTTACCAACACCTGGTAATTGCGACATTTCGTTTACTGCATTTTCCAAAAGTTTAGAAGAAAATTCCATAGGCGCTAAGGTACAGATTTTAGAGCTAAAAAAAGCCCAATTGATAAGTGTAACAATTGGGCTCTTTTAAGTCTGTTTAATTATTAGTTTAGAATCAGCTTTTTAGTAATTTCACCATTATCACTATTAAGCTTCACAAAATAAATTCCACTATTAAAAGAGGATACATCTACTTTAAGTCCGTTATACAGATTTACTTTCTTACCATAAAACATAATTTTACCCTGAGTATCAAAAATTCTGATACTGGCATCTTCTGTTTTATTCCATTTTAAGTTAATCTCATCTTTAGCTGGATTTGGAAACAATGTAAAATCACTAAACTCAAAATCTTCAACACTCAGAGAAGCATCAAAAACATCTGATCTCCATAATCCTCTACCATAAGTAGCTGCATAAATTTTATTATCAACAGTATTAATTTCTAGCTCATTAATTCTAACGTTTGGTAAACCATTGCTAAATGCTACCCATCTAGAGCGTGTGTTATCAGTGTAGAAAACCCCATAGTTCATACCAACATACAAACCATCATCACCATTGTCTTGCCAAGCAAGTGCTTGAGCTACAAAGTTGGGTAAATTATTACGCATAGATGTCCATGTTAGACCTCCGTCAGTACTTAAATAAACTTTCTCACTATCAGTAGTTGCAACAGCTACTTTATTAGGATCTGAAGGGTGTACAGCTATTTCGTTTATTATAGATGTACCTATACTTAGAGGAGCAACAGTCCAATTTGTTCCACCATTTGTCGTATATCTTAAAACTCCATTAATTGCACAATACATTATTTGATTGTTACTTGGTGCAATCTTAAAATGATCTATATCTGCACTAAAATTTGGAGAAACAGAAACCCAAGTGTTACCGCTGTCATCAGACTTATATATTTCATCAA
The DNA here is from genome assembly GCF_056160445.1 of Winogradskyella sp. ABM4_392. Taxonomy (NCBI): domain Bacteria; kingdom Pseudomonadati; phylum Bacteroidota; class Flavobacteriia; order Flavobacteriales; family Flavobacteriaceae; genus Winogradskyella; species Winogradskyella sp. ABM4_392. The sequence continues at coordinate 84,378 of NZ_JBSWXE010000007.1, forward strand.
AAGCGACATATACTGTATTTTGAATAATTGGGTCTTGTTCAAATGGCACTACCCAATTCCAATTACTTTGACCGCCTTTTCCCTCGGGCTGTGTTAAACCTACTACGTTACTACCAAAAATATTATATTGGGTTCTGTATAGTGATCCGAACTGCGTAGTTCCATACATTATAGAAGCATCATTTTTATCCACAAAACCTTCCATACCATCAGCCCCTAACCAATCTGTCCAAAGTCCATCTTCTCTTAATGTTGACGTACCATTATCTTGTGAGCCACCAGTAACAACAACAGGATCTGTTTGGCTTACTCCTATTTTATAAAATTGTCTTATACCTAAACCTGGAGTTAAATCGGTATAATAATTGGCACTAACACTGATTGGATCATCTGTTCTAAAAATACCTCCATCAGTACCTACGTATAGTTTCGCATTTGTTCCTGTTCCTGCAAAATGCAATATATCCACATCTGCATGACAATATCCTATGCCTAAGTTATTTGCATTACTTGGCACCCATTGCGAAGTAATACTAAAGCTAGTTCCGCCATTTGTTGATCTCCAAGTGTTTATACCTGCTATATGAACATCATTAGCATCATTAGGATTTACAGTAATATCCATATCTCTTGGCGCTTGACCAAGAGCATCATTACCATTTGAATCGTATCCAAAAAAGTTTTGACTTAAATTTCGTTTCAGAAAAGAATTTCCGCTATCATTAGACACATATAATCCACCAAAAATACCACCATTTGCCTCAACTACATATACGATATTAGAGTTAGCCGCAGAAACGCCAATCATTTTTGGGCCTCCAGAGAACTGATTAATACCTGTACCTGTTATTTGGCTAAAGTTATTACCACCATCTACCGAAACATAAAATTCATTTCCTGAAGCATACACAGTATTAGGATTACCTGGTTTAAACTCAAAATCGTAGCCAGTATTTGGCGGAATAAAATATATTGAATTCCAAGTTACTCCTCCATTTGTTGACTTATATAGTCCATTTCCTTGAACACTTGCATAGATTTTCATTGCATTTGTAGGGTCTATCAATATTTTATTAACAGTTCCACCACCAAGATCTGTCAATGGAGACCAAGTTGAACCGCCATTTGTAGATTTAAAAATTGTGCCACTTGTAGAGCCCCAAAAATAAGTGTTACTATCAGAAGGATCAATGGCGAGAGCATATACATCTATATTAGAAAGATTGTCAGAGAGCACTGTCCAGGTTGAACCGCCATCCATACTTTTCCATACACCACCTGTTTCGCTCCCAGCGAGAATATGATCTAAATTAGACTCATCTACAGCTAAAGAAGTAATTCTTCCAACACCAGGATTCCATCCTGAGGTAGCGTCCCAGTAAGTTGGCCCCATTTCTTCCCAAGTACCAACCGTAGTTCTAGCTGCTAATCCTTCATTATTAGCACTTGCATTATAATTTTCTATTTCTGCATAATAAAATTCAGGCGATTTTAATCTACCTGTTTCGTCCATAGCACGTTCTGCAAAATACTGCCATCTCTTAAAAATCTTAAAACCTGTTCCTCTTCCTGTTCCTATAGAATCGAAATGGCGTTCAGCAACTTCAGAAATGTATTGTACAGTATGATTTCCTTCTGTGATAAGTTTACGATAGTCTTGCCCAGAAGCATTAAAAACAAAGAGTCCTAATACAACCAGTAAAAATGTCTTTTTCATAAAAATTTGAAATTAAATAGCTATTTTTTTCAAATGTACTATTTTTCATAAATTTTTGAGCAAAGAATATCATTTATGAGCCCAACTTCGATTTTAATTTTAATAGCTTGTTATTTTACAATATTGGTATTGATTTCCTATTTCACCGGAAAAGAAGATTCTAACGCCGCCTTTTTTAAGGCTAATAAATCTGCACCATGGTATCTCGTAGCTTTTGGGATGATTGGTGCCTCTCTTTCTGGTGTTACCTTTATATCAGTACCAGGTGCTGTAGAAGCAAAACAATTTGGGTATCTTCAAGTAGTTTTTGGCTATTTTTTTGGGTATTTGATCATAGCATATATTCTACTTCCACTTTATTACAAGTTAAACTTAACCTCTATTTACACCTACCTTAGAGATCGATTTGGTAAGATAAGTTATAAAACAGGGTCGGTAGCTTTCCTTATTTCTAGGACTATAGGTGCTGCTTTTAGATTGTTCTTAGTTGCTAAAGTACTTCAGCTTTTGGTTTTTGATCTTTTTGATATTCCATTTGTTATCACTGTAATTATCACCATTGCGCTAATTTGGCTCTACACATTTAGAGGAGGTATAAAAACTATAATATTTACGGATACATTACAGACTTTATTTATGCTTATATCTGTAGTTGTGACTATAGTGTTTTTAGCTTCTGCTTTAGATTTAAATAGTGTAAAAGAAATTGTTGATTACACCAAAGAAAGCAATCTGAGTAAGGTTTTCTTTTTCAATGATGGTAATGACCCACAATACTTTTGGAAAAGCTTTTTATCTGGAATTTTTATTACCATTACCATGACAGGTCTAGATCAAGATATGATGCAAAAAAACCTGACCTGTAGAAGCTTAAAAGACGCTCAAAAAAACATGCTTTCTTTTAGTGTGGTTCTCATTTTTGTGAACATATTATTCCTTATCCTTGGGTTAATGCTTACTGATTATGCAGCTAAAAACGGAATTACTGCAACTAAGGATGATTTGTTCCCAACTATTGCTATGCTACCAGAAATAGGAGTTGTCACCTCTGCTTTCTTTTTATTGGGATTAATAGCTGCAGCTTATTCTAGTGCAGATTCTGCACTAACATCTTTAACCACATCTTTTTGTTTTGACATTTTAGATATCGAAAACAAACCTGAAACATCTAAAAAGGGTATACGCAAAAGAACTCACATTGGCTTTAGTGCTGTATTGGTTATAGTAATCATTCTCTTTTATTTAATTTTTAAAGATATATCTGTCATCTGGAAGCTTTTTAAAGCCGCTGGCTATACCTACGGACCATTATTAGGACTGTTTGCTTTTGGACTCTTTACCAATTACCAAATAAAAGACAAACTTGTTTGGATTATCGCCATTATTGCACCTATTCTTTCTTATATCTTAAATCTTTACTCTAAAGAACTTTTTAATGGATATGAAATTGGTTTTGAAATTTTAATTATCAATGGTCTTTTAATGTTTTTTGGATTATTATTACTAAAACAGAAAAACTAACTTTTTAATTTTAAGCCTGTTCAAAAATAATTGTAATTGTTAATTTATTGTTAAATTATTATTATTTTTGTTAAGTTGACTAACCCTCTACCCTTAATGAAAAACTATTACATTGCTTTCTTAGCTTTGTTGTTAATTTATAATTGTAACAATAACGGAGAAAAGGATAAAAACATTAATAAGTCTTATCTTCTCTCAAAGATATCAACCGAAGATACTGGTTTGGACTTTGTTAATCTGGTAAGCGAGGATCCTCAACACAATATCATAAGTTATATTTATTATTATAATGGAGGTGGAATTGCTACTGGAGATGTTAACAATGATGGACTTCCAGATCTTTACTTTGTGGCAAATACAGGAGAAAACAAACTCTACCTCAATAAAGGAGATTTACAGTTTGAAGATATTTCTGAAAAAGCGAACATTTCTGGTAAAGCCAGTTGGCAAACTGGTGTATCAATGGTAGATATTAATAATGACGGTTTTTTAGACATATATGTGTGTGCTGTTTCTGAGTTATTAGATTTTGAAGGTCATAATGAACTATACATAAACAATGGTGACAATACATTTACTGAACGCTCTAGGGAGTTTGGATTAGATTTTAAAGGATATTCCACTCAAGCCTATTTTTTGGATTATGACAAGGATGATGACCTTGACGTTTACCTTGTAAACCATGCTGTACACACCTCTCTTTCGCATGGTAAAGCAGACATGAGAAATAAACGAGAACCACTTGTTGGAGATGTTTTACTTAGAAACGACAATAACAAATTTATTGATGTTAGCAAAGAAGCCAATATATATGGTGGTGGAAATGGTTATGGACTAAGTGCATCTGTGGCGGATTTTAACAATGATGGCTGGGACGATATCTATGTATGTAATGATTTTCATGAAGACGACTACTACTACATCAATAACAAAAATGGAACTTTCACAGAACAATTAGGGAATTCATTTACAACTATAAGCCGATTTTCCATGGGAAGTGATGTTGCGGATATCAATGGTGATGGTTATCAAGACCTTATAACTTTAGACATGCTTCCTTTTGATGAAAAAGTTATAAAAGAAACAGAAGGTGATGATTCTATGTTTAATCTACAAACGCGCCTCAGCAAATTAGGTTACAAAGATCAATACTCTCGTAATATGCTTCAAATTAATCAATTTGGAGATTATTTTACAGAAACTGCATTTATGAATAATGTAGCAGATACAGATTGGAGCTGGTCGCCTTTATTTGCAGATTATAATAATGATGGTCATCAAGATTTATTTATCTCTAATGGAATTTTAAGACGACCTAACGGCTTAGACTTTAAAAAATATATATCAAGTGCTTTTAAAGGGCGTTCTGAAGCAGAAGGATTAGAGAGGCTATACAACTCTGTGAATGAGATGGGAAGTGGTAAAGTAGCAAACCAAATTTTTAAAGGAAATTCTAAAACTTTTGAAAATAAGACAGGTAATTGGATAGAAAATCAACCCAACTTATCAAATGGCTCTATTTACGTAGACTTAGATCTAGATGGAGATTTAGATCTTGTTACCAATAACTTTGGAGAAAGCGCTTGTCTTTTCAAAAACACAACAAATACTGCTAATAACTATATCAGTCTAGATTTTGAATATAAAAGCTTAAATAAAGAAGGTATCGGCACTAAGGCCTTAGTCTATACTGATGGTAAATCGCAACTTAAACAACTTTTTAAATCTAGAGGTTTTTTATCATCCATAGAAAGCAAATTACATTTTGGTTTAGGAGATGGAACTAAAATAGATTCCATAGAAGTCATCTGGCCAAACAACGAATTGCAAACAATAGTAAATCCTGAATCTAACAAACTGTTAAAGATTAAATACACACCAACCAATATTACTTATAACTATAAGGATGCTTCTTCTAAACCTTCGTATTTCAAAAAAGAATCCTTATTAGGCTATACGCACAAAGAAGATAGTTATAACGACTTTGCACAAGAAAAACTAATTCCATATAAAATCTCAATGCAAGGTCCTGCGACAGCCAAAGCAGATGTAGATGGTAATGGATTTGAAGATCTCTATATAGGAAATGCTTCTGGAAAACCAGCTGAATTATATCTCAATACTGGAACTAACTTTAAATTATCACAACAAAACGCCTTCAAAGAAGATGCGCCTTTTGAAGATAATGATGCTGTGTTTTTTGACATAGATAACGATGGTGATTTAGACCTTTATGTTGCCTCTGGTGTCAATGAAGTAAAATTTACAGAATTACAAAACGATAGGTTATATGTAAATGACCAAGGAACATTTACAAAGTCTAAAAATAAAATCCCAAATAACAACTTGGTGACCTCAACCATTGCTGCAAATGACTACGATAAAGATGGAGATATCGATTTATTTGTAGGAAACCTGGCAGATGTTACTGATTTTGGCAAACCTGTTTCTTCATATCTACTAGTTAATGATGGTAAAGGTAACTTTTCAAAAGCACCGAATTTCGAAGTAACTTCAAAAGTAACAAATGCATTATGGAGAGATATTGATAATGATGGTTATGATGATTTACTAATCACTTCTGAATGGAACAAGCCAATGATTTATATGAACAATGGTAACAGTACTCTAAAACCTATGAGTTTACCAGAAAACATCAATGGACTTTGGCAAACTGTTACCACTTATGACATTGATAAAGATGGTGATGAGGATATATTACTAGGGAATTGGGGAACTAACACTAAGTTCAGCCTCAACTTTGATGGACCATTAATGATGTATCATAATGATTTTGATGAAAACGGAAGACCAGAAACCTTATTATCGTATAATAAAAACGGAAAATACTATCCTCTAAATTCTAAGGACGAACTTGCAGGACAAATGAATGTTGTAAATAAAGTCTATACAAATCATAAAAGTTTTGCAGGTAAGACAATTAATGAAATTATTGGTCCTGAGTATTTAGAAAATTCAAATAAGTATCAAGTTGATATTTTAGCATCAGGCTACTTAAGAAATGATAACGGAAGTTTTAATGAATTTGTAACATTTGAAGACGATTTTCAAATGGCACCAATCAATGTGTTTTCTAAAGTTTCAATAGAAGGAAGTCCTCAATTACTAATTGGCGGTAATTCTTATAAAGTTAATACATATCACGGCTCTTATACAGCTTTAAAAGGCCTTTGGCTCAAAGATGAAACCAATTATGGTAGTATTTCAGATTATGGCATAGATCCATTTAATGGTCAAATTAAACACATTGAAACTGTAGAAATGAAAACTAAAAATCTGGTTATAATAGTTTCAAACAATGATGCTTTAAAAGTTTATTCATATCAGAAGTAAATTATGAAAATTAAACTGCTTCCCTTATTAATCGTCTTGTTTTCTTGTTTTTTTTCATGTCAACAAGAAGAGACTCCTATTGCTATTTCTAGTGAAGATTACCATACTACAATAGACAAACTTACTGAAGTAATGGTGCACGATATATTTTCACCACCAGTTGCGAGTAGAATATATGTGTACCCAAATATAGCAGCTTATGAAACCTTAAACCAGAACAATAAAACCTATAATTCACTTGTTAATCAACTAAATGGATTAGACCATATAGAATCTAAAAAAGCTGAAAGTTCTAACTTAAGATTATCTGCTATTATCGCATACATTAATGTAGCCAAAGAGTTAGTGTTTACAAGAGAAAAAATCACAACATATAGAGACAGTTTATATACGATTTGGGAAACTAAAAATCCTAAAGAGTTTAATAATGCAAAAGATTACGGTATTGCAATCTCAGACCAGATAATTACTTGGATGAACTCTGATAATTATGCTGAAACACGCACAATGCCAGATTACAATATCTATACAAAAGACCCTTCGCAATGGGAACCTACTCCACCTGCCTATATGAAAGGTATAGAGCCACATTGGAACAAGCTTAGAACATTCGTACTAGACTCAGCAGATCAGTTTATACCCATACCACACCCAGAATTTTCTCTAGAAGAAGGTTCAGCGTTTCATAACGAGTTAATGGAAGTCTATAACATCACTAATGATATAAGAGAAAAAGGGGATGAAAGTGAAGAAATTCAAATTGCTCGTTTTTGGGATTGCAATCCTTTCGTTTCTGTAAACAAGGGTCATTTTATGTTTGCTGAGAAAAAAATAACACCAGGTGCACATTGGATAGGCATCTGTAAAATTGCTTGCAAACAAACCAACGCAGACTTCGAAAAAACAGTATATGCATACACCAAAACATCTATTGCTATCGCTGATGCTTTTATAAGTTGTTGGGACGAAAAATACAGGAGTAATCTTATTAGACCCGAAACACTGATAAACAAATACATCGATACCGAATGGACTCCAGTTTTACAAACACCTCCTTTTCCTGAATACACTAGTGGACATTCAGTAGTATCAGGTGCTTCTTCTGAAGTATTAACATCAATTTTCAGTGATAACTTTGCTTTTGATGACACAACCGAACTTCCATACGGATTACCCATGCGTCAATTTAAATCCTTTAGATTAGCAGCACAAGAAGCAGCCATAAGCAGAATGTACGGCAGCATTCACTACAGAGCTGCTGTAGAGATCGGAATTGATCAAGGGATTAAAGTAGGCACATTAGTAAACGACAAACTCAGCTTTTTAAAATAACTAATACTGATCAGTAGCTAATAAAACCAAAGTACAAGCCACTTCAAATTCAATATTATTCTCTCTTAGAATTTTATAAAGTTCTGGATTTTCAGTTCCTGGGTTAAAAATTACGCGCTTAGGTTTTAGATCTAAAATATAGTCGTAATAAGCCTCTTGGTGTTTAGGATTAAGATATAAAGTAATAGTATCTAAATCTTCATAAGATTTAAAATCTGTGTCTATTGTAACATCGCTTACATCTCCTTGCTTTAAACCAAATGCCACAACATCATGATTTTTCTGTCTCAACCTATTAACGGCAATATTAGAATATCTGTCTGCTTTTAAAGACGTACCAAGAACCAATGTTTTTTTACTCATATGTTAAAAGAATGTTAAGTAGTGTTAATTAAAGTAACATGATGTAAAAATAGTCGTCTAGACATTAAGAAACTATCAATCAATCAAATTTCAATCAAAAAATGAAGCAGTTCTTATTAATGCTTATTTTGGTTTCATCAACCATTTTAAGCGCCCAACCCAATTCCAACAAAGACATTAAAAATGGTTCTATATCTGGTCGTGTACTAGATGCTAGTCTTAATGAGCCATTACCTTATGTAAATATTGTTGTAAAAGATGCCACAAGCAAAGTTCTTACAGGAGGTATTACCGATAATGAAGGAAATTTTACAATCGATAAAATTCCTGAAGGTAATATACAAGTAGAGATTACATTTATAGGATATAAAACCATCTTAAAAAATGAAACTATCGGAAAAGGCAACTATAATATTAAGATGGGAGATATTCTCTTAGAAGAAGATTCTGAAAGTCTAGATGAAGTTACAGTTGTTGCAGAAACCTCTACTATTCAACAAAAAGTAGACAGAAAAGTAATTACAATTGGTAAAGATTTACAAACTGCTGGTGCTACAGCCAGTGAGATTATGAATAATTTACCATCAGTAAGCGTAGATCAACAAAGTGGTGCTATAAGTTTGCGTGGAAATCAAAATGTGCGTGTTATGGTAGATGGAAAACTATCTAACATACCTGCAGATCAGTTATTAAAGCAAATCCCATCTACTTCTATAAAAAGTATAGAGCTTATTACAAATCCATCTGCTAAGTATAACCCAGAAGGTATGAGTGGCATTATAAACATAGTACTTCATAAAAATACTATGATAGGTTTTAATGGCAACCTAAATATAAGCTTGGCAAACGACATAGAACCAAAATTTAATAGTTCTATAGATGCTAATTACAGAAACGGAAAGTTTAATTTTTATGGTTCTTACAGTAATGGAATTATAAAAAATTACAACTATGGTCGTATCAATAGAGTTGAACAGCAAATCACTCAGGATTTTAATATTCTAGACGACAACCAATCACACTTGTTTAAGGTAGGTTTAGATTTTTACTTAGATGACAAAAACACAATTTCTGTATTTACCAATCAGAACACCTTTGATAATACGGTAGATGTAAATACGTTTATAAACTACCTCGCAGATCCATCATTAGACGAATCGCAAGCTATTTTTGCAGAAAACGAAAATGACTCTCAGCAATACAACTTCAACTATAAGCACGATTTTGCTGATGGGCACAATATAGAATTAGAAGTAGATCACAATGTTTTTGGAGATAATGGAGGCACACAAAACACCTTCTTTAGTTCTCAGCGTCCTAACTTTATGGAAGAGACAGAAACTGACAGAACACGTACTACTATTAATCTAGATTATGTAAATCCACTTTCTGAAACTGCAAAATTAGAATTAGGATTACAAGCACGCTTGTTTGAGAATAGTATTTTCTATGAATCAGATGGACGAGAACAGAATGAATCTGGTCAATATATTCCAACTACTACGCTTTTTGACTACTCAAGAGATATCTATTCTGCATATGCTACTTATGGTAAAAAATTAGAAAAATGGTCTTACCAAATAGGCATAAGAGCAGAGAATGTTACTGTAGATTCTGATGCTTTTAGAAGAGACTTAGATGCCAATACAGACTTAGAAATTCCTTTTGAGAACGATTATTTTGAGTTGTATCCTTCAGCATTCTTTACGTATACACCATCAGAAAAAAATTCGTACCAATTAAGTTACAGCAGACGTATTGACCGACCAGGTATTGGCCAGGTAAATCCATTACCTCAGTTTAATACCGCTTTAATTTCACAGTTTGGTAACCAAGAATTATTACCTCAGTTTACCAACTCAATGGAAGTAAACTATACTAGACAATTAAAAAAGGGAAGTGTTACAGCAGGAGTGTTTTACAGAATTATAGAAGACGAAATACAACAAGCCATATTAATAGACAGAGCAGATACTAACCGTTTAATACTTACCAATCTTAACTTTGACAACACATCGTCTTACGGAGTTGAGTTATCCTCTAATTACAGACCAACAAAATGGTGGAGTATCAATGCTAGTTTCGATTTATTTTCACAAAAGCAAAAAAGTATTGCTGAATCGTTTGACACCAATGGAGATATTGTATTAAACTCGGTTGAAGTAGATAACGTGGCTTGGAATTTTAGAGCCTTTAACAACTTTAAAGTGAGTAATAGTTTAAGTTTTTCTGCCTTTGGAATGTATAGAGGAAAAAACAAAAACATTCAGTTTGAAATGGAAGACATGCTTATGGTTAACCTTGGTATGCGTTACACCTTTATGGAAGGTAAAGCCAGCTTTAGTCTTAACTACAATGATATTTTTGACACCATGTTTGCGCAATTTAACGGACAGCGACCTTTTTTACAGAGAGGACAATTTAACTGGGAGAGTCAACAAATATCAGGTAGATTATCTTACCGATTTGGTGGTGGTAAGTACAGAGCAAAATCGCGTAAGCAAAGAGATAATGATGTTAAACAAAGTGGTGGTGGCATATTTTAACACTCAAAAGTGTCACAATACCGAAGTCACATAGTCTTTATAAAAGAAAGACTTAAAACAAATTTAATAGTTTACATAAATAGTTGATGGTTAGTGTTAATGTTTAACTATTAGATAGAAAACCCTGACAGTTTAATACTGGTCAGGGTTTTTGTTAAATACACGTTAAATATGTTAATCTCTGAAATAATTATAAGCCTATTACGTCTAAGTATGTGAGATAAGTTTTAAGTAATAGTTGTTATAAGATTTTTTTAAATTTTATAATTGAGTGTTAGTTAAATTGGTTAATAGCTGAAAAGCCCAGACAATTTAGATTGTTTGGGCTTTTTTAGTTATAGTTATTTAGTCGCAATAGCTACACAAGTAGTTACTAACAGTTTTTATTCAGATGTAATTGTTTCCGTTCCAGTTTCAAAATCATATGTAATTGTCGCTGAATTTGGAATAAGTGAAAAAACGTTAATAACTTCATTTTGGTCAGATGCATTATATAATCTAACGATGAAATGGTTTATATTATTAGTAACTTCTTCAACTCTTATTCCAACAACTTTATATCCTTTTACAAGTTTTTCTGTCAATATTGATAAAGTTCCGTTTAATTCCCCTGAAACTGTTTCGGTTTCTTCAACTATTTGGTCATCACCATCTGTTGTAATAAGAGTAACTTGATATTCATATAGTTCAACTTGATTAACACCAGAAATTACAACCTCAAAATCAAATATATAATCTTGAAATTGAGATAAATCTATAGTATCATTATCATTGTCAGATGAACAAGATAAAATCATAAAACCTAATAAAATTGTAGATAGTAAATTCAGTTTTTTCATTCGAATAGTTTGGCTTTTGATTGCGATTACGCATTGTTATCTGCAATCTTTTTTATTCAATTTTTACATAATTGGACAATACTAAAACATAAAACATCTCATTAATATTTTCTGTATTTTCAGGTAAGAAATGCATAAATACAATATTCTTATTGTCAACTTTTCGAATACTAATAATGTTCGAACTGTATGTTAAGGATTCTATTTGATCTTTGGGCAGAATTTTCAATAAAGCTTTGTCTTTGATTTGACATTGAGGTTCGTCATAATTTAAGGTTAGTTCTCCTTTGTTTATTTCCCATGTTCCACTTATAATCTCTTTGTTGTCTAAAATGTTAAATTTTCCGTCATTCGTTATTTCAATTTTCTCAAAAACTTGTAAGTTGTATGGTTTTCCATTCGATGTTTTAACACTGTTCAAATTCCAAATTCCGATTATATCTTTATTAATTAATAAACTGTCCTTTTTAGTTAACAATTCCAATCTTGTATCTTCCAAAATATACATATTGATAGAATCTAAATTTTTAGACATTTCACTTTTTAATAGAACTTTGCCTTTTGGATTTAGAGAATCATAAACTACAATTATGTCTTCTGGACTTACTTGACCAAATCCCAATTTACAAGTTAGGATTATTAATAAAGTAATTAGTTTTTGTTTCATTCGTTACGTTTTTTATTGCAGATAACTTGTTAAATGACAATAAATATAACCATTATCCCATCATATTTTAAGGATAACAAAAACTAACCTTTATTTTACTTAATTCTAATCAAAAAAAAATCCTGCTTTCGCAAGATTAATCATCAACAGCTTGGCCAACAACTTGCCTAAACTTCCAACCAGTTTCGTCATCGCTGGTGTTTGCGGTTTGTTTCATTATGATACCGATGATGTTCTCTTTTGGGTCTGCAAAATACTGGGTATTGAAGTAACCTCCCCAATCAAATGTACCTACACTACCTTTTCCACCTTTAGCTTGTCCGTTTTCATTAAGCACACCAAAAGCCAATCCGTAATAAGCGCCAGAACCTTTCCATAAATCGCCAATCTGATTAGCCATCATACTCTCAATTGTCGTTCTACTTAAAATACGTACACCATTCAACTCACCATTATTAAGATACATCTGTAAAAACGTTGCATAGTCTTTTGCCGTACTCGATAAACCTGCTCCTCCCGAAAAAAATGTTTTTGCCCCTTTTATTGGATAATTTGAGTCATAAAAATCTTCAGCATAGTTAGTCCACTTACCATCCTTTCGGGTTTGAAGACTTACCAACCGGTCATGTTTTTCCTTTGGCAAATAAAACCAGGTGTCATCCATTCCTAAGGGATCAAAAATATGCTCTCTAAAAAACTGGTCTAAAGGTTTTTCCGAAATTACTTCTATAAAATAACCCAACACATCCAAACCTTCACTGTAAGTGAATTTTTCACCAGGATTATGATGTAAAGGAAGCTTGGCTAGCTTCTTTACATTCTCACCAATTGTTATATTCTCAATAGTAAATAAATCTGTTATACCTGCGTCTTCATATATTTTTCGGAATCTTTCATCACCATCAATTACACCATATCCTATTCCAGATGTATGAGTCAGTAAGTGTCTTATAGTAATTGGATTTTTAGCTGGTATGGTTTTATAAGTGCCATCAGCATACAATGTATCTAAAACTTGAGCATTTTCAAATTCGGGAATGTATTTAGAAATTGGTTCATCTAAACCAAATTTCCCTTCTTCCCAGAGCATCATAACAGCTGTAGATGTAATGGCTTTAGTTTGTGACGCTATTCTAAAGATATCATCTTTTTTTAGTTTTCTACCTGAATCATTATCAGCATAACCAAAGGCTTTATGATAAACTATTTTACCGTTTCTAGCCACCAAAGCAACTGCTCCTGGAATCTGGGATTTTTCAATAGCTTCAAGACAAACCGAATCTATACGTGCCAAACGTTCTTCAGACATACCAACATTGGCTGCGTTAGCTTCTGTAAGCGGTAAAGATCTCTTTGTAGATTTAGTTTGCGAAGTACTAACAAAAAAACAAAAAGTAATGACAATAGAGAGTGTTAGCTTCATATTGGCAAAAATTTATTTACCATTTTATAATTGCGCTTCCCCATGTAAAACCACTACCAAATGCTGCCAAGACTACATTGTCACCTTCTTTTATTTTACCTTCTTCCCATGCTTCGGTTAGAGCTATTGGTATGGAGGCTGCAGTGGTGTTTCCGTAGCGCATAATATTATTATAAACTTGGTCGTCACTAAGACCAAACTTCTTTTGTATAAACTGAGAGATTCTTAAGTTGGCTTGGTGCGGAATTAACATATCTATATCTTCCTTTTGCAATTTGTTAGTTGTTAAGCCTTCAATAATCGCTTCACTAAAACGTACCACTGCATGCTTAAATACAAACTGGCCATTCATATAAGGGTAATAAGACACATCGTCTGGGTCGTTTTCTTCCATTATGGTATCTACCCAACGGCCAGTACTAGGACCTTCTAAGGCTAATTCTTTGGCATACTTACCTTCAGAATGTAAATGTGTAGATAAAATACCTTTGGTGTTATCTTCTTCTCTACTCAATACAACTGCTCCTGCTCCATCACCAAAAATAACAGTTACGCCTCTACCTCGTGTAGAGCGCTCTAAACCACCAGAATGATTTTCACTACCAATCACCAATATATTTTTGTACATACCAGTTTTAATAAATTGGTCTGCCACAGATAATCCATAAATAAAACCAGAACATTGATTACGTACATCTAAAGCACCAATAGTATCCATTTCTAAAAGTTCTTGCACTCGTACTCCACCACCAGGAAAGTACATATCTGGACTTAATGTCGCAAAAATGATAAAATCAATATCATCTTTAGTTAATCCTGCACGTTCTATAGCTATTTTGGCAGCCTTAGCTCCCATTAAAGATGTTGTATCATCACTTGTTTTTGGGTCTATCCATCGACGTTCTTTTATACCAGTACGCTCTTGTATCCACTCATCACTGGTATCCATCCATTGTTTTAAATCATTATTAGTCACTACGTTCTCAGGAACGTACTTTCCTAAACCTGTTATTCTCGAATTGTACATGTTTATATAATAGTTAGAACTGCAAATTTAACCCATTTCTAAAGAAACTAACTCCAATTCGTTATGCATGCATAATAGTTTAAGTTATGTCATCTTGTCACAATTCTTCAATTGGTATTTTATTTGAATGAAGTTGTGAAGAAATAAATTGACTAACAACGTCACTTCGAGTGTTTCGAAATGTATCGAGAAGTCCTCGATACTTCGACTTCGTCTCAACTTGAACTGACATTAAACTTTTAATAAAATGGCAAAAGGAAGTATTAATGTATCGGTAGAAAATATCTTTCCGTTAATTAAAAAATTCTTGTACTCAGATCACGAAATCTTTTTACGTGAGCTTATCAGTAATGCAACTGATGCAACTTTAAAACTAAAGCACTTAACTAGCATTGGCGAATCTAAATCTGAATATGGTGAGCCAAAAATTGAAGTAAAAATTGATAAGGAAGGTAAAAAGCTTCATATTATAGATCAAGGTTTGGGTATGACAGCCGAAGAGGTTGAAAAATACATTAACCAAGTAGCATTTTCTGGTGCTGAAGAATTCTTAAATAAATACGAAGATTCGGCTAAAGATGCTGGTATTATTGGACATTTTGGTCTTGGGTTCTACTCTGCGTTTATGGTAGCAGATAAAGTAGAAATTATAACAAAATCGCACACTGATGCACCTGCTGCTCATTGGACTTGCGATGGTTCTCCTGAATTTACTTTAGAAGAAGCAGATAAAACAGATAGAGGTACCGAGATTATTCTGCACATAGCTGAAGGTGAAGAAGAATTCTTAGTAGAAGGTAGAATCCGTGAGTTGTTAACTAAGTACAACAAGTTCATGCCTATTCCAATTAAGTTTGGAACTAAGGAAGTAAATGACCCTGATTTTACACCAAAAACCACAAAAGATAAAGACGGGAAAGAAACCACCGAGCCTCACAAACAAATTACTGTAGACGATATTATCAATAACCCTAATCCTGCATGGACTAAACAACCTGCTGAATTAGAGGACCAAGATTACAAAAACTTCTACAGAGAGCTGTACCCAATGCAGTTTGAAGAGCCGCTTTTCCACATTCATCTTAATGTAGATTATCCGTTTAACTTAACAGGAATCTTGTATTTCCCAAAAATGAGGAATGATCTTAACATTCAAAAAGACAAAATTCAACTGTATCAAAATCAGGTTTTTGTAACCGATAATGTTGAAGGTATCGTTCCTGAATTCTTAACCATGTTAAGAGGTGTTATCGATTCGCCAGATATTCCGCTAAACGTTTCTCGTAGTTACTTACAGGCTGATGGTGCAGTGAAAAAGATTTCATCTTACATTACACGTAAGGTTGCTGATAAGTTAAAATCGCTTTTCAATAGTAATCGTGAAGATTTCGAAAAGAAATGGGACGACATTAAAATTGTAATTGAATACGGAATGCTTTCTGAAGAAAAATTCTTTGAAAAGGCAGATGCATTCGCATTATACCCAACGGTTGATGGTAAATACTTTACGTTTGAAGAATTAACCAATGCTATTAAAGCTAAGCAGACTGATAAGGATGATAAAATGGTAATTCTTTATGCATCTAACAAAGATGAACAGCATGCTTACATCCAGGCAGCTAAAGATAAAGATTACGAAGTGTTATTATTAGATTCACCAATTGTGAGTCACTTAATGCAAAAGTTAGAAACCACTAAAGAAAATATTTCTTTTGCACGTGTAGATGCAGATCATATTGATAACCTTATCAAAAAAGACGACACTACAATTTCCAAGTTATCTGAAGACGAAAAAACTAAGTTAGATGAGCTTTTAAAAGAAGTTGTGCCTTCAGAGAAATTTATGGTACAATTAGAAGCTATGGACAGCAATGCGTCGCCATTTATGATTACACAACCAGAGTTTATGCGTCGTATGAAAGAGATGCAACAGACTGGAGGTGGCATGTTTGGCATGGGTAATATGCCAGAAATGTACAACTTGGTGGTGAACACAAACCACGACTTGGTAAGTGAAATTTTAAATACCAAAACCAAGAAAAAGCAAGAACGTTTAATAAATCAAAGTTTAGACTTAGCACGTTTGTCTCAAGGACTTCTTAAAGGTGAAGAGTTAACAAACTTCATTAAGCGTAGCTACGAGATGATAAAGTAATTAATTCCTGCAAAAGCAGGAATCTCAAAATTAATTGCAAAAACCACTTAGAACTTTCTAAGTGGTTTTTTTGTAACTTTAAAACTGAGACGTCGTCTTATTAAAATAACAATCAATCAAAACATTCAATGAAAACAAAGATTTCACTAATTGTTGTTGTATTTTGCTTCCTTTTTACAACAGCTCAAAATCAAAATTTAACCCAACAATTCGATGATATTGTAGCCCAATACTACAATGATTCTAATGCACCTGGAGCAACGGTTTTAGTTGCAAAAAATGGAAAAGCTATTTATAGAAAGGCTGTTGGTAAATCTAATTTGGAACTAGATGTAGATATGATTCCAGAAAACGTATTTATGCTGGCTTCTATCACAAAACAGTTTACAGCAGTTTCTATTTTAATGTTAGAAGAACAAGGAAAGCTGAGCTTAAACGATCCTATTACTAAGTTTATTCCAGATTATCCTACCCAAGGCAAAACCATAACTGTGCATCACCTTCTTAACCACACCTCTGGTATTAAAAGCTACACTAGTATTGGAGATTTAAGACATGTTGCCAGGCAAGACAAAACCTTAGACGAGCTCATAGATTTCTTTAAAAATGAACCAATGGATTTTGATCCAGGCGAAGATTATCGTTATAATAATTCTGGCTATGTATTACTCGGTAAAATTATAGAAGTATTGTCTGGAGAGCCTTATTCAGATTTTATTGATAATCACATTTTTCAACCCTTAGGTATGAAAGCTTCACAATATGGTAGTCACAGCAAACTCATTAAAAACAGAGCTATGCCTTATGAAGAAACAGACAATGGTTACATTAATGCAAGTTACCTTAGCATGTCTTTACCACATGCTGCAGGTGCACTTACCTCAACTATCGACGATATGCTAAAATGGCAAAATGCCTTAGCAAATAACACATTAATAAAAGCTTCTACATTACAAAAAGCAATTAATGGTTCTAAATTAAATAATGGCGAACACATTGATTATGGCTACGGATTAGGCGAACTAACACTCAAGGGTTCTAAAGGTTATACGCACAGTGGTGGTATTTTTGGCACCTCAACAGATGGTATTTATTTGATAGACGAAGATGTTTATGTTATTGGTTTAAGTAATTGTAGCTGTAATGATATAGGCTCAGTAACTACACAATTGGCAGCTGCTGCCATTGGCAAACCTTTCCCTACGATGAAGGATGTAGTACAACTAAAAGAAGATCAACTAAAAAAATGGGTTGGTGCTTATGAGTTTGAAGATGGTGCCATAAGACATATATTCTTTAAGGATGGATCATTAAAAAGTATGAGAGAATCAGAAACAAATACTGTTTTTGATATTTTCCCACTGTCTGAAAACCGTTTTATGTTTGAAGAAGGTAACATTGAATACAAATTTTCTATTAACAAAGACGGCAAAAAAGAAGCGATTTTTATAGCAGGTAATGAAAACAAAGGTATTGAAACCGATAAACCAATGCCAAAAGAAAAAGAAGTAGTAACCTTAGCTTCAGATATTATAAATAAGTATGTAGGGACTTACGAATTGGCACCAAACTTTAACGTTGTTATTACTGTAAAAGGAAATGAAATTTATGCACAAGCTACAGGACAAGGACAATTTCAGCTTTTTGCTGAAAATGAAACCTCCTTTTATGCAAAAGTTACAGCCTTAAAGGTGGTATTTAATAAAGATGCCTCAGGAGAAGTAGAGAGCTTTACGTTGCATCAAGGCGGACAAGAAACCATTGCTAAAAAAATTGAATAGCAATAACGCTTCGTAAAATACAAACCACTTAGAATAATCTAAGTGGTTTTTTCTTATAGAAAGAAACGTTTTAACTTCTTTTATTTTTCAAATATCGAATTTTACATTTTTTAGTTATTCTTTTATTTAATTTCATGCAACTATCAATCAAAAAAAGGTGAAATCAGATAATTCTAAAATCAAAGAAATCTTCAAAGGGCTGACTTTTTCTGAAGACGAAATAAAGTTCATAGAGTCTGTTTTTCACAAAGTTGTTGTTAAAAAAGGTGAGATTCTTATTCAGCCAGGAGATAAAGTTGACTCACAATATTACATTTTAGAAGGTTGCTTAAGGGCTTTCCACACAGATAAACAAGGAAAAGAATATACTATCCAGTTTGGGATAAAGGATTGGTGGATGAGTGACTTTACGGCTTTTTTCTCTGGCGAAAAGGCAATATTAACAGTAGAAGCTCTTGAAGATTCCATTATTTATAAAATAAACAGACAAGACAAGGAATACCTATACAATGAAATCCCAAAAATAGATCGCTTTTTCAGAATAAAATTAGAGCGTGCATTTGCCGCTTTTCAAAAAAGAATATTAGCTGGTATTTCTAAATCTGCTAAAGAACGTTATCATAACTTTTTAGCTACTTATCCTGATATTGAAAAACATTTAAAAAATTATCATATTGCTTCATTTTTGGGCATTACTACAGAAAGTCTAAGTAGAATTAGAAAAGAAATGTGAAAACCAAACATTTATTAACATACATCAATTTTTTATTGCTTTTTTAATCCTATTATTGCATACCCTAACATTATTTTTAAGTGATCCCTAAGGATTAATAGCCAAAAAGCGCAGGTTTAATCGACCTGCGCTTTTTTTTATAACTTTAGATTCTAAAGTAGTTAGAATGAAAAAATCAAACTCAAGAAGATCCTTTATAAAAAAAAGTGTCTTTGCTGGAATTGCCTTCCCTTTACTTGGTAGTAGTCTAGTAAACTGTAAATCTGAAACAAAAACTAAAACTGACCTAACTAATAAGAAACTAAATATCTTAATTCTGGGTGGTACTAGCTACTTAGGACCTCATCAAATTGCTTACGCGCTTTCCAGAAATCATTCTATAACTACATTTACCAGAGGGAAAACAAAACCCAGGATACATGCCAATCTTTTTGATAAAGTAGAGCAACTTATTGGTGACAGAGAAGATAATCTTAAAGCATTAGAAAACAGAAAATGGGATGTAGTAATTGATAATTCTGGTCGTAAGGTAGAATGGACCAAAGCAACAGCAGAACTGTTGAAAGATAATGTTGGCTTGTATATGTACACCTCTTCTACAGGTGTTTATTATCCATACATTAACGGAAACTTAACTGAGGAAAGCAAAGTAGCCTTACAGGTACCCGAAGGTCTTACTGAAAATGAAAAATACGAAATGGACTATGGAGTTATGAAGGCCAACTCAGAACTTGCTGCAATAAAAGCTTTTGGTAAAGACAGAACTGTTGTTATTAGACCAACTTACATGCTTGGACCTGGCGACCGAACAGATAGATTTATTCACTGGCCAGTGCGATTGGCAAATGGTGGCGAACATTTACTTCCTGGTAAGTCTACCGATTTGGTGCAATACGTAGACGTTAGAGATATTGCAGAATGGTTTATTAGATTAGCTGAAAACAAACAACATGGTACTTATAATGGTGTTGGGCCAAAAACAAATCAGACCATGCAAGAGTTTATTAAAGAAGCCTCAAGTTCTTTTGATTCCAAATCGTCT
Organism: Winogradskyella sp. ABM4_392; assembly: GCF_056160445.1. NCBI lineage: Bacteria > Pseudomonadati > Bacteroidota > Flavobacteriia > Flavobacteriales > Flavobacteriaceae > Winogradskyella > Winogradskyella sp. ABM4_392. Next base: position 104,878 of record NZ_JBSWXE010000007.1, read on the forward strand.
TTTGTTGAAATTGATGATTATGACTTTTTGAAAGAAAACGAAATTTATTACTCTATTCCCTGGATTATGCCAGATGAACAACATTATGGATCAGCTAGAATTTCAAATAAAAAATCTATCGAAGCTGGACTATCATTTAGATCTTTAGAAAACACTGTTAAAGATTTATTAGTATGGTGGAAATCTGATAAAGTTGATGTAGATAGAAAAGCAAAATTCAACACTAATCTCGAAGCTATGATTTCTAAAGAAAAAGAGGTAATTGCTGAGTGGAAAAAACGACAAGATTGATCTAACAAAAACATAAAGCCTTTTTACAGCTAAGGCTTAACCTCTATAAAATCTTCACCAAACCTTACTATACCATTGGTAATATGAATTTTTATTTTATTGGGATTTTCTTTTTTTCCAATGACCATCATTTTTGAATGCTCCTTGTTACGACTTGGTGGAATTTCAGTTATCAATTTTGCCCAATAATGTACTGTATTGTAACCAAACGTTTCGATTAAATATTCTGACTTTTCTGGAAAAAACAAATTAATTTCTGAATAATCTGATGCCATTTGGAACTCTCTAAAGTTTTGTGAAAAATTATGAAACCAAAACTTACTATTAAAGTCTACAATTCTCACTTTTTCGGCTATTTCACCAACTTTAATATTACTAAACTCTGTATCAACATCTACCCTTTTTAACTGAGCTACTTGCACTTCATCTACGTGTGTAAACTTATAAGTTCCGCCTTCTAAAAAATTTGCTCTAAAACTCCCATTTACAACATCTAGGACATTAAATGAGTTTTGGATATTCTGAAACTTTAGTTTTGTGGTTCTGGTATTAAAAACCAGTTGGTTTTTTATATCATCTTTAAAGATTAAATTAGAGTTTTCTGCCATCACACGCAGCATTATTTCCGGTGGCAGTTTTATAAAAAACTTAGTTTTTAGAATCTTAACATTTCTAGTATTAATTTTTTTCTTGTTTCCCTGCTTATCTACTTCTCGTAAATTCTTTAAATATTCCTTAAGGCTCTTACCTCTAGAGCTACTATTTATGTCTAAAAAATACTGCTTAGATTTTCTGAACTCTCGGTTTGACTTTTCCTTAAAATTTATAAAATCGCCTTCAAAAGTAATACCGTATAGTGTTTCTAAACTATAGGAAACATCACTTTTGACTTCACTACCGCTCGTTTTAAACTCCAGCACACCATCTTTTATTGTTGCTTCGGTTTTAATTTCATCAAGCTTACTTTCCATTTCTTTTTTAGGATAGTTTTCAAATTCTAATGTGTAATCAAAATGTACTTTATTATCCTCAGATAATGAAAACTCTACATAAGTTCCATTAAGTTGAAGATTAATGGATTTTAAATCTTTGATATCATAACTTTTCTTAAAAATTTCCTTTACTTGTGCGCTACTTATTGTTGATGTGATGAGCATCAGTAATAAGATTTTAAATTGATTTTTCATACTGTTCGTTTTTTTGATTTAAGATTTTGATGTGCTCTTGTATATCCTTTAATATCTGAAGTCTTGTTTGCAAGTTCTCAACCAAAGCCTCCACAACCTGTATGTTATTAGCATCACTTTTGAATTGCTTTGAGATTATTTTATAATCATTATCTAACTCATCTAGTTTTTTCTTGAAGCGTTCAACCAAAACCTCATCATTTGCTATGGAAACAAAGTTTTTCCACTCGGCATTTATCTCTTTTAAATACTCTGCCTCAACGGCTTCTACTTGTGCTACTATTGGTGACACATTTTCTGCTGGCTGTCTGTAGAGTATTGTAAAGCCTACTGCTAACGTTATAATCACTATTGCTACTATTTTTAACCATGTGTAATCCACTTTTTTAGATTGGTTTTTCTTTTTCAACTTGTCTAAAAACTCATTTCTGTGATTCTGTGGAGGTGTCTTTAAGTGCTCTTCCTCCTTAAATAAATCTCTAATATCTTGCTTCATTATACTTTGGTTTTAAGAGTTTTTGTAATTTTAGTTTGCCTCGTCTAAGATGTGTTCTGGATGTTTTTACTGGTATATCCAATATCTCTGAAATTTCGGTATGGTCATATCCTTCAATGAGATAAAGCTTAATGACTATTTTATGTTTTTCATTAAGTTGTTCTATAGCATTTAGAATGTCATTTTTATTGATGTTGCTATCAAAATTCCAATCATTTTCATTAGTTATTTGTAATTCTGAAACTGCAACTTCTGAAAATTCAATTTTTCTTTTCTTTAAAACATCTAAGCACTGATTGATGACAATACGCTTTAACCACGCGCCAAAAGTGTATTCTGGCTTATAATTATCTAAACTCGTAAAGGCTTTTAAAAACCCTTCTTGCATTGCATCTTTGGCATCTTCATCATTATTAAGATATCTACTTGCAACTGTAAACATGGCATCGCAATACATATCGTATAGCTGCATTTGTGCAACTTGATTTCCTTTTTTACATGCTCGTATTAATTTGTTTGTTTGCTGATGCATTAATATTGGTTAGCGTCTATGTATTTAAAAACGAAGAAAATTGATAAGGGTTTCAAATTTTTGATAAAAAAGTAAAAATTAATTGAATATAATTAACTTTAGACTCAATTAACACCAACTAAATGCCAATGAGTCAAGATTATAACAATCCTGCGTTTAAAAAATTACTACAAAAATTACAAGAAGAAAGCTGGCAGTTAGAGTTACTTATATCTGGTTTTGCCATATTTGGTTTGTTTACTGCGTTTCCTCACATAGAAATTGCAGCAAAAGCGGCTCAAAATGATCAGAAAATTTACTCTTTCATCATTTTTATTGTTGCCTATGTTTCTTGCGCTATTTTAATTTTCAACCTATTGTTGCATGTTGTTTTAAGAGGTCTATGGATTGGTGCTTTAGGCTTAAGATATGTATCTGGAGACATTGACTATGAAGAACTTAAATACAGTCAAAAGTTTACCAAATATCTTAAGAAAAAAGTAGGCTCTTTTGATAGGTATATCGGTAGATTAGAGAATTATTGTAGTGTTATTTTCGCTATATCTTTTCTTTTAATTTTTTATGTACTTGCGTTTACCTTCACAATTATATCAATTGCTTTAATAATTATAACATTTCTAGACAATGAGACTATTGGTAACTCTTATGGTCCTTTTATTGGTATACCTCTACTCCTATTCATTGTTATTGGAATGCTATTCACATTTATTGATTTTTTAACCCAAGGTTTTCTAAAAAAGAAGAAATGGCTGAGCAAAATATACTTTCCTATTTATTGGGTATTTAGCAAGATTACATTAGCCTTTTTGTACCGTCCTTTGGTTTATAATTTTTTAGACAATAAGTTCGGAAGACGCATTAGTTTAATACTTGTACCTATTTACATAGCAATTTTGGTGAGTACTAGTTTTAAATACAAAAACTCTAACTTTTTTGATAAGGATCTTGATTCTAGCAGTATTATTGCTGCCAGTAAAAACTATGAAGATGCACTTGAAGAAGATGAATTTGTTAAGGATGTTGCAATATCTTCTAAGGTTATTACAAAAAACTTCTTGAAAGTTTTTTTAGTCTTTGATGATGATTTTGATGACTATATTTTCTCTTTTAAGCCAAGTTTAAAACCTGAAAAGGATATTAGAGGCTTAAGTTCTGACATTATTGTTTTTAATGAGATATCATGGAATAAACGCGATAGCATAAGACGTGTTTACATGAAAACCTTAAACGATATCTTTACTGTACGTATCGATTCTACTGATTTTGAAAGCGAATTTATACTTGGAGAAAGTCTTAAAAACCAAAAAGGATTTGAGACCTACGTGAGCCTTAAAGATTTACCCGAAGGAAAACATTTACTAAATATTTTAAGAAAACGGATTAGAAAACAAGACACCATGAATGTTTATTTTGAAAGAATACCGTTTTGGTACTACCCTAATTAATAGGTCAACCTTTGATTAAAATACTGCTTTAACAATGGAATTTGAATCGCTACCATTAAAGCCAATAATACTGTAGCATACATTAACGTATTTGAAAAATCTACAGATAGGTTACTAAATAAATCAAATGATACTTCTGGTAAATTATATCGCTCAGACAGACTAGATGAATCATTAGGTTTATTAAAAATTATATTGAAAATTAAAGCCACAAAACCTAAGCCTAATAACCACCAAACATATTTAGGAATTAATGGTTTATAAGCAATAGTTTTAGTTTCTGAAAGCATTTCAATTTTAGACATTACATCATTGGTGAAATTAGCCGGAGCTTTTTCTAAACTATCATTCTCCATTAATTTATTGACTAAATCTTCTATTCTTTTATCTTCATTTTCCATCATTCAAGCTGTTTTGGGTTGAAAATACTGTTCTAAAATTACGGCTAATTTCTTTCGAGCTCTAAAAAGCTTCACTTTTACCGTATTGGATTCAATATTTATAATTTTTGATATTTCTTCTAAAGATAACTCTTCAAAATAAAATAACGTTAATAAGGCGCTACTGTCCTCTGGCAATTTGTTAATGCATTTTTTAATTAAATCGTTTTTTTCCTCTTTAATAATATTGTCTAATGCATTATCTATAGTATCTAACTTATTAAATGTAAACTCGTCTATGGCAACATTATTAAGATGCTTTTTATTCTTTTTAATAGTATCTAAACAGGTATTATAGGCAACTCTATATATCCATGTAGAGAATTTTGAATCTCCTTTAAACTTGTCTAAAGACTTAAACACTTTAATGAACGTATCTTGTGCAACTTCTTCAGCCTCTTCCCTGTGCTTTAGCATACGAAAAGCTAAAGTGTACACCAAATCCTTATAACGATCTACTAATTGTGCATATGCCTTAGTATCGCCATTTTTAATAGCAGCAATTAATATGTTTTCGTCGTTGGTGGTCATTTTGTAATTAAGACGACACTTAGATAAAATAGGTTACACTTGTTTTTGAAAAAAATTTTTTGAAAAACTGTAACCTAAATCAAAAACATGTCGTCATAAGCTTAAAACAAATAAAATTAATCAATTAAAAAACAAACAACATGGACGAAGAAATATTAATACCTATCAGTCTTTTTGCAGCAATCTTTGGAATGGTATACTTATACTTTTCTACCAGAAACAAAGAACGTCTAGCCCTTATTGAAAAAGGTGCAGATGCCAGTATATTTAATATTGGTAAACGCTCTGGATCTTCATGGAAAGTTATAGTACTAAACTTAGCATTTCTATTAATGGGTATAGGTTTAGGCGTGTTTATTGCCAACATTTTAGACACATATACAGTGCTAGATGATGATGCAGTATATCCTTCAATGATATTCTTAATGGCAGGTATTGGTTTGTATGTAGGCTATACACAAACCAAGAAAGCACTGGATTCGGAATAAAAACATTTTAATCAGCAAAACTCAAAACGTCTCATATGAGACGTTTTTTATTATTGTACACTATGAAAAATCACAAAAAATATTTGGAGTTAGCAGCTAGATGTCATGTATTCTTGATGTTGAACATATATGGTTTAGGCAAAATAGCTGGAGGCCAATTTTACAAGCGAAGTGAATTACCAAAAGAAATTGCACAACAAACACTTGGTGAAGTAAATGGTTTTGATTTAGCCTGGACTTTTATGGGATACTCGTATTCTTATATTTTATTTATTGGTCTATCTCAGGTTATTGGCGCATGGTTTTTATTATTCAACAAAACCAAACTATTAGGTGTTTTAATTCTCGTACCTATCTTAATTAATATTATCGTTTTTGATGCTATTTTTTTTGAAACTTATGGTGCTCTAGCTAGTGCTATGATATACTTTTTACTATTGTTGATTATAATGATTTTTAATAAAAAGCAAATTACAAAAGCAGTTAAAGAACTTACAAACTTCAAAAATATCAGGAATTACAAGCTCAAAGAATTTGGTTTAACCGCATTAGTAGTGTCTTTAATAATGGCAACAATTTTTGGTGTAGAACAATTGTGTATTTTCTTTTTAGGTCATTAATAAAAATCTATGTCTTTTAAATCGTATCTTTAATTTTTTGGAATAAATATGCGATCTGTTTTAGTTTTACTAGTATTAATTTTTTTTCAATTTTCTTTTTCTCAAATCAAAGTCTTAGATAGTATTTCACAAACTCCTGTTAGCTATGCAACGGTATCGTTTGGAAATGGACAAGGTATTTTTGCAGATGATGACGGTATGTTTTATTTCAACAAAAAAATATATCCAGATGTAGACTCACTATATATTTCTGCAATAGGTTTTAAAAACCTTAACATTTCTGCAGAAAATTTACCTAACCAGTTATTATTACAGCCTCAAGCAGATGCCTTAGATGAAGTAGTGCTTAGCACTAAACTAAATCGAAAATTTAAAGAAGAGGCTTTAAAACCATATCTCGATGATGATTATTACAACTGTTGGTTACCAACTATAGAATCTGAAATTGCAGTTTATTTCTCTAAATCTTCAGAGCAAGATCAAAAATTAACTAGTGTTACGTTTCCTATTGCTTTGGAGTCTAAAGATTGGAAAAAGCGAAAACGTGCTAATAGCGATAAAAAGAAATTTTCAACCTTATTTAAAGTACAATTTTATGCCAATGACAATGGCAAACCTGGTAAAGTACTTACTTATGAAACCATAGTTTTTAGAGCTACAGAAAAAAACGGAGATGCTTATGAGTTGAATGTTGAAGACTATGATATTTATATTCCTGAAGGTGGTTTTTTTGTGTCAATTCAAGTGATGGGCTACACCAATAAAGAAGGCAAGCTTCTACCTAACAAAAAATACAAGGAAATAAAAACTAAAACTGGTATAGTAAAAATCCCAACTAACTTTAGACCACTTCTACCCTTTACTGATGAGATTGAAAGTAAAAACACTTACATAAAACGTATTTTTATAAGTGGTAATAATTGGGTGAAGTTTGATAAAGGCAACGGCTTTAAATCTAGCTTATTAGACAAGAACCTCTTTAATTATGGTGTTGGGATAACCTATAAAACATTTAAGGATGAGTAACCCTATTGGATTATATATAATGGCTGGCATGTATATTTTAGCAGGCCTTATGCACTTTGTTAAACCCAAAATGTATATGCGCATTATGCCAAGGTATTTACCAAACCACAAATTTCTTGTGCTACTGAGTGGTATTGCCGAAGTTATTTTGGGAATTGCTCTATTATTTCCTGAAACAAAAGCATTTGCTATTTATGGTATTATTACCATGTTAGTAGTTTTTCTTTTAGTTCACTTTTATATGCTATCAGGTGAAAAAGCTTCTGCTGGCATCCCTAAATGGATATTAATTTTAAGAATTCCACTTCAATTTTTCTTGATGTATTGGGCTTGGGTTTATTTAGAGTACCACTAATCACTCAACCTCAAAATCAAAATAAGTTTTCGGGAAAGGCTCCCAACGCAAGGTAAAATGCCACCACTCTTTAGGGTAATTTCTAAAATTATGTTTTAACATTACACGTTGTAGTATCTGACGATTCTTTTTCTGTTGCTCTGTAATATTAGGATAATCTACCCAAGACTGTTCACCAAAAAAATCAAAAGGACTTCCCATATCTAAGGGTTTACCAGTATTGCCATCTATAACAGTAAGATCAATTGTGCTTCCTCTGCTATGTCCAGATTTAGAAGCTATGTAACCAGCCTTAAATAAATTCCGCTTTTTTACATCAGGATAAAAAATAGACTTATTCACTGTGTCATTCAACACTCTTGCCCAACGCACAAAATGGTTTACAGCACGCTGTGGTCTGTAACCATCATGAACCAGCAAACATAAATTTTGTTCTTGCAGTTCTTCTTGCACTAACTTTAATTTTTCAGCAGCAGCTTTGGTAAGTATGAGTGTATTAGACTTATATCCATCAATAGTATCACCAACAAAGTTGTTTGTTGTGTAGTACTTTAACTTTACATCTAAATCTGGTATTACAGACTTAACGTACACAAACCCTTCTGGTAACTCTTGCTTCTGGTAAAAACCAAAGCACAAAAGACCCAAAGCAATTATTGATATGAGAATTTTATTTTTCATGACGATGCACTAATTTAGAGAAAAATTATGCTATGAACTTGTTTTCTTCAGAGAAACAACATTTTATTTTACCTAACGCTGAGCTTATCTATGTACCAGAATTTTTCAATTCTCAGGAAGCCGACAACTATTATAGAATTATAAAAGACCAAACCAACTGGCAACACGATGATATTACAGTTTTTGGAAAAACGTATGAACAGCCTAGGTTAACAGCACTTTTTGGCGAAACAAACCAAACCTACAGTTACTCTAACATAACCATGCATCCTGAAGCTTTTACTAAAGATCTATTGGATATTAAATCTAAGGTTGAAAAATTCTCAGATGAAAAATTCAATACGTTGTTAATCAATTTGTATCGTGATGGTAGTGACAGTAATGGTTGGCATGCAGATAACGAAAAAGAATTAGGAAAAAATCCAATCATTGCGTCTGTTAGTTTTGGTGAAGAACGACCATTTCACTTTAAACATAGAACCATAAAGACCGAACGGCATAAATTACAATTAGAACATGGTAGTTTACTACTAATGAAAGGCGAAATGCAACATTATTGGTTGCATCAAATTGCCAAAACTAAACGACAAATACAACCAAGAATAAACTTAACATTTAGAAGACTTGTACAAGTGTAAAAACAAAAAACCGGGTTCCCTCAAACCCGGTTTTTCTAATTTGCTTTTTTTATTATGCAAGTAGATTTAGGGTCTCTAAGTCAACATAACATAATGCAAATATTAATTAATTAATCCATTGAACTAAAAACTAAATTTTAGTACACTTCAAATATATAATTAGGTTTTAATTTTGTCGCTTAAAAACACTATTAATCGATGAAATGCATTTAATTTTAACATTTAAAGACAAAAACGTGCATTTCGTCGATAAAATGCACGATTGTAAAAAATAAAATTGTATAGAAAATTATAATAAAATGATTGCAAAAAAGTTGAAAAACAAAATTATTAAAAACATTATCCGTTAACTTTACAACACAAAACCTTGTTAACAATGAAGCATTATATAGCAATAGTTTTTATATTGATTTCTTGCATTTCTTTTAGCCAAGAAAAAAAATATACAGAAGAAGAAGTTTCTGTTTCTAAATTTATTGATGGGACTTTACTAATCCCAAATGATAACCAAAAATCAGCTTTAGCTATTATCATAGCTGGTTCTGGCCCTACAGACAGAAATGGAAATCAGAACTTTTTAAAAAATAATTCGCTTAAAAAACTTGCTGAGAATTTAACTAACAACGGTATAGCCACTTTTAGATACGACAAGCGTGTGGTGAAACAAATACGTCAAGGTAATGTAGATAAAGATATGATGTTTGATGATTTTGTGAATGATGCAAAAGATGTCATAAATTATTTTAAGGAGAAAGAAACATACTCTAAAATCTATGTTATTGGTCATAGTCAAGGAAGCTTAGTTGGTATGCTAGCTGCAAAGGAGAATACAGACGGCTTTATATCATTAGCTGGCGCAGGCCAAAACATTGGAGATGTTATCGTAGATCAGGTTACAAACATGGCACCCAAACTTGGTGAAGAAGCGCAAAAAGTAGTCGATAAACTAAAAAAAGGGGAAACCACTACTGAGTATCCACAAGCACTAGCTTCGGTTTTCAGCATAGATATTCAACCATTTATGATGAATTGGATGCAATACAATCCTACCGAAGTTATTAACGAATTAAAGATTCCTGTACTTATTGTTAATGGTACTAAAGATCTTCAAGTATCAGAAGATGAGGCAAAACTACTTAAAGAAGCAAACGAAAAAGCTCAATTACAGATTATTGAAAACATGAACCATGTCTTCTTCGAAATTAAAGGTGATGATTTAGAAAATTCAAAATCTTACAATGAAGCTTTCAGAGAAATTTCAACTGAACTTGTTGAGAGTATTGTAGAGTTTATAGGTTCCTGAAAACTTTTATAACATAACAAAATTAAAAAAGCATCTCAAAATTGAGATGCTTTTTTACTAACTAACCAACCAAAATGTAATGTCGCGATTTTGTAGTGTTGTTACGATTGTAACTATCGCTGTAACCATTACACTTAGTATATAACAAACCGCGTGCCAAACTCAAATTTTTATTTTTTTTCATAAATATTGTAACAAATATTTGGTTTAACACACTAACATTATATATCTTTATGATATCATTTTAATATCATATTGAATTTTAAATGATTAACCAATTAAATTTTTAATTATGAAAGAAGAGAAGATTATCATTCCAGCAAATGGCTACTTTATGTTATTTGTCTTTTTAGTGTTATTTTTTGGAAGCATAGCTACTATGATTATTTTAAAAACACCTTGGCCAATTGTTACAATTGTAGCATCACTAGTCATGGCTTTTGGATTTGTAATGGTACAACCAAACGGATCTAGAGTATTACTATTATTTGGTAAGTATGTTGGCACTATTAAAAAGAATGGCTTTTATTGGGTAAATCCTTTTTACACCAAAAAGAAAATTTCACTTAGAGCAAGTAATTTTGATAGTGAGCGTCTTAAAGTAAACGACAAACTTGGTAACCCTGTAATGATTAGCACAATCTTGGTATGGCGAGTACAAGACACTTACAAAGCAGCTTTTGATGTAGATAATTACGAAAACTTTGTACGTGTGCAAACTGATGCTGCTGTACGTAAATTGGCAAGTATGTATCCTTACGATAATTTTGCTGATGAAGGACATGATGAGGATATTACACTTCGCTCTAGTGTAAACGAAGTTAGCGAAGCCTTAGAAAAAGAAATTGATGAGCGCTTATCTATTGCCGGAATTGAAGTTTTAGAAGCACGAATTGGTTACTTAGCTTATGCTCAAGAAATTGCAAATGCTATGCTAAAGCGTCAGCAAGCTACTGCTATTGTTGCTGCAAGACATAAAATTGTTGAAGGTGCTGTAAGTATGGTAGAAATGGCTATAGAAGAACTTAACAAGAACGAAATTGTGGAGTTAGACGAAGAACGTAAAGCAGCAATGGTAAGTAATCTTATGGTTGTGCTTTGTGGAGATAAAGAGGCTGCACCAGTCGTTAATACAGGAACTTTAAGTCATTAAGCATGAAAGAATACAAAGTTATAAGACCAAAATTTGGATTTAAAAACAGATTTCAAAATTTTGAAGACATCTTAAACCAACATGCCAGAGAAGGATGGACTGTTAAATTTATAGGCCAAAGCTGGACAAGCGTAGTTTTTGAACGCGATAAAAATAGATAATGAGAATTTTTAAAGAAGAGCAACGTTTTAACCAAACATGGATTATAGTGTTAATAGTTATTAGCACTATAATTCCTGTTGCTATTCTTTTGCATACCTATATTAACAAACCAAAAAGTCTTTCAACTATTGAATTAATATCTGTAATATTAGTTCTCATACTAGCTTCAGGTATAATATTTTTCTTTAAACTGATTACCAGAATTGATGAAAAAGGTATCCATTATAAATTCTTCCCATTTCAATTTAAGCTCAAACTTATAGAATGGCAAGAAATCGATGAAGCCTATGTTAGAAACTATGATGCCATTACCGAGTATGGAGGTTGGGGACTAAAAGGAGGAGCACTTTGGAACAAATCTAAAGGAAGAGCCATCAATGTATCTGGAGATATTGGTATACAACTCCAACTAAAAAATGGTAAAAAATTATTAATTGGCACTCAGAAAAAAGAAGAAGCCATACGCGTATTAGAAGCTTACAAAACAAAATTAAATACTGATGTCTAAGAAAAAAGCCTTTGCATTACGAATAAATGAAGATATGCTAAAAGCCATTGAAAAATGGGCAGCAGATGAGTTTCGTAGTACCAACGGACAAATAGAATGGATGCTAATGCAGCATCTAAAAGAACACAACAGACAACCCAAAAAGAAAGATAAACCAGATGAAGAAAAGTGATTGGAAACAGTCACTTTTTTATTGCCCTTTATTTTGGTATTTTGCAAGCAACTAATAATCCTAACTATGGACAACACTCCTATTTTTACTAACGATACAATTGTATTTGGTCTCCTAATGCTTGCATTAGGTTTAGTCTTTATTACAGAATCTATTAAAACTGGTTTTTGGGCAAAATTCTACAAAATAGTGCCAGGCTTATTTATGGCATATATGTTACCAGCTGTTTTAACAACAACAGGACTTATTGCACCTGAATGGACAACCGTATCTGAAACAGGTGTAGAAACAGAACACAGCTCTAATTTATATTATGTTGCTAGTCGTTATTTATTACCAGCAGCTTTAGTCTTAATGACACTAAGTATAGATTTAAAGGCTGTTTTTAATTTGGGCTGGAAAGCGCTTGCAATGTTTTTTACTGGTACAATTGGTATCATTATTGGTGGTCCAATAGCTATCCTTATAGTAGCTTTAGTTTATCCAGATGCTGTTGGTGGTGTTGGTGCTGATGCTGTTTGGAGAGGATTATCTACACTTGCCGGAAGTTGGATTGGTGGTGGAGCTAACCAAACTGCCATGTTAGAAATTTATGGTTATAATCAAAAACTATATGGAGGTATGGTTTTCGTAGATATCGTTGTTGCTAATATTTGGATGGCGATCATTTTATTTGGTATTGGTAAACGCAATGGTATTAATAAGTGGTTAAAAGCTGATACATCTTCCATAGAAAGCTTAAAAGAAAAGGTTACTCAATTTTCAGAAAAAGTAAAAAGAAATCCGTCGCTTACTGATCTTATGATTATTGTTGCTATCGCTTTTGGAACCGTAAGTATTGCACATTTATGTGCTGGATATTTAGCTCCATTTTTTGAAAGTTTAGTTAATAATATTCAATCTGAAACGACTAGAAATGTATTTACATTCCTTGGCTCTTCATTCTTCTGGATGATTAGCATTGCAACGCTTATTGCTATTCTTCTGTCCTTTACGAAAGCTAAAAATTATGAAGGAGCTGGCGCAAGTAAATTTGGAAGTGTATTTATCTATATTCTTGTCGCTACTATTGGAATGAAAATGGATCTTACCCTAATTTTTGATAATTGGCAATTAATTATAATTGGAATTGTTTGGATGACAATTCACGCACTATTATTAATCCTTGTGGCTAAACTTATTAAAGCTCCTTACTTTTTCTTAGCAGTAGGTAGCCAAGCCAATGTTGGTGGTGCTGCTTCTGCTCCAATTGTAGCATCTGCTTTTCATCCTTCTTTAGCTACCGTTGGTGTTTTACTTGCTGTTTTTGGCTATGCAGTTGGAACTATTGCTGCAATTGGCTGTACTATTTTAATGCAATTAGCAGCTGGTGGTTAGCATTTTTAATTTCAAAATAAGATATTTGCGCAGCTAAATTTCAATCTAAATATGACAAATTTCTATAAAACACTGAGCCTTTTAACTTTACTGCTAATTGTATGTTCTTGCGGAGAAGACAACGATACTAACTTCACCTTAAAAGGGAGTATCAAAGGCCTTAAAAAAGGCGTTGTATATCTTCAAAAAGAAGTTGATTCTTCCATAATAGATTTAGATTCTATGGTTATCTCAGGTCAACCAGAATTTACTTTAAAAACAAATTTAGAAGAGCCTATCTTACTTTACCTCAAATTATTTAAGAATGATGGTGATGAACATTACATTCCATTTTTTGCAGACAAGGGTGTTACTGAAGTAAAAACTACATTAAAGAACTTTAATTTTGATGCTGAAATAAAAGGTTCTAAACCACAAGATTTGCTAAATGAATATACCAAAGTAATGTCAAAATTTAATAATCAGAATTTAGATATTATAGAAGCTAATTTCTTAGCACAAAAAGACAATGACAGTATTGCGTTAGACTCTTTAAATAGAGCCTCAGAAACGTTATTTAAACGTAAGTACTCATATACAATTCAGTTTGCTTTAAACAACAGAGACAATATTATAGCACCTTATTTGGCTTTGTATGAAGTTCCTTCTGCTAATCCTGTTTATTTAGATTCTATCTATAATGGTTTAACAGAAAATATTAAAAATTCATTTTACGGTAAAAAACTAGGAGAATTTATTACTGAAAGAAATTCTGAACAATAAATATTAATTTATTGAAAAAAAAGCTCTAACTACAGATTGTATTTAGAGCTTTTTTTATTGAAGAGCCGATAGAGAGGAACTCCCTTCGACTATGCTCAGGATAAACTTCTCATCCTTTTGAATTTTAGAAAATAAAAAACCCTAACCACGAAAATCGTAATTAGAGTTTCAATTATAGAGCCGATAGAGGGACTCGAACCCACGACCTGCTGATTACAAATCAGCTGCTCTAGCCAGCTGAGCTATATCGGCAAAAGCGGACGCAAAATTAAACCTTAAATTCAATTTTGCAAGTCCTTTTATTTTAATTTATTAATTCTTTCGATTAATGCTCTACCTTTAGATTCAAGGTCGTTATTAATTGCTTTAAAATGCGCTTTTGCATCTTCTACACTTCTATCGTTAACGCGAGCAATTAATTCATCAAAAGACGCAATTGCTTCATCAATAATAGCATCGCTTTCTTTAGTCGGCTTTTCTGTGTTTTCTAATTCCCAGTAATAAACCGCTTCAATAATATCACCAAAAACGTAATTAATGTCTTTTTTTAAATCTCTTTTATTTGCCATAATCTATGTTAATTTGGGTACAAATGTACGGAATACTTGATACACTTTATCAATATTTAAACGTAAACTTCGAGTAGTTTTGCACTGTTGGTAGACAATTTAAAATCTTTAATTGCTGCAGGAATAAGAATGGTTTCTCCTTTTGAAATCAGTTCTCTTGTATCATCTGTCACAACTTCCACTTCTCCATCTATACACATGTATATTAGAAATGAATCATGTGTGTTTTCTTTAACCAATTCACTATCTAATTCTAAATAATTCGTAGTAAAAAAGGGACAACTTACCATTTCATTTGATTCATTCTTTTCTTTACTATAATTAACTCTGAAATCGTCTTTTAAATCAAATTTAAAAGCATCTATAGCTATGTCATTGTGCAGTTCGCGTTCGTTACCCTCTTCGTCAACTCTATCCCAATCATAGACACGGTAAGTGACGTCACTTGTTTGTTGTATTTCTGCAAGTAATACGCCAGCTCCTATGGAATGAACTCGACCTGCTTCAATAAAGTAGGTATCACCATCTTTTACTTTATCAAAATTCACAATTTGAGCAAGTGTATTTTCTTTAAAATGCCTTAGATATGTTTCTTTATCAATTTTTTGGTTGAAGCCAACTATAAGACTAGCATCTTTATCTGCTTGCATAACGTACCACATTTCGGTTTTACCATAAGAATTATGCCTAGCTTTGGCTAATTCATCATCTGGATGTAACTGAATACTTAAATCTTGTTTGGCATCAATAAATTTAATTAATAATGGAAAATCATTACCAAACCTCTCATAGTTCTTCTCGCCTATTAATTCTCCTTTATATAGCTCTAATAAATCCTGTAGGTTTTGAGTTTTAAACTCTCCATTTACAACCTCTGAGATATCTCCTGGCACAGTACTAATCTCCCAACTTTCTCCTAATTGTTTAGAATTAGATGGTTTATTAAACTGTTTTGAAAGCTTGGTTCCTCCCCAAATTTTATCTTTTAATATGGGTTTAAATTTTAAAGGATAAAGTTTATTCTTCATTAATTATTCTCCTGAATAGGTTACGAAATTACGTGGTGTTTCGTACAATGTAATTTCTAAGTGAAATTTAGGGTCTAATTTGGCTTTTACTTTATTATAAATAACAACAGCTATGTTTTCAGCAGTTGGATTAAGGTCTCGAAATTCTGGCACTTCAACATTAAGATTCTTATGATCAAAAGCATCTTCTACTTCAGATTTAATGATGTCTTTTAAAATCTTTACGTCTATAACATAACCTGTTTCAGGATCTATTTCTCCTGTTACACTAGCAATAAGTTCGTAATTATGACCATGGAAATTAGGGTTGTTACACAAACCAAAAACAGCATCGTTTTTTTCAAAGCTCCAGTCTTTTCTGTAAAGTCTATGTGCTGCATTAAAATGTGCTTTTCTGTGTACTGTTACTTTCATGATTTTTTTACGTTTATAAATTCATAAAATTTATCGAAAATGATTTTAAACCAAGCTGTATATTTCTCAGGATGTAATGCTATATCAACTTTGACATCTTCTAAATTCATCCATTTCCAATCGGCAACTTCATCTTCATTAATATTGGGCTCATCATTGTAATATCCAATCATAATATGATCGTACTCGTGCTCCGTTAATCCATTATCAAAAGGTGCTTTGTAAATAAATGAGGTTGTCTCTTCCAATTCAGTTACAAATCCCATTTCCTCTTGTAATCGTCTTTTACCTGCTTTTAAATTAGTTTCTCCATCTCGTTGATGACTGCAACAAGTATTAGTCCACAAACCAGGTGAATGATACTTATGCAATGCGCGTTGCTGAAGCATTAACTCGTTATTATCATTAAAAACAAAGACTGAAAAAGCTCTATGAAGTAATGCTTTTTCATGTGCTTCCATCTTTGGCATTAAGCCGATTTGATTGTCGTTTTCATCTACAAGGATGACCTGTTCTTCTATCATAAAGCAAAATTAACTCCTAAAGGTCTAAAAAAGGTAAAGGATTTCATAAAAAATAGCCGTTTAAGTGATTAAACGGCTATTTTTTTATTTCTATATCCTTGAAATCTTATTCCTTATCATCACAAGATTTACCATTTATACTTGTAATAATAAACTCACTTCGTCTGTTAAGCTGATGCTCTTCTTCAGAACAACTAGACTCGTTTGTTGGCTCACAACCACAGTCGTTAACTAATTGTGATTCTCCATAACCCTTAGCTGTTAAGCGCTCTGCAGCAATACCATTATCTATTAAATACTGACGTGTAGATTTTGCTCTTCTATCAGATAATCTCTCATTATAGTCTGCTAGTCCTCTACAGTCTGTGTGTGAACGAATATCTATATTCATTGTTGGATATTTGTTAAGTACAGCTAATACTTTTTGAAGCTCAATCTCTGCATCGTATCTAATGTTATACTTATCAAAGTCAAAATAGATGATTGGAATGTCTAAAATCTTTGCTAAATCATCACAAGGATTGATTTCTTGTACATCCTTTTCTAAGAGCAATTGCAACTGTAATTCTTGTTTTTTCTTAGGTGTAGTAAAACGTTTTTCATCAGAAATGTAAGTCTCTTTCTCTCCTCTGATAAGATATTCCATTTCACAATCTAACTCAAATTCAAAAGCTGCATCTTCGCCTACAGTTTTACGCTCTATTTCTTTTCCTTCACCATCAAATAAAATAACTGTTGCATTAGGTATAAGCTCGTCTGTTTTTTTGTCTTGAACTGTTCCAAAAACTAATTGCTCACATTCTGGTACTTCAAACGTGTAAATGTCATCACTACCTTTACCACCTTCTCTGTTAGAACTAAAGTAAACGCGTTTTGTTACTAAATTCTCATAATAACCAAAATCGTCTGCAGAACTATTTACTGGCATTCCAACATTCTCAATTGGAAAATCTCTATTAGAACCACCTTCAACTTTTTGGTCTAATTCTTCAGATTTGAAAACATCTAAGCCTCCTAATCCTGGAAAACCTGTTGACGAAAAGAATAGATTACCACTTGTATCCATAAATGGAAATGATTCTTGTCCTTCAGTATTTATTGACGGTCCTAAGTTTTCTGGTTTACCAAGCGTACCATCATCATTTACATCTACTACAAAAATATCTGACTGTCCAAATGTACCTGGCATGTCTGAAGCAAAATATAAACGTGTTCCTGTTAAATTTAATGTTGGGTGAGCAACACTATAATCTTCACTGTTAAAATGCACTTTATGAATTTCGTCCCAAGTACCATCTTCACTCAAAGTAGCTCTATACAATTGCAGTCTGTTAACTCCTGTGCCATCTTCTTTATACTTTAATCTATAGAAGTTATTCCTTGTAAAGAACATATATTTTCCATTTGGTGAAAATACTGCACTAGACTCATGGTATTTTGTATTTACTTTACCTTCAATTTCTTTTGCTTCTCCAAAACCATTTTCTGTTTTTTCAGCTAAATATAAATCGAGATATGGCTCTTCATTCCAACGATATTTACGACCGCCACCTCTGGCTGAAGCAAACACAATTCCGTTTTCATATTCTGTAGTACCAAAATCTGAAAGCTCCGTATTAATCTCTAAATTATGAGGCTCAATATCATCTCTGCTTAATTCTTCAATATTAGATTTATAATCTACTTTTGAAAGAAAAGCTCTTCCTCTCATATCATCTGGTTTAAGCTCATTGAACTTCTTCATCCATTTATCAGATTCTTCGTAGTCTTCTATACCTTTGAGTGCCAAAGCATATCTAAAATAGTACTCAGGATCAATTACTTCGTTCATAGTAAATAATTCACCATACCATTTAGCTGCATTTTCCATGTCATTTCTAAAGTAATAGGAATTTCCCAACTTCTGAAAAAGCTCAGCAGACTTATAGCCTTTATTGGCTACTTCGAGAAGGACTTCACTTGTTTTTACATAAGCAAAATCTCTGTAGTCATCTTCTACACTTTTTATTTTACCGTTTTGAGCAAAGGCAGCTAAGGCAAACATGCCTGCACAAACTAAACTTGTATATCTTGAAATTGTTCTCATAGTCTTATTTTTAGAAGAAGCGTGGTGATAAAATTCTACCTAATCGCTTCACTTCAAATCTTAAAGTTATTTCGTGAGTTCCGCTGTTATAGTTATTTAAGCCTGTAGTGGTTAAATCATAACCGTAACCAATAAACATTCCTGGTGTTGCCTGAAAACCTACAAGAGCACTAACAGAATCATCCCATCTCCACGCTAAACCGGCAGTTAAATTCTTTTTGTACCAAAAGTTTGCTGAAACATCTGCGATTAATGGTGCACCTGAAACTCCTTTTACTAAAAACGCTGGCTTTAATTCTAGAGTCTCACTTAGATTAAAAACATATCCACCAATTGCATAAAAATGCATTCGCTCACTAGCTAAAGAAACCTGAACATCATCATAATGTTCTGTCTCTAAAAAATTTGGGACTGCTAATCCTAAATACCACTTTCTAGTATGCATGTATAAACCTGCTCCTATAGTTGGAGACCATGTGCTTAAATTATCTGCAAATGTAGGGTCACCAACTTCTCGAATAACACCTAAAGACCAATCTGATTGTAAGTTATGGAAACCTCCTTTTACGCCAAATGATAATTTTAGATCATTAGCATTTAATGGAATGGTGTAAGAAAAATTAGCATCTAGGTAAGTTTCTCTCACTGGACCTAGAGCATCACTTACAATATTTAGTCCTAAACCAATACGCTCATTACGCAATGGTGAATGAATACCTAAAGATTGTGTTTGTGGTGCTCCATCAATACCAACCCATTGTGATCTGTGCAAACCTACAACACTCAATGTCTCCCTCTGGCCAGCATAAGCTGGATTTACACTCAATGTATTATACATGTAATGCGTGTATTGAGGGTCTTGCTGCGCATTTAAATCAGTTGCTAATAGTGTAGTAAACACCATTAAAATTAAACTTGCTTTTGATAATATACGTATCATCTTTCTGTCTTTTTTCTATAGTTGTTTACTTATCTATTTATATATAACCATCCTACTCTTGGTTCTGATCCATCACCTAAGTCAAGTACATAATAATATGTTCCTACAGGTAACTTATCAGATTGATTAATCACTGCTCTACCATTAGAACTTCCATCCCAATCATTTAGATATCCATTTTCAGAGTACACGATGTTACCCCATCTGTTATAGACTTCTAACTTATTATTTGGGAAACGTTCTATACAGTCTATTACGAATGTTTCATTTATTCCATCTCCATTTGGAGAGAATTCGTTATAGATGGTTAAACATATCGGATCTACAGACGCTGTACCTTCATCGTTTACAGGGTCTATATCTACACCACCATCTGCATTATCAACAAATGCTGTATTTGCATAGTCACCAAAGCCTAACACTTCTACTGTTATTTCTAAAATTTCTACCTGATCAGGATCTAACAGACCAACTGTCCATTCACCATCAAACTCTGAATATGTTCCTGCTGTAGTTATAGCTGATACAAATACATAACCTGTTGGTATTTGTTCGCTTATAACGACGTTAGTTGCAGTAACATTTCCAATATTAGCTACTTCAATAGTGAATACTACTTCATCTCCAACTACAGGTCGAATTTCATCAACAACTTTAGTTACTTCTATATCAAAGATTGAATTAACTGGAGTTACTGTTGGATCATCTGGGTCACCATCACCGTTATCATCATTATCATTAGTATCATTAGGGTCATCACTTGTATCTCTTACATCATCTGTTGGATCTCCTAAATCTCCTCCTGGACTCTCAGCTGTTACGTTTGCAGAATTTATTACAAATCCTGTATCTAGATCAACTTGAGTAATCTCATAAGTCGCAGTAAAAGTTGTACTGTCAACTTCACCTGGAAGCAACTGTGAAATAGGTCCTCCAACTAGATTTATACCTGGTAATAAATCTTCAACTTCAATATTAGTTAATGTAACATTACCTGTATTTTCAACAACAAATACATAAGAAATTATATCTCCTAGACTACCTTCAATACCATCACCATTTGTGTCTTCAAGAGGTAATGTTGTCTTAATAAGACTTATCATTGGTACTTGAGTTATTTCAGTATCTGTTACATCATCTTCTGTATTACCATCTGTATCATCTCCATTATCACTATCATCAGACACACTACCACCTAAAGGATCAGTTCCATTAGCAACTGCTTGATTAGTAACAATTCCTGCATCAATATCAGCCTGAGTTAATGCATAAGTTGCTGTATAAACTATCGTTCCTGAGCCTACAATCATATCCTCAAGATCTGCTTCACCATCTTCATCACTTCCACCGCTTAAATAAGTTGGTGTTGGTAAAGTACCTGTTCCTGTGAAGTCTGCAGCGTCCTCTGTAACACTAACATCGAAAATTGTAACATTACCTGTGTTAGTAACTGTATACGTATATGTGATAATATCACCTACATCAGCAACTCCATCTGCTCCTGTATCTAAACTACTTGTCTTCTCAATATTCAAACTTGGAGATTGTGGAATACTAGTATCAGTTGGATCGTCCGTACTTGTTGGATCCGTTGGATCATCACTATCATCAGATACACTACCGCCTAAAGGATTTGTTCCATTAGCAACAGCTTGATTAGTAACAATTCCTGCATCGATATCAGCTTGAGTTAATGCATAAGTTGCTGTGTAAACTATCGTTCCTGAACCTACTATCATATCCTCAAGATCAGCTTCACCATCTTCATCACTACCACCACTCACATAAGTTGGTGTTGGTAATACTCCTGTTCCTGTGAAGTCTGCAGCATCCTCTGTTACATTAACATCGAAAACTGTAACATTACCAGTGTTAATTACTGTATAGTTATAAGTGATTACATCACCTACTGTTGCTATACCATCAGCACCTA
The DNA here is from genome assembly GCF_056160445.1 of Winogradskyella sp. ABM4_392. NCBI lineage: Bacteria > Pseudomonadati > Bacteroidota > Flavobacteriia > Flavobacteriales > Flavobacteriaceae > Winogradskyella > Winogradskyella sp. ABM4_392. The sequence goes on from NZ_JBSWXE010000007.1 coordinate 126,539, forward strand.
AGTCCAGACTACTCGTTTTTTCTATAGATAATGTTGGTAACTGTGGAATTACAGCATCTGTTGGATCATCATTACCTGTTGGATTCGTTGGATCATCACTATCATCAGTAACGCCATCACCTAAAGGACCTGTTCCACTAGCAACAGCTTGATTTGTAATTATACCTGCATCAATATCAGCTTGAGTTAAGGCATAAGTTGCAGTATAAACTATTGTACCTGCTCCTACTACCATATCTTCTAGATCACCTTCACCATCTTCATCACTACCTCCACTCACATAAGTAGGTGTTGGTAATACTCCTGTTCCTGTGAAATCTATAGCATCCTCTGTAACACTTACATCAAAAATTGTAACATTACCTGTGTTAGTAATTGTGTATGTATATGTTATAATATCACCAACAGTTGCTATACCATCAGCACCTAAGTCTAAACTACTAGTCTTTTCAATAGCTAACATTGGGTCCTGTGAAATCGTCGTTTCTGTTGGATCATCTTCAGTGTTGCCATCCGTGTCATCTCCATCATCACTCGTGTCATCAACATTCGTGTCCGCTGGACTGTCTCCATCGGCTAACACACTGTTGCTAAAGCCTCCGGCATCTACTGCATCCTGCTCGATCACATAGGTCGCTGTATACGTAGCCGTCTCGCCGACCAATAAGTCGCCTTCTAAACTGCCGGCATCCGCACTGACGAACGTTGGACCTGTTAATAAGGTCAGTGGGGTGCCATTGGCGTCTACAAACGTATCAGCTATCGCTACTCCATCTAAGGTCACATTTCCGGTGTTGGTTACCGTGATTGTATATTCTACCGTGTCGCCTAAACTTGCCCCTACTGGTACAACGTCATTCGTGATTGCTACGGTCTTAACCGCTTCGATACTTGGAGCTTCTGCGATGGTGGTTTCTGTTGGATCATCTTCTGTGTTACCATCCGTGTCATCACCATCATCACTCGTGTCATCGACATTGGTATCTGCCGGACTGTCTCCGTCTGCTAACACACTGTTGCTAAAGCCTCCGGCATCTACTGCATCTTG
>NZ_JBSWXE010000008.1:0-124645 GCF_056160445.1 Winogradskyella sp. ABM4_392
TCACTAATCACTAATCACTAATCACTAATCACTAATCACTAATCACTAATCACTAATCACTAATCACTAATCACTAATCACTAATCACTAATCACTACTTATTCCAGATTTGCCAAGATTTTTCGGCCTGTAGTTTTAGCATTTCTAAACCATTAATAATTGTAGCTCCTTTTAATTTCCCACAATTAAGGAACTTAGTTTCTTCAGGATTATAGATAAGATCATACAAAATATGTTTGTCTGTAATACCATTGTAAGGAATATCAGGACATTCATTTATATTGGGAAAAGTACCTATTGGTGTACAGTTTATAATGATTTGAAATGAAGCAATAATATCTTCAGTCAATTCAGAATAGGTATAGGTAACTCCTTCTTTTTTGGTACGTGATACATAATGATATTTAATGCCAAGTTTCTTTAAGGCATGAGCAATAGCTTTAGAAGCTCCACCTGTACCCAGAATTAAAGAATTTTTATGATATTTTTTTAAATGTGGCTTTAATGAGTTTTTGAAACCATCATAATCGGTGTTAAAACCAATTAATTTGCCTTTTTTTATTTTTATAGTATTAACTGCACCTATCTTTTTGGCACGTTTATTCAATTTGTCTAGTAGCGTAATCACTTCTTCTTTGTAAGGAATGGTAACGTTAAGACCTTTTAAGTTTGAAGTATTTTCAATTATCTCCTTTAGTTCGTCAATTGATTCTAAATCAAAATTCACATAAGTATGCGGTAAACCTTCGTTTGAAAATTTGTCTGCAAAATATCCTCTTGAAAATGAATAGGAAATGTTTTTTCCTACCAGTCCGAATTTAAGCTTTGATTTGTCTTGTGCGTTGTCCATACCATTCTAATCCCAAAACAATGAGAATTCCTAAGCCAATATACGCAATTGCAATATAAGTTTCGGTAGTCGCTTCTGGGAAAAAACGCTTGTAATTTGCAATGACTTGTTTACCAGTAGAATCTAAAATATAACTACCATCCATGCTTGTTTTGTAGACAGTTTCTTTCCATGGCCAAACCACACCAAGCGATCCAATAATAAAGCCAACAATAGTTGCCAGTGTAATATTTTTATAATGATGTAAAATGTAATTTAATACATGCGAAAAGGTCACCAAACCTGTTACAGAACCTAAGGTAAATATGCCAAGCACTTTAAGCATTCTAATTCGAGCTTCATTTTTAATAAACTCAAAATTACCAGTAAATATATCTGAAATAGTATCATAAAGTGCATTAACAGAGTCCACTAGAAGAAGCACATAATTTCCGAGTAGAATTAATATAAACGAGCCCGAAAATCCGGGAAGCGTCATACCAGAGACGCTAATAATACCACAGAAAAATACAAACCATAGATTGTCGTTTTCTTTTGCAGGATCTAAAAAACTAATACTTATACCAACAACTGCACCAAGGATTAGTGCTATAATTGTTTTACTGTTCCAGGCTTTAAAGTCTTTACTGATGTAATAGATAGAGCCTAGTATCATCCCGAAAAATGCGCTCCAAACATAAAGCTGAAAGTTAACAATGAGGTAATCAAGTATTTTAGAAACACTAAAATAACTAACCACCATTCCTAAGAATAAAAGCCCTAGGAATTTACCATTGATATACTGATAAAAACTTTTAAAACGACCATTGAAAAGTAACTTAAAAGCAGTTTTATTAACACGCTGAAGCGAGTAAATAAACTCTTCGTAAAAACCGGCTACAAAGGCTACAACACCACCAGATACACCAGGAACTTTGTTGGCAGCTCCCATTGCCAGCCCTTTTATGACCAAAAAAATACGATCCTTAAAAGTTCTGGTGCTTTGCATTAGATTTTATTCTTTTGATCTCCTAAACGCTCTAAAATTAAAATAGCTACAAAACCAACCACAATAAATATAACGGCTAACATCATTTGGTTATCTCCTTCATAAGCTGACGGTAAGATGCTTTGGTCTAATAGTGTTACTTCTTCTCCCTCGGAATTAATTCTGGTTTTTAAGATTTTTTTCCACGGCCAAATTTTGTTGAGAGAGCCAATCATAAAACCGGTTAATATGGCAAGTGTTAGGTTTTTTTGATGTTTAAACATCCAGTTAAGTGCTTTTGAAAACACTTTTAATCCAACTACTGCACCAATAGCAAGTAATACAAACTTTAACAAGGCGTCTTTAAATAATTCCATATTACCTGTAACCAATCCATCTCGTAAATTGTTTATGGTGTCAATTGCAGTTTGATAGGCACCTAAAATTAAAAGTATAAATGCACCTGAAACTCCTGGTAAAATCATAGCAATGATGGCAATGAATCCACAGAATAATAAATAAAAAGGACTGTCTGGTGACGCAAATGGTTCTGCTAATGTAATGTAGTAGGATAGGGCAGAAGTTGCTATTATGGCAATGATTATTTTTGGCGACCAACCTTTTATTTGCTTTGCGATATAGAGTATACTTGCTAAGACCAGCCCAAAAAAGAAAGACCACAACAAAACAGGCTCGTTGTGTAAAAGCCATTTTATAAGTTTTGCTAAAGACAAAATACTAATAGCTATTCCAGAAAATAATGCCAAAAGGAAAGAGCCATTGATAGATTTCCAAGCAACTTTAAAACCTTGTTGTTTCCACACTTTAAAAACACCAAGATTTACTTTGTCTATGCTTTCAATAAGTTCTTCGTAAATACCAGAAATAAAGGCTATAGTACCACCAGAAACACCTGGAACAACATCAGCAGCTCCCATGGCTACACCTTTAAAAGCGATAATAAGATAGTCTAAAAAACGTCGTTGCATTTCTTTTTTTATAAGAAGTGCTAAGGTATGGATTTTTTTAGTCTGAAGTCTTCTTTGCTTCCGAAATTATAGCTTTAATCATTGGTCTATCGTTAAGCATAGGAAAGAGTTCTGAAACAATGAAACTATAATCTATATTTAGCCTCAGAGCATTTTTTAGGTGAAAACGTCCTTCTTGAGTTTGATGTGTTGTAAAGTATAAACCACCAAGTCTGTACTCAATTTCAGGGTTTTCAGGATAAAATTCTGCCGCTTGAATAAGGTTATAAATAGAGGCATCGTATTCTCCTAAAGCAATTAGAATATCGGAACGATCTAACCACGTGTCTAGTTCATAGTTACCAAGTTCTAGTGTACGTTTATATCCTATTTCGGCTTCTTCCAAGAAATTTAGTCGCTTGTTGATGGTGGCATAAAGCTTCCAGTACAATACATTTTCACCATCAATATTTACAGCTTTTTTAATAAACTTCAGCGCTTTATTGTAGTCTAAGCGCTTCATGTAGAATTTGGTAATAGCAATCCAGCCTTTATCTAACAAGGCATCATCTTCAATAGTTTTATTAAAAAACTGTACAGCTAAATCATCTTGACCAAGTTTTTCATAACAATACCCAATTCTAAGTAAAGCGAATGATGTAGGTTCATCAAGAGCTAAAGTTACTTTGTAGTTTTCTATAGCTTCTTCGTATTGCTTTAGTTTTTCTAAAACTTTACCTTTCTCAATATAAGCACCTACAAAAGTATCATCAGAGATGATTGCGAAATCGAAAGCAGCATTAGCTTTTGCATAATCCTTTATGGTGAAATACTGACGTCCTAACTGATGCCAAGCCACTTCACAATAAGGATTAGAATCTAAAAAGTTATTGAGATAGCTTATAGCTTCTTGATTTTGATCAAGGAAATCATAACAATAAACTATATTATGCAACGCAGAATAGTCTGAAGTGTCGCTTTCCAAACATTTTTTAAAGTAAATCACAGCATTTTCAAACTGATCTAGGAACAAATATTCCATACCAACAAGGGCATACAAATCAGAATCGTCCTCTGGTGTTGAAGATATATCTATGGCAATTAAAAGTGTATTAATCGCTTTTTCATGCTCGTCTTGTTTAGAAAGCACATTGGCTTTTTGAATGTAAATCTCTTCGTTATTAGGTTCTATCTCATGTAGCATGTCTAATATCTCATCTGCTTCACTGAATTTATTTTCAATCACTAAAATTTCTACTTGAAATAGTCTGAGATTGATAGACGTTGGGTGTTGTTCTAATCCAAGTTTAATGGCACGTTTTGCTAAAGCAATTTTTCCATTTTCGAGATAATGATGGATGATGTTTTCAAATTCATTTGAATCGAAAAACAAAATATCATTTGTTTTTAACATGGATTCAAATCTTGTAAGCGGATAGTTTTCGTCTTCGTGACTATAATTCATAAGCGGTTTTAAGATTCACTAATCTAAATTACAGTTATCATCAAATGTTAGAGGTCAATTGCGTTTTTGTTTTTAACAAATTAATTAACATTGATTTAAACTTTGATTAAAGTTTGTTATTGTTTGTAAATCAGTAAATTAAAATAAAAAGTAAGGATTAGATACTGTCTAATATTGAAGTGATTATTTTACAACCTTTAATAATTTCTTCGTTAGAAATAGTAAGTGGAGGTGTAATTCTTATGGCTTTTGGTTCAAAAAGTAACCAAAATAAAATCAATCCTTCTTCTTTAGCTTTAAGGATAACGTCATTAGTTATTTCTGAATTATCTACCATTGCAGCTAACATTAATCCTTTTCCTCTAATTTCTTTGATGTGTTTGTGGTTAAGGTGTTGTCTTATTAATTTTTCTTTTTTGAGCGTGTCTTCAATAATAGTTGACTCTGTTATTTCTTTTAAAGTGGCTAAAGCTGCTGCTGCAATTACAGGATTACCTCCAAAGGTAGTTATGTGTCCTAGTTTCGGATTATCGCTTAGTGTTAGCATCATATCTCTAGATGCCGTAAATGCACCAATAGGCAGACCTCCACCAAGACCTTTACCAGTAACAACAATATCTGGTTGACAATTATAGTTTTCAAAGCCAAATAGTTTACCTGTTCTTCCAATTCCTGGCTGAATTTCATCTAAAATTAAAACTGCACCAACCTCGTTACAACGTTGTTGTGCTTTTTTAAGATAATTGTTTTCAGGTTCAATAAAACCAGCACCACCTTGTATGGTTTCTAAAATGACGGCAGCTGTTTTATTTGTAATCTGTTTTAGGTTAGCTTCAGAATTGAATGTTATATGTTTTATATCTGGAATTAGCGGTAAAAAAGGTGCCTTACGTTCTTCATAATCCATAAGACTTAAGGAACCCATTGTATTGCCATGATACGAATTTTTAGCAGCAATAATTTCTGTTCTGCTTGTGAAGCGTCTAGCAAGTTTTAAACTACCTTCTATAGCTTCAGTCCCAGAGTTTACAAGATATGTGGTTTCTAGAGGTTCTGGAAGATGCTTTGCTATAAGTTTAGTAAGTTCTAATGCTGGTTCTTGAATATATTCTCCATAAACCATTACATGTAAGTACTGGTCTAGTTGCTTTTTTACAGCATTCACTACTTTAGGGTGCGAATGACCTAAGGAACAAGCCGAAACACCAGCTACAAAGTCTAAATAGGATTTTCCGTTTTTATCAAAAATATACGAACCTTTGGCATGGCTAATTTCCATAGCTAAAGGATGAGGTGTGGTTTGTGCTTGATATTTAAAAAAATCGTTTAGCAATTATAGTCCTCCTTTTGCTTTCAGTTTTTTCTTTTTTTCAGAAACCTCAGTAGGTTTATTTTTTGGTGTCCAATCCACTTTTGGTGGTGTTGTAATTTGTTCTTTTTGGGGTTTGCTTTCTTTTGAATCAGTTTTCTTTTCTTCCTTTTTTGGAAGATTTTGTGCAGCCTTATTAGGTTTGTTTGGTGTAACTTTACCAGCTTCTTCAACACGTTCCGCTAAGCTGTCATCCACAAAATCTTCAGGTGGAACATAATCCTCTAATCCAGAAATTTTAGGTAATACTAAAGGTGGATCATCTTTAAACAAATCCTCAACAGATCCTGGGCGTTCTTCACCACGCCAATCAAAACCTCTTAGACGTCTTGCGTTTCTAGGAAAATCAGGTTCTGGGAAAATATTGCCATCAATTTGATTGATGAATCTCACTTCTTCTATGGCTTGTTCTACAATTTGAATATTAATACTACCAGATTTTGATTTTTGAATACCAATTAGTTCATTGGTTTCATTTCGCATGTACCTAATGGTTTCGGCATTTTTAATGATATCTACATTATATAATTCATTATCTCTAAACAAACCAATGAGTCGCTGACCTTTTATTTGATTGTAGCCATCTTCACTAATGGTGTCCTTACTAACCAAAAATGCATTATTGAATACTTTTAGAGAGTCTAGTTTTTCAGTTTCGGTATTAGAAATTAGATGAATAGTATCACCTGTCATTTGGTTGCCAATATTCCATAGTATAGGCTTTCGAGCTGTAGCAAAAGCATCTGTAGAACTATATCTGCTAAGATTAATAAGTTCAGTTAATCCTGTTTTGTGGTCTACATGTATAGAATCTGCCTTACCTGCCAAATCGCTTTTATAAAGTCTGGCATTGTAATAAGCTCTTGTGATGCGATGATCTTCTTTACCAGTTACCATCAATGTATCTGCATGTAAATACACCGAATCTTTTTCTTGTACAGTAATTGCTAAAGCACGTTTGGTAATAAAAACCGAATCTTTATCGCGCCAAACTTCGGCATAATGGCCTTTTACGATGCTATTATTAATTGTATCTGTAACGGTAATGTTATTAGTAGCAGAAGCAAAACTACGATCACGGTCAAAGTAGATACTATCTCCTTCTATGGTGCGATTGTCATAATCTATTTTTGCATTACGTTGAAAATAACCAGTATTGGCATTTGTATCATAAAAACCACGCTCAGTATAAATATTACTTTCCTCGCCAACAATTGTTGAAGGGCCAAACAAATAAGCATGGCCATTATCAGGAAAAAAATCGAGGCGCTCTGTGTTTAAAGTATAATCAGGATTTACTAGTACTACATCTTTTGTAAACTGATACTTTTTAGAATTCATATAGTAACGACCGATCTGGCTTGTAATAGTACCAGAAGAATCTCTTACAACTTTACCACTTGTATTATAATATGCTAATTGCCGAGTTCTGTCGAAGTATAATTTATCGGTTGTTAAAACTGAATTCGGTTCGGTTAATACTACATCACCTTTTGCAACAGCAATCTCTGTTTTACCACTATAATCTATGTATTTGGCGACCATAGTAATCGAATCGCCTTGTTTCATGTTAACGTTGCTGTATGCTTCTATGTAGTCTTGGTCTTCAAAATATACAGCTTTATCGCACCACATATTTACTCCTTTATGAATAAAATGTACTTGCTGAGATTCATCTCGTAGAAACACTAAAGCTCCATCTTCAATTTCAGGATCAGACGTTGCAATACCAGCATACTCTATGGTGATTTTTTGTTTTTCTTGTGCAAAACTTAATGCAGAAACACAAAGAATGATAATATAAATTAGATTCTTCAAACTATTCAAAGCCATATGGTTTTTAAAAAATAACACTAATCAATTAGCTTTAGTATGGGTTAACAGTTTTTTTAACAGAATCTAAAAATTCAAAAATTATACCGTTTTCCTAACGATGGTCTGCTTACGGTCTGGACCAACAGATACTATCGTAATAGGAATGTTAAGCTCTTTTTCTAAAAACTCAACATATGCATTAAAAGCGTCTGGTAATTGAGATGCTTCTGTCATACCAGTTAAATCTTCGGACCAGCCTTTTACTTCTGTATAAATTGGTGATACGTTCTCTTCTTCAATGTTGTATGGTAGGTGCGTGATGGTTTCACCTTTATAATTGTAAGCTGTACATACTTTTAATTTATTAAAACCAGAAAGTACGTCGCCTTTCATCATAATTAATTGTGTAACTCCATTAACTTGGCAAGCATAACGTAATGCGACCAAATCTAACCAACCACAACGTCTAGGACGACCCGTTGTAGCACCGAATTCGTGACCAACACGACCCATGGTTTCTCCGTCTTCATCAAACAATTCCGTTGGAAAAGGACCAGAACCAACACGTGTTGTATATGCTTTAAAAATACCAAAGACTTCACCTATTTGGCTTGGAGCAACACCTAAACCTGTACAAGCACCAGCAGCAGTTGTATTAGATGATGTTACAAATGGGTATGTACCAAAATCTATATCTAAAAGCGATCCTTGAGCACCTTCTGCCAAAATAGTTTTACCAGATTGTTGTGCTTGGTGAACATACTCTTCAGAATCTATAAACTTTAATGTTTTAAGCGTTTCAATGGCCTCAAAGAAATCTGCTTCAAGCTCTTTTAAATCATACTGTATATCTACATCGTAGAAAGCAATCATAGCTTCATGCTTATCTGCTAAAGCTCTATATTTATCTTTCCAGTTGGCTAACTCAATATCACCAACTCTAATACCATTTCTACCAGTTTTGTCCATGTAAGTTGGACCAATACCTTTAAGTGTAGAGCCTATTTTTGCTTTTCCTTTTGAAGCTTCGCTCGCAGCATCCAGTAAGCGATGCGTAGGTAAAATGATATGTGCCTTACGCGAGATGCAGAGGGATTTTTTATAATCAACATTTTGTTCGTCTAATTTGTCTAATTCCTTTTTAAAAATCACAGGATCTATAACTACACCATTACCAACAAGGTTTACAGTGTTGTCATGAAAAATACCAGAAGGTATAGTATGTAATACATGCTTTCTGCCATTAAAAACTAAAGTATGACCAGCGTTTGGGCCACCTTGAAAGCGTGCAATAATATCGTATTTAGAGGTAAATACATCGACAATTTTTCCTTTGCCTTCATCTCCCCATTGTAATCCAAGTAGTAAGTCTACTGCCATTTTAAAAAATTAGTTAGTCGTCTTTTTTACGGTTGCCGTAAAAATATAGTGAGTGATTAGTTATTTCGATATCAAAAACCTCTTCTATGGTTTTTTTAATAGATTGAATACGAGGATCGCAGAATTCTATAACCTCTCCTGTATCAGTAAGAATAACATGGTCGTGTTGCTTATCAAAATAAGATTTTTCGTAATGCGCTTGGTTTTGACCAAATTGATGTTTTCTAACAAGGCTACATTCTAAAAGTAATTCTATGGTATTGTAAAGTGTTGCTCTACTCACACGATAGTTTTTATTTTTCATTTTGATGTACAAAGATTCTATATCAAAATGTTCCTCACTATCGTAGATTTCCTGAAGTATAGCGTAACGTTCAGGTGTTTTTCTATGACCTTTATCTTCAAGGAATTGTGTAAAAACACGTTTTACAATTTCCTGATTACTTTCTTCTGTTGTTGCATTCATAATTAAGGTGCAAATTTACGTAAAAATATAGGATAAGGATGATTTAATTTACGATTAAAGTTGAAAGAAATGAACAAGTTTTCAAGACTTTTTAATCCGTTAAAATCAAACCCTTACTACTTTATCAATACCATTGATTTTTTTAAGCTTATCAATAAGGTTTTTAAGCATGGTTTGGTTTTTTACTTCAACAGTTATGTCTCCATTAAAAATGCCATCATCACTAGAAAAACTTATACTTTTCATGTTTACATGAAGGTTTTCAGAAATAAGTTTTGTGATATCGTTTACCAAACCAAGATTGTCTATGCCAGATAACTTAATATGCGATGTGTAGGTCTGTTGAGAGGAATCTATCCACTTAGCAGACATAATTCGGTAAGCATAATTAGACTGTAAACTCACCGCATTTGGACAGTTCTTTTTATGAACTTTAATGCCATCATTAATAGTCACAAAACCGAACACTTTGTCGCCAGGAATAGGGTTGCAACAATTGGCAAGCGTATAGTTTAGACGCTCTTCCTCCTTACCAAAAACAAGCATATCATACTTAGAGGTAATCTCTTCCTTGTCTATATCTTTATTAGGTACGTCTGGCTTACGGATTTTACTCTTTATATAACTCATAAAGGCGTTGCTCCTTGATGAAGCAAAAGCTTTGAGTTTGGTGTTGTCTATAGTGCCAATACCCACACGATAAAATAAATCTAAAGAGGTTTTTAGCTTAAAGTAATTCACCAACTCATTCACACTTTTTTCATTGAGTGTAATTTTAAGTTGCTTTAACTTACGTCTAAGAATTTCCTTGCCTTCTTCCGCAATTTCTTTGGTGTGTGCGTTTAATGCCGATTTAATTTTGCTACGTGCTCTGGCAGTGGTTGCGTAATCTAACCAGTTGGCGTTTGGTTTGGCATTATCTGAGGTTAATATTTCTACACGATCACCACTTTGTAGCTCGTGACTAAGCGGTACGAGTTTTCCGTTGACTTTTGCACCACGAGTTTTCATACCAACTTCTGTATGAATACTAAATGCAAAGTCTAGTGGAGTAGCACCTTTGGGTAAAGATTTTAAGTCACCTTTGGGTGAAAACACAAAGATTTCTTTTGAATATAAATTGAGTTTAAACTGCTCTACAAAATCCACCGCATTAGCTTCGTTATTTTCTAAAGCTTCTTGAAGTCTGTTAATCCATAAATCTAAATTATCCTCTTTGTCGTTGGCATTTTTGTATTTGTAGTGTGCAGCGTAGCCTTTTTCGGCAATCTCGTTCATGCGCTCACTACGAATTTGTACTTCTACCCAACGGCTTTTAGGTCCTACAACAGTAATGTGCAATGCTTCGTAGCCTGTAGATTTTGGTGACGAAATCCAATCGCGCAAACGAATTGGGTTTGGTGTAAAGTGGTCTGTTACGATAGAGTAAATTTTCCATGCCAGAAACTTTTCGTTTTCAAAGTCTGATTTGTAAATAATTCTAACTGCAAACTTGTCGTACACCTCGTCAAACGAAACACCTTGTTTTACCATTTTCCGTCTTATACTGAAAATGGATTTTGGTCGACCTTTAATTTCGTAGTTAAGACCTTCTTTATTTAAGGATTTTTCAATGACTTTAGAAAAGGCTTTAATGTAAGCATCTTGTTCTTCCTTACTTTCTTGCATTTTTTCTAAAATGTCATTGTAGACTTCGGGCTCGGTATACTTTAAACCTAAATCTTCAAGTTCTGTTTTAATATTATAAAGCCCAATTCTATGTGCTAATGGAGCATAAATGTATAAGGTTTCTGATGCTATTTTTACTTGCTTATCTGCACGCATAGAGTCCATCGTTTGCATGTTGTGCAAACGATCTGCAATTTTAATGATGATAACACGTACATCTTCATTAAGCGTTAGCAACATCTTACGGAAATTCTCTGCCTGTAGCGATACATCCATTTCCTTATTGAGGACAGATATTTTTGTAAGACCATCTACAATACGCGCAACAGTTTCGCCAAAAAGACGCTCCATATCTGCAATAGTATAATTAGGATTGTCTTCAACCACATCATGAAGCAATGCAGCAGCTATAGAAGTAGCGTCTAAACCTATCTCTTGGGCAACAATTTTTGCAACAGCAATAGGATGAAAAATATAAGCCTCACCAGATTTGCGACGTTGATCTTTGTGCGCATCTAGAGCGACCTCAAAAGCATGACGAATTAATTTTTTATCGTCTTTGCTTAAGGTCTGATAACTTACTCTGAGTAACTCTTTGTAAGCTTGTGCAATGGCTGCATTTTCTTTTTCAATTTCTACTTCCGTCATAGCAACTAAAGTAAACAAAGTCTATGAATTGAGCAATGGATTTTTTGAAGGAAATTTTTAGTGTTTTCGTTAACGGTTTTGTATAACTGTCAGTTAGGGGTTTTAAATTACTATTTTTCGGTTTGGCACTGACGTTAGCAATTTTAGATGGATTCGGACGCAGTCGAATCCGCCGTAATTGCTGTTGTATATTGTTGTACGCATGCTTTTATTTCCATTTATTTTCAAACTCTTCTTTTTCTATTGAAAACTCATTAAATTCGTTCAAATCAAGATTTTGGTCGGCAAGACCTCCAAATTCGTCCTCAATATTTTGGTTATCATATCTTAAGATTTTTCCATTATCATAAACCTCAATTTGTCTTAAAACTTCTCCATTATTGTCCGTCTCGAAAAACCAAACTGATTTTCCCCAACTGTCATATTGGTCTCCGCGTGTTTCATTCCAATTTCGTTTAAAGTATTTCATTTGTTTACTGCTAGCTTTTATTTACGCTGAAATTTTAATTCAATCTTATTCCACCAGTCAGTTTGGTCAGAATTCAGAATATGTTTTTTCAATTCCGAGTCCATTTTCTCGATTTGTTCCTTAAAATCATTTAAGAGAACATTCTCTGAAATCTGTTTGTGGTCAATGACATTTTGAATTTTTTGTCTTGTCCACAAATCATAGTCTAATTCATATTGCCATTCCAAATAATAATCTTCGTCAGCGTCCTTCAATTCCTCAATCAGCATTTTATATCGCGATAGTAATTCCGCTGGACTTAATTCAGTCAGCTTTTCCACTTCATTAATAAATTCCGTGTAATCTTTCCAATATTTTTCGTCTTTTGCGGTATCCATTTTTTCAGCCCGTGCACAACTTTCATGATATGGACTTTTTTAATTGTCTATGTCAGACGTTAACGAAGTTCGTTTTTTTATTTTACAAAGTCAAGTCCATCATTTTCTCAAATTCCTAACTCTGTCCAACAACGTAGGATGTGAATAATGCATAAACACATAGGCTTTGTGAGGTGTGAGGTTGCTTAAACTATTTTTAGACAGTTTTTTTAATGAGGTAATTAAAGGCTCAGCTTTGTAAGTGTTTTTGGCATAGTCGTCTGCTTGGTATTCAAAAACTCGTGAGACGTAATTCATTATTAAACCTGTAAGTTCTGAAATAGGTGAGTAGAGCAGTCCAAAAGCAATCAAGCCAACATGGAAACTTGGTTTTTCAACTCCAATAGCATTAGATAACAACGGATTTGAAATGAAAATTGATAGTATATAAAGCGTTAGTCCTGTAAGTAAAACAGAAGACACCAGATTGAAAATGATATGCTTGCGCTTGTAGTGCCCAACTTCGTGCGCTAAAACCGCTACAATTTCTTCATCGTCTAAATCATTAACCAAAGTGTCGTAGAGCGTAACGCGTTTTTCACTTCCAAAACCAGAGAAGTAGGCATTGGCTTTGGTACTACGTTTTGAGCCATCGATAATAAAAATTTTGTTAAGGCTAAAGCCTACAGACTTTGCATAGTCGGAAATCTTGTTGCGCAGTTCTCCGTCTTCTAAAGGTGTTTGTTTGTTGAACATTGGTACAATGAGCTTAGAATAAAACATATTCATGAATACCGTGAATACCGTTACAATTCCCCAAGCATACAGCCAGAATTGATTTTTGGTAAGTTGATAAAACCAAATGATTAAAGCAATAATGGCACCTCCAAGAATAGCCATCATTAGTAAACCTTTTAGTTTGTCTAGAATAAAAGTCTTTTTTGTGGTTTTGTTAAAGCCAAATTTTTCTTCAATAACAAAGGTTTTATAGTATGCAAATGGTGTTGTAATAATATCACTGGCAATCATAATAATACCGAAGAAAATTAAACCAACTATAATTGGTTTGTCCGAGTAGCTTCTGGCTATATTATCTACATATTCAAAACCATCCAAAAACAGAAAACCTAAGGTTAACACTAATGAGAAAAGCGATGACCAAATGCCAAATCTGTAGTTAGTGGCTTTATAGGCTTGCGATTTTTTGTACTCATCTTCATCGTAAACATCATTTAATTCTGTTGGAATGGCATCATTAAAATGTTTGGCATTTAATGCATCTAGAATTTTATCCTTCATAAAATTGATAAGGATAATGGCTATGATGATGTAGAAAAGAATGTCTGAGGTCATTTCTTTGTGATATGTTTTGTTCCGTCACTTCGAGTGAAATTCCCTTAGGAATTTTGTATAGAGAAGCTTTTTTAACTTATAATGTTCTCGATACGATTTTCTCATCCTTCGAAAATCACTCGAACTGACGATGTTAGTTTTATTTAAAGTCTCGCTGTCTTTTGGCCTCAAAAATAAGGATTCCTGCGGCAACAGATACATTCATAGAATCGATAACACCTTGCATTGGTATGCTGATATTCTGGGTTGCAGCATCGCGCCACTCTTGGGTTAAACCTGTGGCTTCTGTACCAACCACAATAGCTGTTGGTAAAGTGTAATCTTGCGTATGATAAGGCTCAGATTCTTGTAGAATAGCCGAAAAAATATTGAAATTGTAATGTTTTAAAAAATCGATAGCTTCGGTAGTGCTTGCCATAGCAATTTCAGTTGTAAAGACACAGCCAACACTAGAGCGAATAATATTTGGGTTGTATAAGTCTGATTTTGGATTGGCAATAATCACGGCATCAACATTAGCAGCATCAGCTGTTCTTAAAAGTGCGCCAACATTACCAGGTTTTTCTGGTGCTTCTGCAACTAAAATCAGAGGATTTTTATTGGTTAGTTTTAAGTCTTCAAGCAAATGTGTTTTGCTATTTACTACTGCAATAACACCTTCAGTTGTGTCTCGATGTGCCAATTTTTGAAATACTTCTTTCGAAATTTCAATAATATCAATACCATAACGACTCATTGATTGTGCTTCACTTTCAGAAAATAAATCAGGAAAAAATAAAAGTGTTTCAATGTTGTAACCACCTTTAATAGCAAGTGATAGTTCTCGTTTGCCTTCAATTAAAAATTGTCCTGTCTTTTTGCGTTGCCTCGATTTTTCCTTTAACTGATAAAGTTGTTTTATAAGTGGATTATTAACACTGTTTATAACTTTTGACATATTATTGTTATAAATTTAAAGAGTAAAAATACTTTAAAAATGAGGATAAAACTACTTAATATCTTATTGCTTATTCTAATTACTTTTAATTTAGATGCTCAAATACCACCACCTTGTGGTATAACACCAATAGTAATTTGCGACCAAGATTTAGATGGTGTTGTTTTGGTAGATTTAAGTGAGATTTTTCCATTTAATTTTTGCAGTATAACATCAAGTGAAGCTTCTAATTATTATCCTTTAACTTATTATTTAAGTGAAGAAGATGCTTTAAATTCTGCTAATGCTCTTAATGCAGAAAGTTTTTTGGCATCTGAATACCAAGATATTTACAGAAGAGCTGATCCTATTAATAGTGAAGAGCATAATGTTTTGATTGCAGGTGAACCTTTAATTATTGGAACAGCACCTACGGCAAATTGGCCTACGCCTTTATTTAATTGTGAATTTGATGACTCGGGTTTTTCGGTTTTTGATTTATATTCAAAAAGTCAAGAAATTATATCTGAACCATCAGATTTAGGTAATTATTTAACATTTTATGAAACATATGATGACGCTATTAATCTAATTAATCCTTTACCTTTAGAATACACAAATGTTACACCTAATAATCAAACTATATTTGCGTGTGTATCTCTTAACCCATTTCCGGTTGAATATAATTGTAGGGAAATTGTTGAATTAGATTTAATAGTCAATGGTTCGCAATGTGAAGATATCTCTGTAGATATTGTAAGAATTTCTGCACCTCCAAGACCTGGTTTTGCCTATTCAAATAGACTATATATTTCTAATGAGCATACAACTACAGTAGAAAATGGGAATGTGGAATTTTTGTATGGAGATCAGCTTTTGTTTCAGGATATGAGTTTTTCTAGTCCTAATTTAAGTGCCTCACCGCTAACTAATGGTTTTAGTGTAGATTTTACCAGTTTAGAAGCAGGAGAAGAAGTTTATGTAGACTTTAATTTTTTATTACCTTCTGATGTGCCATTAGGTACTATTCTAATTAGTAATGCTACTTATACAACAGATTCTACCGATTTTAATCCGATAAATAATAATTCTAGTCTTACTTTAGCAGTTGTTGGTTCATATGACCCTAATGATAAAATGGAGTCCCATGGTCCCAGTTTGATTTATGATGATTTTATTAATAGTGATGAATGGTTATATTACACCATTCGTTTTCAAAATATAGGCACTGCTGAAGCCATTTTTGTTAGAATTGAAGATGAATTAGATGTTCTGTTAGATGAAAGGACATTTCAGATGTTGCGATCAAGTCATGATTATTCTGTAACAAGAGTTGGTAATAATTTAGAGTGGTATTTTGATAACATAAATTTACCTGCAGAACAAGATGATCCTGCTGGTAGTGTAGGTTTTGTATATTTTAGACTAAAGCCTAAGTCAGGTTATGCTATAGGAGATGTTATTCCAAACAATGCGGCAATTTATTTCGATTTTAATGCACCAATTATAACCAACACATTTAATACAACTTTTGTAGAGACACTTTCAGTTAATGAGTTGGATGCTACACAAGTAAGTGTTTTTCCAAATCCATCTGAAGAGAAAGTGATTATTACGGTAAATCAGAATGTAGTAAAGTCTACTGATTTATCATTGTTTGATATTCAAGGTAAAATGATTAATGTTCCACAAAAGGAATTGGGCAATAGTATTGAATTGAATGTGTCTTCTTTAAATTCAGGGCTTTATTTCATAAAATTTAGAAAAGGAAACAACTCATTTATTGAAAAATTGATTGTGAAGTAATAATTACTACAAACAGATTTTCAATATTAGAAATCTAAGTCTACATCACAGGTAGGAATTTTATGTGTTTATCTGTTTTATATCTGTAAGTCAAATAGATGTCTTATATTAAGGTGCTATAAACTTAGTTTGATAAACTAAAAATCAATCATTCATGAAAAAAACATTACTCTTTTTCCTTATTCCCCTTTTCTTTTCTTTAAAATCCTACAGCCAAATAGGCATTAATCAACCTACAGATTATGAGGTTTGTGATGATGATGGAGATGGTACAAATGCTTTTGATCTAACCATAAAGGATGCTGAAATACTAGGAAGTTTAGATGCAGCAAACTATATTGTCTCTTATCATGAATCTTTAAATAGTGCTGAACTAGATGTTAATCCATTAGCGAGTCCTTATTATAATGTAACAAATCCACAAACAATCTTTGTCAGGGTTTTTGAATTATCTACAGGGAATTATGAGATAACTAATTTTAATCTTAGAGTAAACCCGAATATTGTTGATAATTTTGGCGCAGAGCAGATTTCATGTGGTGTAGATGGTTTTGCTGTGTTTGATCTAACAGAAAGTTCTTATGTATTTATGGGAGGTGAACCTAATCTGACAGTTTCATACTTTTTAACTGCTCAAGATGCTATTACTAATGTTAATGCAATTGCCAACCCAGAAGCTTTTACAAACACTACACCTTACTTCCAAACACTATATGTGCGAGTAGAGAATGACGTAACAGGTTGCTATACTGCTAGTTCTAATAATAATCTATATCTTAGTGTAAGCGATGTTCCAAATTTCAATTCTCCTTCACCATTAGTTGTTTGTGATACAAATAATGATGGCTTTGAAGAGTTTGATTTATTCTCTAAAAATCAAGAGATTCTTGGTCAGCAAGATCCTGATTTATACGGTATAACTTATCATGAAACTTTGGCCGATGCCGAGTCTTTTTCAAATGCAATAAATCAATATTACACTAATATTGTTGCTTTCAATCAAACTATTTATGTACGTATAAGGTCTTATTTTGGTAATTGTTATCAAGTATTACCTTTAGATCTTGTTGCAGATGTTAATTGTATTTCACTGAGTGCTGTTACGATGAATGAATGTTCAGAAACTATAAACAATATCGTAACTTTTGATTTAACATCTTTAAATTCTGAAATTGTAAATGGAGCAGATGTGTCAAATTTCCTCTTTTCGTATTTTACTTCTCAGACTGATGCAGAAGCGCAAATAAATGAAATTGCCAATCCTACAAATTATATGAATACGGATAGTACTCAAACTATTCATGTAAGGGTTGAAGAAATTGCAACGGGTGTTAATGATTTAACTACAATAACATTAAATATATTAGAAATACCTGAAGTTATTTCAGACACGACCTATACGATTTGTGATGGGCAAGAGGTCGTATTGAATCCTGCGCCAAATTCTAATGGAAATTGGATTTTTGATTGGAGTACATTTCAAACCACTCCAGAAATTGTTGTAAGTGAAGCTGGAATCTACACTGTAGAAGTACGTTCATCAGAAGAAAGCTGTTCGGAGACTGTAACTTTTGAGGTTGTAGTAACTGACTCTCCGTCAATAAGTGAAGTTGCAACTGACTTAACAAGTTGTGAGCCTAATGCTGTTTTTGATTTAACCTCTAATTTACCCGAAATTTTAAATGGATTAGACGCATCTCAATTTATAATTGGGTATTTCAATGATATTGTTTTAGCTAATACTAATAACAATGCTATTGCTTCGCCAGAAAGTTATTCGTTGCAATCTACATTAGAGACAATATATGTTAGAGTTCAAAATCTAAATGACGATTGTTATTCAATTTCTAGCTTCAATATATCTACTGATGCTTCATGTCCATTAGAGTTTAGTTGTGAAGAAGGACCAATAACAAATACTTTTTGCTACGAAAATAACACTCAAATACAATACATATATCAAAGTACTGATGGAACTCCACTTCAAGTTAATTTTATAGAAGGAATTGTAGAAAACAATTGGGACGAGTTAGTCATTTTAGATTCTGATGGTGTTACTAATCTTAACCCATCCGAAACAACGTACGGTAATAATGGTGATTTGTCTGGTTTAGTATTTACCTCTTCAGGAGATAATATCACTATTTTCGTTCAGGCTGATGGAAGTATCTCATGTCAAACTCAAAACTATACGTCAATAACGTACGAAGTGTCTTGTGTAGATACAAGTGTAATTCCAGATTGTCTACAAGCCTTATCCGAACCCTTAGATGGTGCTATTGATGTTAGTGAAAATGTAGATTTAAGTTGGAGTCCAGCAGTTGGTTTTGTAACAGGCTATACAGTGTCTGTTGGTCTTACTTCTGGAGGAACCGAAGTTATTGATAATGTAGATGTAGGTGCAGTATATGAATATGATTTAGAAACACTAGATTATGAAACTACGTATTATGTAACAGTTGTACCTTACAATACAAATGGTCCGGCCGAAAATTGTAATGAGTTTAGTTTTACGACCAGAGCAAATCCAAATCAAACAATTATTTGTCAGGATGGACCTGTAAATACAACATATTGCTATGGTAATAATGATACTACAGAATTCAATTTTCAAAGTTCGGATGGTCAGCCTTTAACAGTAGTGTTTAATACTGGTGGTATTGAGGTTAATTGGGACGAACTTTATATTGAAGATTCTGACGGCACAGTTTTAAACCCTGATTTACCGTATGGTAATGGTGGTGATTTTGCAGGATTAACATATACCTCCACAGGTGATACTTTATCTATTAGATTTGATACCGATGGTACAGTGAGTTGTACGTCTGGTAGTAGTTGTTGTACTGCGCAGTTTGACTTTGATGTCTTTTGCGCTTCATCTGTTGGTTTTATTCAAGTTAATGCCTTTGTAGATGCCAATACTAATAGTGTCTTTGATGCTAACGAGTTTGGTTTTACTAACGGTTATTTTACTTATGAAGTTAATGGAGATGGTGTAATTAATACAGTAAATTCTTCATCAGGAAGTTTTCAAATAATTAGTGCTAACGAAACAGATTCATATGATATTACCTTTAATTTATATGATGAATCAGAAGCTTGTTATGATATAACTACAACGAGTTTTAACGGTGTTTCTGTGGCAACTGGTAGCACTGTAACTGTAGATTTTCCTGTTGTTGAAGAGCAAAGTTGTGAAGACTTAGCGGTATACCTAATCAATAATTGGGCACCTCCAAGACCTGGATTTACTCACACTAATTACTTGTATTTAGAGAATTTAGGCTTTACGACTATAGCTTCTGGATCTGTTGAGTTTACTCTAGATTCTCAACTAATTTTTAATAATACATTTAGTGTAAATCCTGCTTACACCATAACAAATACTGCCAATGGTTTTACGG
Organism: Winogradskyella sp. ABM4_392; assembly: GCF_056160445.1. NCBI lineage: Bacteria > Pseudomonadati > Bacteroidota > Flavobacteriia > Flavobacteriales > Flavobacteriaceae > Winogradskyella > Winogradskyella sp. ABM4_392. Next base: position 19,901 of record NZ_JBSWXE010000008.1, read on the forward strand.
TAGATTTTGTAAACCTACAACCAGGAGACGTTGAGAGTATTGGAATTTCAATGACGTGTCCTGCAAGTGTAGCACTAGATGATATTGTAACAAATACTGCAACATATCTTACTGACACTAATGATTTAGTACCAGATAATAATTACTCAACATTGTCTGAGGTTGTAGTTGGGTCTTGGGATCCAAATGATAAAATGGAAGCTCACGGACCAGATATAGTATATGATGATTTTGTAGTTTCAGATGAGTGGTTATATTATACGATACGATTCCAAAACTTAGGAACAGCAGAAGCCATTTTTGTTAGAATTGAAGATGCCTTAAATGCTCAACTAGATGAGTCAACATTTCAAATGTTGCGCTCTAGCCACGATTATGTGGTTACTAGAACAGGAAGAGATTTAGAGTGGTATTTTGACAATATTAATTTACCAGCAGAGCAAGATGATGCGGCAGGAAGTATAGGTTTTGTATACTTTAGAATAAAGCCTCTTCCAGGTTATGCAGTTGGTGATATTATACCAAATACTGCAGCTATTTATTTTGATTTCAATGCACCAGTTATAACCAACCGTTTTGATTCTGAATTTGTAGAGCCATTATCTATCAATGACTTTGATAATGTTGAAGTGCAGATTTATCCAAACCCAGCAAAAGACAAAGTAAAGGTTACTTTAAGTCAAAATGTTTTAAATACAACAACGGTATCTTTAGTAGACATTCAAGGTAAGACGATTAATATTCCAAAAAAGGAATTTAATAGTACTGTAGAATTAGATGTGTCCTCTTTAAATGCTGGCTTGTATTTTATTCAACTTAGAAGTGGAAACAACTTAATTATTGAAAAGTTGATTATTGAATAAACGTTAGATTATAATATTTTACAAAAAGCTTCAGATTAATTCTGAAGCTTTTTTTGTAATGTTTAAAAATAGATTTCGTCCAATTCAGCAATTAATAAATCTAACCATGAAAAAAGCAATTTATCTTTTACTTTTTACCGTATTATTTTCAGCATGTAAAAATGAAAAACAAACAGAATCTACAGTTGTAAATGAAATATCAAAAGAAGACATAATTACAAGTATTTATCCTGAATCAATTACCAAAGTGTTTAATGCACATGGCGGAATAGATGCTTGGAATACCATGAAGTCACTTTCCTTTACAATGGAAAAACCAAACGGAAAAGAAGTGACCACCTTAAATCTAAAAACCAGAGCAGAAGTTATTGAAACACCAGATTATAAAATGGGTTATGATGGTACAGCGCAATGGGTTTTAGAGAAGGATAATAAACCGTACAAAGGCAATGCTAAGTTTTACAAAGGTCTAATGTTTTATTTTTATGCGATGCCTTTTGTTTTAGGTGACGATGGTATTATATATGATGATATTGAATCACTTACTTTTGATGGAAAAACCTATCCAGGAATTCTAATTTCTTACGAATCTGGAGTTGGTGAGTCTCCAGACGACCAATATAAAATTTACTATGATGAAGCCACAGGTGAAATGGCATGGTTAGGATATACGGTAACTTTCGGTAAGGATGAAAAGAGTAAAGATTTTCATTTTATTCGTTATAACAATTGGCAAACCATTAATGGTTTGAAATTACCTAAATCAATAGATTGGTATAAGTATGAAAACAGCTTGCCAACAGAAAAGCGAAATACAGTAGCGTTTACCGATGTTTTGTTGTCTAAAAAAGCACCAGAAGTAACAATGTTTAAAATGCCAGAAGGTGCCAATATCGTAAAGTGATGAAAATCTGCCAATCTGAACTTGTTTCAGATTCTCATTTTTGTTCTAGATTCTAAAACCATTTCAGAATGATAACAAATAAAAAAGCGAGCTGTTCAGCTCGCTTTCAATTTTTAACTTTGTTTTTTATTAATGAACTTAAGCCCAAATTTTATCAAGAAAAATCCAATAATAGGTGTAAGAATGTAAAATAAGAGAATAATTAATAATTCATCTATGTCATAACCAAAATAGACACTCTTGTTTCTATATCTCATTGAGCCACCTCCAATGATAAGAAAGCATAAAATGCCAAATATTAACATAAAGTAACCTAAAACTTTTTTCAATGTTATGGATACATTTTGGATTAATCTTGTTGATTATACTTTTCAGAATAACGCTTCCAAAGCTTAGTTTGATGTGTTTCTAAACTAACATTTCTACCATCAATAAAGGCATGAGTTAATTTGTTGGTTCGCATATCTAAGGCATCACCTTCACTAATAAAAAGTGTTGCACTTTTACCAACTTCTAAACTACCATACATATCGTCTATACCCATTATTTTTGCAGGATTCAATGTTATTAATTGAAGCGCTTGCTCTTTTGTTAAGCCATGAGCTACTGTAGTACCTGCGTAAAATGGTAAATTTCTAGAGTTCATACGTTCCATTTGTCCGCTAGTTTCTAAAGATACCAATACACCTGCATCCACTAATATTTTAGCTTGCTTAAATGTGTAATCATAATCATGGTCTTCTAATTCTGGTAATGAATGTACGCGTTGCAACATAACAGATACATTATTTTGTTTTAACACATCGGCAACATCGCCAGCTTGGTAACCACCAACAATAGTTAGCTTTTCTATACCTTGATTTTTCGCAAAGTTTACAGCGTCCGTAATACTTTTAGCATCATCTGCATTAATATATAAATATTTAGAACCATCAAATAAACTAGACATCGCTTCATACGGCAAGTGTTTGTCTTTTTTACTGCCTTTATTGTAAGCTTTAGCTTCAGCAAAATAGTCTGATAATTCTTTTACCTGAGTACTATAGTTTTTGTTTGGTTTTAATCCAGGATCTTCACCTAGCCACCAACGACCACGACTAAAACTACTTGGCCAGTTAATGTGTAAACCATCGTCTGTTTTAATAGACGCGTCTTCCCAGTTCCAAGCATCGTAGTGTACAATAGAAGAGGTTCCTGTAATACGTCCACCTCGAGGCACTACTTGCCCAAGTAAAACACCATTCGGTCGCATAGATTCTATAACTTTAGACTCTGCATTATAAGCAATGATACTACGAACATTAGGATTAAAAGTACCGATTTCCGAAAGATCGTTAGACGCTTTTACAGCATCGACTTCAACCAAACCTAAGGTTCCGTTAGAAACTATAAATCCAGGATACACGTGTTTGCCTTTGGCATCAATGATATCCATAGCTTGTCTGGTTAGTGGAGTAGAAGCTTCAGGTCCAATCGTTGTTATTTTACCATTGCTCACCACAATGATGCTGTTTTCAATAACGTCTCCGTTGCCAATATGTGCTGTTGCACCAACAATAGCAAAATCCTTAGTTTGCTTTGGTGCAGGTGTTTGCTGTGCAAAATTGAAAGTAACACACAGCATTAAAAGAACAATATTTATAGATTTTAATGTTTTCATTTTAATAAGTTTTAATGGTGATGTGTTGTATGCTCTCCATCCATAGAATCGCAATGCAATAACTCTTTTTCTTTCTTTTGGATAGGCTGTGTTTTCAACCCTTTATTTTTCTCTTGAAGCATGCTGTTAATAAGCTCGCTTTTTTCTTTTTGAACGGCTTTTCGCATTTGTTTGTCGCGTTCTAAATCAAAGTAAGTTACACCTTCAATGATTGTCTTTTCTGCTTTTGCGTATACTGAAAGTGGATGGTCTGACCATAAAACAACATCAGCATCTTTACCAACTTTAAGACTACCAACTCTATCATCTAAATGAAGTAGTTTCGCCGGATTTAAAGTCACAAACTTTAATGCATCCTCTTCGCTAACATTACCATATTTTACAGACTTTGCAGCTTCTTGATTCAATCGACGAGACATCTCAGCATCATCACTATTAATCGCAGTAACTACACCAGCATTGTGCATTATAGACGCGTTGTAAGGTATAGCATCATTTACTTCGTATTTGTATGCCCACCAATCGCTAAAGGTTGAGCCACCAACACCATGATCTTTCATTTTATCAGCAACTTTGTAACCTTCAAGTATGTGTGTAAATGTGTTAATGTTGAAGTTGAATTGCTCTGCAATTTTCATCAACATATTTATTTCACTTTGCACATAAGAGTGGCAAGAAATGAAACGTTCTTTATTTAAAATTTCAGCTAAAACTTCCATCTCATAATCCTTACGATAAGGTTTACCACTTTTTTTGGCATCGTCATAAGCTTTTGCTCTTGTGAAATAATCTACAAACACTTGCTCAACTCCCATACGAGATTGTGGGAAACGCTCATTATTACTAAATCTGGATTGCTTCACGTTTTCACCTAAAGCGAATTTTATAAACTTTGGTGAATTCTCGTAGATGAGGTTATCAGCAGATTCTCCCCATTTTAATTTAATAATTGCCGAACGACCACCAATTGGATTTGCAGATCCATGTAAAATCTGAATCGAAGTCACTCCACCAGCAAGGTTTCGGTAAATGTTGATGTCTTCATCATCTATAACATCTTCTATAGTAACTTCGGCAGAAGAATTTTGTCCTCCTTCGTTAATAGAAGCAGCTGCAATATGTGAATGCTCGTCAATGATTCCAGCAGTAATGTGTTTTCCTGTAGCATCAATTACGGTAGCATTTTTGTCTGAAAGGTTTTTACCAATTTTTGAAATCCTACCGTTTTTAATGAGTAAATCGGTATTTTCTAAAACACCATCATTTTCATTGGTCCAAACCGTTGCATTTTTAAATAATAAGGTTTCAGATTTTGGTTGTTCAGTAAACCCGAAAGCTAAATTAGGATAGGTAATAGGATGCATACTTTCGCTTGAAGCTTCTGAGGCTTTCTTATCGTTTTTCTTAGAGTCCTTTTGCTCGTTTGAACTTGCCTTACTTGCAAAAAATGACAATTCATTACCATTTGGTAAAATGGCTTTACCATTTAGGCTATTGCTATTTGCAGCATTGGCTACTACTCTAATAAATTCACTTTTTGTACTATCTGCAGTTTTAAAGGTTAGGTTAACCCAATCATTCGCGTAGTTTAATTTAGAGCCTAATTGATGGTCTCCACTTTCAAGTTTTGCATTAGGTTTTGATGTACTTCCAGAAATAGAGAGTTTGTAATCTTCGCCTGCTAATTTAAATTTGTAATCACCATCAATATCTCTGTTGTTCATGTCTTCAATTACATGCGCTTCACCTTGAACCCAGTTTTCGAAGAGTTTTGTGTTCTTTTCAAAAATATCTCCAGAAGTAATTAAAAAGTTGGCATAGCTACCAGCTTTTAAAGTACCTAAAACATCAGATTTTCCTAATAACGAAGCAGGAACTGTAGTTAACGCTTCAAGTGCTTTTTGCTTAGAAAGTCCGCTTTCTATGGCTTTTAGTAAATTAGATTTAAATGATTTTTTAGACTTTAAACCATGTGTTGTTAAGGCGAAATTAATACCATTCTCAGCCAATAATCTTGGGTTATGAGGCTCTTGATTCCAAGCACGCATATCGCTCAATGATAATGTTGAAGCTAAGTGTGCATTTTCTACTTCGTAAGCTAATCTAAAGTCAATTGGGAGAATAATTGTAGCATTAGTTTGCTTTACTTCGTTAATGCGTTCATATTCATCACCACCACCAACAATGGTATATTGCACATTAGATTCATCACCAACTTTGTCAGCCCTTAAAAGATTGGCTCTACTACCAGCTTCAAAAATTTGTAAAAGCGATGTGTTTTTGTTTAAGGCTTCTAATGATAAATCTTTAGTATTTACATTGCCACCTGCATACCATTTGGCATCGTTGTACATCTGTCTCAATAAAGCCATGCTTCCCATAATTGAAGAAGGGTAAGATTGACGCGATTTTACACTTTTACGAAACGAAAAATGCTGAGTGGTTTCGCCATCTACAACGCGTAGTGAATTATCCGCATCATTATTTAAGGCAATAAGAGCACCAGTTCCTCTTACAATACCATCTGGCATATGCGTGTTAACCACACCAAAACCAAGTTGATGTAGTTCTGTTGCTGATTTAGAATCGTAGTTAAAACTTGCCATCACATCTTGCTCTGGCATCACGTGGTCATTCCAGTAAAAGCCACTTCTGCTGGCACCATATCTTGGGCCATTGCCACCACGTTCTGGATTTTTTACACCAAACGTTGTATAGATATCTATAAAAGAAGGGTAAATGGTTTTTCCTGAAACATCAATGGTTGTGGTGTTTTTCGGAATGTTTACTGAAGTGCCTACGTTTACAACTTTACCGTCTTTAATTAATAAAGTGGCATTGTTTAAAACCTCTGTTGGAGAAACGTAAATTGTAGCATTTGTAAGCGCAGTGTAATTAGTGTTTTTAGATTTTACACCAGTATTACTAGGAAAATAATCTTGTGCAAATAGCGAAAAACTGCACATAAAAATGAGCAGCCGTAAAAATACTTTTGTCATAAAATGGTTAGTTAATTTGAATTCTAAAGATAGCGATTAAAGGCTATTGAAAAATTGAATTAAGATTTTTTAACTTTTAAAGCGATTTATTTTCGAAGTAGTTTACCAATAAGGCTACAACATAACTGTAGCTTTTCATACCGTCAGCTTGATTATTTGCTTTAAGAAAATTATCAAAGGTTTTTTCAAAAAGAGGTTCAATTGGGTTTTCGTAAGATTTCCAAAAGTCTTGCACCTCTTGGTAATTCATTAAAATACCTTTATTTACTGTAGCAAGAATCTCGTAGTATAAATCTTTATCGCGTTTAAAGATTTCTACCAAACAGTAGCGTAAACCAAAGGTGTAACCAGAATATTTAAAATGAAGATCATTGTTATTAATAGCGGCCAAGCAACCAATAAAATTAGCTTCGTTTTCTGCGGCATAGCCCAATTGATGCGCAACCTCATGGCACGATGTGGTTGGAAATTTGTAGGTTGGGATTAATCCATCTACCTGTGCTTCATTTGTAAAAGGGTTCAAATACCCTGAAAATCCCATGTAAGTTAGTGGTACGCTGTAAATTGATTTTTTGATACTTACAGGATTATAATCTAAATGCGGATAGGTTTCAGACAATGTTTTGTAACTGTCTTTTACCATATCAAAAACTTCAGATTTGGTAAAAGGCATGTCCACTTTTGCTGAATCATTTATGGCTAATTGATGATGTAGATTATTCGATTTTTCAATTAATCGCTTTGTGAAATTAACCAACTGTTCTGTGGTGTATTCGGCTTCAAGATCTAACGATTTGTATAGTGGAAGTCTGTAGTAGTTAAATGCCCACAACACATGAAACGCAAAATAAGCCAAGGACAAGGTTGCTAAAATGTCTAATAACCAGTCTTTAGTATCCTTATAAAGACGTTTTCGGTTAATGATAATCCAACGAATTATATAAATACCAGCTAAAGTATAAAAAACATCACCTATTGAAAATGGCAACCAACCAAAGGCATAGCGCATTAATTTAGAGGTGAAAACATAAACACCATTACTATAAAATTGCTCTACAAATACAGGAAATTGCTTTAAGATTTGAATAACAACAATCTGAACAATCAAGAAAAGCGCAATGATGAGTTTTTTGTTTTTCAGCATGACTCAAAAATAGGAAAAACTTGTCATTCCGCACTTGATGCGGAATCTATATTTGCAGAAGGTTGAATATCTATATGAGATCCTGAAACAAGTTCAGGATGACAAAAAACAATAAGTCTTTTTGTACTTTTGTAATCGAAAAATTAAGTATTAATTTAAAAAGATACCCACTTCTGTGGGTAAGTAATATGAGTCAAGATATAAGAAGCCTTGAACCAAAGGCACTATGGAACAAATTTGCAGATCTTAATGCTGTACCTCGTCCTTCAAAAAAGGAAGAACGTGTTATAAAATTTATGAAGGATTTTGGTGAAGGATTAGGTTTAGAAACTATAGAAGATGAGGTTGGTAACGTCATCATTAGAAAGCCTGCAACAGCAGGAATGGAAGACCGAAAAGCCATTGTGATGCAATCGCATTTAGATATGGTGCATCAAAAAAATAACGATACCGTTTTTGATTTTGATACTCAAGGTATCGACATGTATGTAGATGGTGATTGGGTAAAGGCAAAAGGTACTACACTTGGTGCAGATAACGGTCTGGGTGTGGCTACAATTATGGCCATTTTAGAAAGTGATAGTATAGTACATCCTGCTTTAGAAGCCTTGTTTACCATAGATGAAGAAACTGGTATGACAGGTGCAATGGGACTCAAAGGTGGTTTGCTTAATGGTGAAATACTACTGAATTTAGATACCGAAGAAGATGATGAAATAGGTGTTGGTTGTGCAGGTGGAGTAGATGTCACAGCAACAGGTTCATATAATGAGCAACCGGTTTCTAAAGATGGCTACAAAGCTTATAAAGTTGAAGTGAAAGGTTTACAAGGTGGTCATTCTGGTATGCAAATTCATGAAGGTTTGGGTAATGCCAATAAAATTATGAATCGCTTGCTCTATGCTATTATCGAAGATATTAAAGTGGCTGAGATTGATGGAGGTAGTTTACGTAATGCCATACCAAGAGAGAGTGTTGCTGTTGTAGTTTTAAAATCAGATAAAGAAGAGGTGCTGTTAAATGTCTTAAAAGCTTTATCTGAAACGATTAAGAAGGAATACAAAACTATGGAGTCAGATTTACAAATGGTCTTTACAGAAACTGATTTACCAGAAAACGTAATGCCATTTGAAGCGCAATCTCAATTATTAAAAGCATTATATGCTGCACACAATGGAGTATATAGAATGAGTGCAGATATCAAAGATTTGGTAGAAACCTCTAATAATATAGCTAGAGTAATTGTAAAAGATGGTAATATTAAAGTAGGTTGCTTAACACGTAGCTCTGTAGAGTCTTCTAAAATGGATTTGGCAAATGCTTTAAAGTCTACGTTTGAACTTGCTGGTTGTGAGGTTGAATTCTCAGGAAGTTATCCTGGTTGGACACCAAATATGGATTCTGCTATTTTAAAAGTAATGGTTCCAATTTACGAACGCCTTAATAATGGAGATAAACCTCATGTTGCAGCTTGCCATGCAGGTTTAGAGTGTGGAATTCTTGGGCAGAATTATCCAGAAATGGATATGATTAGTTTTGGTCCAAATATTAAAGGAGCACACTCACCAGATGAACGCGCTCAAATTTCGTCAGCTCAAAAGTATTGGGAGTTTGTTTTAGAGATTTTGAAAAACATTCCTAAGAGAGCTTAATATTTTTAGATGCTGAATCAAGTTCAGCATGACATAGTGATAGTACAAAAAAAGGCAGCTGCACTTCGACTACGCTCAGTGACCAGCTGCCTTTTTATATTGTTGTTAAGTTGTTTACTTATTCAGCAATACTTGCAATTTCTATGTCAAAAACTAGGTTTGTTTTTGGTGGGATTAAAGGTGCTCTACCAGCATCTCCATAACCTAAGTAATACGGAATAAATACTCTGGCTTTGTCACCAACTTTCATGTTTAACATTGCTTCTCTAAAACCAGCAACTAAACTAGCAGTTTCATTGTAAGGCATTGTAAAAGGTTTATATTGTCCTGATTGCGCTTGTCTCTCGTCTAACTTACCGTTTTTCTTGGCAACTTCTTCCCAAGTTGTCCAGAATAACTCACCGTTTTCAAAATAACCAGCACAGTCAATATTTACACGGTCTGTAGATTTTGGTTGCACACCATCACTTTCGTGTGTAAAAATCATAGCCATTCCTGTTGGAGACTCAATACGACGACCAGTTAATTCTTCATTTTTCTTTAAAAACTCTTCTTTAGCAATTTTAGCTTTTTCTTCAGCTTCTTTTTTCGCTTCCTCTTTAATGCGAGCAAATTCTGCTTCTACTTTTGGCATGCCTTCTTCAAATACTTTTGGTGCATCAAAGAATTTAGCGTCTTTACCGATTCTAATAATGTTTAGTTCTGTAATAATAACATCTTCCACTGGTTTATGGTTTCTTCTGGCAGGATCAATAACTTTTACATTAGAAATTGAATCTTGTACTTCTAGACCTTTTACCAATTTACCAAAAACAGAGTGACAACTAACTCTAGGTTGATCACATGGTTTTAAATTTCCTTCTGCATCAAAAAAGTCTAAACGTTGTATCGGTACTTCTGTAATGAAAAATTGACTTCCGTTTGTATTGATATTCCCACCATTTGCCATAGATAACATTCCAGGAGCATCATGAGAGTATTTTTTGTTAAAGTCTGCTGCAAATTTATAGCCAGGATCTCCCATACCTGTAGCAGTTGGGTCACCACCTTGAATCATAAATTTGTCGATTACTCTGTGAAAAGTAACACTGTCATAATAACGTTTTCCTTTGTATTCTTCAGATACCATAGGATGATTACCTTCAGCTAAAGCCACAAAGTTTGCTACTGTTACAGGTACATCTTCATAATATAATTCTGCTACCATTGTACCTTTATTGGTAACAAATTCTGCATAAAGTCCGTCTTCTAAATTAGGATACTTCTCTTGGCAAGAGATATTTGCCAATACAACTAATATTATAAACGTTGTAAGTGCTTTTTTAATCATTTTCTTGGGTTATAGTGTTTAAAGTTACTTCACATATTAACGGAACATTTGTTCCTATTCTGTTTTCATCACCATAGTAGCCATAGGCTTTTTGTGATGGAAAGATAAATGTTATTTCATCTCCTGCAGTCATTAGTTTTAAACCTTCACGCAGACCTGTGAATAGTTCTTGCTTATCCATTACATAGGTTCTTTCTGCATTCGCGTAGATTTCATTTCCACTAAGGTCAGACACGTTGTATTCAAAATTAATAATGTCTCCAAAATCTGGTTGAATAGTGTCTTTTTCTGCTTTAGTATTGTAGTAGTACCAAAAACCACTTTCTGAAGCGATATAGTCTTTATCTGGATTATTCTTTATAATCGTTTGAATAATCTCTTGCTCTTTTTCGTTTAGCTTTTTATTGCGCTCTGCCGATTCTTTAAGGAATGAACCAGACTGTACCGTTTCTGGCATTCTGGCTTCGGGCGATTTACAACCCACCAAAAGAAAAGCCGCAATTAGTATGTAGAGTAGGTGTTTCATTACTGGGACAATTCATTTTTATATTGTGGTAATATACTAATAAATTTCTCAATCGTAGCTTCTAAGCTGTCTTCACTGCGTCCACCAGCAGCATTGGTATGGCCTCCACCATTAAAATGTGATCTCGAAAATTCATTTACAGAAAACGTTCCTTTACTTCGTAATGATACTTTTACGATACCTTCTTGCTGGTTTTCAATAAAGATGGCAGCAAAGATGATATCCTTTAATGATAATCCATAGTTAACAAATCCTTCGGTATCTCCTTTTTTAAAGTTGAATTCATCCAACTCAGCCTGCGATAAGGTAATATAAGCTGTGCGTAATTCTGGTATGACCTTTAGGTTTTGAAGCGCTCTGCCCAAAAGCTGCAAACGACTATAGCTATTGGTATCGTAAATGTTATTATGAATGTCTGAATTCTTAGCACCACGCTTCATTAAGTCTCCAACTACTTGATGTGTTCTACTCGTGGTTGATGGAAAACGAAACGAGCCAGTATCTGTCATAATTCCTGTGTACAAACAGGTCGCAATAGCACTGTCTATTTTATTTAAATCGCCTAGCATTTCTATAAAATTGTAAACCATTTCGCAGGTAGAAGACATACTCACATCAGAGTAGGTGTACTTAGCATAATCATCTGGTTGTTGATGATGGTCTATCATAATTTTGGTAGCCGACGACTGTTCTAAAGATATTTCCATATCACCAGCACGATGAAAAGCATTAAAGTCTAAAGTGAAAATAAGCTGCGCTTTGTTTATTAAGGCTTCGCATTGGTCTTGATGAGACTCAAAGATTAAAACGCTGTCATTTCCAGGTAACCACTTTAAAAAATCTGGATAATCGTTAGGTGCAATAACGGTTACTTGGTGATTGTAAGCTTTTAGATAATGAAATAGGCCTAATGTAGAACCCATGGCATCACCATCTGGATTTTTGTGTGGCACAATCACAATGTCTTGTGGTGTGCTAAGTAGTGTTTTTAGTTCTGGAATTTGTGTTTTAATCATAGGAAGCGAATTTACAATTTTTAGTGTTTTTGAAAACGTTTTTAATATGAAATTAAGAATCCTTTATTTTCTTTGATTTTGGTGTCAGGCTGAGCGCAGTCGAAGCCTAATTAGCTATTTGTTTCAATTGCACTTCGACTGCGCTCAGTGTGACAGTATGTAGTAACATTAATTTAATAATTGAGGTGCTTGATAAATTAAAGAAATGCATTACTTTTGCACCCAATTAAAAAATTACACATGGCAACTAACAGAACATTTACAATGTTAAAGCCAGATGCTGTTGAAAAAGGACACATTGGCGCAATATTAGAAAAAATTACAGCTTCAGGATTTAGAATCGTAGCAATGAAGTTAACTCAAATGACTAAGGCAGATGCTGAGGAATTTTACGGAATCCACAAAGAGCGTCCATTCTTTGGTGAACTAGTTGAGTACATGACACGTGGCCCAATCGTTGCAGCTATCTTAGAAAAAGACAACGCTGTTGAAGATTTTAGAACTTTAATTGGTGCTACAAATCCTGCGGATGCTGCTGAAGGTACTATCCGTAAGTTATATGCAGCTTCTATTGGTGAAAACGCTGTACATGGTAGTGATAGTGATGAAAACGCTGCTATTGAAGGTGCGTTTCACTTTGCTGGTAGAGAGATGTTTTAAGAGCATACACTTTATATAATATTAAAAAGACCATCTGTTAGGATGGTCTTTTTGTTTTGTTATTTTGGAAGTAGGCTAGAACAAGTAATTATTTATGGCTATACTAGACTTTTAAAGTGTTTATTTTATAAAATACAGTTTTATTTTTTCGTCTTTAATCAATAGAAGCCCTAAAATTTTATATCCTTCCAGAATTCCAAAATCAGATTCACTTTCATAAGTATACATTTTCAAAATTTGAGTGTTTGAATTGTTGTCTTTAAACCAATATGAAAACCTAAAAGGTTGTCCAAAATCATAAATTGATTTTAACTCACCATTTTTAAGTTTCCCGATATGGGAATTTGTGGAATCTCCATAAATAACATTCAATTCGTTATTTTTTGAGAATGTTGTGTATAAATCAAAGTCAGATTTGAAAAAAGTCTCAACACCTTGATTTTCCTTGTCTAAATAACTTCTATCAAATGTAATTTGAGATTTATAAAGCTTCTCGGGATTTCTAATTATTAAAATTTCATTTCTATTAGTCAATAAATAACCCTGATTTGTTTTTTCAAAATTGAAATTACAAGATGATGAAAATTCATAAACGTTGTTGTCTGTTTTGTTTTCGAAATAAGTTGAAGCTCCCCATTCTCCGTTGCAATTAGGATAGATTCTATAGCTTGAATCTTCATAGATGTTCACAATTGTGTCTTGGATTTCATTAAAATCTGCAACATATTTTTCAAGTAAAAAAGTTTTTTCCCTGAATGAGTATTCCTGTTTTAAATACAATCTTTCATTGTTAACTCTTAAGTCGCAATATGGCATTGAAATAGCTGATTTTGGAAGAAATACGTTCTCAACAAATTTTCCTTTCAAATCATAAACTTTCATTGTCTTGAAGTCAGCAGTAGTATTTTTTCTATTTGTATGGAATAGAAAGTAAAAGTTGTTTTTATAAAGTGCAGTTTCAGCTAGGCGTCCATTATCTGAAATCTTAAGAGTATCAATTTCTATTGATATTTCTTGGCTGATAGAAAATGTTGGTAAAACTAATATTAATATGTATAGGATATGCTTCATGAAAATTGCTGCCAGTTTGCGTAAGATTTCGTTACTTGTTACAGTGACTAATTTAGTGAAAAAACTAGGGCTATAATTTAGTGAAAGGATTTTCTAAGAGAAAATCAGAAGTATTGGACTAAAAAATGTTTACGAACATTATTTTATTTTCCGAAATATTAAATTATACTTTTCCATATTAGTAATTTGGAATTCTTTTTGCGTTGTTTTTTTTTGATAACAAAATATAAACTTGAAGGTGTTATTTTTGTAATGGAACTTATTTATATTTTCAGAAGTTATATCTCTACCAGAGTCTATATCATATTCAGTTTCATATGATGTAAAAACAAGAGTGTCACTTACAAATGAATATTTATAACTTTCTTTTCCAGTGTCAGTACTAATATACGTCAATGTTTTAGGATGGTTGAATATTATAGTATCTGGTTTTTCTCCATTTAGGCCAATTTCTCCAGTAACCCACTTTGTATCTTTAAATAGGTCATAATTTAAATTTTCTTTATCATGATAATCTAAATCCGTTTTGGCTTTCTTTGTTTCAGGTTTCCTACCTCGAATATTACAAGAAGTTATTAATATTAAAATGCTTAACAATAATGTCTTTATTTTCATATTGTTTTGAGTCATAATGTTTGATACCCATAGAATACATGTGTCAAATATTTCCACATTATATTTACACCAGAAAGGTAACTATAATTTTATCATTTATAGTTACCTTTTTGTTTATCACTAAATTATGTTTTATTCTTAATCCACTTTCTTTTTCGCCACAAACGTCCCATTAGGTTGTATAAACTTTACCTGGTTTATTTTGCCATCGGTTTCTACAAATTCTATTTTAAAACCTTCTAACACTTTAAAATTAAACTTGTGTAATGCTGTTGGTATCAACTCATATTCTGGCTGTCCTGGCACAAATACATAGAGTACGTTTTCGTCCTTAATGTAGGCTTTAATCTCAGTACCCATTAAATCGTATGTGCCAACATATTGCTCTAGGGTTTTAGCATCTAAATCTAAGGTATTTGGTGTACGCTTAAAGGCAATAGCATCTGTCATAGGTTCTAAATCGGCTTTAAGAAAATCTATATCTCCTGTAGTGTTTGTAGTAAAACTCACTTTTAGGGCTTTGCCAATTTGTGTGGTATCTGCTTTACCTTCAGAATAATCTATTAGCTCAAAGGTGTCGTAGTGGTGATGATGTATGTATACTTTTTCGCCATCGAGTGTGGCAAACAAACTATCGTTTTCTACAACAATATCAAACTTACCATAGCCTTTGTTTTCATAAGTGCCTGTATAGTCCATTTTGGTATGCGATGGTCTTGTGCCTTTTACATTACCAGACTTGTCTAAATCTTCGGTGTCTTTTTTGGCTTTTAGTGCTTTTTCTACATTGTCTTTGTGCTCTTTTGCCCATTCGGTTTTATTAACCTTTAGCATGTGATCTGCAGCAATGTTTCTAATTAGTCTTGGTACAGCAGAGCCATTTTGGTTAGACAGTACAACAATGCCCAAACTATCGGTTGGGTACAATGCCACACTTGCAGAAAATCCATCAATATTACCACCATGTTCTACCATATAATGCCCTTTGTATGAGTGCAACAACCAGCCATAGCCATAATTAGCAAACTGTACATCTGGCATTTCGTCTTTTGGCATACCACCAGAAACTACCATTTGAGAGCTCATGGCTTCTTTTACATAAGCTTCTGGTATCACTTGAGTATCTCCAAACTTACCTTTGTTAATCCAGGTCATTAGCCACTTGCTCATATCATTAACGCTACTGTTAATACTACCTGCTGGCGACATGCCTGCAATATCGTAGTAGTCCATTTTTTTAACGTTTCGGTCGTCATCTAATCGGTAACCAATGGCTGTGTTTGTGCCGTTTTTCATGCCATCAATCATGGTTTTAGAACGGTCCATGCCTAAGGGTTTAAAGAATTTGTCTTCAATATTTTTTTCCCAGCTTTCGCCTGTAATTTTTTCGGTAATAACACCTTGTAATAAAAACCCAAAATTGTTGTAATACCATTGTTGGCGCACACCTGTAAACGGTTCGTGGTATTGTATACGTGCTACCAATGAGTCTTTATTGTGCGAAGGGAAAAAGTACCAAGCACCATCGTGTCTTGGTAAGCCTGTGCTGTGGCGCATCAAATCTTTAATGATGATATTGCTGTTCATCTCGTCATTATAAAAGCGTAAGTCTGGTACATGTTTTATTGGGCTGTCGTCCAAAGATAATTTTCCATCTTCTCTTAAAATACCGAGTAAAGCAGACGTAAAAGCTTTTGTAGATGAGCCAATAGCAAACAATGTATTGGCATCTACAGGAATTTTATTTTCATAGTCTGCATAGCCAAAACCTTTGGCATAGATAACTTTATCTCCTTCTACAATGGCAACTGCAAATCCAGATGCTTTTGTAGATTCTAACACGGAATTGAATTCTTTTTCAATGCCTTTGAGACGTTTGTCGGTTTGTGCTGAGACAAAGGATAGGAATGTGATTAGGGCTACGATGAGAAATCTGGTTTTCATTTTTTGGTTGGTTTTTGGTTTTAAACTTTAGTTGAAATTCGTCAGTTCGAGTGGTTTTTCATTATGGAAATAATGAAAAATTGCACTTCGATAAACTCAGCAGAGCTGTCGAGAATAGAATTTCTTTGATAAACCTTGTTCTCGATACATCAAGATGCGAACATCTTGACACTCGAACTGACGGTTTATCTTGTTAACTATTTGGTTAGTAGTAAAAAGACTCTCTAAGTTACTGATTTTTAAAGGAAATTTTCAGAAAATTACAATTCGTCATTAAAAATTGACAATTCGGTAATTGCTATTTTAAAAAGCTAGTGTTGTGAAAGATATTTGTCTCGTAATCATAAAACGTCAATCAAAATATCATGAACACACTAGTAAAAATCGCAGTTATATTGGTTTTGAGTTTAGTTAGTCATCAAACTACAGCACAAACCAATTTTGAAAAAGGAATGTCTAAAGCTTTTGAACTTTGGGAAGCAGGCAAATGGGACGAGGCCGAAAATATGTTTGAGCGTATTTCAAACGCTGAAGAAGATGAGTGGCTACCAAACTATTACATTGCACAAATGAACAGCCTAAAAAGCTGGAGCGAAAAAGATGAAACCGTTTTAAAAGCACAGTTAGACAAAGCACAAGTGCATTTAGACATTGCAATGACCAGAAGCGAAGACAATTCAGAATTGTTGGTAATGCAAGCTCAGGTTTATACCAATTGGGTAGCCTACGATGGTGCAACCTATGGGATGAAGTATGCTGGCAAGGTCACAGAACTTTATGCAAAAGCTTTAGAATTAGACCCAACAAATCCCAGAGCAGCATTTTGTAAAGCAGATTGGGGAATGGGAAGTGCTAAATATTTTGGTCAGGATACAGAACCATTCTGCAAAGAAATTGAAGCATCAATAGAACTTTTTGATACCTTTAAGCCAGAGAGCGCTTTTCATCCTAATTGGGGAAAAGAACGTGCAGAACAAGTATTAGCTGAGTGTAAAGAATAAATTATTTAGAGTTTATGTCAAAGTCAATTAAAAATATTATTACCACATTTCTTATAGGTTGTGTAGTCTTTGTAATAGGATCTTACTTTTCTACAGGATTTGATTTTGAAAGTGTTAATCAGTTTTTAATATACTTTGGTATCTATCAACTATACACCTTTGTTATCAGCTATGTTAACACTTTGGTCTTTGAATTTTTAGAAAAGCGAACTTACAAGTCATACAGTGTAATTAAACGTATTGTATATGGCATTTTAGGGAGTACAATAGTGACTTTACTAACCATCTTTGTACTAAGAATTATCGTTGAGGTTGTGATTTTTGGAGATTCGTTTGATCATTTCATTGAAAATGAAACTTGGAGCGGTTATTCTTTCGGGTTGTGGATTACCTTAACTATAGTTTCGGTATTCTATGTTATTTACTTCTACAATCACTATCAAAAGAGTAAAATAAAAGAACAAAAGGTTATTGCAGGTGCTGCCAGTGCCAAGTTCGATGCTTTAAAAAATCAGTTAGATCCACATTTTCTGTTTAACAGTCTTAATGTATTAACCAGTTTAATTGAAGAGAATCCTGATAGCGCACAGAAGTTTACAACAGCATTGTCTAAGGTGTATCGCTATGTTTTAGAGCAGAAAAATAAAGAATTAGTGACGGTAGATGAAGAATTGAATTTTGCCAGAACGTATATGTCGCTTTTAAAAATGCGATTTGAGGACAGCATCATTTTTGAAATACCAGACAAGGCTTCAAATCCTGAAAGTAAAGTTGTGCCTTTATCGCTACAACTATTGTTAGAAAATGCTGTAAAGCACAATATGGTAACCTCGAGTAAGCCATTGCATATAAAAATTTATGAAGATGGAAATCATTTAGTAGTGATGAACAATCTTCAACCAAAACAAATTGTAAAGAAGAGTAGTGGAGTTGGTTTAGAAAACATAAAACAACGCTATCAACTTCTTACAGAACGAAAAGTTTACATCAATCAAAGAGAGAAGGATTTTGCAGTTGCAATTCCGATGCTCACAAAACAAGTATCAATCATGAGAACAGCACAAAAATCAAAAGAGCGTATTAACGACGACTACGTTAGGGCTCGCAAGCGTGTAGATGAGCTAAAGGCTTTCTACTATAGTTTAATATCGTATGTCTTAGTTATACCATTTTTAATTTTCATCTGGTATAAATATTCGCAACACACCATTCAGTGGTTTTGGTTTCCAATATTTGGATGGGGAATTAGTTTGGTGTTTCAAGCATACCGAGTTTATGTAGACAACGGAGCTTTAGGAGCAAAGTGGGAACAGCGCAAAATTGAAGAATATATGCGTGAGGAAGATGAAAAGAATCGTTGGAATTAAAAAAATTAAGAGTCATGAAAGATCAGAATTTAAATTACATAAAAGCCAAACGCAGAGTTGAAAAAGAGAAAGGGTTTTACACACATCTTATCATATACTTTTTAGTAAACACAGTACTTACTGTAGTTAAAGTTTGGGGAGATTTTAATAGCTGGGACAGCTTTGTTGATGCGCTTTTAACCATTAACGTTTTGAGTTCCTGGACTATTTGGGGAGTATTTCTAATTCTACATTTTGTATCATATAAGTTTGGTGCTAAATGGGAAGAACGAAAGATTGAAGAATACATGAAAAAGGAATTGTCTAACGATTCACATTAAAAAATTAAAGAGATGGAAAAATATAGTTTAGAACCTTATAAAGATAAAGACGAGGTTTCAGATTTTAGAAAAGAAGAGGCTTATTTAAGAGCTAAGAAAAAGGTCGATGCCTTAATTGGATTTTACTGGCATTTTGCAGTATATATTGTTGTCAATGTGTTTTTAATACTGTTAATAGGACTTAATTCTGAGCAAGGTTTCAGAGGTTTTGGTCCATATGCCACTGCAGTTTTTTGGGGAATAGGATTAGCCTTTCACTTTATAGGAGTATTTGGACCAGATTTCTTTTTTGGTAAGGACTGGGAAAAGCGTAAGCTTAAAGAATTTATGGACAAGGAAGAACGTAATTGGGAGTAGTTACCATTAAAGACAGAAGTTTATGGAACCTCACAATAATGAAGAGCAAAAATTACTAAATGCTAAGAAGCGCTTAAGACGCTTAAAACTCTTTTACATTCACTTTACAGGTTACCTCGTTGTTGTGGCACTATTAGTATATAACCTTTACATTGTAGAAGGTGTTTATAAGAATGATATAATTAGTCTTAATCTCTCTGTATTAGTATTGTGGACAATGGCTATAATAATACATGCCTGGAAAGTTTTTAAAGAAAAAACAGTGTTCAGGAAAAGCTGGGAAGACAAAAAGATTGCCTCTTATTTAAAGAAAGACGAAACTGAAGAAACCAAAATGTGGGAATAAAACTAACCAACCAAAAAAATAACCATACAAAATGAACGTAATCATTATAGAAGACGAGAAACCATCAGCAAGACGACTACAACGTATGCTAAAATCTTTGGATGTAGAAGCAGAAACAATGCTGCATTCTGTTGAAGAATCCTTAGAATGGTTTCAAAACAACGAGCATCCAGATTTAATCTTTTTAGACATACAATTAAGCGATGGTCTGTCTTTTGAGATTTTTGAAACTTTAGATATTAATTCTGCAGTAATTTTCACCACAGCTTATGATGAATATGCGCTTCAGGCTTTTAAACTTAATAGTATAGACTATCTGTTAAAACCAATTGACGATGACGATTTAAGAATTGCAGTAAATAAGTTTAAAGGTAGAACACCACAAAAGCAATCTGTTACGTTAGACTTTAACGATATTAAAAAACTGTTAGTTAATCCAATAGAACGTGAATACAAAAAGCGTTTTTCGGTAAAAGTAGGACAACATTTAAAGCTTATAAATATTGAAGATATAGAATGTATTTACAGCGAAAATAAAGGGACTTACGCATACACTAATGAAGGTAGAAATTATCTGTTAGACTTAACTTTAGATCAACTTGAAGATGAGTTAGAGCCACATGTGTTCTTTAGGGTAAGCCGAAAATTTTATGTGAATATTAATGCCATAAAAGATATCATTAGCTATACCAACTCTAGATTACAAATTAAGCTCAGTCACTTTAATGAGCAAGATATTATTGTAGCAAGAGAGCGTGTTAAAGATTTTAAAAACTGGTTAGAATAAATCAAAAATATCTCCTAACCCTTCGGTTAGACCATCGACTATATCTTCGGTTCCAGATATTAGACTATCTGTAATATCTGCATCAACTGTGTTAAATGTGTCCAGAACAAAAAGATCATCAAGTCCTAATCGTTCATATTTTTCTGACTTCTTTTTAGCTTCTGTTTGCCATTCTTTATACTGACTTTCTTGTTCTATGGCAATGAGCTCATTGGTAGCTTTTTTATCTAGCATTTGGTTGTAGTGGTAACGCTTAGCGTCGTCGGATAAAATTTCAAAAGCTTCAACCAATTTCTCAAAATGTGCTTTTGCTTCAGGTGAAGAATTATTATCAGGATGATATATTTTAATCTCTCTTCTAAATGCTTTTTTTACGTCATAGCTTGTAGCAGATCTATCAATCTTTAAGATATGGTAGTAGTTAGTGATCATAGTCTGAACATTAGATGTTATCCATATGTCTTGTTTTGCAACTGAATGTTACATTTTATTCCTCTTCAATTCTATTATCATCAAAAGCAGAAGGCAATAATTTCGGAATAATTTTCACAAAAAGTGGCAATAAAATTGCACCACCTGGTAACATAAAAATAGCCAAACTTGGTATAGATTTAAAAATATCTAGTAGTTGTTGCTGTATCTTTTTTTGTTCTTCGTCATTGAGTGTTCTGTAGGTTGATGCAGTAAGTAATTTCATCGCTTCTTTACTCTCAGATAGTTCTTTTAAAAGACGTTTTTTGTTACGATTTACTAGCTTAGATACGAGTTTACTGCTGTTATCATAAAAACTCTGTGCCAAGTTTTTAGAACTCAAAAAAGCAACTTCTTCTTTATGCTCATCATAAAATGAGTTTATAGATTCAATAGATTTATCAATGACCTCCTGTTCTAAGTTGAGATCATCTTTCATTTTATTTAGAAAGTTCTGTTCAGCTGTATCAATAACTTTATCACTCCACGATGCCATACAAACCAAATCTACAAGGTATTGCTTTTCTAAAGGATGATTTATGAGTTTAATTACATCATCGTAGGTGTTGATATCTGTATCTTTTTGACGCATGGAGCTTTCAAAAAGCTTCATTAAATTTTCGTCGTAATCTGATTTATCAGGCTTAGTTTCCATAACAGAAATAACCACAGACTCTAAAGCAGATTCTAAATTGTTTACGTAGTTTTCAATATCTTTTTTACCATTTAAAAACTGAATATAGCCTAATACATCTATAAAAAGTAAGGCATTAACCAAGAAGTAGTTGAAGCTTTTAGAAATAAAATTATCATCTATATGAATACGCTTATGAATCATTTTTTCTAGCAACTTATCACTAGAAGATTCTCCAAAAAGCTCTTCAAAAAAAGAACGTTCGTTTTCACCTACAGTTTTGTAATAAGTCACAAGCTTATCTATAAAGGTGTCTTTAGAATGCCCTTCGCTTAAATGGATATGGTAAAAACACAGAAGCAGATTTATTTTACTTCGCTCTTCTTCGGTAAAATCAAAAGACTGATCTATAAATTTTAAAGTAGAAATATTACTGCCATAAATAAAACCAGTTTGTCTCAGCTTATCATAAAAATCTAAGGTATCTATATCAGCCAGATTATTATCTGATAGGTCTTTGAGTAGTTTTTTTATCCAGCCTTTTGCTGATGGATTCATGGCAATGCTATTATGATATAAAGATACTTTTTATCTCCAAAAAACAACCAGATTTCAAACTTTTTGAAAAAAATATAAAACCGCCTTCTCCATTTTTCCGTAGGTAGAACAGAGACACAATAATTAACAAAATCTCAAATTATGAAAAACACAAAATTTTTAATGGCAGCAGCAATTGTAGCAATTGCAACTTTTGTTGCTATTGCAGCAGATCATATAGATGCTCCTGCTGTACAAGGTGGTACTAGTGATATCACAGATTTTTATGCCTTTCAGGGCGAGAACACTTCAAACATTGCATTTGTAGCTAATGTGCAAGGACTTTTAGGTTCTGGTAGCGATACACAAAATGCAGCTTTTGATGAAAATGTATTAATTGAATTTAATATCGATAATACAGGAGACAATCTAGAAGATTTGGTAATACAAGCTGTTGCCAGAGATGGTAAAATGTATGTATTTGGACCAACTGCACCTTCTCAAACTGGATTAAACAGTACAATTGCAACTAATGCAGCCAATCAGTTTTCCGTAGACATTACACCTTATGGACAATCGGCTATTGTAGAAACTTCTGGTGGAATGATGGCTTTTGCTGGCCCAAGAGATGATCCATTCTTTATGGACTTTGCACAATATAGCCAAATTATAGCAGGTAACGCTACAAGTTTTAATAATCCTGGTGCAGACACTTTTGCAGGTACTAATGTGCTTTCTGTTGTTGTTGAGGTACCAAAATCTATGATAGGTGGTTCAGGTACAATAAATACTTGGGTAGAATCTAAAAGAAGACAATAACAAACTTAAAAACTATAATGATGAAAACTAATAATATAAAACTATATGCTATTGCAATGCTAATGTCTTTAGTGGCATTTAATTGTAATAATGATGACGACTCAATCTCGCAGCCAATGGGACCTGATTTCTCAGGCACTTATGCACAGCAAGACCAAATGGGAAGACCAGCTGTAAATACAGTATTTGTGTCTTCTGGTATGAAAGACGCTTTTAATACTACAATACCTTCAAATCAAAATGCATCGTTTCAGGCAATGTTTCAAAATAACCTAGAAGCACTAAGTCCTGCGTATGCAAATCCTGGTGATACTAATGCTTTAGGTTTAGATGCAGCAACCTTTACAGGCTTGTTAGCAACAGATGTGCTTAATGTTTCTTTAGATGGTACAACTACATTTTATGATGGTACAAACGTGTTAACAGGAAGGGCTTTGGCTGATGATGTTATAACTGTTGAGCTATTACTAATCTTTGGAGGAGAGGATTTCTCTGAAAATCCAGGATTGTCTAATGATAATGTAGATGCCAATGACAAAGCATTTTTAACCTCTTTCCCTTACTTGGCTTCGCCTTGGTAAGATACTGAACCCAAATTCCTGAGGTAGATTGTTTATCTGCCTCAGGAATATTTTAACAACAAAAACTCGCAAACCATGATACTCAAAAAAAACTTTCCCATTATTTTAGTATTACTAATGTTTAGCTGTAATAACACAGTAACCAATAGTGATGATTATTCAGAATACCTTTCAGAAAAAGCAGACAAATCAGCACTTATTGCAAATGCTCAACAATGGACAGATAGGCTTAATAAAAACACAAATCAATATCCATATTTAGGAAAACGTGCTGCTGCTTATACTACAGTTTTTGATGCTACAGGCGATATAGATTATCTAATAAAAGCAGAAGAAGACTTAAGGAAAGCTGTTGAAATTACTAAAGGAAAAACCACATCATACCTAAAAAGTTTAGCTTCAAACTACATTTCTCAACATAGATTTAAAGAAGCGCTAGAATTATTGAAACAAGCCGAAGAAAATGGAGATAAATTAAATGGTACTCAAAAAATGCTTTTTGATGTGCATCTTGAGTTAGGAAATTATCTTTTGGCAGAATCTTATTTAAAGGGATTTAAAAATATGTCTGATTTTGATTACTTAATTCGATTAGCAAAATGGGAAGACCATAAAGGGAATCTTGAAGGTGCTATCATAAATATGGAAAAAGCAAAATCTATAGCTGAAGCATCTAATCTAAAAGGCATGAAACAGTGGTCGTATACCAACCTTGCAGATTTTTATGGTCATGCTGGCGAAATAGAAAAATCTTACAATCTTTACTTAAAAGCTCTAGCGCTAGACCCTACAGATGCGTATGCAAAAAAAGGGATTGCATGGATTACTTTCTCTCATGAAAATAATCCTATTATTGCGCAAAAAATTCTAGACTCAGTAAAGACATATTACACAGCACCTGATTATGAATTGTTAACAGCAGAAATAGCTGAGTATAATGAAGATGAATCAACTAAAATTGCTGCTATAGGTCGTTACAATGATATGGTAAGGGATAAAAATTATGGTGACATGTATAATGCTTACAATGTTGTAGTGTATACAGATGAGATGTTACTGCCAGAAAGAGCCATAGAAATAGCAGAACTTGAGGTAAAAAACAGACCTACACCACAATCTTACGATTTATTGGCATGGAGCTATTTTAAAAAAGGAAACATAAAAAAGGCAAATGCAATCATAGAAAAGCATGTAGAAGGTCAGACTTTTGAGCCAGCTGTTTTGTACCACATTGCCGAGATATATAAAGCGGTGGGCAAAACAGATCAAGTTTCAGAATTAAAAAATGAGTTGGTCGCCAGTCTCTATGAACTTGGGCCTACAATGGAATCTAAAATCAATCAATTATAATCATGAAAAAGTTAACATTATTTTCCATTTTTTTAAGCCTCTTTGTGTTTGGTTTACAAGCACAAAATGTTAAAGGTGTTGTTCTCAATGAACTTAATCAACCTCTCGAAGCAGCTTATGTATACAACTTAAATTCAGAAACTCACGCACATACTTCAGAAAATGGTGTGTTTTTTATAAGCCAGACTAAAGCAGGAGATTCATTGAAAGTTGGCCTTTTGGGCTACAAGACAGCTATAGTGCAAGTGACTGATGCGAATGATTTAAAGATAATTCTACAAGAAAAAGTATTTCAGTTAGATGAAATGGTAATACGAGAAGAGCTAAATCCTGTAAGTACAATTACTAGATTAGATCTAAATGTTACACCAGTAAATTCTTCACAAGAAGTGCTAAGAAAAGTACCAGGTTTATTTATTGGTCAGCATGCTGGTGGAGGTAAAGCAGAGCAAATTTTTCTTAGAGGGTTTGACATAGATCATGGTACAGATTTAGCGATAGGTGTAGATGGAATGCCAGTAAATATGGTCTCTCATGCACATGGACAAGGTTATAGTGATTTGCACTTTGTAATACCGGAAACAGTGAATAAAATAGATTTTGGTAAAGGGGCTTACTATGCTTCTGAAGGAGATTTTAATACTGCTGGTTATGTAAACTTTAAAACTAAAGATTATATAGATGAAAGTAGTGTGTCGTTGTCTCTTGGTCAGTTTAATACACTAAGAACAGTAGGTTTATTTGATTTGTTAGGGAATACCAAAAATCAGAATGCTTACATGGCTATGGAATATATAGCCACAGACGGACCGTTTGATTCACCTCAAAATTTTAATCGTCTTAACTTATTTGGAAAGTATGTAATGTACTCTCCAGAGAATGATAAGTTAACGCTTACAGCTTCACATTTTACAAGTCGTTGGGATGCTTCTGGGCAAATACCACAGCGCGAAGTTGATAACGGTAATATTACAAGATTTGGTGCTATAGATGATACCGAAGGTGGTGAAACCTCTCGAACAAATTTAAATGTAACGTATGATAAATACATTACCGACAATACAACATTAAAGGCTAACGCTTACTACTCTAAATATGCTTTTGAGTTGTATTCTAACTTTACATTTTTCTTAGAAGATCCTGTGAATGGAGACCAAATAAAACAAAAAGAAGACAGACAGATTTTTGGTGCCAATGTAGCGTTAAATTATTCAACGTTTTTAAGTAGTACAGAGTTGAATTTAACCTCAGGTTTTGGTTTACGACATGATATTATTGATGGTGTGGAATTATCTAGAACATTAAACCGAACTACTACGTTAGAAAATATTCAGTTAGGAGATATAAATCAAACTAATATTGATGCCTTTGTAAAAGCAGACTTTGAGTTTGGTAAATTCAGAATAGCACCTGCTTTGCGTTTAGATCATTTCAAGTTTATGTATAACGATGCCTTACAGACCAATTATGAAACAAAATCTGAGACAAAGACAATAGTTAGCCCTAAGTTAAATTTCTATTACAATGCTAAAGATAATCTGCAATTGTACTTAAAATCAGGTTTAGGATTTCACTCCAACGATGCAAGAGTTGTTGTAGCAAACAATGGCAAAGATATTTTACCACGTTCCTACGGAGCCGATTTAGGAACTATCTGGAAACCATTTCCAAAATTGGTGGTTAACTCTGCACTTTGGTATTTATTCTTAGAACAAGAATTTGTTTATGTAGGAGATGCAGGTGTTGTGGAGCCTAGTGGTAAAACAAGACGTTACGGACTAGATTTAGGATTAAGATATCAGATAAACAATTGGTTGTTTTTAGACTCTGATGCAACGTATACACATGCAAGAAGCATAGATGAACCAGAAGGTGAAGATTATATTCCATTAGCACCAGATTTTACTTTTACAGGTGGTTTGTCCATAGATGATTTAAATGGATTTTCTGGTGGATTGCGATTTAGGTATCTGAATGATAGACCAGCTAACGAAGACAATTCTATCGTAGCTGAAGGCTATACAGTGGCAGATTTTAACCTTAATTATAGAATGAAAAATATTACACTAGGTGTCATGGTAGAAAATTTATTTGACGTAGACTGGAACGAAACTCAGTTTGCAACAGAATCTCGTCTGCAAAACGAAGCAGAGTCTGTAGAAGAAATTCATTTTACACCAGGAACACCATTTTTTATAAAAGGAATTATAACCTACAATTTTTAGGGGTCAACCTTTAATTTGTGGGGAAGCAAATTAAGGTTGATTGATTGGTTGCTAGCAAGAAAGATTAACTGCTGATTACAGTTAATCGGTATCATGAGAGATCTTGATACTTTTTGAGTTTTTTTGTTAGTTGAAACACCTACACGAAAGTGTGGGTGTTTTTTTATAAATAATTCAGATCTATAGCTTTATACATCTACATTGGTATTTGCTAACTACATGATAAGTTAAATTATATCTCATGATAGATAAACAAATAGAGAAAACTGCTTTTCACAGAAAAAATTTTTAATTTAAAAAAAAATAACAGTTATTGGTATATCAATATTAATTCATGCTAAGCCTCAAAGAAACAAAGTTTTATAAAGATGTTCTCAAGGAAATAAACTATCCTTTTGCTGTTATTTATATTTTTGAAGGCTTTGTTATTTCTGAAATTAAAGAGGGAATTGTCTTTTCTTGGGAAGACCATGCACAAAGAATTGTTGCAGATGTAGTTGATTACACTAAAAATGATGGTAGTGAAATCGTGTACTTATCTCATAGAATAAACTCATATTCTCTTAAACCAATGGATTGGTTATACTTTTATAAGAACAGCTTCAATCTCAAGGGATACGGAGTTATCGGTTATAACAGTTTTAGTTTTTTAAATACCGTTGTAGAAAATTTATTCTTCAGTAAAAAGATTAGACGGTTTGGTGATTTAGAAACGGCTATTCAATGGGCAAAAAGCAGAGTGCTGGTTGATATCAATAGTCAAAATTAAAAGTTTATCATTTTTTAACAGCTAAAGCAGCAAATTGCTTTCCAAATACAGCTGTGATTCCAGCAGCTAACCCGCCAACAATTCCTGTCACTAGCATTAAAACATAAGGATTACCTCCAAGAGGTAATAACTCAGCGATACGTTTTGCTAAAGTGTAATCATTACTACTACTTAGAACAAAACTGTAAACTGCCCAAAACACAAGAATTGCTAAAAAGGGTACAAAAAATACAGAAGCTTTTTTTAACGGAATAAATAATGAAGTTATCAAACCAGCTGTCATTACGGACCACCACGGTAAAACAAATGACAGTATAAATGCTAGGAATATTGTTGCGAAAAAGTTAATGATATTGTTCTTCATTAGTTTTTTGGTGTTAAGGTTTGTGTGCTAATTATAGAATCAGTTGCTTGGTTAGATTGCAAAAAGTTAAGTTGATGGTATTTTCCAGCAGCCCAATCATCTATAAAATTATCGTAGTATTTGCTTCCTGGATTTCCAGATTGTCCGCCAGGATATATACCTATGGCAGTTGGTGGTGAGGTCATCTCAACAATCATTCGCCATGAAGGACCATGATTTTCTGATGTAGCATTAACAATATTACGATCTCCACCAACAGGAATGTCATATCTTGAAAATGCAGGTAGTGCCTGTAATAAGTGACCAGCATAGGTGCCTTTATAATTTGCCCATTTGTAGTCGCCTTTTTCTTCTCTAATTTCAATTAGCTTAGATACGGCACTTCTAAAAGCAATTAAAAATAAATCTTTAGCAGTTTCAACTTTATCTTCAGTTTCAACAATATCCATAAATTTGTGGTCGCCATGATTTTTCAATAGATATATTGTTTGATAGGTAAATGGCGTATCCAATTCTGATTCCTCAGAGTCAAGCTCATCCCAAACCAAATTATAGAGTTTTCCATACCATTGCCTAAAAATACTTGGACCAACTTCGTCTATATCATTATTAAATTTCCATGCTTTTATTTCATTGTATATAGACATTTCTTCTTCGTCTAGTGGCGAAGTGTCCATGTGTTCTAACATATATGGTACAATTTCAGCAGCTTTAAGATTGTAGTTGTTGTTGTGTAAATTTTTAAAATCATCAACACTGAATTTCTCTTTAGAATTAAAGTAATCATTAATAACCCTGTTTCTGTACGTTTCGTAGCCATCATTAAATACAAAATAAGGGTAGTTTTGGTCTACAGGATGCTGATTGGCAGAACTCACAAAACCACGCTCAGGATTTTTAGTATGTGCATTATATTGCTGAGGTATGTAGCTTTGCCAATCATTTTCAGGGTTGCTGCCATCCATTAAAAATTTTCCTTGTCCTTCCCATTTATTCGGAAACTTTCCTTGTATCCAAAGCGCAATATCTCCTTGGGTGGAAGCAAAAACAAAGTTTTGAGCAGGAGCATTCCAGTATTGTAATGCTTGCACATATTCATCATAATTCTTTGCTTTATTAAGTTCTATAAATGTTTTTTGGTTGTTTCCTCCTTCGTGTCCAATCCATTTCATAGCATAGCCTGCCAATTCCATATCAGACTTAAAGTTTTTATCGTACACTACAGGGCCATGATGTGTATAAAGTACAGTGTCTTTATAGTTTTCTTTTCCTCTTATTTTAATGTCTTCAACGCGTATAGAAACATCTTTCCATTGGCCATCATACTTATATTTGGTACGGTCTTTATTAAATTCAACCTTGTACCAATCAATTACATCTCTGGTTGCGTTGGTTTCTCCCCAAGCTATATGTTGGTTAAAGCCAGAAATAACACTCAGCGCACCTGGAATAGTTGCTCCAAACGCATTATGATTTGGTGTGCTTAGCTGCATAACAAACCAAATAGAAGGTAGGTTAAGACCTAAATGCGGATCGTTTGCCAAAATAGGATTTCCGGTTGCTGATTTAGCTCCTGATACCGCCCAGTTATTACTACCATTATCTGGATTTGGTTTTGAAATTGTTTCTGTGATGGTATCTAATACAGCCTGACTGTTTGTCAAAGGTGTTTGTGGTACATCTATAAAACTCCAATCAGTTTCTTTTGGTATTACAGGATCTGTAATGTCGAAGAAATCAGGAAACAATAAATCGAAATTATCTTTTCCGAGTAAACGTAATGCATTAGTGTATTCTAAATCATCATCATTACCAGCCAGCATTTTGGTCATATACATCAATAACAACGCAGTTTTTTTAGGAGTCCAAGCTTCAGGTTTATAGTCTAGTAGTTTGTATTCAACAGGATAATCTTCAGGTTTTAATTGACTGATATAGGCATTAACTCCATCTGCATAATCTTGAATGTAGCCTAGAGTTTCTTTGTCGTGCTTTTCCATATAAGCTATGGCTTGGTCAGCTCCATAACCCATACCTCTGCGACGTTCTGTACGGTCATAACTCAACGCTTTTTCGCCAATGATTTCAGATAAACGTCCAGATGCCGCAAAGGTCTGAAACTCGAGTTGCCACAAACGATGTTTGGCTGTTAAGTACCCTTGCGCTTTGTAGAGATCGCTTTCGTTTTGAGCAAAAACATGTGGAATTAATTGATCATCATAATGTACTGTAACCTTGTCTTTTAATCCCGGAATACTAACATTTCCAGAAATAGATTCGGTTGATTCATTTTGCCAAATACCAGAATATGGATTTAAAAATTTACCAATTGGCGGAATGGAGCCTAGTTTGGTGTTGAGGATAAAGAATACACTAATGGTTAATACGAAGGAAATGATGAGTTTGGCGTATTTCATAAAGCTTGAATAATTGCTTTTGAAAAATACTAAATAATTCTTAAGCCTAAAAAATTGATTTTATTAACGAAGAACGAGTTTTTTTATAATCTCTTTGCCAACAGACTCATTAAGCATTTTTATAATTTTTTCGTTTCCGTAGCTTAATTCTTCACGCAACACGCTAGAGCTTAGTTGTACATAAAGTGTTTCGTGTTTAAGCTCTATAGCAGTGGTGTAATTGTTAACTCCATTTCCCATAAGATTTGCCCAAGCTTCACGAATGTTTACTTTGTCTAAACCAGCTTCTAAATTATTGGTTTGTACAAATTCTTTTAGGATTTCTTCAATTGGACGGTTATCGTTGTTTCGTTTTGCCATGAAAAGTTGTCGCGAAAGCGGTAATCTCTTTTAATTAATCAATATCTAATTTTATTGGTACATAACGCTTGTATAAATATACGTCCTTATTTTCATTCCTAACTTTTAAATGCTTTTCTGAAGCTTCTAAAACGGTTTCTTTCCACTCAGCATAGGAAGTTTTATAATACATGTTGAGTTTGCTGTTTTCAATTTTTAAGGTAATCGCTTCGGCATCGTCAGAAGTAAAATAGGTATCGTTAATACCAGGTTTTAATTTTTTTCTGAACCCTTTCAGGCTATCGCTAATGCTTATATAATCTATAGTTTCGTTAAATTGATATTGCTTAACGGAACCATTAGCTAAAGTGACTTCTTCAATTTCCCAATAGCCATTAAGGTGTTCTATGTATGTTTCAGGATTTTTTGAACAGCTGAAAATTAGAATCAGTAGGATAAAGCTAAACTTTCTCATAGTTTAAAAATTTTATAAGATTGATGAATCTGTTTAACTACATTTTCTGTTCGCTCGGCATGTGTGTCGCTAATAAAAATCTGACCAAAATGATCGTTATCTACTAAACTGATAATTTGCGAAACTCTATTTTCATCTAACTTGTCAAATATATCATCGAGGAGTAGAATAGGCGAGACACCGCTTTGTTGCTTTATAAAATCGAATTGAGCGAGCTTTAAAGCAATTAAAAAAGATTTTTGCTGTCCTTGACTTCCAAATTTCTTTATGGGAAAATCATCAATTGTAAACACTAAATCATCCTTGTGTGTTCCTACGCTTGTATATTGTAAAGCTTTGTCTTTGTTGATGTTGGTTTTTAAAAGATCAATTAATTCACCATCAAACAAATCGCTTTTGTATTTTAAATTTATAGCTTCTTTACTTTGACTTATAGCTTCGTAACGTTCCTTAAAAATAGGGATAAATACATTTAAGAATTCATCACGTTTTTTAAATATTTCAGCGCTATACGTATTTAGCTGCTCATTATAAATAGCTAACGTATCTGCGTTAAAGGTGTTGTTGAGCGCAAAATATTTTAAAAGCGCATTACGTTGCGAAAGTACTTTGTTGTAGGCTATAAGCGTAGATAAATATGCTTTATCACTTTGCGAAATCACACTATCTATAAACTTACGTCTTGTGTCGCTACCTTCAATGATTAAGTCTCTATCAGCTGGAGATATAATTACCAAAGGAATAAAACCAATGTGGTCGCTAAATTTTTCATAAGCTTTACCATTGCGTTTTATAACTTTTTTCTGTCCTCTTTTTAACGACACAATAATTTTTTCACTGCGCTCATTTTTTGTGAAATTACCATCAACCACAAAAAATTCTGTACCATGTTTTATGTTTTGTACAGCGACAGGATTAAAATAGCTTTTGCCAAAAGCCAAATGATAAATAGCGTCTAAAGCGTTTGTTTTCCCAATGCCATTAGCACCAACAAAGCAGTTTATTTTGCTGTCAAAATCAAAAACCTGACTTTCAAAATTTTTGTAATTAACTAAAGATAATGCGTTTAGAACCATAAAAAATAAATGTCCTTTGCTTGAATTTAGCGGTGTTTTAATGTAATGAATATTCTCGCAAATTATTGAAAAATAACAAATAATTAGGCTTTTAAATCCCAATAAAAATTATATTTTTGCGCACGCAATAATAGACAAGATATGGCAACGTATAAGAAAAGAGGCTATAAACCAAAAACTAAAAAAGAAAAGGAAGTAGTTGTTGAAGAAAATTCAACAACAGCAGAAGTATTTAATACTTTAGATGAAGGAGCTTCAAAAACAGAAGAGTGGTTCGTTAAAAACCAAAATTACATCGTTGGTGTAATTGCAGCTGTGGCACTCATAGTTTTAGGTTATTTAGGATATAACAAATTCATTGCTGAACCTCAAGAAAAAGAGGCGATGAATGAAATGTACACTGCAAAAAAATATTTTGAAGATGCTGCTAATGGTATTTCTTCAGATTCACTTTACCTTATGGCTATCGAAGGCGGAGAAGGAAAGTTTGGTATGAAAGATATTGCAAGAGAGTATAGCGGTACACCAGCAGGAAACCTTGCTAATTATTATGCAGGTATGGCATACTTAAACTTAAAGGATTATGAAAAAGCTATCAGTTATTTAAGTGATTTTTCTAGTGATGATAAGATGTTAGGACCAATTTCTAAGGGCGGAATAGGTGATGCTTTTGTTCAATTAGAGCAATTACCAGAAGCCTTAGAATACTACGAAAAAGCATTTAAGTCTAACGTTAATGATTTTACAACACCTATGTATTTACTAAAAGCAGCAAGAGTTGCGATGGATCTAGGTGAAAACCAAAAAGCATTAGATTACTTAAAGCGTATTGAAACCGAATTTGACAGTTCTACAGAAGCTGGTCAAGTTGATGTGTTAATCGGAAAAGTAGAAGCAAGCTTATAAAACATGGCTACTGCAAATCATAATTTATCGAATTACGATAAAGCAACAATCCCAAACGCGAAAGACTTTCGGTTTGGGATTGTTGTTTCAGAATGGAACGATACTATTACAGAAGGTCTCTGGCAAGGTGCTTTCGATGCATTAATTGATTGTGGTGCACAAAAAGAAAACATTGTACGTTGGAATGTGCCAGGAACTTTTGAGTTGACCTATGGAGCTGCCAGAATGTCTAAAAGCATTTATGCCGAATCTGGTATGTTAGATGCTATTATTGTTATAGGCTGTGTTATACAAGGCGAAACCAAACACTTCGATTTTGTATGTGAAGGTGTTACCCAAGGTATTAAGGATCTCAATCTAAAAGGAGATATACCTGTCATTTTCTGTGTACTAACAGATAATAACATGCAACAATCTATTGATCGTTCTGGTGGGAAGCATGGTAACAAAGGTACCGAAGCTGCTATTACTGCCATTAAAATGGCACAGCTTAGAAAACAGACACATTAGTCTCAAGGAGCTAGTTTTTAGTAATTAGTGACTGTTCTTTTATTGTTATGCGCTAATCACTTTACACTAATTACTAACCAAGTTCAATAGTGGCATTCTTTTTGTTGATAATTTTAAGGAATCTTTAAAGAAGATTTCCTCTTATTTTCAGTAACTTTGATTAAATCCTTTAGGTATGTTTTCTACATTTTTCAAGCAAAGAAAGAATAAACAATATAATTATACTCCACGCTATTATGATGAGCGAAAAGAGCGATTAGATAATTTGAAAAAGAAGCATGGCTTGATAGAGGATGATAGTAATGGAAAACGATTCCATAGAACAAACTTTAGGGATGAATGGAGTCAGAATAGTAAAATTCGAAGTAATAATAATTCTAGAATTAGGTTTTTAGTAATCTTAGCTTTTCTTCTTTTAGCTGCATACGTTGCTTTGAGTTATTTAGATATTTCAGTTTTTTAATGACAGATATCATTCAACTTTTACCAGACCATGTTGCCAACCAAATTGCAGCTGGTGAAGTAGTACAGCGACCTGCTTCTGTAGTTAAGGAACTTTTAGAAAATGCAATTGATGCTGGTGCAGACGAAATAAAACTCATTATCAAAGATGCTGGTAAAACACTGGTACAGGTAATAGATAACGGCAAAGGTATGAGTGTTACTGATGCACGTTTAAGTTTTGAGCGTCATGCCACATCAAAAATAAAATCTGCTGAAGATTTATTTCAGCTTAATACCAAAGGATTTAGAGGCGAAGCTCTAGCTAGTATTGCGGCAATTGCACATGTAGAGTTAAAAACGAAACGACCAGATGATGAGTTGGGTACTGCTATAGAAATCGAAGGTAGTGCAGTGAAATCTCAAGAGGTTGCTGTGACACCTACAGGTACATCTGTTGCGGTTAAAAATCTATTTTTTAATATTCCGGCTAGACGAAATTTTTTAAAGTCCGATACTGTAGAATTACGACATATTACAGATGAGTTTCATCGTGTGGCATTAGCACATCCAAATATTGCTTTTGCATTTTATCACAATGGGAGTGAGCTTTTTAATCTTCCAAATGAAAACTACAGACAACGTGTTGTTCATATTTTTGGTAATAAAACCAATGAAAAATTAGTGCCTGTTGAGGAAGAAACTGAAGTTTTAAAAATTTCAGGATTTGTAGGCAAGCCAGAATATTCTAAAAAAACACGTTCTGAGCAATTCTTTTTTGTAAATCAAAGGTTTATAAAAAGTCCGTATTTAAATCACGCTATAAGCGCAGCATTTGAAGGCTTGTTAAAAGATGGATATCATGCCAGTTATTTTTTAAACCTTAATGTAGATCCAAAAACAATAGACATTAACATTCATCCGACAAAAACAGAAATTAAGTTTGATGATGAGCATACACTTTACGCTATTTTAAGATCAGCAGTAAAGCATAGTTTAGGACAATTTAATATAGCTCCAGTTCTAGATTTTGAACAGCAAAGTAGTTTTGATACGCCATACAGTTACAAAGATAAAGCTGGTAAAGCACCAACGATAGAGGTAGATCGAAGTTTTAATCCTTTTGCTGATGAGGGAAGTACTTCTGGTAGCTCTTCTACTAAATCTGCTTCAACGAGAACAAGTTTTAAATCAGCTCCAACAGCTAATTGGGAAAGCTTATATGTAGGATTGGAGTCTAAAGGAAATTCTGAAAAAGCAGACTTAGTTGAAGTTAACTTTGAAAAAGAGGTAAAAACCGAAACAATTTTTAGTGATGCTTCTGTTGAAACTAGTAAAACCACATTTCAGCTTCAGCAAAAATATATCGTAAGCACATTAAAATCTGGTATGTTGATTATAGACCAGAATAGGGCACACCAACGTATTTTGTATGAAGGGTTTCTTAAGCACATTACTATTAAAGAAGCTACGAGTCAACAATTGTTGTTTCCTTTACAATTGAGTTTTACACCTAATGAAATTAATATCATAGTAGACTTAAAAGAAGATTTGGAACATACAGGTTTTGTGTTTTCAGACGTTAAAGAAGAAACAATAACTATTACTGGTGTTCCTGTTGGAGTGCCAGAGAGTGAAGTGTCTATAATATTAGAGCAACTTATTAGTGATGTTGAAAATGATGTGCCAGACGCGAGTTTTAGTGCCGCAGATTTATTGGCTAAATCTATGGCAAAAAGCCTTGCCATTAAGAACGGACAAGCCTTAAACAATACAGAGCAAGAGCATTTGGTAAATAGTTTGTTTGCATGTAAGGAACCTAGTGTATCACCAACCAATAGACCAACGTTCATAACAATGTCTACAGACGACATTGAAAAGAAATTTATGTAGTATGAGACAAGGAATAACAGAAGCTGTAAAGCATCTATTGATTATTAATGTATTGATGTTTTTGGGGACTATGTCTCTTGGTGGTGGACAATTATTTAATTCTTTGTTTACGATGTATTTCCCAACAAATGAATTATTTAAACCTTGGCAAGTATTAACACACATGTTCATGCATGGTGGATTTGCCCATCTCTTTTTTAATATGTTCGCACTTTGGATGTTTGGAACACCTGTAGAAGAACGTTTAGGAACAAAAAAGTTTTTGTTTATATATTTTTCAGCTGGTTTTGGTGCACTTTTATTTCAACTAGGATATTATTATTTCGATTATATCCCAGCTATGCAGATAGTATCTGAATTGGGAATGGATAATGAGTTGTTAAATAAAATTTTAAATATAAACGCTTTAGATGGTAATTATATAAGAGGTGAAATTTTACAACAGAAAATGGCTCCCTTACTTAGTGAATATAATTATACAACTAATATTAATGCTAATCAATTTAAGGCACTTTTTGATTTAAATGTAATTAATAGAAGTGCTATGGTTGGTGCCTCAGGATGTATAATGGGTATATTAGCTGCTTTTGGAATGATGAATCCTAATGCAAAATTAATGTTGATTTTTTTACCAATACCAATTAAGGCGAAATACTTCATACCTGGGATAATTATTTTGGATTTAATTTCAGCAATTACAGGTCAATCATTTTTTAGCCCAAGTAATACAGCCTATATGGCTCACGTTGGTGGTGCAGTCATTGGTTTTATAATCATGTGGTATTGGAAAAAGAATAGTATGGATAAATACCGTTGGAATTAAAAATGACTACGTTTGAAAATTTAAAATATCGCTACAATAACCTTGATGTTTTTGGTAAGATTATCACTGTTAATGTTGTCATATTCATTATAGAACTTGTCCTTACAAGTCTTTTTAAATTACACATTACAGAATACTTTAAGCTACCATCTAGTTTTAACGATTTTATTCTTCAGCCTTGGTCATTAATAACCTATGGTTTTTTTCACAACGGACTTTTTCATCTGTTATTCAATATGCTGTTTTTATTCTACCTATCAAGAGCAGCATCAAATTTGTTTAGAACTAAAATGGTTTTAAACATCTATTTACTCGGTATCATAGCAGGAGGTTTGGCTTATCTCGCTGTTACTAATATCATACCAACTAATTTCTTTGGTGCTAAAAATGGTATTATGGTTGGTGCATCTGCAGGTGTTAGTGCCTTGCTAATGTTCATAGCTATTTACATGCCAAATTCTGAAATTAGATTATTTAACACCTTTACTGTACGATGGATGCATATTGCTATTTTCTTTGTGGTTATGGATGTTATTAGATTGATGTTAGGTATTAACCAAGGTGGTTATGTAGCTCATATAGGTGGCTATATTTTAGGATATTATTATGCGACGCAATTGGCGAAAGGAAAAGATATAGGTCTTGGTTTTGAGCGCATGATGGATGCAGTAGTAAGCTGGTTTAAGCCTAAGTCTAACTTAAAAACTGTACACAGAACGTCTAAAACTTCGTCTAAGAAATCATCAAAACCAAAGTCATCAGACAAAAGCAATAAACAAAAAAAGATAGATGCCATTTTAGATAAAATAAGTAAGAGTGGTTACGATAGCTTATCGTCTGAAGAAAAAGCATTTTTATTTGATGCCAGTAAGGAGGATTGATAGAAATGAAAAAACTAAACTTCTTTAATAAAATTATATTCATTGTCAATTCGTTGGCTGCTTTTCTGTTGCTTATTTCTTACTTATTACCTTATGTACCACCAAAGAGTTTTGCTACTTTGTCGGTTTTAAGCTTGGGAGTTCCTTTATTAATTCTGATGAATATTGTATTCTTTATTTATTGGTTACTTCAGGTTAAAAAGCAAATGTTATTATCGCTTGTTGTGTTACTTTTAGGATGGGGTTACTTAGGGTCTTTATATAAATTTTCGTCTTCAAAGAACCAGGTACAAGACAACAATATTTCTGTAATGTCTTTTAATGTTAGGTTGTTTAACAAGTATAATTGGAAACCTAATAAAACTACAAGAGAAGATATTGTAGATTTCTTTTATAAAGAATCACCAGACATCCTTTGTATACAAGAATATACTAGAGGAACACCAATAAAGTTGGATGGCTATAACAATTATAACGCACGTTATACAAAAGATGCTAAAGGAGGTCATACTATTTTTTCTAAATTCCCTATAATTAATTCAGGATCTTTAGAGTTTACAAATACTGGTAACAATGCCCTTTTTGCAGATATTGTTAAAGAAAAAGACACGATTAGAATTTATAATATACACCTTCAATCTGCAAAAATTGATACAGAGATTGATTATATCAACAGTCAACATTCAAGAGATGTTTTTGTAGAGCGTGTTAAATCAGCATTTATAGCACAACAGTCACAGGTTGAACTGTTTTTGGAGCATAAATCTAACTGTCCTTACAAGATTATTGTTGCAGGAGATTTTAATAATACTGCATATTCGTATAGTTATAAAGAAATTTTGGGTGACGATTTAAAAGACGCTTTCGAAAAGGCTGGAAACGGTTTTGGTAAATCGTTTCAGTTTAAATTTTTCCCACTGAGAATAGACTTCATACTCGCAGATAAGCGTTTTAAGGTTAATGGATTTAAAACATACAATGATATTAATCTCTCGGACCATTACCCTATAAAAGCGACACTTAACTTAAATAAGTAAACAATCTACGCTATCTGAAAGGATATGTGCCAACAGTCCTAAGGCAAATACACGAGTTGTTTTTGGCCAAAGTAACAAGAAGTAAATAACAATAGCATAATAACTATGTAGTGGATGAAAATTGATGCTGCATCTGTTTGAATCAAAAATTGGATTGGCCAGTAAATGATCTAAATCTATCACAAAAGCAGCAAGCATAATGAAGTATATTTTTAGCCACTGTTTTCTGTAGAATATTAATGCAATTGCTAGAGGCAGACTAAAATGCAAACCATAATGAATGGCAAATTTTAGCATAAGTCTATGCTTTGACGAGTAAGATATAACTCTGCGTTAGGACCTTCGTTAAATAGTAAATCTAAAATACTTAGATTAGGAATAAACCCATGCTTTTCTGTAAAAACCTGAGTATAGTGCTCTAGGTTATTGGCTTCGTAATTGCGCTTTACCAAAGGTCTGAAGTCATTTATATTTACAGGATCTTTTTCAAAAACTATACTTTTAGCTACGCTTAATTCTAACTGAAGACTAT
Organism: Winogradskyella sp. ABM4_392; assembly: GCF_056160445.1. NCBI lineage: Bacteria > Pseudomonadati > Bacteroidota > Flavobacteriia > Flavobacteriales > Flavobacteriaceae > Winogradskyella > Winogradskyella sp. ABM4_392. The sequence goes on from NZ_JBSWXE010000008.1 coordinate 59,543, forward strand.
CTGTAATAATTTCAAAACATTTTAGGTTTAAATCCAATATATAATCGTATTTATTTTCAAAAAGAGGTATTAAATCATCAATGTAAAATTCGAAAAAAGGCGACATGCTATAAGCGGACTGTAAAGATTTAAGATGTAATGATTGCCAATTATCATTATTAGCAACTTTCACGTCTCTATAAAGTTGCCTGTTTTTTTGGGAATACTTTACAGGAACTGTTAGTGCCAGTTTGCCGTTAGCACCATAGATTTCAGTACGATTTCTATAAGATTGTTTTTGGTAATTGTCCCACACTTCCAGACATACCGATTTAGAAGTTACCATGGCTGCAAAATGAGCTATATTAGGAAAATAGGTTGGATGTATAAGACAATCCATGTATATACGGATTTAAGATGCTGACGCCTTCTTTTTCTTACGCCATTTGTTGAAGCCATAAATACCTAAAACAACAACTAAAAACGGAATGAAATAAGAGGTACGCTCACCAGAACCACTAACTGTAGTGAAGATTCTATCCCAGCGGAATTTCCAGTTTTTTAGACCATTGTTTATGCCATCAATACTCATCCAGATGAAGACAGGTTTTCCAAAAATATGATTGTAAGGTACAAATCCCCAATATCTACTATCAATAGAATTATTTCGGTTGTCACCCATCATCCAGTAATAATCTTGTTTAAAAGTATAGGAAGTTGCTAGTTCATCATTGATATAAATCTCATCACCTCGAGTAACCACTTTATTACCTTCGTATTCTCCAATAGCACGCTTATATAAAGCTATGTTTGTCTTATCTAATTGAACAGTGGCGCCAGCTTTAGGAATCCATAGTGGACCAAAATGATCTGTGTTCCAGTCTTTGTGATAAGCATCTCTAGGAAAAACATCTCCAGATATTCCTTTTTCTTGAACTTCGCGAACTACATCTGCGACGTTAGGCTGTACTTTAAGTTTTTTAATTGCTTCATCTGAAGCAGCATTAATTATGAATGAACCATCATACTGATTATATCTAAGTCCGTCATCAATATCTACTTTATCTAACATGTTATAAAGCATTCGTTCCTCACCAGCTGAACTAATAGGTTTTTTCAATGTTAACTTATACGAAAACTGTAAATGAGATCTTGTTGGAAGTATATTTTGTTTGCCATTTATAAACACATAACCACCTCTTATCTCTAATGTATCTCCTGGTGTACCAACACAACGTTTTACCAGATTGGTCTTCTTATCAATAGGTTTGTAGTAATTGCGATCTGGTGTAAATATGTTCATATTTAGCAATGTATCGGCAGGTTGGTTAAAAACTACAATATCATTACGCTCTACATTTTCAAAACCAGGAAGTCTAAAATAAGGTAGTTGTAATTTGTTTTTCCAAGACGTATTACGTTCTTCATAATTATCATCATACAGATACGATTTTACTCCCAATTTAGGAATGGTATCGTGTACCATAGGTGCTGCAACAGTAGTCATAGGACCTCTGGCACCATAATGTATTTTGCTAACAATTAAGAAATCACCAACTAACAACGATTTCTCTAACGATGATGAAGGAATAACAAACGGTTGAAAAAAGTATGTGTGTACTATCGTAGCTGCTACAATAGCAAATAGGATAGAAGTAATCCATTCACCAGTTGAGGTTTTTGGTTTAAGCTCTCTGTTTTCAATATACTTAACGTCTTCAACATAATTAAGATAGTATAAATAAAATCCTAGAGTTACAATGCAAATTAACGCATCTAATTTACTGTCCTTACCAAATGCTCTTGCAGTTTCAACCCAAGCTGCCGGAATCATAATGAGATTTACAATAGGTAAAAACATGAGGATAACCCACCACCATGGACGCGAAATAATTTTCATTAAAATTACTGCATTGTACACAGGTACAAATGCTTCCCAAGCTTGTCTACCAGCTTTAACATAAAGTTTCCATGTGCCTAAGCCATGTATAATTTGTAATATCAGTAAAAAAATAAACCACTCTGTCCAGGTCATGATGTTATGTTTAGTCTAGTAGGTTGAAAAATATTTTAATTTGTTTCAAATGATTGGCAAATTAACCAATGTTTAACACATCTCGCATAGTGAATACACCTTTTTTATCTTTAATCCACTCAGCCGCAATTACTGCCCCTAACGCAAAGCCTTGTCTACTATGAGCTGTGTGCTTAATGCTTATAGAATCTATTTCAGAATTATATGTTATTTCATGAGTGCCAGGAACTTCAGGAATACGTTTAGCTTCTATATGTATTTCATTAGAAGTTGGCTTTTCTAAAGTCCATTTATCATAATGGGTATTTTCAATAATCTGTTCTGCCAATGTTATTGCAGTACCGCTTGGAGCATCTAATTTTTTTGTGTGGTGAATTTCTTCAATTTCCGTTTTGTAGCCCTCAACTGTAGCCATCAGTTCGCTTAATCGTTTATTCACTTCAAAGAAGATATTAACTCCAAGACTGAAATTTGAAGCGTATAGAAATGTACCATTTTTAGATTGGCAATAATCCACAACTTCTTGATAGTGCTCTAACCAACCTGTTGTACCAGAAATAACAGGTATATTAGCATCTAAAACCGTTTTAATATTGTTTACAGCAGCACTAGGAATACTAAAATCTATTGCAACATCTACGTTAGAAAAATTGAAATCTTCAGAAGGTTTAGAAACCTTTAAAACGATGTTATGGTTACGCTCTAGAGCAATAGCTTCAATACTTTTTCCCATTCTGCCATAACCAAGTAAAGCTATATTCATTAGAATTTAAAGTTAAGAGTTAAGCCTAAATCACCAGAGTTTTCCATTTGGTTATATTGGTAATGCGGACTTAAACTTAAATTTTCATCCACATTAAATTGAAGCAAATGTGCATCTACATTAGCATCTATGATATTAAGTGCATACAATCCTATGGTAACTAGGAGCGAAACTTCTTTGTTTCTCCTAAATTGTTGTTGTGCTCGTATTAATCCATCGTTAGAAATAAGAGGATTACCATTTGCATCAGAAAACTCATCGTCTGTAAAACCTGCTAATCGTCTTTTGTAAGCATCTCGATAACGGTCGTACTGTCTGTCATTTCTTAAATAGAAATAAACTCCAGTACCTATAGCACCCCAAACTATTGGTATTTTCCAATATTTTTTATTGTAAAATTGGCCTGCACCTGGTAAAATGGCGGAATAGAATGCTGCCTTAGAAGGTCTTAAAGGATCTATTTCCGTTTTCTTGATAAGTGCATTATCTATCACAACAGGTTCTTTATCTAGTGCAATACTTGTGCTGTCATTTTCTACTTGAGCAAAAGAAAATGATAGTGAAACAACACACAGAATACCAAAGAAGAGCTGTTTATTTAGCACGCTGTACTAGTTTTTTAATTCTATTAAAATCCTCTTCGGAATGAAAAGGTATTGTAATCTTACCGCTACCGTTTTTTCCAAGCTTTACGTCAATTTTGTGGCCAAAGTAATCTGAAAAATCTTTAATTCCCTTTTTTACATATTTAGGAATCTCGGTAGTTGTTTTATCTTGTTTAGCCTCCTCTCCTTGGTTATTAAGATTTTTAACAAGTTGCTCAGTAGCCCTTACGGATAGTTTGTTGCTAATGATTTTTTCATAAACTTCAAGCTGATCTACAGGACTTTCAATATTTACCATTGCTCTACCATGACCCATAGAAATAAATCCATCTCGCATTCCTGTTTGGATAATTGGGTCTAACTTCAATAAACGCAAATAATTGGCAATAGTAGAACGTTTTTTACCAACACGCTCACTCATTTGTTCTTGAGTAAGGTTAATTTCATCAATTAAACGTTGGTATGATAATGCAATCTCTATTGGATCTAAATCCTGTCTTTGGATATTTTCGACCAAAGCCATCTCTAAAGACTCTTGGTCATTAGCAATTCTTATATAAGCTGGAATCGTTTCTAAACCAATAAGCTTAGAAGCTCTAAAACGACGTTCACCAGAAACTAACTGATACTTGTTAAAGGCTAATTTTCTAACTGTAATTGGTTGAATAACACCTAACTCTCTAATTGATGATGCTAGTTCTCTAAGCGATTCTTCATTAAAGTTGGTTCTTGGTTGAAAAGGATTAACCTCAATACTTTCGATATCAAGTTCAACTATATTACCAACAACTTTGTCTGCATTTTTGTCTTCTGCAGAGTTTATATCATTTTCAGGATCTTTTAGTAACGCTGAAAGTCCACGTCCTAAAGCCTGTTTTTTCGTTGCCTTCGCCATTATAATTCATTTTTCTTTATGAGCTCTTTTGCCAAATTTAAATAATTGGCAGCACCTCTACTACTCACATCATAGTTTATAATACTTTCACCATAACTAGGTGCTTCACCAAGTTTAACATTACGTTGTATAATGGTTTCAAATACCATATCACTAAAATGTTTTTGTACTTCTTCTACAACCTGATTCGATAGACGCAAACGCGAATCGAACATGGTTAGAAGCATACCTTCAATGTCTAACGCTTGGTTATGTATTTTTTGTACACTTTTAATAGTATTTAACAGTTTTCCTAAACCTTCCAATGCAAAATACTCACATTGTATAGGAATAATAACAGAGTCTGAAGCTGTTAAAGCATTCAAAGTTAATAAGCCTAAAGATGGAGCACAATCAATTAAAATATAGTCGTATTCAGATTTTAAATCTGAAATAGCTTGTTTAAGCATATACTCGCGCTCATCTTTATCAACAAGTTCTATCTCAATAGCAACAAGATCGATGTGCGCAGGAATAACATCTACGTTTGGAGCATTAGATGCAGTAATAGCTTCTTTTGCTGGTTTTGTGTGTTCTAAAACCTGATAAGACCCAATCTCTACAGCATCTACATTGATACCTAAGCCAGAACTGGCATTAGCTTGTGGATCTGCGTCTATAAGTAGGACTTTCTTCTCTAGCGCACCTAAAGAAGCTGCTAAATTCACAGAGGTGGTTGTTTTTCCGACACCACCTTTTTGATTAGCAATAGCAATGATTTTACCCATTAAATGATTTGGTTTGTTAAGGGCTTAAAAATACAATTTATTATGGGTTTTGAAAATTGAAGTTGTTAACAGTTTGCTTTTTGTTTCAAGGTAATATTTGAAAGCTTTTTTACGTTCTACTTTGTATAAGCTAACTTAAAGTTAAATATTCATGAAGCATTAATTGTCAGTTTTTTAACACGATTTTAAAATCTTAATATTTAACTTTAGCGTAACCAATAAATTAATCAAAAACATGAAAACGAATTTCCGCACTACACTAGTGCTGGCCATGGCTTTACTATTTTCTATTTTTGTAGAAGCCCAGCCAAGACAAACTGCCTCAGTAGAAGGTATCACAGAGTACAAATTGGATAACGGACTTAAAGTCTTATTATTTCCAGACAATTCTTCGCAAACCATTACAGTTAATATTACTTACAAAGTAGGATCTAGACACGAGGGTTATGGAGAAAAAGGAATGGCTCACTTGTTAGAGCATTTAGTATTTAAAGGCACACCTAAACATCCAGACATTCCAAAAGAATTAACCTCGCATGGAGCGCGACCAAATGGTACCACCTGGTACGATCGTACAAATTATTTTGAAACTTTTAATGCTACAGACGAAAACCTAGATTGGGCTTTAGACTTAGAAGCTGATCGTATGGTGAACTCTTACATAGCGAAGAAAGATTTGGATTCAGAATTTTCAGTAGTAAGAAATGAGTTTGAATCTGGTGAAAACTCACCAACAAGTGTATTAATGCAAAAAGTTATCAGCTCTGCATTTTTATGGCACAATTACGGTCAGTCAACCATTGGTAATAAGTCTGATATAGAGCGTGTGCCAATTGAAAACTTAAAAGCATTCTATAAAAAATATTACAGACCAGATAATGCTGTATTAATGGTTACAGGAAAGTTTGATAAGGACAAAACGCTTGCTTTAATTGAAAAGAAGTTTGGTGGTATTAAAAATCCGGACACTCCATTAAAAGATGTGCCAACTATAGAGCCACCTCAAGATGGCGAAAAGCGTGTGGAATTAAGTCGAGTAGGAGATTTACAGTTAGTTTCTGCATTATTTCATACACCAGCAGGTTCACATGCGGATTATGCGCCTTTAGCACTAGTAGAAAATATCCTTACTGATCAACCTTCGGGTCGTTTATACAAAGCTTTGGTTGAGAGTAATAAGGCGTCTTCTATTTGGAGTTTTTCGCCTTTTACAAAAGAACCAGGATTTATGTATTTTAATGTAGATGTACCTTCAGATAAATCTTTAGCGGATGCAGAAGCTACACTGCTAGAAATGTTTGATGGATTGCGTGAAAATCCAATTACGGAGGAAGAGCTAAATCGTGCAAAAGCAAACCTAGGAAAGCAGATGGATCAGATGCTTCGTAATTCTTCGTACTTAGGTACTTATACTAGCGAGTTTATTGGAGCAGGAGATTGGAGGTTAATGTTTATTCACAGAGATCGTGTCGAGGCTGCGACATTAGAGCAGGTTAATGAGGTTTTAAGTAACTATTTTATTAAGACAAACAGAACGGTTGGAAACTTTGTTCCAACGAAGCAGCCAATGCGTATTGAGATTCCACATACTGAAGGTTTAGAAGACTTGGTGACTAACTATAAAGGAAAAGAAGCATTAAGTACAGGAGAAGCTTTTGATGTGTCTTATGCAAACATTCAAGACCGCTTAGAAACAGGAACTATTGGTAAAACTGGTATCGAATATGGCTTCATTAAAAAAGATAATAGAGGAGAAACTGTTAATGTTAATTTCACTTTTAGAAATGGTAGTGTTGATGATTTAATGAACAAAGGAAGGGTTGCAAATTATACGGCAAGAATGCTTAATAAAGGTACTAAAACCAAATCTAGACAAGATATTGAAGATAAGCTAAGTGAGCTTAAATCTAGCATATACTTTAGTGGAAGTAATGGTAGAACGTATGCTTATGTAACTTCTACCAAAGAGCATTTAATGGAAACATTAGATTTAATGACCGAAATGTTAAAAACGCCAGCCTTTAGTCAAGAGGAATTAGATAAATTAAAAACTCAAGATATTGCAAATATCGAGCGAAATAAAACAGAGCCACAGTACTTAGTGCAAAAACGTTTGGGTGAAATTAATCAAACGTATCCTAAAGGGCATCCATTGTACAACATGTCTATGGAAGAAGAATTGGCAGCTATCAATGATATAACAGTAGAGGGAATGCAAGCCTATTATGATGATTTCTACGGAATTTCAAACAACGCAACTTTAGTAGCCATTGGTAATATTGATGGAGCAACACTAAAAGGGTATTTTGAAAAAGAGTACGCTGATTTTAAATCGGATTTACCATATTCTGAAATTAAAGATCCTTACAAAGTAAATAATCCTGCAAACGAACAAATAAAAACTCCAGACAAAAAGAATGCCTTTACTTTAGGATTCTTAAACTTTGAGTGTAGCCAGTATGATGAAGACTATGCTGCTTTACAAGTAGCTGGATCTGTGTTTGGTGGTGGTTTCTTAAACTCTCGTATAGCAACAAGATTGCGTCAGCAAGATGGTGTAAGCTATGGTGCAGGAGGTGGAGTTAATGTAGATGGAGATAAGGATGATAAAAATTCTGGAATGTACATCTATGCTATTTATGCACCAGAGAACGAAGCTAAGGTGCAAAAAGGATTTGAAGAAGAAATAGCGCGTTTTATCAAAGACGGTATTACACAGCAAGAGTTAGACGATGCAGTTGCTGGTTGGGTACAAGCGCAAAGTGTATCTAGAGCAAAAGACAATGAATTAGCAGGTGTTATTAATAATAATCTTTACTATGAAAGAGATATGATGTTTCAAAAGAACATTGAGGAAAAGGTAAAAAGTCTAACCGTTGAAGATGTTAATAAGGCGATTAAAACTTATTTTAAAGAAATGAAAGAATGGTCTGTTGTAAATGGAGGTGACTTTAAAGAATATGAAATTAAGAAAGATGATAAAGTTGATGATTAATAAATAAAATCATGATAAAAGAAAAGCCCTTCAAATGAAGGGCCTTTTTATTTATTAAAATTAAAATCAGTCAATCAAAATTTCCAAAATCTGAATCGCAGCATCACTAATTTTAGTTCCTGGTCCAAAAACAGCTACGGCACCAGCATCGAATAAATATTGGTAATCTTGTTTTGGGATAACACCACCTACAATAACCATAATGTCTTCTCTGCTATAGTTTTTAAGTTCCTCAATAACTTGTGGAACCAGAGTTTTGTGTCCTGCAGCTAAAGAAGATACGCCTAAAATATGCACATCATTTTCTACAGCTTGCTTTGCAGCTTCTTTTGGTGTTTGAAATAATGGGCCAATATCCACATCAAAACCAACGTCAGCATAGCCAGTAGCTACAACTTTGGCACCTCTATCGTGGCCATCTTGTCCCATTTTTGCAATCATTATACGTGGTCTACGACCATCTTGTTCTGCAAACTGGTCTGCTAGTTCTCTGGCTTTTTTAAAGCTTTCGTCGTCTTTTATTTCTTTGCTATACACTCCGCTAAATGATTTTATTTGTGCTTTGTAACGTCCAAATTCAGCTTCAAGAGCGTCACTAATTTCACCAAGAGTGGCGCGTTTTCTTGCTGCATCTACTGCTAAAGCTAATAAATTTTCTTCACCAGATTTTGCAGCAGCTGTTAATTTTGCTAAAGCATCTGTAACTGCTTTGGTGTCTCTTGTGCTTTTTATATGATTAAGGCGCTCTATTTGTTGGTTTCTAACCGTTTGGTTGTCTACTTCTAAAATGTGAAGTGGATCTTCTTCCTTCAGTTGGTATTTATTCACACCAACAATAATATCTTGTCCAGAATCAATACGTGCTTGTTTACGCGCAGCAGCTTCTTCAATTCTTAGTTTCGGAATTCCAGCTTCAATAGCTTTTGTCATTCCGCCTAATTCTTCAACTTCTTCAATAAGTTTCCAGGCTTTTTCAGCAATTTCGTTGGTTAAACTTTCAACATAATAACTACCAGCCCAAGGATCTACAGTTTTGGTAATATGTGTTTCTTCTTGAAGATATATCTGTGTGTTACGTGCTATACGTGCCGAAAAATCTGTTGGTAAGGCAATCGCTTCATCTAGTGCGTTGGTGTGCAAACTCTGTGTGCCTCCAAAAGCAGCAGCAGCAGCTTCGATACATGTTCTGGCAACATTATTAAAAGGATCTTGTTCAGTTAAACTCCAACCAGACGTTTGGCAATGCGTTCGTAGTGCTAAAGATTTTGGGTTTTTAGGGTTGAACTGTTTCACAAGTTTTGCCCAAAGCATACGTGCAGCTCTCATTTTGGCAATTTCCATAAAGTGATTCATACCAATTGCCCAAAAGAACGATAAACGCGGAGCAAATGTATCGATATCCATACCTGCACCTAAGCCTTTTCTTATGTATTCTAAACCATCTGCTAAAGTATACGCTAACTCAATATCGCAGGTTGCACCAGCTTCTTGCATATGGTAACCCGAAATACTAATGCTGTTAAAACGTGGCATATTCTGGCTAGTGTATTCAAAAATATCTGAAATGATTTTCATCGATGGAGTAGGTGGATAAATGTAAGTGTTACGCACCATAAACTCTTTTAGAATATCATTTTGAATTGTACCTGCTAATAATTCTGGTTTTACACCTTGCTCTTCTGCCGCAACAATATAAAATGCCATAATTGGCAGAACAGCACCATTCATGGTCATAGAAACCGACATTTTATCTAATGGAATCTGGTCGAAGAGAATTTTCATGTCTTCAACCGAATCTATTGCTACACCAGCTTTACCAACATCACCAACAACACGTTCGTGGTCTGAGTCGTAACCTCTGTGTGTAGCCAAATCAAAAGCAACCGAAAGTCCTTTTTGTCCTGCAGCCAAATTTCTTCTGTAAAACGCGTTACTTTCTTCTGCGGTAGAAAAACCTGCATACTGTCTAATAGTCCAAGGTCTGCGAACATACATTGTAGAGTATGGGCCACGAAGGTTAGGAGCAATGCCAGCTACAAAATCTAAGTGTTCTAAATCTTTTAGATCTTCTTTTGAATAATTAGATTTTACTTTAATGTCTTCAGCGGTTGTGAAATGGCTATTAGCTCTTGGCTCTTGGCTCTTGGTTTTTAGCTTTATATTTTGAAGGTTTTTTCTGTTCATAACCTTGTTATTTTATTAAAAATAGAAGCTATAGATTTTGTCTATATTAATTTTTATTCCTCTTTTAATCTATTGATTTCCAAATTTTCAGATAATCTTTTCTCAATTATTGGTTCAATTAGTGTTTTTCGTTTTTCAATCTTTAAAAAAGGACTTACTTCTAAATCATTTTTCATTTTATCAGTAGGATTTGGATGCTTGTTGGTTCCTAAAAGGATTAGTTTTTCAGCATCAAAATCAGCTTGTTCTTTGTCAGCACTTTCTTTTATTTTTCTTTGGATTGTGCCTTCTTTTAATTGACTTAAAAAGCCTCCGTTAGCTTCAATACCTTTAAAAAGAGCTAAAGCTTTTTCAGCTAATTGTTCGGTTAAACTTTCAATATAATAAGCACCATCAGCTGGATTATTAACCTTATCGAAATAACTTTCATTTTTGAGTACTAAGAGTTGGTTGCGAGCTATGCGATCTCCAAATTCATTTGAATGGTGATACAAACTATCGTATGGTAAATTGGCAATAACATTTGCACCTCCTAATACTGCACTCATACATTCTGTAGTGGTGCGAAGCATATTTACATTATAATCGTAAATAGTTTTGTTGCGTTTACTTGGTGTTGCAATTATTTTGCAGTTGGTATTAAAACCATATTCAGTAGCAAGTGTAGCCCATAATTGTCTAAGTGCTCTCAGTTTGGCAATCTCAAAGAAGTAATTTGAGCCGACGGCTGTGTTGAAAGTTACTTCTATTGATTCTTTTATTTCATCTGATAAATTATCGAAATGATTGAGATATTCATTGGCATGCGCTAAGCTATAAGCCAATTGCTGTACAATGTTAGCACCAGCATTTTGGTAAAGACTTGCGTCTATTGAAAATTGATAAGATGATTTTACAATAGTATCAAACTTTTCGTGATCGTCTTTTAAGTTAGTATACCAATTGCCAGTTTTCGCCAAATGACCTATGATATCCGTATCGAAATACGCTCTTAAGCCAGAAGAAGATACAGCAGCATTTTCTCCTATAAATTTTGAAGAAAGAAATTGCATTTTAAAACGTATGCTTGTTTTAGCTAAATCTATTTGATTCAGTATTTCTTCAATTTTTATATCTTCAGATTTAATAACAAATGTTATATGTTCAGCGCCTCTGGTAATAGCATCTGTAGCCTTTGTATTAGCCTCTTTAGCATCTTCTACCTCAATAACTTGTGAGATTTTCCATTTGGTGGCTTTACTCGCTGAGGTTTCTGGTAAACTTTCAAATTCATCAGAATGATAAAACGGCTTAACGTCAATCCCTTCATTGGTGCTCCAAATTAAAGTGTCGTTGTAATCTGCACCTTTAAGGTCTACTTGTATTTTTTGTTTCCAAGCTTTTGAGGAAACAGCTTCAAAATCTTTAAATAAGGATTTACTCATCGTTATCTTGTTTAGCTATGCTGTCTTGGTACTCTATAATGAAAATGTCTTCATTATCTTTTTTCATGTAGTAATTTTCGCGTGCTGCGCGTTCAATTCCTTCTTCTGTACTCAGTTCTTTAATAGCTTTATTGTCTTTTGCAATTTCGTTTTTGTAGTGCTCTTTTTGATACTCTAGTTCTTCAATCTCAGAATTTAATTCATGGTGAAAAAACCATGAGTGCGCATCAAAAAACAACATCCAAACAATAAATACAACCAATACCAGAACGTAAATATTCTTGAATGGCTTTAGATATTTATTATTTAAAAATTTCATTATAATCTTTCGTTTATAATTGTTTTAACGATATCTACGGCAACTGTGTTGTATTTGTTGTTTGGGATTATAATATCGGCATACTCCTTCATTGGCTCTATGAACTGTTGGTGCATTGGCTTTAAAGTAGTCTGATACCTCGTTAACACTTCATCAATATCTCTCCCTCGCTCTGTAATGTCCCGTTTTAAACGACGTATTAGTCGTTCGTCAGAGTCTGCATGTACAAAAATCTTAATATCAAACAATTCTCTTATTTCTGGATGTGATAGAATTAGGATTCCTTCAACAATCATCACCTTTCTTGGTTGTGTTACAATAACATCACCTGTTCGATTGTGCTTAACGAATGAGTATACAGGTTGATTTACGGATTTACCTTCTTTAAGTTCTTTAAGGTGTTTTTCTAGTAGTTCAAAATCAATAGAACGAGGATGATCAAAATTGATTTTTACACGTTCTTCAAAACTTAAATGAGATGTGTCTTTATAGTAAGAATCTTGTGATATGACGCCAACTTCTCCCTCTGGTAGTTCTTGTAGAATTGTATTAACAACAGTGGTTTTTCCACATCCTGTTCCTCCACCAATTCCGATTATAAGCATTGTAAATGTTTAGATTTAGTTAGTTCTGCAAAGTTAGCTAATTAAGGCTAGTTTTTAATGACTTTTGTCACATCTTCTGCGGTAATTATTTTACCATAATTATTTCCCCAACTATTGTTTATGTAATTCATAACGTCCGCAACTTCTTCGTCACTTAAACCTAAAGGTGTCATTACACTATTGTAGGTAATACCATTTACAACAATTTCACCAGACATACCTTTTTTTATCCCTTTTATACTTGCTTCTTGGTTTTCTTTTAAATAATCAGATTTTGCCAAAGGCGGAAAGGCTTTAGGTGCTCCTTCACCATTACTCATGTGACAGGTTATGCACAGATCGTTATAAACTAATTTGCCGCGCTCAAAACTATCTTTTAATTGTGGGTCTGAGGCTGTGTTTTCTTTATTTATTGAATAGTCTGCATGGTTATTTTTCTTGTCATTAGAATTACAAGAAATTATTAATAGTCCTACGACCAAAAGTTTACAATACTTTATCATTGTCTTAATAGCTTTACGATTCCTAAATTTTCTACTCCAACATATATATAACCATCAGGTCCTTGTTCTACGGATCTAACTCTGCCTATGCCGTCTAATAAGCGCTCTTCTTTAATCACTTTGCCATCTTTTAATGTGCATAAGTCTAAATATTGAAATTTTAATGAGCCAACTAATAGATTACCATTCCAATCACCATATTTATTGCTATTAATAAAAGCCATTCCACTTGGCGCTATTGAAGGATCCCAATAGTGAAGCGGTTGTTCCATGCCTTCTTTCTCGGTAATGTCTGTGAATTTTGTACCACTGTAATTGACTCCATAACTAATTACTGGCCAACCGTAGTTTTTCCCAGCTTTTATAATGTTTACTTCGTCACCACCTTTTGGGCCGTGCTCATGTGTCCATATTTCACCAGTTTTGGGATGTATGGTCATGCCTTGAGGATTTCTGTGTCCAAAAGAATAGATTGCTTTTTTAGCATTAGAGTCCTCGTAAAATGGGTTGCTATTTGGAATACTGCCATCAGCATTAATACGATAAATTTTACCACAATCTCTGGTTATATCTTGTGGATTTTCGTCTCGGTTTCCTCTGTCGCCAATAGAGAAATATAGATAACCATCTTTATCAAACTGAAGCCTAGAGCCAAAATGCTGACCTCTTCTAGAATTAGGTTCAGCCTTGTATAACACTTTCCAGTCGGTAAGTGTTTGATTGTTCAATTTCGCAGATGCTATTGTTGTGTTGCCACCGTCTCCTTCACCATCAGATGAAGCATAAGAAAAATAAACTAGGCTATTGTTTTTATAATCAGGGTGAAGCGTCACATCCATTAATCCTCCTTGTCCTCGTACATAGATTTCAGGTAATCCCGAAATTTCAGTTTTTTTATCGTCTTTAAAATGGATTAATTGTCCAGCTTTTTCAGTAATTAGCATAGATCCATCAGGTAAAAACGTAAAACCCCAAGGGATATTTAAACCTGAAACAACAACCTCATGAGTATTTTTAGTATTGGTTGGGTTTTTGTCTTGTGCACAAGTAAGTATGCTTATTAGAATTAAACCTATTATTGGAAATCTTAATTTCATAATTAAAAAAGGAATTTAATATCAATCTTTAAAGTTAGAAAAATGTTGTTGGATAATAAAGAATAAAGGCTATATTTGCAGTCCTAAAATTGATAACCAATATTCGGGGTGTAGCGTAGCCCGGTTATCGCGCCGCGTTTGGGACGCGGAGGTCGCAGGTTCGAATCCTGCCACCCCGACTTTTATAGAAAAAGCTCAGCAAATGCTGAGCTTTTATCATTTATATATACATAATTATTTTAGAAACTACTGAATTCAAAATCAATTCCTGAAATTATTACGGCACTTACTAATACAAGTAATATAAAACCTATAATTCTTGCGCCAATTATTGTCTTTTTATCTTTCTGAAAAAGATAATCCCTTCTTTTTTCATTTTTGTCTTTTATAAATTTCATTTTCTGTAATTTTTTTGATTCTTTTTAATATAAGGCTTTTTGGACTTCATCGCAAGTTAAAAAAGGTTAAAGGGAAACACAGAAAACATAGAAAAGACGCCTTATATGTTAAGCTTTGTTAATTTTTCATACGAGGATTATTATTCCATAGCTTATATTTAAGGTTCGTCGATTATTTTTTAAAATCACTTAAGGTATGTTTAGTTTAACTTTCTGAAAATGAATATAAACTATGCTCACCTTTATTGTTCCGGTAAAAAGTGAACGCGTCTCTGGCGATTGGTTAGAGTTTTGTAATCTAGTTGAACGGACTTTTAAGTCTATTTGCAATCAGACCGATCAAAACTTTAAACTCATAGCGGTTTGCCATGAAATTCCACCAATAAATTTTGAACATAAAAGTATTCATTACTTACAAGTGGATTTTGAGCCTCCAGTTCGAAAAGAAAATGAGAGTAGCGATAGCATCAACAAGCGAAGAGAGATAGATAAAGGTAAAAAGCTAAAACTTGGTGCCCAATACGCAAAAAAAGAGTTTAAAACTGATTATGTTATGACTGTAGATTCTGATGATTATATCAGTAATCATATAGCAGCTTATGTCAATAGTTCTAAAGAAAATTTACCTGGTTGGTATATTAAAAATGGCTATCTACATTTTGAAGGAAGGTCCTTTTTGTTTGCAACATTCAAGTTTAGTTATTTATGTGGAAGTTCTGTGATTGTAAAACCAGAATTGCTACAATATTTTTTTGAAGTTGACCCAATTTTGTATTTCGATCATCGCTTAACGGTTCTAAATAAACAGATAGAGTTAAAGCCTTTGCCTTTTTACGGAGGTATATACAGCATGGCAAATGGTGAGAATCATTTGATGCATGTATCTAACATAAAAAAGTTTAACAACCATAAAGGATGGTTATCATCAGAAGGTCTAAAACGTATTATAGCAAAACTTAAAAATTATCGTTTCCGATTTATCACCAAACGAATTCGAAATGAGTTTAGTTTTAAGGTTTAGACTCATTCTACCCTCACGTAGTTTTCGGAATAAATTCTATTACCTTCTTCATCTAATTCAATTTGTTGAAATTTATTTGGATAGAGGTCTAATTCAAAAATAAACTGTTTCTTTTCTGCTATGACTTCATCCATAACTGCAGAACCAAAGTCTAATACTTCGGTAAGTTGATCACCATCATACTTGTATGTGCCATAACCAAACCACTCTGATGAATCAGCAGGTCTGTGTTTACACCACATTACTTTGGTGTCAGTGTACATTTTTAGTTGTCTAAAATCAGGATTCATTTTAAAAGAATCAACAACGACATTATCTTTATAATTATAAAATCCTGTAAGTTCCCATGTACCTTTTAGGTCATCGAGTTTATCGGTTAGTTCGCTATTAGGTGAACTATTAGACTCTTCTGTACTTTTAGTTTCGTTTTTACACGATAAAACTAGTAACAATAGTATACTTAGAAAAAGAATTTTTGTTTTCATGACAGGTTGATTTAGCTATTAAACACTTAAAAATTAGTAAATTAATCTGAGAAATTAAAGTAATTTGAAAACTTTATGATGCTATAGTTAGTGTTAATAACTTCTATGTAAGGATTTATACAAAAATCCTACTTTTGCTTTGTAATAAAACACAAGATATGTCTGATACAATTGAAAAAGTAAAATGTTTAATAATAGGTTCTGGACCTGCAGGTTATACAGCTGCTATCTATGCATCTAGAGCTAATATGGAACCAGTTTTATACCAAGGTGAGCAGCCAGGAGGTCAATTGACCACTACTAATGATGTTGAAAACTTTCCTGGATATCCAGATGGAATCACTGGACCAGAAATGATGGTACAATTACAAAAACAAGCTGAGCGTTTTGGTACAGATGTGCGTCATGGATGGGTAACTAAAGTAGATTTTTCTGGTGATACCCATAAAGTATGGGTTAATGATGAAAAGGAAATTCATGCAAAGACTGTAATAATATCAACTGGTGCTTCAGCAAAATATTTAGGGTTGCCTTCTGAGCAAAAATATCTACAGTTAGGTGGTGGAGTTTCGGCTTGTGCAGTTTGTGATGGTTTCTTTTACAGAAATCAAGAAGTTGTAATCGTTGGTGCAGGAGATTCGGCTTGTGAAGAAGCACACTATTTATCTAAACTTTGTAAAAAAGTGACCATGCTAGTGCGTCGTGATGAGTTTAGAGCTTCTAAGATTATGGCAGAACGTGTAAAGAAAACTGAAAACATCGAGATTTTATACAATACTGAAACTGAAGAAGTATTAGGTGATGGACAAGTTGTAACTGGTGTAAGAGTTTTTAACAACCAAACTAATGAAAAGCACGATATACCAGCAACAGGATTTTTTGTAGCCATTGGTCATAAACCAAATACAGATATTTTTAAAGGTCAAATAGATTTAGACGAAACAGGTTATATTATTAATGCAGTACCTGGAACAAGCAAAACTAATGTTGAAGGTGTGTTTGTAAGTGGTGATGCAGCAGACCATGTATACAGACAAGCTATTACGGCAGCTGGTACTGGTTGTATGGCAGCCTTGGATGCTGAACGCTATTTAGCGGCTAAAGAGGCTGATTTTGAAGTTGCAACTTCTACCTATAATTAGGTCTTAATAACATAAACATAAAAAAACCGAAGCCATTGGCTTCGGTTTTTTTATTAATGCTTTTTAAAATTATCGTTTTTTCTTCTGAAGTTTTGCGGTGTCTTCAAACTTTGTAATAGTAATTGCAGGACTACCAAAAAGGTAAATTTCAGTATCTCCTGATGCAGCAATAGTAATATTGTCCATTGTGCTTATTGTTAAATCGCTATTACCTTCTAATGTGGTATCTACTGTTTTAACATCAAACTTTGGGCTGTTAAAATTAGTAGAATTATCTAGTCTAATTACAGAACTATTCGCAGCACCTTCAATAACAGCATCAGATCGTTGATACAAATCAAAATCCGCTACTTTGCTATTAATTAAGGCATCTAGTTTGCTGTTATCACTTAACTCAATTTTTGTTGAGTCTGCTGTAAGATTTAAACGTGTTTTAGATTTCCCTGTACTTTTATAATTAAAGGTGTTAGCTCTAATATTAAGATAAGCTCTGGAATTATCGCTAGTTATTAAACTGGCATCACTAAGCTCCATTGAGGTTAGTGATCGTATTTCTCCATCACCTCTAATTTCAATATTTTGAAGTGCATCACCATAATTTACAGTAATATTCAATCGCTTTTTTGATGTAATTCGCATTGTCTGTGCAAAAGACAGAACTCCATCTACAACTTCAAACTGAATAACATCATGTAAGTTGTCATCTGTTTCTACATTTACTGATGGTTTGCTGTTGTATACAATTTCTATAGAAAAATCACCATTAACCACTATGGTATGAAAGTCATCAACGTAAGTTTGTTTGATGGTAACATTTCTATCACCTTTAATTTTTTCTTGTGCATTAATCAGTGGTGCTGCCACCACTATTAAAACTAAAATGAGTAAAAATTTTTTCATCTATAATCTTTGTTTCGCTATTAATAAGACACAATTCAATAATAATGTCACTTTTTTAGCTGTTAAACAAAGATATACAAAAACCGCCCCAAACTCTATAAAGAATTTGAAGCGGTTTGCAATTAATTGGTTATTAAGGGTTTATGTTGGTTAAATTCACTAAATATCAGTGAGTAAATGCTATTAATTAGCTCTTACGCTTCCAGAGGAGCTATCAGATTTTTCAATCCTTTCCGGATTGCCAGAATATCTAATGTCTCCACCGCTAGTAGCTCTTGCAGTAAGTTCTTTGGACGTGTTTACTGAAATATCTGCTCCGCTAGTAGCTTTTACTTTAGATGTTTCTGCCTTTAGGTTAGACGCTTTAATGTCACTTCCACTGGTTGCCTCTGCTATTAGCAGTGTTGTTGAGCCACTTAGTTTTATATCGCTACCGCTTGTTGAGTGGCAATTTAAGGTCTCTGTTTTTACATCTAAGGTCATATCAGCACCACTTGTACAATTAAGCTCTAAATCGTTAGTTATAATTGTATTTGTTGAATATACATCGCTTCCACTTGTAGCTTTAATTGCTGAAATATTGGCAACGTTTAGGTTGATTTTTCTTGAAGCTGCGTTTCTGATATTTTCGGTAGTATAAATGCTAAGCGTTCCGTTTTCAACTTCAGTCATTATTAATTCGTGAAGGTTCTCATCGGCTTCAACACTAAGTGCTACATCATTACTTTGTGTAATGTAAAGGTCTAGACCTTGGCTTACTTTAATAGACTCAAAGTCATTAGAAATAGAACGTTCTTGAGAAACAACGTTTCTGTTTCCATCTACACCAGATCCTAAATTCATAGAAAAATTACAGGATAGCATTACAATGCTTAAAATGCTGGTGACTACTACTCTTACTAATGTGCTCATGATTTTTGTTTTTTGATTGATGTTTTTATTATTTAGTTTTTTGTTTCTTCTTTTGAAACATGATTATAACTTATAACGCGCTTTAGTTTCCACTCTTCGTTTTCTAAAATCCATAAATGTGAAAACAATGCATAATTATCAGTGTTTTCAAAAGACATATTCTCATCTGTAGAGAAAAAGTGTTTTCCGTTTTGAAGAGCGCCATAGAGTTTACCGTTGTTATACATAGGGAAAACTTCTAAACTTTCTTCTACAAGAAATCGATATACTTTTTCAGGATTATTGTCTCTGCAAATTCCGTTTTTCATGGTTGATATGAACTCTTCTTTAGAATTTGTTATTCCTCCTTTATCGTGATAAAACTCTAAATCGTCATACATTAACTCTGCACTTTTTTCAACTTCACATTTGTTAAAACCTATTTTAAAAAGAACACTGTCTTTAGCTTTTAATGTTTTGAAAAGTTCAGAGTTTGAGTCCACTTGCGCTAATGCAATACCAGACATTAATAGTCCGATACTGCATAGCAAAAGTGATTTGATTGATTGGTTCATTTTTTGATTGATGATTACAGAACAAAAGTCTGTGTTATTTTGATTGATTTAAACTTATTATTACCGAACTGTCGTTTTCTCGGTATCAATTGTCATTGACCTCTAAGTCAACACCATCTTCGTCTATTTTTAGACTAACTTCATGCTTATCTTGTTTAGACGATAATATTTCTTTTGAGGTTACATTTTCTTCAATTTCCTCGTCTTTGATACAGTCTAAACATTCTGCATTGTCTTTGGTGATTTTGTAATACTGACCAAATTCAATATTTCTTAGAATATTTGTGCCGTATCTTGAGTAACTGTATCTCCATGATCTTGAAAAATGCTTATCAGTATAAAGAATTGTGCCTTCCGGTAAATAAATAATAACTCTAACTTCTTGTTCGCTGAATTTATTCTCAATATCTGTTTTTAAGTAGTTGTCTAAAACAAGAGTATTTCCATTTAACCTGTAGCCATAATCAATATTTTCTGCACGTTTCTTAGCTCGGTTATAATTTCTTCCTGTGGCCTCTTTTTCAATTATAATAGAAGCTACAGAGTCTGTAGTAGACTTAACAATGTATCTTATGTTAGAAGATACCAAACTACGACCATTATCATCTTCAATAATATTAAATTCACCATTACGGTTGTACCTGTAACTGTTATAATCATCTAAACTCGAGTTGTTTAAGTTAATAGTGTCTCCAGTTTTTATATTTAACTCATTCTTAGTGGTAACCTTAGCATCAAAGGCATGCTCTGTTGCCTGTTTTACACCTGTAATAACAAGACCTATAATGGACATTAGCCACAAACCGAGTAGAGTGAATTTAGCCACATTACCAATAGACTTTAGGTTATTTACCAAAATCTTTAATCCTAAATAGAAGACAAAAAAGAATGGTATACCAATGGCAAAGAATAAAAGCATAGACATTAGCCATATTGGAATGTTAGCTGCATTTGCAACGTACAATAAATCTAAACCAGGAAGATGAACAGCATCAGTAATACCAACTGTAAATAAGGCTACGATTAACGAGATTAATGTGCTAACACCTACAATGATTAAGATAATACCAATAAACTTAGCTACAATCTTTAGGAAAAACATTAAAATACTTCCAATGGAATCAAAAAAGGTTTGGGAACTCGACTTTAACCGATTACCTTGTTTCTGAAAATCGACACTCTTTACAGTTTCTGAAATATTATCTGTAAGATCATCGAGTCCTTCCTTAAATTTTTCACCATGCTTTTTAAAATCAACACTTTTTACGGTTTCTGAGACCGAATCAATGCTGTCTTTAATTTTTTTTTCAATGTTACTGATGTTCACAGGGTCGCCAGTCATCATCAGTTTTTCTGCTGTTGTCCTGGCTTCTGGTACTAATGCCCAGAAGATAAGGTAGATGAAGATGAATGTACCGCCAGAACCTATAGCTAATAACAACCATATAAGTCGCATCCAGATAGATTCTATACCAAAGTAATGTCCTAGACCTGCAGCAACACCACCAATGTATGAGTTATCTGTATCTCTAAATAGTTTTTTGGTAGGACCAGAGCTATAAGATTTTTTTTGTTGAGGTTCATCTTCAAAGATTTCATCATCAACTAAGTAATCTTCTGGTTGTCCCATTATAGTTATAACTTCATCTACAAGCTTAATACCTACAACTTGTTTTTCATTTTGTATGCGCTCAGAGAAAAGCTCAGCAATACGTGCTTCGATATCTGCTATAATTTCTGAACGACCTTGAGAGTCTGTAAATGAACGTTTTATAGCCTCAAGATAGCGCGATAACTTAAGATATGCATCTTCGTCTATATGGAAGAATATACCTGCTAAATTTATATTGACTGTTTTATTCATTTTTTTGTTGTTTTTGTACTGGTTACTAGGTTTACTGCATTTTGTAATTCACTCCAAGTCGTGTTTAATTCGTTTAGAAACAACTTGCCTGTTTCTGTAAGACCATAATATTTTCTTGGTGGTCCAGATGTGGATTCTTCCCAACGGTAGTTGAGCAATCCAGCATTTTTTAATCTTGTTAATAGTGGATATATGGTTCCTTCTACAACAAGCATTTTTGCGTCTTTTAGTGTTGCCAGAATCTCTGCAACATAGGCATCTTCATCTTTTAAGATGGATAAGATGCAATACTCCAGAACACCCTTACGCATTTGTGCTTTTGTGTTTTCTATTTTCATATTAGTAATGACTTAAATTCGATTAAACTGTTCATTTTTTGATTGATTATTGATGATTTTATTTTAAAAAATTGATTGTTAATGGGTATTTATAAACCTCTCCATCTCTGGCAGATAGGCTTGCTTTAACAATAAGTGCTAATTCTATTATAAATCCAATAACAGCCAAAGCTCCAAGTCCTCCACCTATATAGAGTAGTGGAGAAGGTTCTCCAACATTAATGTGAAAATCATGAAAACCATGAAAATCTATAACATCCAATCCTCTAAAAAGTTTAAAGATGAAAAACGGAACACTGATAGTACCTATAATTATAGCGTAGAGTAATACGCTAATCTGAAAGTTAATGGCTTGCTTTCCGTGCTGATCTACAAACTCTGATTTATCTTTATTAGCAGCCCATAGTACTATTGGGCCAATAAAATTACCAAACGGAATTATAAATCTAGAAAAGGTTGAAAGATGTATAAATGTTGCTAAATTCTTATGATGATTGTCTACCATTTTTACAAGTATATAATAGTTTCTTATGCAAATATATGTCTAAAAGAAGGTATTATGTTACGCATAGTACTTAAAATTAACATTTTTTTAACATTAGTTGTGTTGAATTATTTGAGTTATTTTAGTGCGAAATCTAATTTATTTTAAATGAACATATCGCCTTCTAAGCTCAATACTTTCTTAATGTTTAAGCTACCTGCAGCGTATTTTACAGGTGTAAGAACAAAGTCTTTAGATGATACAACTTGTGTAGTTACTGTAAAGCATCGTTGGATAAATCAAAATCCTTTTAACTCTATGTTTTGGGCTGTACAAGGTATGGCTGCAGAGTTAACAACTGGTGCTTTGGTAATGAAAAAAATTAAAGAAAGTGGTAAAAAAATATCCATGTTAGTGGCTAATAATAATGCGACGTTTACAAAAAAGGCAACAGGAAGAATTACCTTTACATGTAAGGAAGGTCATAAAATAGACGAAGCGATACGTAAAGCTATTGAAACCGGAGAAGGCCAAACAGTTTGGCTAAGTGCCAATGGAGTAAATACAGATGGAGTAGAAGTGTCTTCTTTTAACTTTGAATGGACGCTTAAAGTAAAATCGTAGATTTTATTTTAAAATAGATAGTAAATAGTATAAAGTGTTTAGTAATTTTATTTTGACATAATAATTGTAACAAATCTTTCTACAAATCAACTTATAAATACATCAACCTTAAAACGAAAACATATTATGGAAAAATTACCAGATTTTACAGATAGAAATGCACACGAAATAGATTATAGAATCTATGGGGAAGAAATGCAATATGTAGAAATAGAATTAGATCCACAGGAAGCGGTTATTGCAGAGTCAGGAAGTTTTATGATGATGGACGATGGTATTAAAATGGATACTATTTTTGGTGATGGCTCTCAAAAAGACAAAGGGTTTTTAGGTAAAATATTAGGAGCAGGAAAACGAATCCTTACAGGCGAAAGTTTATTTATGACTGCTTTTTATAACGACCTTACAGGAAAGCGCAATGTATCATTTGCATCACCATATCCAGGAAAAATTATACCAATAGACTTAACAGAATATCGAGGGAAGTTCATTTGCCAAAAAGATGCTTTTCTATGTGCTGCTAAAGGAGTAAGTGTTGGTATTGAGTTTTCTAAAAAGCTAGGTAGAGGTTTATTTGGTGGCGAAGGTTTTATAATGCAAAAGCTTGAAGGAGATGGTATGGCATTTGTGCATGCTGGTGGTACTATGGCAGAAAAGACTTTACAACCAGGTGAAACCTTACGCGTAGATACAGGCTGTATTGTTGGATTTACACAAGATATAGATTACGATATTGAATTTGTAGGAGGTATTAAGAATTCTATTTTTGGAGGTGAAGGTTTATTCTTTGCCAAATTAAGAGGACCAGGAAAAGTATACATACAGTCATTACCATTTAGCAGATTAGCAGATAGAGTTATAGCATCAGCACCAAAAGCTGGTGGTAAAAGTAGAGGGGAAGGAAGCATCCTTGGAGGATTAGGTGATTTATTGGATGGTGATAATCGGTTTTAAACTATAATTAGTAAGAAAATTTGACAAAAGGTTGTGTTTTTAACGCAACCTTTTTTGTTTTTTTATATCTTGTAAATAGCTATTAATAAAATCACTAACTATGAAACCCTTTTATCTATCAATCCTTCTGCTATGTTTTTTTAAAGTAAGTAGTGCTCAGAATGTTAATATACCAGATGCAAACTTTAAGTATGCACTGTTAAACCATGATCCTGTTATAGATGTTAATGGTGATGGTGAAATACAAGTTTCTGAGGCCCAAATAGTAACTGATTTAGATATTGAAGGCGTTCCTGGTTATTCTATAATTAACTCATTAGAAGGTTTGGATAGCTTTAATAATCTTGTAAATTTAACTATAGGTGTTATAACGGCTGACAGCGGTTTAGTTATTGAAAATCTACCGAATCTAGAATATATAAATATCTGGGGTGCTGAAATTTCTAATTTTGATTTAAATTCTTGTAACTGCTTTGCGCTCAATTATCTTAGCATTTATAATGATTCATATTCAGATACTTACATGAGTTTATCAGTAAATTTTAGTGACTTTGTTGAATTAGAAGTACTAAGTTTATTTTTTGTAGAAACGGAACAATTGGATTTAACAAGTAATTTAGAGTTAAATACATTATACGTTGTTGATGTTATAGGATTAACTAATCTCGATTTAAGCGCAAATTTAAATTTGCCAGAGTTAGTTGTTTCTAATAGTTCAGATATACAGAGTGTAAATATTAAAAATGGAGCAGCAACAGATTTTAATTTTAGTGCTCTTTATAGTTTGAATTATGTCTGTGCAGATGATGACGATATATTGGCAGGAGATATTGGTAACACTCCCAATTTTGTCATCAACTCCTATTGCTCATTTACACCAGGCGGAGAATACTACACCATTGAAGGAGAAAGTAGAGTAGATACTAATACCAATGGTTGCGATGTTGGTGATAATTTTTACCGAAACATAAAATTAGAACTTACAGATGGCACCAATAACGGAACGTATCTGGCAGATACTTCTGGTAGTTATTCTGTACCAGTTTCGGAAGGTGTGCATACTATATCACCTGTTTTAGAAAATCCTGCTTACTTTACAGTATCTCCTACGTCATCAACAATCACATTCCCAGATGCTGGTAATTCATATGTACAAGATTTTTGTTTAACACCAAATGGAGTACATAACGATGTTGAGGTTGTCATAGTGCCAACATCCCAAGCTGTTCCTGGTTTTGATTCTTACTATACCATTATTTACAGAAATAAAGGTAATACCACATTAAGCGGTAGTATAAGTTTTGATTTTGAAGATGATTTTATGGATTTTCTTTCATCTATTCCAACAGAGACTACAAGTAGTATTGGAAATCTACAATGGATTTATAGTAATTTACAACCTTTTGAAACCAGAGAAATTGATGTGGTGTTTAATCTTAATACACCAACAGATCCTACTTTTCCGCTAAATAGTAATGATGTCTTGAGTCTAAACGCTTCAATTAATCCAGTTAATAGTGATGAAACACCAGAAGATAATGAATTTGTATTAGACCAAACTGTAGTTAATTCTTATGATCCAAATGATGTAACTTGCTTAGAAGGTACAGCAATTTTACCAGAGCATGTTGGCGAATATGTACATTACAGAATTAGATTTGAAAACCTTGGTACAGCCAACGCTATTAATATTGTTGTAAAAGATGTTATTGACACAACTAAATTTGATGTATCGTCTCTTATTCCTCTGCATGCAAGCCACAATTATACCACACGCATTAGAGAAGGCAATATTGTTGAGTTTATTTTTGAAGGAATCAATTTACCTTTTGATGATGCTAATAATGATGGTTATATAGTTTTTAAAATAAAAACTTTAGATACACTACAATTGGGAGATACTTTTACCAATCAGGCAGAAATATATTTTGATTTTAATTTTCCTGTGATAACAAATATGTACTCAACATCAGTTCAGGAAAATCTAAGCGTTAATGATTTTGAACTGAATGATGTGGTATTGTTTCCAAATCCAGTGAACAATCAGCTGTATATTAAATCAAAATTAAACATTGATACCATTAAGATTTTTGATATTAATGGTAGGTTAATTCAAAACAAAACAATGAATGATTCAAATGTTCAAAATGAGGTATCTGTTTCAGCTCTAAAATCTGGAGTTTATTTTATAGAAGTATATTCCAACAAGCAAAAAGAGGTTCTTAAATTTATTAAAGAATAATGTTTTTTTATTGCTAATCAGAGGTTTACAGCGTAAGAATTCCCTTTTAACAAATTAAACGTTCAACGAGTAATTTCAACTTTTAACATAATAAGCTGTTAAACTTTGGGAATATTGTTTCGGTAAATATGATTTTTTTCTATCTTAGAGATTGAATTGAAACAATAGCCTATAGAGAAAAACTACTTTTTTGTTGAACCTAAAAACTTAAAATTACCTATGGCGAGAGCAATGTTTGAGTACACTAAAACTGTACTTAAAAAGGTTAGTTTTGATGCGACATTATTCTGTAAGGAAGTGGAAAAAGCAGTTAAACGTTTACTGCCTCACGAACTAGAAGAATTGCGAATATTTATTCAGTCCCTAATCAATCAGAACCCTGAATTAAATCAATGTTTAATTTATTTAAAAGCATAAAAAAAAGCGACTTACGAGTCGCTTTTTTTATTTAGACAAAGGGCTAACAATTTCTACATCACTAAAAGCAATGGCTCCGCGTATAATTCCTGAGATTACACTATGCATGGCATCAATAATCTGCATTTTTAACTCGCTTTTGTGATAAATAATACTTACTTCTCTTGCTGGTGAGGGTTTTGAGAAATGTCTTAGATTAGGGCTTAATTTTTCTTTTAAATCTAAGGTGTGTAAATAAGGCAATAGTGTCATTCCCATCCCTTCGTTAGATAATTTTATCAATGTTTCTATACTACCACTTTCTAACTGAAAGTTATCATCAATTTGATCTTTAAATGTTTTACAAAGATTTATAACACCTTCTCTAAAACAATGACCATCTTCTAGTAATAGCATATCTTCAATATCTAAATCCGATACTTCTAAGGTCTTTTTGTCGCGTAGTCTATGATTGTCTGGTACGTAAGCTACAAAAGGCTCATAATATAAAACGCGTTCTTTTATATTATCGCTTTCTAAAGGTGTTGCGGCAATGGCAGCATCTAAGTGGCCATCGTTAATGCGTGTAAGAATTTCTTCGGTTGTTAGCTCCTCAATTTTTAATTTAACCTTTGGATACTTTTTAATAAAATTCTTAAGGAACATTGGTAAAAGTGTAGGCATAATAGTTGGTATGATACCAAGTCTAAATTCACCACCAATAAATCCCTTTTGTTGATCTACAATATCTTGAATGCGCTCTGCCTCATTAACAATATTTCGGGCTTGAAACACTATTTTTCTACCAACTTCGGTCAGTTCGATAGGTTTTTTACCTCTATCAAAAATAACGATGTCTAATTCGTCTTCAAGTTTCTGAATCTGAGTACTAAGTGTAGGTTGTGTAACAAAGCATTTTTCTGCTGCTTTTGTAAAATTCTTGTGCTCTGCTATAGCTAGAGCATATTTAAGTTGTGTAATGGTCATAACTATTTATTTAGACTATAAAAATATAAAAACTATTTATAAAAACTATAGTAATTATAGTTTTGTTTAATGGTAAATTTGAATAAACATTAAAACCGTAGTAAAAATGACATTAAATAGTATAGGTTTAGACACCAAAAAAACGAAATCTTTAGCCAAAGATTTAAATCATTTGTTGGCTAATTTTCAGTTGTATTACCAAAATTTAAGAGGTATACATTGGAACATTCAAGGTAGAGCATTTTTTAATCTTCACGAAAAGTTTGAAGAGCTATATACAGATGCTAACACTAAAGTAGATGAAATTGCTGAGCGTATTTTAACTTTAGGGGAAACACCGTTACATACGTTTGAAGATTACACAAAAGCAGCTAAAGTGCCAGTTGGTAAAAACATATCTATAGATGAGAAAGCTGTAAACCTTATCGTAGATTCTCTTACAGAATTATTAAAAATAGAGCGTAGCATTCTTGAAGCAGCAGGTGATGCTAATGATGAAGGAACTGTAGCTATGATGAGCGACTTTATCACAGAACAAGAGAAAACTGTTTGGATGATGAAAGCTTGGTTGGGTGAGACAGTATAAAAATTGAGTTTTATAAAAATTAAAAGACTGCTATTTAGCAGTCTTTTTTTTTGATTGATTGTTTTTGATTGATGATAAAATGTTATTCTAAAATCTAATATTTAATTCTAAGTCATCGTCAGCAACAGTAAATTTGGCATCATCGTATTGTGGTGGTCCCATTGCCATAACATTGTTAGACGTTCCGAAAGATTCTTTTGGCATTCCGTTTTCATGAAAGTCCATTCGCTTGTTGTCATTTACATCGTGTAATGCTAAGATGGCATATTCACCAGGTAATACGTTATTAAATGTAATAGTTACTTTTCCATCTTCAATTGCAGTTTCTGCATCCTTAATACCTTTGCCTTTCATAAAAGTTTCAGACGTATGCAAAGACATTAATACTTTACCTTCGTTACTGGTAACATTGTCAATGGTTACAGTAATTGTAATACCTTCATCTTGCGCAAAACTGAATAAAGTACTGAAGGCTAATGCGAGTGTTAAGATTAGATTTTTCATTTTGAAATAAATTTATGGTTAATGTTTTTTAATTGATGACTCAAATATCTAACATTACTTAAAGATAGAATAATTGTTATTACCGAACTGTAATTTTATGAGGATGAATTGTTTTTATTGAATGTTTATGTGTTTAAAGGTTTATCTGTTTATGCGTTTATTTGTGGAGATGTTTGTTGGTTTACTCAATTTTTTAGTTTCACTAATCACTAATCACTAATCACTAATCACTAATCACTAATCACTAATCACTAATCACTAATCACTACAAAAGTCCTCTTGCTTTAATTTCTAGATACTTATTAATGGTATCAATAGTTAAATGTTCAGGTTCGGTTAAAATAGACTGAATACCATATTTCTGAAGTTCATTTACAATCAATCGCTTTTCGAAAGCAAATTTTTCTGCAATAACTTTGTCGTAGGCTTGCTGAACCGTTTCGGCTGGCTCTGATATTAAAGAATTTAATTCTGTGTTTTTAAAGAATATCACCACCAAAAGATGATTTTTTGCAATGCCTTTTAAATAGGGTAGTTGTCTGTGCAGACTGTCTAAAGTTTCAAAATTAGTATAGAGCAGCATTAAGCTTCGATGTGTAATGTTTCGCTTTACATCTGCGTATAATCTGCTGTAATCACTTTCAAAAAAATCGGTACTAACGTTGTAAAGTGTCTCTAAAATAAGATTCATTTGAGACGTTCTTCGCTCTGCAACTACAATGTTTTCAACCTTTTTAGAAAAAGCTAAAATGCCAGCTTTATCATGTTTTTTTAAAGCAACATTAGATATTACCAGAGCAGCATTTATGGCATAATCTAAAAGCGATAGACCTTCAAAAGGCATTTTCATCACTCTGCCTTTATCGATAATAGAGTAGATAGGTTGTGATTTTTCATCCTGAAATTGATTAACCATTAATTGGTTTCGCTTTGCGGTAGCTTTCCAATTAATGGTTCTTAAATCATCGCCAAGCACATAGTCTTTAATTTGCTCAAATTCCATGGTATGACCAATCTTTCTAATTTTCTTTATACCATATTGATGCAGATTGTTACTTATAGCCAGCAAATCGTATTTACGCAATTGTATAAAGCTAGGATAGGTTGGTACCATTGCAGCTTCATTGTACCAAAAACGTCTGGCTACAAGGCCAAAAACTGAAGTAACATAGATATTGAGTTTACCAAAATGATATTCGCCTCGTTCAGTTGGTCTTAGTTTATATTCTAGTTCTGACGAGCTAGAGGCATTCAATTTTCTGCTAATGCTAAAGTCTCTAGCCTGAAACTGTTCGGGTATTTCATCTATTATATTGATGAAAACACTAAACGTGTAGAAATTCTGAATGATTAATCTCACAGGATTTTCATCTCCATTTGAAAACTTTTCAGGCACTATACGTTCACCTTTTACACCATTTTTTGCAGTAAATAGTATTATGATATCCAATACTGTAAGCGTTACAAGAAGTAACAAAAAAATCTTAACTATATTAAATAGTCTAGGAAAAATAAAACTAAATACAAACAGAATAATGATGCCTATGCAGGCATAAAAAAATCTGTTCTGTAAGTAAAATGGTTTAAGTCGTTTTAGCACCTAGTTCTTATTTTGTTGTTTATCTCGGAATTTCTACAGCTTCAATAATCTGCTTTATAATTTGTTTTGTGGTAATGCCTTCCATCTCGCGTTCTGGTGTTACAATAACACGATGTTGTAATACAGGAATTGCAGCACGCTTTATGTCTTCTGGTGTTACAAAATCTCTACCGCTCATTGCAGCAAATGCTTTACTAGCTCTTAAGATTGCAATAGAAGCTCTTGGCGAGGCACCTAAGTATAAAAATGGATTGCTACGTGTGCTAACAATAATATCTGCAATGTATTTTAGTAAGTGCGATTCAATAAGGATTTGTTCTACAAGGTTTTGAAACTTATTAATCTGTGTTTTAGATAAATGCGCTGTGATCTGATCTGTTTTTACACCACCTTTTAGGTTTTGTTCTCTGGTTAAAATTTCAATTTCCTCATCTAGATTTGGGTAATCGATATCTATTTTAAAAAGAAAACGGTCTAACTGTGCTTCTGGCAAACGGTATGTACCTTCTTGTTCCACAGGGTTTTGGGTAGCAAGAACAATAAACGGTAAATCCATTTTAAACTTATTGCCATCTATGGTTATTTGACGTTCTTCCATTACCTCAAACAACGCAGCTTGTGTTTTTGCTGGTGCTCTGTTAATCTCATCAATAAGAATCATGTTAGAGAAAATAGGACCTTCTTTAAATTCAAATTCTGAAGTTTTCATGTTAAATACAGAAGTTCCTAAAATATCGCTAGGCATTAAGTCTGGTGTAAACTGAATTCTACTAAAATCTATATCCAAGGATTTTGCCAATAGTTTAGCAGAGATGGTTTTGGCTACACCAGGAACACCTTCTATAAGCGAATGACCATTTGCTAAAATTGAAGCAATCAGCATATCAATCATTTCCTTCTGACCAACAATAACTTTCTCTATTTCAGTCTTAATTAAGACAATACCATCTTTAAGTTCAGAAAGATCTATTCTATTACTAAAGCTAATATCTTCAGCATTTGTTTCTGCTGTAGAATTTGTTAGTTCCTCAGAATTATTCTGTTCGGTATTTTCGTTTAGTTCGTTATTTAAATGTTCTTCCATAGTCTCATTTATTTATAAAAATCTTCTATTGCTTTGTTTAGTTGTAATAAATCGTCTTCTGTGCAGTTAGATTTAGACTTTAAGTAAGCAATTTTGTTTACTAGTTGTTTGATGTCTTTTTGATCTTTTCCAGATTTTAATGACAGATTTTTTACAAACTTATCATCTAATATTTGGGTGTCTAAATAGTAGACACGTCTTATATATTCTAGAAAATAGGTAATTTTCTTTTCTATAAGATTGTTATGGTCTTTGGTTTCGTAATAGAGGTTACCAATGGTTTTGGTAAAGTCTACAGTTGTATTTTTTAGAGGTTTTATCACGTTAACAATGCGTTGCTTTCGTTTTGCATTAAATATTATAAAAATAAGTATTGTTATTAATACAATATACCAAGCCCAACGCAGTGCAGGTTGACTAAGGATAAAGCGCAACGGTGAGCTGCTTTCAGTAGCTCTTAATTTGTTTCGTGAGTCAAAAAATATGGTATCGTCATCTAGATAAGACATTGCAGCAGCTGCATATTTTTTGTTGTTCTTTTTTAGAAGTTGATAATTGGTAAATACTGCTGGTTGCAAGTGAATATAAAAATAACCCTTTCCCCAAGATGTTTTGATGAAATTAGTGTAAGATGAATCACCAAATTTCTGGTAGCCTAAAACGGTTGTGTAAGTTGTATCTATTTTAGAAAAATAAATATTACTTAATCCTTTTTCTATGATAATACTATCGTTTGCAAATGAAGGATTGGTGTAGGTTAAATTAGCTTTACCAGAAAAGGTGTATTTATTATCGGTTTTAAATCCTAGAGTGTCTTTTAATCGATCTGGAAAATAATTAGCAGAAATAAAGATATCATTTCCAAAAGACGCAAAATCTAACAACTCTTGTGCTGATGTATTATCAAGATCAGGACGCTCGTCAATAAGCATATAAGTTCCTGTGGCATAATATGTAGAGTCTTCCCAATCGTAATAATCATTAAAATATTCGTAGGGAGTTTTTTTGATATCTTTTATGTCACTTTGTTCAAATAATTCTTCTAATTCCTCATAAAAAATATAAGTTCCGAAAGGAATTTTATGCTTTTCGTTATAGGTTTTTTGCCAGTTAACAGGTTGTGGAGTAGAGAATTCTATGACAACAATGCCTATAAAAAGCAATACTAAAATGGCGATATATATTTTTAGGGTTCTGTTCATTAGTTTACGGAATCTAAAAATTGATTAAACGCTGTTTTTGCTTTTTTAAACTGAACCTGATCGATATCAAACTCACCATACCAAATGTAATTGTACAAATACGATGTGTAGGAGAATTCTTTTTTTAGTTGTTCTGAAGCAATTTCATAATGATAATCACTATTAGTCTTTTCTACATCATACTCTATAATACCAGACTGAGAAAGATTTTTCAAAAGATATAAATAATAATACCTTATGGCTAATCGATAATTGTTTTCACTCTCTGCTGAAGCTATAAGTGCCTTAAAATCCGCTTCGTAAATATTACTTTCAACATCTGTAATAGGTATAATACTTTTATCTGAAGATTTGCCAAAAACCCATTTTCCTTCTTTGTTTATAATGGCTTTCACAATAAAGAATACCACTAAAACAAAAATAACGACGTAGAATATTTTTAGTACAATATCTGTAACATCTGCTGCTTTTGCATCGGTATTAATATCAAATAGATTCTTGAAAAAATCAGATAACCATTGCTTAAAACGTGTCCACCAGCCATCATTATTAGAAGTACGCTCATAGATATAGTCACTGCCAGAATATTTGTCTTTTAAATCTTCGTAGCTTCGCTTTTCAATGGGTTCTACATCTTCATAGATTTCATCCTGTATTACATTGTTCAATACTTCGGTAGAAACCAAAGCGTTTGTGCTCGTCGAAATCCCGAAGCATAAAAAGATGATATATAAAAACTTAAACTTACTCACCAGATCCTATAAGGTCTATATCACTTTTAGTATTAATATTTTCTATATCTTCTTTGAGGCTGTAGAATACAATACCTTGATTAACCTGTACGATGAGGTTTAGAACCAAACCCACTAAATATGATAGGACGAAGATAATTATCATCAAAACAGAAGCAGATTTACTTATCTCTTGAGAGGTTGCTGCTGTGCCAGTATTTATGTCAGTTACCATATCTACAATAAATACAAAGTATGGTATTAGTATTGTGATGTTTTGCACAACGTATACCATTAGAAAAAATAAGCCAACACAGCCAATTGCTGCCCAAAATTTAGAGCTCATTACCGTCCAGGAATACCCAAAACTTTCCCAAATGCTCTTTTTGTTTTCTATATATTCCATTAATGTACCTTGGTAATACAAACTTACAGCACCTATAACCACAGGAAGTAGAATAATACCAATCATGGTAATTGCCAAAATAAAACTAATCAGACCAGCTAAAATCATTAATGGTATAGCTACTAAAATAGCACAGATGAGATAGATAAATATATTACCAATGTTAGCTTTATACTCATTAATAATATCTGAGGCAGTAAAATTTTTACCGTCATTTTTTGCATAAAGTTTCAAATAAATAGGAACAAATGCATACGAAATTATTGCAGAAACTAAACCAACCGTAATAAACAGAAGAAAGAACAACACAAACATTTCAGCATTTTCGTTAATGTAATTTTCAACACCATTAGGATTATTGTCAACAATACTGCCAACAACAACTTCCATGTAAAATTTACTAAAGAAATACCCTACCACCATAAGAATAAGGATAAATATGCCGTTGATGATGAAAAAATTCTTGTAGAGATGCCCTCCGTTTTGTCTTAAAAAGGAAAAAGTATCTTGAAAAAACTCTCCAAAACTTCTCGATTTATAAAGTTGCATGTGCCTTTTTTAATTTGTTGTTAACGATAAAAGGATAAATTAAATAGTAAAATGATATAAGACTTAATGTGCTCAATATGATACCAATACTCAACCAATTTGGCATTGTGTTAGAATAACGCGTTACGTAACCTTCTAAGAACCCAGCAGCAATGGTGAAAGGAAATGTGCTTATTAAAATCTTCACTCCGTTTTTCACCCCCATTTTAAAAGAGATTATTCTTGAGTATGTTTTTGGAAACAATATACTGGCACCAAGGATAAGACCTGCAGCACCTTCTATAACAATAGCGAAAATTTCCATAGAACCATGAATCCAAATGCCTCTAACACTCTCCCAAAGTACATCTTCCTGATAAAAGAAATACTGAAACGAGCCCACCATAATAAAATTTTGAAGCATTACATATACTGTACCCAAGCCAGCAAAGACACCATATAAAAATGCTTGTATGCCTACATAGAGGTTGTTTAGCGTAATACCTATAAAACTTCCCCAGTTACTTCCGCTTTTATAGATAGCAACAGGATCACCGGCTTCAATATTTTCTAAGGTTTGGTTAACATAAGCATCACCTAAAATTAAACGTACAAAGGCATCGTCATAAGCCGCAGAAAGCACACCAATTGCTATAAAGCTAAAGGAAATTATAAAGGCGTATAAAATATAACGTCTGTACTCATAGACAATGAGTGGGACTTCTGTTTTCCAGAAATGCACAAATCTGTTAGTGTCTTCGCGCTTTGTTTTATAAATTTTTTGAAATGCTCGTGCAGTAAGATTATTTAAATATAGAATTGTCTTACTTTTGGGATAATAGGTTTGAGCATAAGACAAATCGTTTACAAGCTGAATATAGAGCGACGCAAGTTCATCAGGATTTTTTAGTTGCTTTCCAAAAATAGCCTTTTCGAAATTGAGCCATTTTTGTTTATTTTGCTTGATAAATGCGACTTCTCTCATAGAGAACCAAATTAACATAATTAATGGTAGAGTTACAAATAAATACCACACAAAACGTTAATATAAATTTTGTTGCCGCAAGTGTGGGAGAACGCATCTTGGCATACCTTATAGATCTTATAATTAAGCTTGCCTATGGAGTGGTCATATATCAAATAGCGTTTAAATTATTTGGCATTAATGAGTTTCTAGAAGGTATGGATTTTTGGTCTATAATAGCTGTAATTCTTATTTTTTATCTACCTGTAATTCTTTACTCATTAATTTTTGAAACTTTTTTAGATGGGCAAACCATTGGCAAACGCATCATGAAGATTAAAGTGGTAAAAATTGACGGTTATCAGGCTTCTATTTATGATTATTTAGTGCGATGGTTTTTTAGAATCATAGATTTAAATATGGCTTCTGGAATTGTGGCTCTTATTACTATTGCTACCAGCAAAAAAAGTCAACGTTTGGGTGATATGACAGCTGGTACTTCGGTGATTACGCTAAAGAACAATGTAAACATTAGCCATACCATTTTAGAAGAGTTAGAAGATGATTATGTGCCAACGTACCCTAATGTTATTAAGCTGTCTGATAATGATGCACGTATCATTAAAGAGACCTATACAAGAGCTAAAGCAGCACGAGATTATGAGACTTTAATTAAGTTACGACAAAAGATTATTGAAGTTATTGAGCTCAAAGAATACAATCAAAACGACATTCAGTTTATAGATACTATTTTAAAAGACTATAACTATTATACGCAAAGCATGTAAGCAGAGCGCCAGGATTTTCAAGTGGTAACGAAGAAAATCTTGTGCGAATCGCTTATACTGTGCTTGGCACTGAGCGTAGTCGAAGTATTGAAGTGTCTCGTTTGTAGAGATTTAATGTTGATAGGTGTTTTAAGTAATAAGTTGAACCAATTTTAAAAAGATTCCTGTTTTCACAGGAATGTGTATGTTTTTTCAAACTTTAGACATATTAGGAACCATAGCCTTTGCCATTTCTGGTGTACTAGTGGCTATGAATAAGCGTATGGATCCGTTTGGTGTGCTAATTATTGCCTTTGTAACAGCTGTTGGTGGCGGAACCTTGCGTGACATTATGGTAGGAGTAGAGCCAGTGTCTTGGATGCGAAACATGACCTTTGTTTACGTTATTATTGCCTCAACCGTTTTTGCTATAGTATTTAGAAATTACCTTAAACATCTACGACGTTCTCTCTTTTTGTTTGATACTATTGGCATTGGGCTCTATACTGTTGTTGGTATAGAAACAGGTTTAGTAGCCGGATTGCACCCAATAATTTGTATTGCACTTGGTACAATGACCGCTTGTTTTGGTGGTGTTACTAGAGATATTCTATGTAACGAAATTCCGGTAATATTTAGAAAAGAAATCTATGCCACTGCTTGTATTGTTGGTGGACTCAGTTATTTTTTAATGCGCATTTTCCTAAAAGATGAAAACTACCTTTTTATCATAGCAGGCTTAGTTGTTATTGCTATAAGATTAATAGCTGTACGTTTTAAGGTGAGTTTGCCGAGTTTGTATAAGCCAGAAGATATAGAGGAATAATAAATTTAATCTTCAAGTTCAGAGAGTAGATCTCTGGTGTTTAATGGTCTTGTGTACATGTCTAATTTACCATCAGGTTTTTGTGGCCAAAGTTCTTTTGGTCTGTCCCAATAGAGTTCTACACCATTTCCGTCAGGATCGTCTAAATATATAGCTTCGGATACACCATGATCTGCACTGCCAGTTATAGGATAGTTTTTTTGCCTTAACCTATCCACAATAAGCGCTAAATCTTTTCTGGTAGGATAGACTATAGCTGTGTGAAACAAACCAACACTTTTTGTTGCTGCTTTAGGTGCATTTTTAGAATACCACGTATTAAGACCAATATGATGATGGTAACCACCAGCCGAAATAAAAGCAGCATCCTCACCATACTTCATAGTGAGTTCAAAACCAAGAAGATTACAATAAAAGTCTAAAGAGCGTTGTAGGTTAGAGACTTTTAAATGTACGTGACCTATTCTGGTTTGGTTTGGGATTTTATAGTCTTGCATTGGTTGGTGATTATTGATAGTATTTATAATTAGGCGAGAACAAGCAATTACTTATAGCCATTATTGTATTTGGTTATTTATTCATCGATTGTTCAACAAAATTAACGGCATCCTTGATTTCTATTGTAAATACTCCGCCTTTTTCGCTGTCAAATGCTTCTTTCCATTGAAGATAGCCATCCATAAAATCAGGTAATTCATCTGTAGTGTTCTCTAATTCAGTCAAACTTTTTAGAATAGATTCTTTATCAAATGGTAAGTGTCCTATTTCTTTTGAAATTCCACCCTCTATATGTTTATTCTTAATTTTTAATCCGTTAACTGCAATGTGAACTACTTCACCTCTTATTCCATAATCTTCAACTTTTAAAATCACTACTCTAGATTTTTCTTCTCCTTTTCGAGTATTATATTTCCATATCTGTCCACTTTTTAGTTCAGTTTTATTCAGATTTTCATTTTTCTTATTTTGTCCGAATAAACCAAAAAAGGAGAATAATAATATCATAGGAAAAAGTTTATAAGTTTGTTTCATTTTGGCTTCTATGTTCTTCTAATTTCTCAAAACGGTCTCGGCTATGAGTAGTTGCGTGGTTTAGCACTTAACTTTGCAAGTACACACCAAACTGAAAATCCGCGAGGATTTTCAGAAGTAGGCGAGAACGAGCAATTACTTATAGCCATTGTTAGCTGTAGGCTTTTATTCATTTTTAATCTTACTTTCTATTTTTCCACCTATTGACTTTGCTATAATCATTGAATATATATATACATTATGAGAATAATCTTTGTCAATATTTCTCTTTGAGCCTAATTCAAGATTACTGTTTTTGTTTATTTTCAGATATGTTTCATTAACGATTCCGTTATTATGCAGAATAATATTTCTTGTTGTAAACATCTCAATTATCTGGTCAAGACTATTATCTAAATCCGGAAATGTTAAATTAAATTTAGTCTTGAAATAAGCAATTTTGTCTTTGAAAGAAGAATGAGAAAATTCCAAAATTTCTTTTTCTCTAATTGTCTTAATTAAGTCATCTATATTTTCACTTTCAATAATTTCTTTATAACTCAAGTTTTTATTCGAAATGAGTGATTTCTTTTTCCACAAGAATAGTATTTCTAATAAATCATTTAAAAAAGCTTCTGTTCTTGCAATAAAGTTTATCAGAGCAGTTACAAAGACTTCCGACTCATATTCAGGTATTTTTGAATTCAAATCATTAAATAATTTCATTCCTTTATCATTCTCTTTGTATTGTTCTAAAAGTTCAGAATATTTGTCTTGAAAAAATGCGTACGACAAAGTAGTTCCAAAAACGAATCTGTCTATCTCACGAAGTTTATCGTAATGTTCACTGATAAGATTTTCAATTTTTGATTCTAAGTTCATTGTTTTTTTAGCTTACAGCTAACAATTGGATATAAGTATTAACTATATCCAACTTATATGTTTATAAGCAACAATTTAAAAAAATAATAGTACTTTTTCTCAATAGCTATAAATAAAAAGCCATCACAATTTGTGATGGCTTTCAAATATAGATTTAAAACATCTTAATTCTTAGAAACAGGAAAGCCTCTATCGCGCATTAATGCTTCAATCTTAGCATCTCGTCCTCTAAATAGTCGGTACGCTTCTGCAGGATCCATAGCGTTGCGTGGTGCAAATAAGTATTTTACTAATTTGTCAGCAACAGCTTTGTCGTAAAACCCATCTGGTGCTTCTTTAAAAGCTTCAGAAGCATCACTCGTCAACACA
This sequence comes from Winogradskyella sp. ABM4_392, assembly GCF_056160445.1. NCBI lineage: Bacteria > Pseudomonadati > Bacteroidota > Flavobacteriia > Flavobacteriales > Flavobacteriaceae > Winogradskyella > Winogradskyella sp. ABM4_392. Next base: position 98,475 of record NZ_JBSWXE010000008.1, read on the forward strand.
TCTGCCCACATATAACCATAGTATGCTGTGGCATAGCCTTCGCCAGAAAATACGTGTCCAAAATGTGGTGTTCTATGACGCATTGGCAATTCTTTTGGCATACCTAACTCGTCTAAGGCTTCACGCTCAAATTGGTCTATATCTATATTAGTTGGGTCTGCTAAGTGTAATTTCATATCAATTAAAGCAGACGCTAAATATTCTGTTGTACCAAAGCCTTGATTAAACGTTGCTGCTTTTTTGATTTTTTCTACCAATTCAGCTGGAATCGGTTTTCCTGTTTCGTGGTGTACCAAAAACTGATTAATAACTTTGTCTGTAGATAACCAGCGCTCTAACAATTGCGATTGAAACTCGGTATAATCTCTAACACCTCCTTGTAATGTTGGATACTTTACATCTGCCGCAAAGAAGTGTAAGGCGTGGCCAAACTCATGGAAAAATGTTGTGGCATCATCCCAAGACACTAAAACCGCTTCGCCAGGTGCTGGCTTTACAAAGTTAGAGTTGTTAGATGCTAATACATTGGTTTGCCCTTCAAAAGTAGTAGAGCTTCTGTAAGTTGTAGCCCAAGCTCCAGAACGCTTGCCTTCGCGAGCATAAGGATCTAGATACCAAAGCCCAATGTGTTTGCCAGAGTCTTTATCTGTAACTTCCCAAACCTTTACATCCTCATGAAACACAGGAACTGAGCCTTCTTCAACTGGTGTAAATTTATAGTTGAAAATTTCTCCAGCCACAAAGAACATAGCTTCGGTTAATTTGTCTAACTGAAGGTATTGTTTTACTTCATCGCTATCTAAATCGTATTTCTTTTTACGAACTTTTTCGGCATAGTAACGGTAATCCCAAGGTTCTATCGTTATGTTATCGCCAAGCTCGTTGGCAACAGCTTGCATATCTGCAACTTCTTCTTTTACTCTTGCTGTTGCGGCAGGCCAAACTTTTAGCATTAAATCCATAGCGTTTTCGGGATTTTTTGCCATTCGGTCTTGTAATCTCCATTCAGCATAATTATCGTAACCTAAAAGTCCGACACGCTCTTTACGTAGTTTTAAAATTTCAGCAATAATTTGGTTGTTATCATACTCATCTCCATTATCTCCTCTAGAATAGTAGTTTTCCCAAACCTGTTTACGCAATTCGCGCTCAGTAGAGTAGGTAAGGAAAGGATCCATAGAAGAACGTGTGTTGGTAATAGCATACATGCCTTCTTTGCCTTTGTCTGCAGCTATTTTAGCAGCCGATTTTATAAAACCATCAGACAAACCACCAAGTTGATCTTTGGTTAAATACGTAACATAGTTTTCTTCATCATGCAGTACATTGTTAGAAAACTTAGTGTATAATGTTGAAAGTTCTTTATTGATTTCGGCATAGCGTTTTTTCTTTTCAGCATCAAGGTTAGCACCATTCATTTCAAATTGTTTGTATGTTAAATCTACAACACGTTGTTCTTGTGGCTCAAGAGGGTTTTTCTGCGACTCTTCATAAACAGCCTTTATACGTTGAAATAATTTTTCATTCTGAGAAATCTTAGAACGAAATTCTGAAAGTTTAGGAGCTAATTCTGCCTGAACTTCTCTAAATTCTGGTGAAGACATATTACTAGATAAAATGCCATAATAGGTAAACACACGATCTAAGGCTTTGCCAGCACTTTCCATGGCAACAATGGTGTTTTTAAAAGTTGGAGCTTCATCATTATTGGCAATGGCATCAATTTCTTTTAATTGTAATTCCATGCCTTTTTCAACAGCTTCTTTTACATCAGCAACATTCATTTTGTCAAAAGCTGGAACACCTTGGTAAGGGCCTGTCCATTCCTGTAGTAGGATATTTTCTGTCATTGATTTGTCTTCGGTTTTTTGTTCTTCTTCGCAACTTGAAAAAAGAATAATACTGCATAAAGCAGTAGCTTTAAATACTTTAGAAATCATTGTTTTAGTTAAATTAGTTTTAGAGAAACAAGATAAAGAAAATAGTGCAGTAGAATTCTTAATTATTCTATAATTTCTACCTTCCTGATGTAAACGTTATCTATTGGCCAGTCACCATCATCAGTCTTTACTGCATTAATTTTATCAACCACGTCCATGCCTTTTATAACTTCTCCAAAAACTGTGTAATCACCATCGAGATGTTTTGCTTTTTCTCTGTTTACCACAATAAAAAACTGAAATGGCGATGCGAGTTTGTATGCGTTTTCAATTTCGCTACTTGGCATTGAGATTGAGCCTCGTTGATGTGTATAGCCACGTTTGGTGTCTGGTGGTAATAGGTATTTACCGATTTTGCGTCGTTTTTTGTATAAATCTAATCCGTCGCTGCTTCCTCCTTGAATGATGAAATTTTTAACGACTCTGTAAAATTGAGTATTATCAAAGTACTTGCGCTTGGTAAGGTAAATGAAATTAGCACGATGGAATTTAGTTTTATCATATAATTTGATAACAATATCTCCGAAATCTGTTGTGAGTTTTACTTTATCTTCTTTGTGCTCTTTAGAGTATTCTAAAAAGAACTCCATGGCATTGTCATCCGTAAGAATTGGAAATTCTGATGCATTTTTTGCCTTCTTTTTTGGTGTTGACTTCGCTTTGGTAGTTAAGGTATCTTTTACTGTGGTTGTATTAGAATTTTTTGAAGTTTGCTTATCTTCACAGTTCCATAAAAAAAGAATAGTAAAAAACAATAATAGAAATCTCATAAATGCACTTTAATACGTTTTCTGAATCTGTAGTAAAAATAAAACATCTAGAGCTTTTTGGCGAACAATCGCATGCTAAAATGTCTCCACCTTACCGATTGGATTTGGCAAAGCGCATGAAAGAAAAGTCTAAAACAGCTAAGACTGCTGGTGTAATGGCTTTGTTTTATCCAGATCAAAAAGCAGAGACCAATTTGGTGTTAATCCTCAGAAAAACATACAAAGGAGTACATTCTAATCAGGTTGGTTTTCCTGGTGGTAAGTATGAGGAAGGAGATGATAATTTAATGGTAACAGCACTTCGAGAGACAGAAGAAGAAGTTGGTGTACCAATGGATAAAGTAAATGTGATTAAGACTATTTCTCCATTGTACATTCCACCTAGTAATTTTATGGTACATCCTTATTTGGGACTTTTGGATTCTACACCTCAGTTTATAAAACAAGATGATGAGGTAGAGGATATTCTTGAGATTCACATACAAGAATTTTTAGATGAGCGTAACGTCATTACCACTAATGTGCCAACATCTTTTAATGTTAGGGTAGACGTGCCAGCTTTTAAATTAAACGGTCATATTGTTTGGGGAGCAACAGCAATGATGTTGGGTGAAATCAAAGACTTGTTAAAACAAGTTTTATAAGTTGTCATATTTGTTACTTTTGTCATTCATTAAAATTGAAATTTTATAATGGGATTATTCAAAAAAAATCCTTTCGGTCATATACTTTGGGTAAAAAAATGGTTAATTAGAATCTTAGGACTTTTAACACATAGACGTTTTAGAGGTTTTAACGAATTGCAGATTGAAGGTTCTGAAATCATTAAAAACTTACCAGATACTAACGTGCTATTTATTTCTAATCACCAAACTTACTTTGCAGACGTTATTGCTATGTTTCATGTGTTTAATGCAAGTCTTAGCGGACGATTAGATAGTATTAAAAATGTTGGTTACTTATGGAATCCTAAGCTCAATATGTATTATGTTGCTGCTAAGGAAACCATGAAATCGGGTCTCATACCCAAGATTTTTGCCTATACTGGTTCCATAAGCATTGAAAGAACATGGAGATCTAAAGGGCAAGATGTAAATCGCCAAGTAAAGATGAGCGATATCACCAATATTAAAAAAGCGCTTGATGATGGTTGGGTAGTTACGTTTCCGCAAGGGACTACAACACCTTTTAAACCCATTAGAAAGGGTACAGCTCATATTATTAAAACATACAAACCTTTAGTTGTGCCTATAGTTATTGATGGGTTTAGGCGTTCTTTTGATAAAAAAGGATTACGCATTAAGAAGAAGAATATCTATCAATCTTTTGAAATAAAACAACCTCTTGAGATAGATTATGACAATGAATCTATTGCAGATATTGTAGAAAAAATTGAATATGCTATTGAGCAGCATCCTTCTTTTTTAAAGGTAGTTCCGCAAGAAGAATTAGAGGAAAAAGAGCGTTTAAACAAAGAGCTTAGGGATTGGTAGATTTCTAAAGCGTCTAAAATTCTAATAATCTAAACTTAAACTTCTAGCTTTTTTAACTCCTTGTAGTTTCTGTTAAGACGTTTTAATAGAATACCATAGATGAGCTTATAAAACAACCATATAACAACTAAGAAAACAGCAGTTATCAATATTGTTATTCCTACTAAAATAGACATTTGAGTTGTGTCAAAAGCCGCTACCTGATCATGAAAATCTGAGTTTTGATTGAACTCAAAATAAAGGGAAAGTGGTATAGAAATAAAGATCATGACAAGGTTATACAATACGTAGTACTTTATAACTTTTCTTGTTCTCAGAATACTTTCCATTAATTTTTTAGCATTATCTGTAGAAGATATGGACTTATGCGATTTGTAAAGTAGGTATACAAATAATGCTACAACTGCAAAACCTAATATTGTTAATCCTGTAAAAAGAGGGTTTTCGTAGCTGGTTTCTAATTTTGCTCGCATTTTGTCTGAAAAGAAATAAGGAACATAACTAACAAGTATCCAAAACACAAGCTCAGCAACACTAATGTAAAACAGGGTTTTTACAATAGATGATGATTTTTTGTGCAACATTGGATAAATGTCAGAATCTGAATAGTTTTTAAACTCATCAGTTCCTTTGTTCCAATCCTTCTTTAATAATTCTAATTCATCCATAAGTTTACGGATTTAATATTGTTTTTAATTTCTTTTTTACACGGTTCATTTTCACTCGTGCATTTACTTCTGTGATACCTAGAGTTTCACTTATCTCTCTGTAATCTTTATCTTCTAGGTATAGAAAAACTAAGGCTTTTTCAATGTCATTTAGCTGTTGTACGGCTTTATAAAGCAACTTTAACTGTTGCTCTTCGGTATCATCGTATTCCTCAGCTTTTATTTTAAATTGAACACTGTCAAACTCTTGTGTATTAATTCTTCGTTTCGATTTTCTGTACAGGGTAATGGCTGTATTCAATCCCACACGATACATCCAGGTACTAAATTTTGAATCACCTCTAAACTTAGGATAGGCTTTCCATAGTTGTATGGTTATTTCCTGAAACAAATCGTTGTGCGCATCTTGATTGTTGGTATACAAACGGCATACCTTATGTACAATGTTTTGATGCTTTTGCAACTGCTCTACAAAACTATGTTCTAGTTCTTTGTTCAATTATTTATTTGGTTAGTTAACTATATGTAGCTTTACTTTAATTAATGTTACACAAATATTAAAAAAGTATCTTTTCCGTACCTTTAATTGTATCTTTGTATATGTAATTCAACCTCTGTTTTCCATGAATATTCCTGAGTCTAATTTACCAAGAGTTGTCATTGTTGGTGGTGGTTTTGCTGGCATAAATTTAGCAAAAACCTTAGCGAATAAAAATCTCCAAGTAGTACTTATAGATAAACATAACTATCATACATTTCAACCACTTTTATATCAGGTGTCTAGTTCTGGATTGGAGCCAGATTCTATAGCTTATCCACTGAGGAAAATTATAAAAAAGCATAAAACTTCATTTTTTAGATTGGCAGAAGTCAATAAGATACAACCAGAGCAAAAAAATATTAAAACCAGCATTGGAGATTTAACCTACGATTACTTAGTGTTGGCAACAGGAACAAAAACTAATTTTTTTGGCAATAAAGAGGTTGAAAATAACAGTATGCCAATGAAAAGTGTGCCGCAAGCATTAAATATTAGAAGTCTTATTCTTCAAAATTTTGAAAAAGCAGCAATTGCCAATACAAAAGAAGAGCGCGAAGCCTATCTTAACTTTGTTATTGTAGGAGGTGGACCAACTGGAGTAGAATTAGCAGGTGCTATTGCAGAATTAAAGAATAATATTTTGCCAAGAGATTATCATGATCTTAATCCTACAGATATGCACATTCACTTATTAGAAGGCTCTCCAAGAGTATTGCCTCCAATGAGTGAACATGCTTCAAAAAAGGCAGAGAAATTCTTAAAGGCTTTAGGAGTTAAGGTACATTGCAATACGCTTGTTACTGGTTATAATGGTCTAGACGTTACTACAAACTCAGACTTAAAAATGCAGTCCGAAACTCTAATATGGGCAGCAGGAGTTACAGGAGCACCAGTAGGAGGATTAAATGCTTCTGCTTTGGTAGATCGTGCTAACAGATACAAGGTAAACGAATTTAATCAAGTTGAAGGTTACGATAATATTTTTGCTATTGGCGATATTGCACTAATGACTTCAGAAGATTATCCTAAAGGTCATCCGCAAGTAGCACAACCAGCTATACAGCAAGGCAATTTGTTAGGAAAAAATTTGCTGAGATTAATTAATAATAAGCCAATGAAACCCTTTGTTTACAATGATAAAGGGTCCATGGCTACAATAGGTAGAAATAAAGCTGTTGTAGATTTAAAAGCCTTTAAATTTGGTGGTTTTTTTGCATGGTTTATTTGGATGTTTGTACACCTTATGTCTTTGGTAGGTTTTAGAAATAGAGTAATTGTCTTTTTCAACTGGACGTATAACTACATTAATTTTGATAAAGCAGCACGATTAATTATTAGACCGTTTAAGAAGTAAACCGTTTTTATCTTTATAAAATTCGTCAGTTCGAGTGATTCTGAGGTACGAGGAATTGTATCGAGAACTTTTTTAATGTTATAATTCTGATTCTCGATACAAATTTTTCTCATTTTAATCGAAAAATCCACTCGAATTGACGCATCAATTATGTCATATTTTCATAAAACTGAAGATGTAAGTCTTAACCTTTTTTCAATTTTAAAATTCCTATTACAATTAAAAACTGCGCCAAAGCATAGGTTAGCATAATGCTTATATTGGACAATGGTAGAGGTTGGTAGAATTTGTCCAACGCCAAAATACTATCAGAAATCATAAAGAAAATAGCACCAATAAACACCAAATTGTAGCTGAGATTGTTTACCATTCCTTTTCTCATAAATGCAGTTGTTGCCATACTCAAAATTACAATCATATATACAATGACAGGAATAAGCATCTCTCCCAAACCATCTTTTAGTAAATAGAATAACCCTGAAGCATACACTAATAGTAGCATCACAAAACCAACAATTGATTTTTGTTTATTTCTATGTTTTAAAAATACTAGAATATACATTATATGTGCAGTTAAAAAAGCAACGAGCCCAATGGTGAAAAAGTGAGGTGATTGCTCTACAAACATTAATAATATATCGCCTAATAACGAAAACACTAAAGCCAAAAGCGTAATCCGTTTTATAGATTTTGAAATGCCTCCAAACGTTTTAATAAATAAAAACATTAAGCTGATAACTATTGCAGGCTTGGCTATGTAGTGTGCTATTTGTAAGGTTTCTGTACTTCCTGTGAGGATTTCAAAAAGTACAATTACAAAAAATAGAATACTGAATTGTTTCTCGGTGTTGGTTAGTTTCATAATTTGAAATTAATTAAAAATATTCAATTCGTCCTTTAAAAATTACAACTCGGTAACATAGAATTTAGTAATACATCATAATGATTGAAGTTTGTCTCATCAAAATAAGGTAAATCAAATCAATCAAAAAATGAACAAGTTAATTACACTAATAGTTTTATGTCTCATCAACATAAGCTATGCGCAAACCACAATTTCCGGTAAAGTGTTGGATAACAAAAACCAGCCTATTGAGGGAGCTAATATTTATCTCGATGGAACTTATGATGGAGCAACATCTAACGTAGATGGACGATTTTCGTTTACAACAGAAGAAACAGGTACACAAGCCTTGGTTGTTTCATTTTTATCATATGAAACAAAAACCATTGTAAATGATGTTTCAAATTTTAATAACCTTACTATTATTCTTAGAGAAGATGTAGAAACTTTAGATGCGGTAGTTCTAAGTGCAGGTACATTTGAAGCAAATGATAACAGTAAAGTTTCAGTTTTAAAACCACTGGATGTTGTAACTACAGCAAGTGCGCTTGGAGATTTTGTTGGAGCATTACAAACATTACCTGGTACATCTAATGTAGCTGAGGATGGACGCTTATTTGTACGTGGTGGTAATGCAGACGAAACCCAAATATTTATTGATGGTATAAGGGTATTTACTCCATATTCACCTACTACTAATAATATACCAACTCGTGGACGCTACTCACCATTTTTATTTGATGGTATAACCTTTTCAACAGGTGGTTACTCTTCAGAATTCGGTCAGGCATTATCTAGTGTTTTACTATTAAATACAATTGATGAGCCAGACCAAGAAAAAACAGATATAGGTTTAATGACCGTTGGTGCCGCTCTAGGAAATACCCAAAAATGGGAACGCTCTTCATTGAGCTTTAATGCCACCTACATTAATCTAGCACCTTATTTAGAGGTTTTTAAAGATAGAAACGAATGGGAAACACCTTACCAAGGTGCTCAAGGAGAAATGGTTTACAGATATCGTCTTAATAATGGAATGCTAAAGTTTTATGCTGCTTTTGATACTGCTAAATTTCAACTCACCCAAGAAGATATAAACCTAGAAGATGGTTTAGATTTTAAATTGAATAATAACAACTTCTATCTTAATACATCCTACAAAGGAATTTTGGGAAATAACTGGACTTTGAGTTCTGGTTTAAGTTACACCTATGCTAAGAATGATCTTGGTGTTATGACAAGCGATATTGAAAATTCTGAAAACTCAGCACATGTAAAGCTGAAATTAAAAAAGAGATTTAACAGTAGGTTTAAGTTGAGTTTTGGCGCAGAGCAGTTTATCACAGACTTTAATGAAGATTTTAAAGAAGCATCAATAGACTTAGATTATGGCTATGATAACAACATAACAGCAGGTTTTGCAGAGGCAGACTTAATTTTCTCAAAAGATTTAGCCTTAAAAGTAGGATTGCGAGCAGATTACAGTTCAATATTTAGCGATTTAGATATTTCGCCACGGGCTGCATTAGCTTACAAAACCTCTAAAAATGGGCAAGTGTCTTTGGCATATGGTAATTTTTATCAAAACCCTAATAGTTCAATACTAAAGTTTAATCAAGATTTAAAGGCTGAAAAAACGTCACATTACATATTAAACTATCAATACGTTAATGATGGTAAAATCTTTAGAGCAGAAGCTTACCGAAAAGATTATGATAACTTAGTAAAGTTTGATACTGAATTTACCTCTTTTGATAGTAATTACACGTCTAATGGCGATGGTTATGCGCAAGGTTTAGATTTGTTTTGGAGAGATAATACTAGCATCAAAAATCTAGATTATTGGGTAAGCTATTCTTATTTAGATACCGAACGTAACTACAGAAATTTTGAAACATCAGCACAACCAGGATTTGCTACAAATCATAATTTATCAATAGTTGGTAAGTATTGGATAGATAGTTGGAAAAGCCAAGTAGGACTTAGTTATGGTTTTTCTTCAGGAAGACCATATACCAATCCTAATACAAACGAATTTTTGGGTGAACGCACAAAGTCTTTTAATAGTCTAAGTGTAAACTGGGCATACCTGCTAGACCAGCAAAAGATATTATACTTTTCAGTGAATAATGTTTTGGGAGTTAAAAACGTAAACGGTTATCAATACGCAAATACAGCAGATATTAACGGTCAGTTTAGCCGAAGAGCATTAAGACCTGCAGCAGATCAGTTCTTTTTTGTAGGCTTCTTTTGGACCATTAGTGAAGATGGTAGCGATAATCAATTAGATAATCTCTAAATCCTAATTAACGTGAGTTCGACATAACTATTCTATCTTTATGTTGATTGCCAAAGAATTACAACTTATGTCAGGTTGAGCGCAGTCGAAACCTATTCGAAATTCAAATTTTTAAAGACCTTTCGACTGCGCTCAAGGTGACATATCCTCTTTACACAGTCTAAGTTATTGAAAATGATTTTTTTTAAATCGAACTCACGTTAATTACGATTAAAATGTTAAAATAGCGGGTTTATTTCAAACATGATAAATGTCATATGTTTTACGCTTTATGATGGGTAACTTTATAGTATAAAATTAAACGTCATGGAACTAAAGAAGAACCCAAGAGCCAATGTAGGTCGAAACAGCAGTTTATATTTTGCTGTTGGCTTAAACGTAATGTTACTCCTTACATACTTAGGATTAGAACATAAGACTTACGAAACAGAGACGACTAAGATTGATGTCTTAATGTTGACAGAGCAGTTGGAAGAAGATATTCCTATTACGACTATTAATATTCCACCACCACCTCCACCACCAAAAACGATAGTTTCTGAAGCTATAACTGTAGTAGAAGACGTTGTTGAAATAGAGGAAACAGTTGTTGAAAGTAGTGAGATTGGGCAAGATGATATTATCGAAGAACGTGTTGTAAGCGTAGATGAGGTAGAGGTAGAAGAAGTTGAGGAAGATGTAGAAGTACCATTTGCTGTTATTGAAAGAGTACCTCAATTCCCAGGCTGTACAGGTAATAATGCTGAACTAAAAGCTTGTTTCCAAGAAAAAATGCAAGAGCACTTACACAAACACTTTAGATATCCTGATGCAGCTGCAGAACTTAATATCCAAGGTAGAGTATTTGTATTCTTCTTAATAGATAAGCATGGTAAGGTAGCTAAGATTCAAACACGTGGACCTAATGAGTTGTTAGAAAAAGAAGCGTCACGTATTATAAGCTTACTGCCAAAGATGGAACCAGGTAAACAACGTAACAAACCAGTAGGTGTTCCTTATAGTATACCAATTAACTTTAAATTACAACAACAATAAACAATAAATTAAATTCATTATATGGTTTAGAGAAATTTTTGATTGATTGCATAACCTCTTCGAAAGAAGAGGTTTTGTTATTTATAGATTTGGATTTTGTAAAGTATACCAATTACAAAGTTCATTATCATATGTAAAAGTACCAGAAGACTTTAAACCTATTTTCTTTAGAATTATATTAGAAACCGTATGTCTAGCATACGCAGCTGCAGAAATTTCTTTGAGTTTTAGATCATTAAAACCATAATTTAAAGATGCAATTGCAGCTTCTGTAGCGTAACCATGTCCCCAAAACTCTTCTTTTAGCCTGTAGCCTAAATCATAATAATCAAATTCTTTGCGTACTTCGCGCTCAAATTTTAGTCCACACCAACCAATAAATTCACCAGTATCTTTTTTTATCATTGCTAAACGACCAATTCCATAATCTTTATACTGCTGTAAAATGCTTTTAATGTAGCCACGAGACTCTTCAATCGATTTCACAGGATTGTTTCCTAAAAATTCGTGTACTTTAGGATTGGAGTCTAACTCAAAGAAGTCTTGGTCATCATCTTCTTTGATTGGTCTAAGGTAAAGACGTTCTGATTCTATTTTGACATTCATTTCCATTTAATATTACAACCCATACTAGGTTTTTGGTTTGGGTTTATAGTTTCATTGTTTAAAAGTGCATCCATAGCAGCTCTTAAATCTTTACCAGTTACAGGAATATCATTTCCTGGTCTAGAACTATCCAATTGCCCAGTATAAACCAATTTTAAATCTTCATTAAACAAGAAAAAATCTGGTGTGCATGCAGCGTCATAAGCTTTTGCTACAGTTTGTGTTTCGTCATACAAATACGGAAAAGGATAATGGTTTTCTTCGGCATGTATTTTCATTTTATCAGGACCATCTTGCGGATAGTTTTCTACATCATTACTTGAAATAGCTATGCAGTTAATACCTTTTGATATATAATCGTTTGCTAGTTTTACTAATGCTTCATTAACATGAATTACAAAAGGGCAGTGGTTACATATAAACATTACCAATGTGCCATTAGTTCCTTTAAGTTGGTTTAATGATTTTTTTTGATTGTCTTTAGTATCTACTAAATTGAAATCTGGAGCTTTTGTGCCTAAAGGCAACATATTTGACGGTGTTAAAGCCATTATATTTTTGTATTTTAGAAGTTCATTTAAAGGATTAAAATATACTGAAATCAAAGATTCGGCGTAGCCAAACAAGTTCAGCATGACAACGGATAATATAATAACATTTGAAGACTTTACAAAGGTAGATTTAAGGATTGGAACCATTGTTGAGGTCAATGATTTTCCAAACGCACATAAACCTGCTTTTCAACTCACTATAGATTTTGGGGATTTAGGTATAAAAAAATCGTCTGCTCAGATTACAACGCAGTATAAAAAAGAAGATTTAGAAAACCGTCAGATTGTAGCAGTTGTTAATTTTCCTAAAAAGCAGATTGCTAATTTTATGAGCGAGTGCCTTGTTGTTGGTGCAGTGAAAGAAAATGATGTGTTCTTATTGCATCCTGAAAATAAGGTGAAGAACGGTTCGCAAGTATCGTGATATTTGTTGTTTAATTGTTGAATTGCGTAAACGGTTAATCGTTAGTTCGTTGAGTTGTTGAGAAGTTTAGATTATCTTTTTTTATGGATTTAGACGATTTTTAGTTTCACTACTCACTACTCACTACTCACTACTCACTACATCTCATCCCTAAAGAAAATAGCGTTCATCAGTAATTTATTAGTACCATACCAAAACGCTCTAAAGTTGGTGTTGTCGGTAAAAGCCATGATTTTTCCGCGTCCAATTCTTCCTGTTTTAAATGGAATGGTCTGTTTTAAACTGTCTAAGTTTTCTTCAGAAATATAACCGCTCAATAATGGATTTACCGTGTATTGAATTGGATTGTCGTAACTATTTTTGTTTACGTTTATAAATAATGTTGTATTTCTAAACACGGCTAATTTGTCGTTTTTATAGCCAAAATTGATTGGGTGAGAACGATCTAATGTTGTTTCAAAAATAGCACCACCTATAACCTGTGCTCCTCTAAAATTACTACGGTCTTCAAAGCTTATGTTTTTTGCTTTTATAGATTTTTTTTTCTTAAAGTCAATTTTTAGTAGCTCATTAGAATTTAACCAGCGCAGTGTATTTCTGTAAGCTATAAGAGAGCCACCATCTTGTAACCATTGTTTTAGTTTCTTAGTATTGCCATCGTCTAATGCCGAATTAGAATTTACCATTATAATAGTGTTGTACCTACTTAAATCAGCTCTGCTAAAATTTTTGGTATCTAATTTTGTTGGTACAATATCATACCTGGTATCTAGTAAATGCCAGATCTCGCCAGCATCATAAGAAGTGACACCCTCACCAACCAATAAGGCTATTTTAGGAAGTTCTAAAGCTTTAAAATTTCGACTTCCAAGATCTATACCGTCATTTAAACCTGTAGATACTGCATCTATTTTAATATGACTTTCCTGAGCTATAGTATTTAAAAATGAATACAATTCAGAAGCATCCATGACCTGATTTTGCACAGGAATCATAATCGTACCATAATCGTAAGCCTTTCCATTAGCTTTAAAATTTTTCATGCTTACCTTAGCGCGAATTCCTTTTTTAAGAATTGAATTTAGCAGTTTTGGCGCATAATATTCATTCCATGGAAATAAATAAGCATATTCGCTTTTTGAAGATACTCCACCCTGTAGATGTTTTAACTCAGTAACAACACTGCTGGCATTTTCCATGCTAGTTTCAGTATAATCGAGATTAAAAGCTAGTGGAAACGTCCATGCAGAAATATCATAAAATAAACTGTCTTGAAACGTTGTTCGCTTTTCAAACATCGCATTGATGAGTCGTGTGTTTTTTTGGTTTTTAGGAATCACGTAGCTATAACCTTTTTTATAGGTTTTACCATCTAATGAAACATCAGATTTTAAATCATGAAATTTAATGTTGTGGCGTTTAAGAATTTCTGCTAAATGATAGGTTTTGGCTGCATCCTTTTCATCACCAAAGATTATAGCTTTGTTTCCTTCTTTTGAAGCTTCTTTACGTGCGTTTTTATAAAAATCATGTTGATATTCTAGTATTTCTTTTCGCATTCCATTTGCAGCTTCAAGCGTAGATAATGCAGCTGTAAACTGGTTTTTAATAGTAAAAGGAAATGTGAGAAGTCCGTTATCACTTTCTTGCAGATGGCCACGAGAACTAGCTTGTTCAAACAAAATACCAATTCCTCCATTTATATCCGGAAACGTAGAACCTTTACCGTAATAGAAATCATCAAAACTTTCCTCAGAATAATATAAAGATCCAATTTTATCTAATGCTTTAGCATGATATTTGGCAATACCTTTTGTGAGTTCCTGATTCATTTTTGGAGTTAAAGGATGTGTGCGTGACGGAATACCAGGTTGAAAAAAGAAACTCGCATTAGTACCCATTTCATGATGATCGGTTAAGATATTTGGTAACCAATCGTGAAATGTTTGTATACGTGCTCTAGACTCTGGTAACTGTACAGGTAGCCAATCTCTATTCATATCAAACCAATAATGATTTGTACGTCCACCAGGCCAAACTTCACTAAACTCTCTGTCGTTAGGGTCTGCATTGAGATTCATACCACGATTTGTATTTGCCCAATACGCAAAGCGTTGTAGGCCATCAGGATTTAATGATGGGTCGAAAAGTATTACAGTATTGTCTAGTAAATTATCAATTTTAGAGCCTTCAGCTGCAGTAAGATAATAAGCTAAAGCTAATGCTGCATTGGATCCGCTAGGCTCATTACCATGTATGGAAAAGCCTTGATACACTACAATAGGTTTGTTATTAAAATTTGCGTCATCATTTTCTGTGGCTTCTATATGCTGTGTTTTTATAATCTCTAAATTCGTATGGTTAGAAGGTGATGTTATAGTTAATAAAACAAGTGGTCTGCCTTCAAAAGTTTTGCCTCTATCTTCTATACTTACACGATCAGAAACTTTAGCAAGTTCTCGCATGTACTGCACAAGTTTATCGTGTGTAATATGCCACTCACCAACCTCATGTCCTATGATACTCTCAGGTGTTGGTATATTGGAATTATAGGTTACATCACTGGGTAGATAATAAGATAAATCTGTTTTAGGTTGCGAAAAAAGGGTAGCGGTAAATAGAAGGAAAATTAGAGCAATACGATACATGTATTTGTAATGTTGGTTAAACCCTAAAAATAAAAAACCCTGACTAATTCTAGTCAGGGTTTTTTATAATTTAACAGAAGTTAATTCTAAATGTCGTCAAAACTTATATCTGTGAAGCTATCAGTTCCGTTTAAGTCTTCAGATGTTTTAGCTTCTTGGGCAACAAAATCATCTTCACGCTTAAAATCTCTTTGGTGACGCTCACTGATTACTTCTTCACCTTTTTCGTTGATGATGTAATCTGTCATTTCAGCTAAAATTTCTCTGAACTCAGTGAAATCTTCTTTGTAAAGATAAATTTTATGCTTTTTGTAGTGATAAGAGCCGTCGTCGTTGGTAAATTTTTTACTTTCGGTAATGGTTAGGTAGTAGTCTCCTGCTTTTGTCGCTCTTACATCAAAGAAATAAGTTCGTCTGCCTGCGCGTAAAACTTTAGAATAAATTTCTTCTTTATCCGTCATTTCATAATCGCTCATAAGTCAATCTTTTTTTAATTTCAACTCAAAAATCTAAAAAAAAAGTAAACTGGCAAACTATTTATTGTATTTCTTTTTCTGAGAGTTGCTTTGTGTAAAGTTCCTTGTAATAGCCTTCAACATTAATGAGATTTTCATGATTTCCGGTTTGGGAAACTTTACCATCCTCTAATACAATAATTTGATCTGCGTTTTTTGCAGAAGACACACGATGACTAACTATGATAGTAGTTTTGTCTTTAGTTAGTCTAACTAAATTTTTAAGAATTTTTTCTTCAGTTTCTGTATCTACAGCAGATAGGCAGTCATCAAACAAAAGGATTTCAGGCTTTTTAATAATAGCTCTCGCAATTGATACACGTTGCTTTTGTCCGCCAGAAAGTGTAATACCACGTTCTCCTAAAACTGTATCATAGCCTTTACTAAAACCTACTATATTTTTATGGACTTTAGCATCTTTTGCAGCTTCAATTACCTCCTCGTCTGTGGCGTCTTCCTTACCAAACTTAATGTTGTTTTTTATAGAATCTGAAAACAAAAATGCATCCTGTGGTACGTAGCCTATACTTTCTCTTAGGCTATATAGGTTGAGCTCTGATATTTTTTGGTCATCAATAAGAATACTACCATTATCTATATCGTAAAGTCTACCGATAAGGTCTAAAATGGTAGATTTACCAGAACCTGTTTTACCTAATATTGCTAAGGTTTCTCCAGATTTTAAAGTAAAACTAATGTCTTTAAGCGCTTCGATATTAGTGTCTGGATAAATGAAGGAAACATTCTTAAATTCAATATCGCCTTTTATAGGTGTAAGCTCATTGACCTTATTCTGAATTTCTGGCTCAGTTTTTAGAAACTCATTAATACGTTCTTGAGAGGCTTCTGCTTGCTGTACTAATGAAGTTACCCACCCAACCGTAGCAACAGGCCAAGTTAGCATATTTACATAAATGATAAACTCGGCAATGGTTCCAATATTTTCAATTTCACCATTCATATATTGCAATCCGCCAACATAAATAACGATAAGGTTGCTAATACCAATCAATAAAATCATTAATGGGAAGAAAAGTGCTTGTACCTTAGTTAGGTTAATTTGTTTTTGGCGGTTTTCTGCTGAAAGCCCTTCAAATTCATCATTAGTTTTTGGTTCTATACCATAAGATTTTATTACAGAAATACCACTGAAGGTTTCCTGTGCATAAGTAGACAAAGTAGATAATGATTGTTGTACAATCGTACTGCGTTTATTGATTAATCTGCTCAATTTATAAATAGAAACAGATAAAATTGGTAAAGGTAATAATGTGTATAGTGTAAGCTTCGGTGCTGTATTTACCATGTAAATAATTGCTACAGTAAATAAGGTAATTGTATTTATGGTGTACATTAGAGCAGGACCAACGTACATACGCACTTTACCAACATCTTCACTTATACGATTCATTAAATCTCCGGTTCGGTTAGATTTATAAAAGTTTAAAGACAGAATCTGATAATGCTGGTAGATCTCATTTTTTAAATCGTACTCAATATATCGAGATACGTTTATAATGGTTTGTCGCATTAAAAATGTAAACAAACCAGCTATTACAGCAGCACCAATTATTAACAAGACATTTGTAATGAGGTCTGTTTTAAAAACTTCGTAAGTAATTTTACCATCTAGTTTATCTGAGATAATATTTATAGAATCTCCTACGAAACGTGGTGTAAATAAGACAAATATCTTAGATACTATGGTAATAATTACACCGATAATCAATCGGTATCTGTATTTAAAAAAGTATTTATTTAGATGTTTTAGTGCCTTCATGTTGCATTTGGTCAGTCAAAAGTATTATGATAATCTGATTTTGACGTTAATATTTTGCTAATCCTCTAATTATAATTTATTTTTGCTCGCTGTTTTTAAATTATTTTCAAACAGCCTTAAATCTTAATCAATAATGACTTCAGAATTAATAAGTTCTAAGGAACTTTCAAAAGCAGATCCAGTATTTGGTCAGGTTTCATTTGATGACCACGAACAAATCGTTTTCTGCAACGACAAAGATACTGGTTTAAAAGCTATAATTGGCATCCATAATACTGTTTTAGGTCCTGCTTTAGGTGGTACCAGAATGTGGAATTATAATAATGAGTGGGAAGCACTAAATGATGTTTTGCGTCTATCTCGTGGTATGACATTTAAGTCTGCGATAACAGGATTAAACCTTGGTGGAGGTAAAGCTGTAATTATAGGTGATGCCAAAACTCAAAAAACTCCTGAGTTGATGAGACGTTTTGGTGAGTTTGTGCACTCTCTAAGTGGTAGATATATCACTGCAGAAGATGTAGGTATGGCTACTGAAGATATGGATACTGTAAGAGAAGTAACTCCTTATGTAACTGGTATATCTGAGAATAAAGGTGGTGCAGGTAATCCTTCGCCAATCACAGCTTATGGAGTATTTATGGGAATGAAAGCTGCAGCGAAATTCAAATACGGTTCAGATGTATTAGAAGATAAATCGGTTTACGTACAAGGTATTGGACATGTTGGTGAAGCACTTGTTGAACACTTGGTAAATGAAGGTGCTAAAGTAACAATTGCAGATATTAACCAAGAACGACTTGAAGAAGTACGTTCTAAGTATGGAGCAACTATATATGGTGGTAATGATATTTATAGTGAACCTATGGATATTTACGCTCCATGTGCTTTGGGAGCTACTATTAATGATGATACCATAAATAGAATACAAGCAGATATCATTGCAGGTGCAGCTAACAATCAGTTGGCAGAAGAAGATAAGCATGGTAGAATTCTTCAAGAACGAGGTATTGTGTATGCTCCAGATTTCTTAATTAATGCTGGTGGGATAATAAATGTTTATGCGGAGTTAGAGAATTACGATAGACAAGAAATCATGCGTAAAACTGAAAATATTTATAATACAACGCTTGAAATTTTAGATAATGCTAAAGTAAATAATCTTACTACTAATACTGCTGCATTAAATATAGCAAGAGAACGTATAGAAACTCGTAAAAGAGAAAATTCTAAATAATTTTTTTCAGAGTTAAATAATAGTATTTTTGCAAGGTGAATCGATAGCGATTCACCTTTTTTAATAACCTATAAAAAGCAGTTCTGTATACATGCTCAACAGAAGACATATTAGAATAAAAGTAATGCAATCATTGTACGCTTTTAAAGGTCATGAAAGTGATGACTTGGCAAAAGACGAGAAGTTTTTGATGCACAGTTTAGATAGCATGTTAGACTTGTACCTTTCTATCTTGGCTTTACTCACAGAATTGCACAAAAAGAGTAAGGATTATAATAATAAGCTTCAGAAAAAACTATTAGGATCAGACTCAGATAGAAATCCAAACACTAAATTTCAAGACAACTTACTGTTAGGTATTATCAGTGATAATAAAATGTTGCATGAGGTTATAACAAAACGAAAACTGAATTTTTGGGATTTAGATTTTGAGTACGTAGATATTTTATTCAAAGAGATAAAAAACAGTAAACTTTACGAAGATTATGTAAATAATCCAGAAACAGGTTTAAAAACAGATAAGCAATTTATTTTAGATATCTACACAGAAATCATAGCACCAAATGATAAGCTTTATGAATATTTTGAAGATAAAAAATTGACTTGGGTCGATGACTTTCCTGTGGTAAATACTGTACTTTTAAAAGTATTGGGCAAAATAAAGCTTACGTCTCCCGAAACTAAATTATTGCCAGATTTATATAAGGACGAAGACGATAAAGAATTTGCCAAAGAATTATTCAAAAAGACAATATTGAATAACTCTAAATTTTCTGATGAAATATCTAAAAAGACTACCAATTGGGATACAGAACGTTTAGCAAGTTTAGATGGTTTGTTACTAAAAATGGCATTGTGCGAATTTCAGAAATTTCCATCCATTCCTTATAAAGTAACCATTAATGAATATCTAGAAATCGCTAAAGAATACTCTACGCCCAAAAGTAGCTTGTTTATTAATGGAATATTAGATAAAATCGTAAAAGAATACCAATCAAAAAACTTGCATCCTAAAACAGGTAGAGGTTTAATGTAATTGATTGTGTAGTATATTTCTTTCGAGAGTTGTAAAGGCTATCCTAAAAAGTTTTAATTGCAGGGAATAATTATTACCTTTGGCAACTTAGTAAATCAATAGTATTAATTAAAATATAAGTAATGAAAAAGATTATCTTAGGATTTAGTGCGTTATGCATGGTTGCTTTTACTTCTTGTAAAGACGATGCAGCTAGTAAAGTAAATTCAGAAAATGTAGCCGTTGCAGCAGAAAGAGATGCCAATGCTGGTAATTTCCCGGTGATGGAATTAGATAAAACTGTACACGATTTTGGTACAATTGAAAACGGTACTCCTGTAGAAACAATTTTTAAGTACACAAACAAAGGTAACTCTATGCTTGTTGTTAGTAACATTAAGAGTACTTGTGGTTGTACTGTACCATCAAATTATACTAAAGAAGTTGCACCAGGTGAAACAGGTCAGTTTACTGTAAAGTTTAATGGTAAAGGAAATGGAAAAGTATCTAAGTCTTTAACTATGACAACTAATACAGAAAAAGGAACTGAGGTTGTTAAAATTACTGCAATGGTTAACAATCCAGAAGCAGCTAAAAAAGCAGCGGAAAAAAAGGCAACTACGCCTAAGAATCCAATGCTAAATACTAAAACATCTACTAAACCTGGCCATGAAGGTCATAACCACGATTAATTTACGATGGAAGGATTAGGTTCATTTTTACCATTTGTAGCCATTTTTGCCGTGATGTATTTCTTTATGATTGCACCACAATTAAAGCGTCAAAAGCAAGAGAAAAAGTTCGCTAGCGAAATGAAGCGTGGTGACCGTGTAATTACAAAAAGCGGAATGCACGGTAAAATTGTAGAGTTAAACGATAAAGATAACAGTTGTGTTATAGAAACCTTAGCAGGTAAAATTAAGTTTGACCGTTCTGCAATTTCAATGGAAATGAGTAAAAAATTAAATACTCCAGCTAAAGTAAAGTAAGTTTGGATTATAATCATATTAGAAAAGCCACTCAATTTTGAGTGGCTTTTTTAATGTATAGTTCTAACAGTTTTTGTATTTATCATGCAAACCAACACCTTTAAGAATCATAGGTGTTATTTTTTCTATTCTCGATTGTTTTGTTGCTTCTCGTTTAGCCTCACTAATATGTGCACAATATTCTCTCTGTTTTCCTGGTGTTAATAATTTAAATGCATCCTTTAATTCTTGGTTAGTAGAAAATACATTCTTTAATTCTGTAGGGATAACAACAGCTTTAGTATTACGTTGAGGTTTTACCTCTTTACCTAAACGTTGATTTTCAATAGCCTCTTTTACATATTTTAAAACAGCACTTTTATTAATGTCTGCTTTAGATTCAAAACGCATTTGTCTTAAGGCTTTCGTTTTGTTTTCTTGAGCATTGGTAAGTAACTTAGCCTCATCTTTTAAAAAGACACCTTGAAAAAACCAAATACCAAAATGGTTTTTAAAAGCACCAAGACCAATAACATTTTTTCCGTCTAAAGTGTAAGTAGGTGCACTCCATTTTATGGTTTCTTCTAATTCAGTAGAATTAATAATGTCTCTAAGAATAGAGAGCTCTTCTCCAAAGTGTGCATTTACTGCTATGTATTCTTCAACTGATGAGACTTTTTTCATTTTAATAAAGTTTTAAGGTTCAAATTTACATTTTTCTACAATTTGAGTTTTGTTTCATAATTCTTTTATGAATTACATTGCTTTTGCTGATGTGTAAATTTTGATTAAGTTTACAACAATTAGTTTGCTCTATCTACAATCTCTACTTCTTCATTATAAATGTTGGTTATGGTATATCTTTAAATCAACTTATAATCTAATTTCGGTAAAATGAAGACACCTTATTATATCATCTATACATTTATATTTCTGTTTGTTCATGTAAAAACGCATATAAATGATTCAGAGCACTATCAAAGCACAAATTTTGAAATTACATCAGTTTCGGAAGTAAGCGAGTTAACAAGTCTTGGGCAGCTACGATTGTCGCTTTACGAAAGTAATGCTTTAGCTAATAATGAAACTGCGGCAGATGGAGTATTAATTTTTTTTGATACAGATGGAAATAATGATGTTGACGCAAATGATGCACCAGATATTACCAATTTAGATGAAAATTTTTCGATTAACAACAATGGTGTTTTGCTAAGTATAGAAACTAGAGCAGCACCAGTAGATCAAGAAGAAGTTCAATTAGAGGTTAATACTTATAGAAATACCAACTACACTATTGTAGCCGAAGGTATTTCTATGCAAAATGCTATAGCAACCTTATATGACAGTTACGAGGATGTTTCTACTGAAATTCCACAAAACGGAACAATAAATTATGCCTATTCTATAGATTCTGGTGTTCCTCAATCAATTGCAGGAGATCGTTTTAAAATTATTTTTGAGGTTGAAACATTATCTATTAACAATATTGATTTAGAGGATATTTTGATGCATCCTAACCCAACTAATCTCGGCAAATTTTATGTAAACGTTCCATTGGGTGTAAACGATTTAGACATTTCAATTTATAATATATTAGGTTCCAAATTGTACACTGGTAATGGATTTACTGGTGGTTCAACATTAATTATTAATACCGATGAAATGTTGAATGCAGGAACTTACTTTGTGGAGTTTAAATCTCAAGGTAAAACTATGGTTAAGAAATTGATTGTTATTTAATAATGAATTCGTTAAGATTACTACTAATGGTATTTTTTTTTAAATCATAGAAGATTGATTTAATCTTATCTTATCTGTATCAGTCTTTACTAACTAATTATCAAAAAATAACCTACTAATCTCTATTTAAGGATTAATGTACATTATTATACAAATAATAATCATATTATTTTCTTTTTAATAATTTACAGGATACTGTTAAAAGAAATTATTAACATTTTAACGATTTATTTAACATTCCTTTAATATTGACAATATTTTTTTACTACATTGAGGTGCTATTAATCATTAATTATCTAAACTTGTTTTCAATAATTACATTTATTCATTAGTTAATTTTTTGTTTATCATACATTTTGCTTCTACTATTAGTTAATTGCGAAATGTACATCAACACGTTTTAACTAATAATCTCTACACAAGTTTACTTTTTTTGATTTAGGCATAACATAAGTGATGCCCACTTTCTACAACAACTTACTGCTACCCTTATTATTAGGATGTTTTTGGTATATATCAACTATTACTAACGTTAATTAACCATTTACTATGAGCAGTCATGTCTTTAAATTTAATTCATCATAGATGTGCTAAAGGTCCCAAGTAAGATTCTAACCTAATTAGTAACTTAAAGTAAATTTTATGAAAAAAATTATTTATTTATGCATCCTTTTGCTGATGTTTTGCTGGCAAGGTAACGCACAAGTTGGATGCGGTGACACGTTTTTTGACTCTGGCGGCGATGCTGCTGGTTATGCTGCAAACGAATTGTCTACAACGACCATTATGCCAGATAACCCTGGCGATGTAGTAAGCGTAACATTCACTTATGTAGATATTGAAACTAGAGGATCAGCAACAGCTGGTTGTTGGGATTGGTTAAGAGTTTATGACGGTCCAGACGATACATTTCCGCTCATAGGCGAATTTTGTGGCGAAGAAAGTGGCGATGGTGGAGTGGCCGGTAATGCCGCTAATCAACTCTCTATAGGAGATACATTTACATCTACTGACGCATCTGGTGCAATAACTTTTGTTTTTGATTCTGATAGTTCAGTTCAAGAAACAGGCTGGAGTGCAGACGTTACTTGTGGGCCACCACCGACATGTACAGCACCAACAATTACTGGCGCTGTGGCATTAGAGGATGGTTGTAATCCTGATGGAACAGGGACATTCAATATAGAAATCGAGATTACAGATGCAGGGGATGCAGGAACCGTAATCAGCGACGGTACAAATACATATCCAGTAATGGTAGGAATTGTAGTAGCAGGACCATACAACAGTGGTGATACGGTGACGTTAACCTTAGACGCTACTGATGATGATTGTGATGCTTCATTAGGAGATTTCACCTTCACATGTCCGCAACCAGCACCAGATAATGATCTATGTGCAGATGCGACAATGATTGCCTGTGGAGATACTGTAATGGGTGACACTACTAATGCAACTTCAGATTCAGAGCAAACATATTGCGGAACTTCAGCACCAAGTGCAACCAACGGAGGAGTTTGGTATGCATTTATGGGAGATGGAGGAGAAGCGACATTCGATCTTACAGGATCGTCATTTGATACGAAGATCTTCGTATACACAGGAGTATGTGGAGACCTAACCTGTTTAGATGGAGATGATGATGGTGGTGACGGTACTACATCGTCAATTACGTTAGACACTATGGCAGGTACAACATATTATGTGTATGTAAGCGGCTTTGATACAAATAGAGGAGCTTACACCATGAATGTATCATGTGTAGCACCACCAGAGTGTGTAGAGCCAACGATAGACAGTGTATCAGTAGTAGAGACCTGTAATGAGGTAGACGGTACAGGTACCTTCAACGTAGAGGTTGTAGTATCTGATGCAGGAGATGCAGGAACCGTAATCAGCGACGGTACAAATACATATCCAGTAATGGTAGGAACTGTAGTAGCAGGACCATACAACAGTGGTGATACTGTGACGTTAACTTTAGACGCTACTGATGATGATTGTGATGCTTCATTAGGAGATTTCACCTTTACATGTCCATTGCCAGCACCAGTTAACGACGATTGTGCAGGAGCACTTCCATTGGATTGTGGTGTTACGGTAACAGGCAGTACAGAAGGGGCAACAGCATCAGGATTGGATGCAGAGTGTAACAACTTTACATCTTCAGATGCCTTCGACCTGTTCTATACCTTTGTAGCAGACGGTACGAGCAGCTATACGCTAAGCTTGGACAATATTTCAGGAGGCTTCTCATTTGATGGAGTAATGTTTGTTTATTCAGGACCATGTGATGATCTTACGAGCCTTGCATGTAGCGATAGTGGCAGTCCAGAGGAAATCACCTTGGATGCACCATCAGCAGGAACCTATACAGTAAGAATATTTGATTATTCAGGAACAGCTGACTTTACGTTAGACCTAACCTGTGTAGCACCACCAGAGTGTGTGGAACCAACGATAGACAGTGTGTCAGTAGTAGAGACCTGTAATGAGGTAGACGGTACAGGTACCTTCAACGTAGAAGTTGTGGTATCGGATGCAGGATCTGCAGGAACAGTGATCAGCGATGGTACAAATACATATCCAGTAATGGTAGGAACTGTAGTTGCAGGACCATACAACAGTGGTGATACAGTTACGTTAACAGTAGATGCTACGGATGATGCATGTGATGCTTCATTAGGAGACTTTACATTTACATGTCCATTACCAGCACCAGACAATGATCTATGTGCAGATGCGACAATGGTTGCCTGTGGTGATACGGTAATGGGAGATACCACAGCAGCAACATCAGATTCAGAGCAAACATATTGCGGAACTTCAGCACCAAGTGCAACCAACGGAGGAGTTTGGTATGCGTTTATGGGAGATGGAGGAGAAGCAACTTTCGATCTTACAGGATCATCATTTGATACTAAGATTTTTGTATACACAGGAGTATGTGGAGACCTAACCTGTTTAGATGGTAACGATGATGGTGGTGACGGTACAACCTCATTGGTTACAGTATCGACTACAGTAGGTACAACATATTATGTCTATGTAAGTGGTTTTGGATCAAACAGAGGAGCCTATACCATGAATGTATCATGTGTAGCACCACCAGAGTGTGTAGAGCCAACGATAGACAGTGTAGCAGTAGTAGAGACCTGTAATGAGGTAGATGGCACAGGTACCTTCAACGTAGAAGTTGTGGTATCCGATGCAGGATCTGCAGGAACCGTGATCAGCGATGGTACAAATACATATCCAGTAATGGTAGGAACTGTAGTTGCAGGACCATACAACAGTGGAGATACTGTGACCTTAACAGTAGACGCTACTGATGATGCATGTGATGCTTCATTAGGAGACTTTACATTTACATGTCCATTGCCAGCACCAGTTAACGACGATTGTGCAGGAGCACTTCCATTAGATTGTGGTGTAACGGTAACAGGCAGTACAGAAGGGGCAACAGCATCAGGATTGGATGCAGAGTGTAACAACTTTACATCTTCAGATGCCTTCGACCTGTTCTATACATTTGTAGCAGACGGTACGAGCAGCTATACGCTAAGCTTGGACAATATTTCAGGAGGCTTCTCATTTGATGGAGTAATGTTTGTTTATTCAGGACCATGTGATGATCTTACGAGTTTAGCATGTAGCGATAGTGGCAGTCCAGAGGAAATCACCTTGGATGCACCATCAGCAGGAACCTATACAGTAAGAATATTTGATTATTCAGGAACAGC
>NZ_JBSWXE010000009.1:0-94789 GCF_056160445.1 Winogradskyella sp. ABM4_392
AATGAACATACCCAAACTCGTCGCATTGTGTCCGTTTAGGGGCTGCAAATATAAAACCCTTTTACTTACAACCAAATACTTTTTAACCTTTTATTGAAGAAATTTTTAATGAACTATATTTCAACATATTACATCAAGTTTAATTTTATTAAAAACTTCACTTTGTCCTTTATATATATAGGTATATCTTTGTGGGCTAAATTCATATAAATAAATAATGATTAAAATTACTCTACCTGATGGTTCGGTTAGATCTTTTGATAAAGATGTAACTCCTTATGAAGTGGCTGTAGATATTAGCGAAGGTTTTGCGCGTAATGTTATTTCAGCAAAATTCAATAATAATATTGTTGAAACCACCACTCCATTAACCACTGATGGTAGTCTTACTCTATATACATGGAGAGATGATGAAGGCAAGAAAGCTTTTTGGCATTCATCAGCCCATGTTTTGGCACAAGCGCTAGAAGAACTTTACCCTAATGTAAAACTTTGGGTTGGGCCAGCTATTGACAATGGATTTTATTACGATGTAGATCTAGGTGAGGATTCAATTTCAGAAAAAGATTTTAAGAGCATTGAAAATAAAATAATAGAAATAGCTCGCGGTAAACATGATTTTAAAATGCGTAACGTTTCTAAAGCTGAAGCTATTTCTTATTATAAAGGTAAAAATGAATATAAAGTTGATTTAATCGAAAACCTTGAAGACGGCTCTATAAGTTTCTGTGATCACTCTAGTTTTACAGATTTGTGTCGTGGTGGACATATTCCCAATACTGGTATCATTAAGGCTGTGAAAATATTAAGTGTTGCTGGTGCTTATTATAAAGGTGATGAAAACGAAAAACAATTAACTAGAGTTTATGGTATTTCGTTTCCAAAACAAAAAGAATTAACCGAATACCTTCACTTATTAGAAGAAGCAAAGAAAAGAGATCATAGAAAACTTGGAAAAGAACTAGAACTTTTCACTTTTTCTCAAAAAGTCGGTCAAGGTCTTCCACTATGGCTTCCTAAGGGTGCTGCTTTACGTGAAAGATTAGAAAACTTTCTAAAGGCTGCTCAGAAAAAAGCTGGTTATGAAATGGTCGTTACACCTCATATTGGCAATAAAGACTTATACGTAACTTCAGGTCATTTTGCTAAATATGGCGAAGATAGTTTTCAGCCCATAAACACTCCTGCTGAAGGTGAAGAATTTCTATTAAAACCAATGAATTGCCCACATCATTGTGAGATTTATAATAATAGACCTTATTCATATAAGGAATTACCTAAAAGATTCGCTGAATTTGGCACAGTATATAGATATGAACAAAGTGGTGAGCTTCATGGTTTAACTCGTGTAAGAGGATTTACCCAAGATGATGCACATATTTTTTGTACGCCAGATCAACTAGATGCTGAATTTAAAGAAGTTATAGATTTGGTTCTATATGTATTTGGCTCTTTGGGATTTGAAAACTTTACTGCTCAAGTATCATTAAGGGATCCTGAGAAACCTGAAAAATACATTGGTAGTGAAGAAAACTGGGAAAAAGCTGAACAAGCCATCTTAAATGCGGCTAAGGACAAAGGCCTAAATTATGTAGTAGAAACAGGTGAGGCTGCCTTTTATGGTCCAAAACTAGACTTTATGGTTAAAGATGCATTAGGTCGTCAATGGCAACTGGGTACTATACAAGTGGATTATAACCTCCCCGAGCGTTTTGACTTAACGTATAAGGGTAGCGATAACGAGCTACATAGACCAGTAATGATACATAGAGCGCCATTTGGTAGTATGGAAAGATTTGTCGCTATTTTGCTAGAACATACAGGTGGAAATTTCCCTCTTTGGCTTATGCCAGAGCAGGTTATGATACTGTCTGTAAGCGAGAAATATGAAAAATACGCCGAAAAAGTTTTAAATTTGCTAGAAAATAACGAAATTCGCGCCCTCGTAGACAATAGAAATGAAACTGTAGGAAAGAAAATTAGAGAAGCAGAAATGCAAAAATTTCCTTACATTATAGTTGTTGGCGAGCAAGAACAAAATGATAATACTATTACTGTTAGACAACATGGAGGGGAAGATCTTGGCACAATAAGTGTTAGTGAATTTTCCGAAATGATTAATAAGAAAATAAAGGAAAGCCTAAAAAGCTTTTAAATAATAAAGTTTAATTAAAAAATATAAGCCATAGCAATACGTAGAAACAGAAGGAGTTACAACAGACGAGAAGCCCAAGAGGACAAACATCGTATAAATTCTAAAATTAGAACCGAAGAAGTTCGAGTTGTAGGAGAAAATGTCGAAGTAGGCATTTACCCTATCAAAAAAGCATTATCCATGGCTGACGAACAAGGATTAGATCTTGTTGAGATTTCGCCAAATGCAAATCCTCCTGTTTGTAAGATTATGGATTATAAAAAGTTTCTTTACGAACAAAAGAAACGTGAAAAGGCTTTAAAAGCAAAAGCTTCTAAAGTTGTTGTAAAAGAAATTCGTTTTGGTCCTCAAACAGATGATCATGATTATGAATTTAAAAAGAAGCATGCTATAAAGTTCTTACAAGATGGAGCAAAGCTAAAAGCCTTTGTATTCTTTAAAGGACGATCAATAGTATTTAAGGAGCAAGGACAAATCTTATTATTAAGATTAGCGCAGGATCTTGAAGAGTATGGTAAAGTAGAGCAAATGCCTAAACTTGAAGGTAAGCGGATGATTATGTTCATTGCACCCAAAAAAGTAAAATAAAATACAACCTTAGCAATAGCTTTGGTGGATAAAATAAGCGAAACGTAAAATTAAAACTAGGACAAAATGCCTAAAATGAAAACAAAATCGAGTGCTAAGAAACGTTTCAAACTAACTGGCACTGGTAAGATTAAAAGAAAGCACGCTTTTAAGAGTCACATCTTAACAAAGAAGTCTAAAAAGCGTAAGCTTGCGTTAACTCATGATACAGTAGTACATAAGGCTGACGAAGATAATATTAAAACAATGTTACGTTTAAAGTAACAACGTTTTAATCGGTTAAAACAATTTATAAACCCTGGAGTTAGGCAAAATTATTTAGCAAGTACCACTATTTGGTCGCCTACTACAAAAAACAATTAAAAGAAATGCCAAGATCAGTAAATTCAGTTGCAAAGAGAGCTAGAAGAAAAAAGGTTCTTAAGCAAGCAAAAGGATACTGGGGAAGACGTAAAAACGTCTGGACAGTAGCAAAAAATGCGGTTGACAAAGCGATGCAATATTCGTATAGAGACCGTAGAAACAAAAAAAGAACATTCCGCGCGTTATGGATTATGCGTATTAATGCAGGTGCAAGACAACACGGAATGAGCTATTCTAAGTTTATGGGTAAACTTAAAGCTAACAATATCGAATTGAACCGTAAGGTTCTTGCAGATTTAGCGATGAACCACCCAGATGCTTTTGAAGCAATAGTAAACAAAGTAAAGTAAGGCTTTTAGCCAAATTAATAACAACATTTCGCTTAAAAAAATCCGACTCTCACGAGTCGGATTTTTTGTTTGTCTATTATTCTAATTTCCAAAGGCGGTTATTACCAATTCCCTTCCTGAAGCATAATCTCTATGTTCACAAAGGTAAATGCCTTGCCAAATGCCCATGTTTAGTTTACCATTGGTAATTGGTATTTGTACTGAATTTCCCATCAAAGATGCTTTTATGTGTGCTGGCATATCGTCTGGTCCTTCAAAGGTGTGTTTATAATACGGCTGATTTTCGGGTACCATTTTATTAATATGGCTTTCAAAATCTAATCTTACTGTTTTGTCTGCATTTTCATTAATGGTTAAACTTGCGGAAGTATGCTTAATAAAAACTTGTAGTTGTCCTATTCTTATCTCTTCTATTTCAGGAATTACATTTATTACTTTCGAAGTAATGAGATGAAACCCTCTTGGGTAGGCTTCTAGTCTGATTTCTTTTTGAAAGAATTTCATTGGATTTTATTTTGAACCATTTGAAATTTCGTCAATTGCAAACTTGAATTCTGTCCAATCTATCAACTCATCTCCATCTTTATCATAACCCTCAATGAGCTTTGATGACACAATTCCTCTTAGAAAACCACTTATCTCTGCTTGCTTCAACAATGTTTTAATCTCATTTTTTGACAATTTTCCATCTCCATCTTCATCAAAAAAAGCAAATGCTTCTTCTGGTGTTTTAAAGTGATTTGTTATTAGAATCTGAATCTTATTAAGTATTTGTTCTTTTGTAGACATTTTAAATCTTTTTGAAAATTGATTATCGTTAACTTGGATTAATAAATAAATTAGAATTACGTCTTCTGCTTCTTCTTCTTAGCAGCAGGAAAAAGTACATTATTTAATATCAACCTATAACCAGGTGATGTTGGGTGTAAATCGAGTTCTGTTTTAGGGTCTCCTACTCTATGGGTATAATCTTCTGGGTCGTGGCCTCCGTAGAATGTAAAAAATCCTTTACCCTTAATTCCGTGAATGTATTTTGCTTCACCATTAGTTCTATTTTCTCCCATCACTAATACGTTAGATTTTATTTCATCTCTTGTAAAAGATGTCGTTTGTCCCATAAAACCTTTTACTAAAGATGTGTGATTTTGTGTTAGCATCGTAGGAATAGGATCCCATTTTGCTGAATATTCCATTAACGAAAAATAATCAGTTTTAAAAGGTATTTGACGTTTTGATGTCATATCTATGGAAGAAAACTCATAAACGTTAGGACTTCTTTCTAGCACATAGTCCTTAAACGCAAAGGTTTTTGAGTAATCTATTTTATTCTGATATCCTGGATCGCTTCCATCGCCATCAAACATAGGTTCGCAAATATCTACACCTTCTGCTGACAAAGCTATATCAAAGCTATCGGTTGCAGAACACATTGCAAACATAAAACCTCCGCCTACAACGTAATCTCTAATCTTTAAGGCAACGGCTAATTTTGCTTCTGACACCTTATCATAACCTAGTTTTTCTGCTAACTCTTCGGCATTTCTCTTTTCTTCAATATACCAAGCTGCAGAACGGTAGGTTCTGTAAAATTTCCCATACTGACCTGTAAAATCTTCGTGATGTAAGTGCAGCCAATCATACAATAACAATTCGTCATTCAAAACTTCTTCATCGTAAATAGTTTCATAAGGAATTTCAGCATAGGTTAAGACCATAGTTACCGCATCATCCCAAGGTTGCTTTCCATAAGGTGTATAGACTGCAATCTTCGGTGCCTTTTCTAACACAACAGCTTCTTGATTTACTGCAGGACTTGCTATTTCATCCAAGATTTCTTTTGCTTTGGTGTCTGAAATCACTTCAAAAGATACACCTCTTATCTGACATTCGCGCTGAATGATTTCTGCATCAGGTAACAAAAATGAACCTCCTCTATAGTTCAAAAGCCAATTTACTTTGAGTTCGCGCTCCAACGTCCAATAGGTAACTCCATAAGCTTTGAGATGATTTTCTTGAGACTCGGCATCCATTGGAATTAATATATATGAAGCGTATGCATTAACACTGAGAAACAGTGCAATTAATATGAAAGTTAATTTTTTCAAGTTCATAGATTTAAAACGAAATATAACCAATTTTTAGTCTTTCTAGTCTTATTTTATCATTCTTTTAAGAGCTAAATTGTGTACTCCATCAGACGATTATAGTGAGGTAAACATTGGTCTAAGAGCGCATTTAGATGTGTTGGAAAAGCTTCTGTTTTGGGTTTATATTTTTGAAATCCACTCGATTTATGAACGTTTTGATACCAATAATCTGCCCAAACACCATCTTCTTCTCGTTTTTGTGGTTTCCAGGATAACATTGATTTTTCGAATGGAATGTCTGCAAATTCGCATAACTTCCTTAGTGTATCTTCAGGATTTTGAAGGACCTGTTTAGAATTTATAACCTTGAAAGGAATGTTTTGACTTTCAAAATAATTTAAAAGATTTATATGAAGTTGATAACCTACATCATCAATTGTAGGATTATGAATCACTTTATCAAAGGATGGTAACATATCTACAGGATCTCTGGTTAAAATAATATTGATGGTATCTTTCATAAAAGAACGATCTATATCTAAAAGATGATGCGTCATTTGTTTGAAAAATAAGACTGGCTTTTCAGTATTATTCAACATCATTTCTACCACCTTTTCTCCATCAGATTCCATTGTATTTATAATCTCGTCTGCACCTGGATGGTAAGTATTTGCTTCAGGATGATGCTTTAAATAGTAAGCATAAAGTGGTTCATCAAACACTTTTGTATCCTTACGTTGTGCAAAAGAATACATCAGTGCCGTGGATATATTTCTTGGTCCAGACCACAGACATATACGCTTTATATTATCCATTGGCTACTGTTTTTTGGATTAACTTTTCATACAAATCGCTAAGTTTTCTAGTCATTTTTCCATACTTACCCTCTCCTATTTGTCGACCATCGATTTTTGTAACAGGCGTTAAACCGCCGAAAGTTCCTGTAACAAAAGCCTCGTCTGCTCCATAAACATCAAACAAAGAAAAATCTTTTTCAAAGCAAGGTATATTATTGGCATTGCAAACGTCTATAACCTTAGCTCTGGTAATGCCATTCATACAATACTTGCTTGTAGATGTCCATACTTCGCCATTTTTAATCATAAAAAAATTAGTAGCATTACAAGTGGCTACAAATCCATTAATATCTAGCATTAAAGCTTCATCAGCACCTGCTTCAATCGCCTGAATGAGTGCCTGAACTTCGTGAAGCTTACTATGGCAATTTAACCTTGGGTCTAGATAATCTGGCGAACCTCTTCTAATGGTACTTGTAAATAAAGTAATTCCTTTCTCTTTAGATACTTTTGAAGCTTTTTTATACTCAGGAATAATCACCACATTTGGTCCAGAAATAGTTAATCTTGGATCTTGAGATGGTGTTTTTTTAATGCCACGCGTTACCATAATCCTAACGTGCACGTCATCTTTCATACTATTAGCATTAAGTGTGTCCCAAACTTTTTGGGTTAACTCTTTTTTAGTAAATGGTAATACCATACCAACCGTTTTTGCAGATTGCCACAAACGATTAAAATGATCTTCAATAAATACCAGAACGCCGTCGTGTAAGCGTAAAGCTTCCCACACACCATCACCTACTAAATAACCACTATCAAAAACAGAAATTTTAGCTTCGTTTCTCGGGAAGAGCTCTTCATTAATGGAAATAAGTATAGTATCATTTCTAGAATCTTCTTGTGCATTGTGCGTACCGTGAACCATAATTTTTAGTTTATGGTATGAAGATACTTAAAAATTACAACGCTAAAAACGCTTAAAAACCTTAATCTAATTTTGTCTCATTGCCAGAAAGAAGACTCGCAATGACCTTAGTACTAGGGAATTGTTCTAAGATAATCTTTATAAAAACAGTTATAGGAATAGCCATTATAAGCCCTGGAATTCCCCAAAGAAATCCCCAAAACATCAACATAACTAAAACTGCAATGATATTTATTGAAAAAGATTTTCCCATAAAAATTGGTTCTAAAATGGCACCAAAAACAACTTGAACCATTGTAATGGAAACTATAAAAAAGAGTAATGTACTTGTTGGTTCTAATTCTACAAATGCGAAAATTGAAAGCAGAATTACTGAAATAAAAGAACCTACCATTTGTACAAAGTTTATGGCAAAGGCAAACAAGCCCCAAAAAATTGGAAAACTCACATCAAAAAACACACACATTAAGCCAGTAAACAATCCTGTTAAGGCACTAACCAAAAATTTCACTTTTATAAATTTAATCAAGTCCTTTTCAATCTTCATAAAAGCTTTTACAGAAGTGTGTTTTTGTTTTAACAATGTGTTATTAAGCAGATTATGCACATTGATAGACTCACCTAACCAAAGTACAACAAAGAACGCTGTCATTAATAATGTGGTAAAAAAGGTTCGTAAAAAACCGAATGTAGAGCCTAAATTTTCTTTTTCAAAAAACTGTGCTAGTATATTTTTATCTTGTTCAAATTCAATGCCGAAACTATTAGATAAATAGACTTTTAAATCTGCAATCTTCTCTTCAGCCTTTGGAAAAAAATCTGATTTAGTTGCCAAAATTTCCTTACTAGATAACTGTATCAATTCTACACCCAAATAGACACAGGCAGATACCAAAAGCAGAACAACTATTATGCTTAAAAATTTTGGAACTTTTCTTCTTCCTAATTGACGCATTAGCGGTAAAAATAATAACGCAATGAACATCGAAAATATCAATGGAATAAATATAAAAGAAAGCACTTTAAGCAAATAAAATACTAATGGTATAACGATGATTAACAACAGAATATTAGTTGTACGTCTTTGATCTAACATGAGGCAATTTCTTCTTAAATAGCGAAGCGTAAATATAGGTTAAAAAAGAGGCTTAATACTTATAAAATGATGTTAAAAAGGAACTCCATCATCTTCTGGATCATCAAACGCATCACTTGCAGATGGAAAACTATCTGGCTTAAAGGTATCGTCATTAGCAGCCGCATTTAACTTAGATTGAAACTCGAAAGGTGTATCAAAATCATCCAAGTTATCAAACTTACCAAGATGACCAATAAACTTAAGTCTTATATTTTCTAAACCACCATTTCTGTGCTTAGCTACAATAAATTCTCCCTGACCCTCAGTTGGCGAGCGCTCTTCATCATCCCACTCATCAATTTTATAATATTCTGGTCTGTAGATAAACGATACAATATCTGCGTCTTGCTCAATTGCTCCAGATTCACGTAAATCTGATAATAAAGGTCTTTTACTTCCACCACGTGTCTCAACAGCACGCGATAACTGAGACAATGCAATTACAGGAACATTAAGTTCTTTTGCCAATGCTTTGAGGTTACGAGAAATCATCGAAATTTCTTGCTCACGATTACCTCCTTTTTGACTACCACCAGCTGTCATTAACTGCAGATAATCTATCATTATCATTTTAATACCGTACTGCGATGCTAGACGACGTGCCTTTGCTCTTAAATCGAAGATTGATAAAGAAGGTGTGTCATCTATATATAATGGTGCCTTTTCTAAGGTTTTTACTTTAACGTTTAGTTGTTCCCATTCGTGTTTTTCTAACTTACCTGTTCTCAATTTTTCTGAAGACAATCCGGTTTCACTAGATATTAAACGTGTGATTAACTGCACAGAAGACATCTCTAAAGAAAAGAAAGCTACAGGTGTATTAAAATCTACTGCTATATTACGCGCCATGGTCAGCGTTAAGGCCGTTTTTCCCATACCAGGACGAGCAGCAACAATAATTAAATCACTTGGTTGCCAACCTGAAGTTAATTTATCTAACTTATCAAAACCAGTAGGTATTCCACTTAAACCTTCCTTGTTTGATATCTCCTCAATCTTCTTTTTTGCTTGAATTACTAAGCTCTGTGCTGTCTCTGTCGACTTTTTAACGTTACCTTGAGTAACTTCATAGAGTTTAGCTTCTGCATTATCCAAAAGGTCAAAAACATCTTTAGTTTCGTCATAGGCTTCTTCAATAATTTCGTTAGAAATCTTGATTAAACTACGTTGAATATATTTTTGAAGTATGATACGTGCATGAAACTCAATATGTGCAGATGATGACACACGTTGGGTTAATGAAATGAGGTAAAAATCGCCACCGACCAAATCTAATTTTTCATCTTTCTTTAACTGAGACGAAACGGTTAATAAGTCAATAGGCTCACTGTTTTCAAATAATTTGAAAATAGCTTCGAAGATATATTTATGAGCATCTTTATAAAAAGCATCTGGACTTAAAATATCAATAACCTCATCAACACCTTTTTTGTCAATCATCATTGCACCAAGCACAACTTCCTCTAAATCAATTGCTTGAGGTGGTATTTTACCTTTCTCTAAGCTTATGATTGTGCTTTTATCGACTTTGTAACCTTGTATTGGGTTGGGTTGTTTCATAAGTAACAAAAGTAGTTAAATAGTGCTGACGAACTATGACTAATGTCAGCTTCAATCTTAACAGTTCTTCAACAATTTAACTGTTAATAACTTGATTATATTGTTAATAGCGCCAAAAAAAACCGAAGATTCAACTTCAGTTTTTTTTAGTTGCTTATGTTTGTTGGTATTAGTCTTTATAGACTCCCATTTCATCGTATTTTGCCATACGTTGTTTTACTAATTCTTTTGGTGATAAGTTTTTAAGTTCATCATAAGACTTTACAATAGCATCTCTCACTGCAAAGAATGTTTTTTCTCTATCTGTATGTGCTCCACCAAGTGGTTCTTTAATAATTTGGTCTACAAGTTTCATACGCTTCATATCCTTAGCAGTTAGCTTTAAGGCTTCAGCTGCCTGTTCTTTATACTCCCAACTTCTCCATAAAATTGAAGAACACGATTCTGGTGAAATTACAGAGTACCAAGTATTTTCTAGCATCATTACCTTATCACCTACTCCAATTCCTAAAGCTCCACCAGAAGCTCCTTCACCTATAATAATTGTTATAATAGGGACTTTTAAACGAGACATTTCTAATATGTTTCTTGCGATAGCTTCACCTTGCCCTCTTTCTTCAGCTTCTAAACCTGGATAAGCACCAGGAGTATCTATTAAGGTAACCACAGGAATTCCGAACTTTTCAGCAGATTTCATAAGACGTAGCGCCTTACGATAACCTTCTGGATTAGACATTCCGAAGTTTCTATATTGTCTGGTTTTGGTATTGTAACCTTTTTGTTGACCTATAAACATATAGGTTTGGTCACCTATCTTACCCAAACCACCAATCATGGCCTTA
This sequence comes from Winogradskyella sp. ABM4_392, assembly GCF_056160445.1. Taxonomy (NCBI): domain Bacteria; kingdom Pseudomonadati; phylum Bacteroidota; class Flavobacteriia; order Flavobacteriales; family Flavobacteriaceae; genus Winogradskyella; species Winogradskyella sp. ABM4_392. Next base: position 10,809 of record NZ_JBSWXE010000009.1, read on the forward strand.
TCATCCTTAACATTTCTATCACCATGTAATTCTAAAAAAGAATCTCCACAAAGCGCTTTGATATGATCTAAAGTGTAAGGTCGGTTTGGGTGACGAGACAACTGAACACGTTGCCAGGCCGATAGATTTTTATAGATTTCTTTTTTGGTTTCAGCGAGTTTTTTTTCAATCTGCTTACAGGTTTCTGTAACATCTACATCGCTCTCTTTCCCGATAATTTGACATTTATCAAGTTGCTCTTCTAGTTCTTTTATGGGTAATTCAAACTCTAAATATTCCATACAATTTGAAGTTAGATTTTAGTTAGTTAAGTTTACAAATATACAAACTTCAATTGTTAACAGGCATCTTTTTTCGTTTTCGAGCTTTAATGTTTTTTAATATAGCATCTAAGAGTACTGTTACTATTATTAGAGCGGCACCAAGATAAAACTGAGACGACATCTGTTCGGTTTCAGGAAAAAGAAATAGTGCTAATAATATGCCATAAATCGGCTCTAAGTTATACGTTAATATTACAGTAAAAGGGCTAATGTACCTCATTACTTCTACAGCTCCAATAAATGCATATGCTGTACAAACTGAAGCGAGAATAAAAATATAAATCCAGTCCATTTTAGAAAGTGTGAAAAAACTCTCATTAAAATGAATGCCAGAAAAATGTATAAATAGACTCAAAAACAAAACACCACTTATAAACTCATAAAATGAGATAACCGTTGCGTTGTATCTCTCTATAAAGCGTCCATTAACAACAGCAAACAAAGTCGAAAAAAGTGCAGATAGTAAACCTAATATAATACCGTTGATATATTTTAGTTCGCTACTAGTAATTAAAAACACACCTAGAACTACTATCAATCCAAAACCTATTTCATAAACTAAAATGCGTCTTTTAAAAAAAATAGGTTCTATGAAAGAAGCGAAAAAAGCACCTGAAGAAAACATAGCCAATGCAATTGAGATATTTGATTGCTTTATAGATTCAAAAAAAGTAATCCAATGTAACGCTATAATGACTCCAGCTACAGAAAATTTAAGAATGGTTTTTCTACTTACCCTTATATTAAGTTTTATGATTTTTATATAGATAAACATTAGTACAGTAGCAATTGCCATTCTGTACCACACAATTGCGGTTGCACCTGTGGATATTTCTTTACCAAGTATTGCTGTAAAACCAGCTATAAAAACCAGAAAATGTAAATGAAGATAATCCTTTAATCTAGCGTTTGGCATTCTGCAGAAGGTATACAGCTAAAATACCAAATATAAAGTTAGGAAACCACACAGCTATTACAGGTGAAAAATGTGATTGCTCAGCCATAACACCAAAAATCTTATCAAAAAAAACATAAATCATTGCAATAGCAATACCAAAAGCTAGGTTAACTCCCATACCACCTCTACGTTTTACTGATGATACAGCAACTGCTATAATTGTTAATATGAAAATTGAAACAGGTAAACTCCATTTTTTTAATTTAACCACTTCATATCTACCTATATTTTTTGATCCTTTCTTTTTTTCTGACTCGATAAATCTTAGAAGTTCTCCATAAGATTTTGTTTCGGCTGCATACTCTAAAGGAGTTAAATCTTCAAGTTCAAAAGAAAAAACGGTGTCCTTTCTCCTTACTTTTTCTATAGTTTCAATACCGTTTTCAAAAGTTCGTTTTATATAGGTTGTTAATCTATAACTACTATCCTTCTCGATAAATCTGATATTATCAGCAAAGATTTTATACTTTAATTCATTGCCCTCAAAATGCTCATAGGTAAAGTTACTTCCTGTCTTACTCTTTGGCGAAAAACTACTAACATAAATGTAATCGTTATCACTAATTTGCTGATATACGTCTCTTGTTTCTTGTATTTTTTTATGCTTTTTAAGGTATTTATACTTAAACTCGTTAAATCCTTGGCTGGCAATTGGTGCCAAATACATCCCTAAAAACAATGCTACACCTGAAACAATAGTGGCACCTATTAAATACGGTCTTAAAAATCTAGAAAATGAAACACCAGAACTAAGAAAGGCAACTATCTCTGTATTATTAGCCAACTTGGAAGTAAACCAAATAACAGACAAAAAAAGAAAAAGAGGAAATAACAAATTCGCAAAATAAACCGTAAAATCTACGTAGTACGCTGTAACTTCACCAAACGGTGCTTTGTTTTCCAAAATTTTACCAACCTTTTCTGCTAAATCTACTGTAATACCAATAGGGATAAACAGTAACAACATCATTAAAAATGTTAACAAATAACGCTTTAGTATGTACCAATCTAGGATTTTCACTTACTATAATCTTTTATCCATTTGTTTAACCATTTTTCCTTTCCATGCTTTAAAATCACCCTCTATAATATGCTTTCTTGCTTCTCTTACCAACCATAAATAAAAGCCTAAATTATGAATAGTAGCTATTTGCTTTCCTAATAATTCATTTACAGAGAATAAATGTTTTAGATATGCCTTACTGTACTCAGTATCTACGAAGGTAATTCCCATTTCATCAATTGGCGAAAAATCCTCAGCCCATTTTTTATTTTTAATATTAATTGTACCATGTGCAGTAAATAGCATACCATTTCTGGCATTTCTTGTAGGCATTACACAATCAAACATATCTACACCTAACGCAATATTTTCTAAAATATTGATTGGTGTACCAACTCCCATCAAATAACGAGGCTTATCCTCTGGTAAGATATCACAAACTACTTCGGTCATCGCATACATTTCTTCTGCCGGTTCACCTACCGATAAACCACCTATTGCATTTCCTTGTGCTCCAGCATTTGCAATATATTCTGCTGATTGAATTCTTAGATCTTTGTATGTACTTCCTTGCACTATTGGAAAAAATGTTTGCTCGTAGCCATACTTAAAAGGTACTTTATCCAGATGTGTTAGACATCGTTCTAACCAACGATGCGTCATATGCATAGATCGTTTAGCATAATTATAATCACATGGATAAGGTGTACATTCATCAAAAGCCATTATAATATCAGCACCTATAGATCGTTGAATCTCCATTACATTTTCTGGAGTAAATACATGGTAGCTACCATCAATATGGGATTTAAACTTTACACCTTCTTCTTTAATCTTTCTATTTGCAGATAAAGAATACACTTGGTAACCTCCGGAATCAGTTAAAATATTTCTATCCCAATTCATAAACTTATGCAGTCCTCCTGCCTGTTCTAAAATAGGTGTTTTCGGTCGTAGGTATAAATGGTAGGTATTACCTAAAATTATATCTGGATTAATATCATTTTTTAATTCGCGCTGATGTACACCTTTAACTGTACCCACAGTTCCTACAGGCATAAATATTGGTGTTTCAATTGCTCCATGATCTGTTGTAATAACACCAGCTCTTGCCTTAGTTTCTTTATCTTTTGATAAGCGATTAAATTTCATAAATATAAGTCTGGTGGCAAATATAAATAACTCAAATACATTGGCATCTTAATTAAATTCAAAAATTGTTAGCAATTCATTAAAATCGTTAATAAGTGGCTCTATTCAACTTTTGAATGCGACTTGTAAAAAGTTATTTTTGCAGCATTAATTTAAGCTAAAAAATATGTCTAATATTCAACAATTAGAAGATTTAACTACTCAAGTTCGTAGAGATATTCTACGTATGGTACACAAGGTAAATTCTGGCCATCCAGGCGGATCATTAGGTTGCGCAGAATTTTTCGTATGCCTTTATAAAGAAATAATGGAAACCAAAGAAGATTTTGATATGGATGGCATTGGTGAAGATTTATTTTTCCTATCCAATGGTCATATCTCACCAGTTTATTACAGTGTACTTGCAAGAGCAGGATATTTTCCTATTGAAGAATTAAACACGTTTAGATTAATAGACTCCAGATTACAAGGTCACCCAACAACTCATGAAGGTTTACCAGGTATAAGAATTGCATCTGGTTCTTTGGGTCAAGGTATGTCTGTTGCTATTGGTGCTGCAGAAACAAAAAAATTAAACAACGACAACCATATTGTTTATAGTCTTCATGGCGATGGAGAATTACAAGAAGGACAAAACTGGGAAGCAATTATGTATGCTGCCGGAAACAAAGTAGATAATCTTATAGCAACTGTAGATCTTAATGGTCAACAAATTGATGGTTCTACAGATAATGTTTTACCAATGGGTAACATTAAAGCCAAATTTGAAGCTTTTGGTTGGGAGGTTGTAGAAATTGAAGATGGTAATAATATTGAAGCCATTTTAGAAGGTATGGCAACGGCCAAATCACTTTCTGGAAAAGGCAAACCTATTTGTGTTTTACTAAAAACAGTAATGGGTAATGGTGTAGACTTCATGATGCATACACATGCATGGCATGGCAAGGCACCAAATGACGAGCAATTAGCAAATGGATTAGCTCAAAACGCAGAAACTTTAGGAGACTATTAATCAGCAATCAAAACAAAGAATGAAAACATATACAAACACAGGAAATAAAGATACACGCTCTGGTTTTGGAGCTGGTTTAACAGAGTTAGGGCAAACAAATGAAAACGTTGTTGCACTTTGTGCTGATCTAACAGGATCTCTTAAAATGGATGAATTTAAAGCCAATCATCCAGAACGATTTTTTCAAGTAGGTATTGCAGAAGCTAATATGATTGGTATGGCTGCAGGTATGACAATTGGTGGTAAAATTCCGTTTACAGGCACCTTCGCTAACTTTTCTACTGGTAGAGTTTATGACCAAATTCGTCAAAGTGTTGCTTACTCTCATAAAAATGTAAAGATATGTGCTTCACATGCTGGTGTTACATTGGGTGAAGATGGAGCTACACATCAAATTCTAGAAGATATAGGATTAATGAAAATGTTACCAGGAATGACTGTAATTAACACTTGTGATTACAACCAGACTAAAGCAGCAACTCTGGCTATAGCAAAACATCATGGTCCTGTATATTTAAGATTTGGTCGTCCTAAAGTACCTAATTTTACACCAGAAAATGGTGAGTTTGAAATTGGGAAAGCTGTAAAACTTATCGACGGAAACGATGTTACCATAGTAGCAACAGGTCACCTGGTTTGGGAAGCTTTAGAAGCTGCAAAAGCACTCAATGAAAATGGTATTACTGCAGAAGTTATAAATATTCATACTATCAAACCATTAGACGATAAAGCTATTTTAGAATCCGTAGCTAAAACAGGTTGCATTGTTACTGCCGAAGAACACAACTACTTAGGTGGTCTTGGTGAAAGTGTTGCAAGAGTTCTAGCTCAACACAACCCTACTCCTCAAGAATTTGTTGCAACTAAAGATACCTTTGGTGAGTCCGGTACTCCTTCTCAACTTATGGATAAGTATGGATTAAATAGTTCTGCTATCCAAGAAGCAGTGAAAAAAGTCCTAAAAAGAAAATAACTTCATTTTGGCAACGTTTTTGATATTAGATACCTAATCTTAAAAACGAACATTATGAAAAATTTGAAAAAAACAGCATTTTTTGCTGTAGTTCTGGCATTTATTGGTTTTAGTGCTAATGCTCAAAAAGGAAGCGCCTTTGGATTTAAAGGTGGTTTAAATTATAGTGCCAACGGAGATTATTTTGAATCTATTGGTGATAATGCTAAAAATCCTGATCGAAATATTGGCTATCATATTGGGTTATTTGGTAAAATTGGAGACCAACTATACTTTAGACCAGAATTAGTTTATACAGCTACTAAAAGCGATTATGATAGTAATGCCTTCAATGTTAAAAAAATCGATGCACCACTTTTAGTTGGTATTAAAGTTTTAGGGCCAGTTAGTGTCTTTGGAGGCCCATCTTTACAATACATACTAGATACTGATTTTGAAGGTATTGATATTAACAATGTTGAAGATGACTTTTCTGTGGGTCTTAACTTTGGCATTGGACTCAATTTTAATAAAATTGGAATAGATCTCAGATACGAGCGTGGCTTTAATGATAATGAGGCTACATTCATTAATAATAACATTACAACAGATTTGAGCAGGATAGACACGAGACCAGATCAATTGATACTTAGTCTTTCAATAGCCATTTAAATAAGAAATTACTTTTACATCCAATTAAAAAAAGCCGCTAATTAGCGGCTTTTTGTTGTTTTATTATTGTCTGGTTAGGAAAAATTACCCTTCCTCTTCTTCGTTATAATTCACAGCAATATCCTCTTGCAAATAATCTGCAACACCATTATTATCAGAATCTACTACCTTCACGGTATTAATTGTAATGATTCCGTTGGCTTCTGATCTGCTCACTTCATATTCACCTTCTTCTAGGACAGGCTCTTCTTCATTGATATTTGTATCTACTGTATAGGTAATTGACATCAATTCATCAATAGTATTAACTCCATCATTATCATCATCTACATCTACATAGTTAGGTGCTGAGTCTTCATCTGTATCATCTTCTAGAACGTCAAAGTTAACATCTAAGTCTTCAATATAAGATGGTATACCATCACCGTCGTGATCAACTTCTTCGTATTGCAGCAATTCAAACTTAAAAATTAAATTGGAATAAGAAGTTAACGTACCAGAAGCAGTACCTGAGAAATAAGCTAAACCTGAAGGCAAAAACATCATTCCTAAACCATAGTTATTATACTCTACTATACCGTTATTTAAAGCGAAATCACTAGAAGTTGAAAATTGAGGCAAAATCAATTGCCAACCTCTAATCACACCACCAGAAAACCCAACACCTTGCATTAAAAGTTCAACCGGAGTTACAACATTGTCAAAAGTCTCACCAGATTCAACTAATAAACCTTCATATCTTACTCTAACCTGATCTGTAAACCTTGGCGAATCACCACCACCTTGATTTAATCGTAAAACATAAAAATCGTAATCGGTTTCTTCATATGTAGTATTATGCGTCTCTACGGCATCTATTAATAGAGTATGGTCAGCAGGTACAACACCATCCTCCCCTAGTTCTGTAATAATAATATCTGTATACTTATGATTTGTACCAGAAAGAAAAAAACCTGAGTTATAATAATGTGTAGACAGGTAATCTATTAGTGAATCACTATCGGCAATTTGTTGTTCTCCTCTATCTCTCACCTCTACATCAGGTACACTAACATCATCATCTTTACAAGAGATAAATGTAACTGACACTAAAAGAAAGTAAAGTATATATTTTATTGAATTCATAATGTAATTATTATTTTGATAAAATTAACCACAAACCTTATCAAGTGTTCATTATTGCATTTATATGTGGCGCAAGATACATTAAATTAATATTTTTATGCCAAAACCTTAACGTAGATTTTAGTTAAAATATATGCGAATAGACAAATATCTTTGGTGTGTACGTTATTATAAAACTCGAAGCATAGCAACCCAAGCTTGTAAAAAAGGACAGGTAAAACTAAATGGCACTGTAGCAAAGCCATCTAGAGAGGTTTACCCAACTGATGAAATAGAATTAAGAAAAGATCAGATTAGCTATAAATTAATAGTTAATGATCTACCCCCAAACCGTGTAGGTGCAAAACTTGTAGACATATATAGAACAGATACTACTCCAAAAGAAGCTTTTGCAGCTAAAGAGCTCTTAAAATACAGTAAAGATTACTACCGTAAAAAAGGAACAGGAAGACCAACTAAAAAAGATAGACGAGATATAGATAACTTTTATGACGATGGAGAAGAATAAGTTTGACAGAGCATATTGGGAACACAGATACGAAGAGAATAAAACTGGTTGGAACATTGGTTACGCATCACCTCCAATAAAAGAATATATTGAGCAATTAGCAGATAAATCCGTAACTATCTTAATACCAGGTGCTGGTAATAGTTATGAAGCCGAGCTATTATGGAACAACGAATTTTCTAACACTTTTATTTTAGATATTGCTAAACAACCGTTAATGAATTTAAAAAACAGAGTTGAAAATTTTCCTAGTGACCAATTACTCCATCAGGATTTTTTTGAACTCAACAAAAAGTTCGATCTTATTATTGAGCAAACTTTTTTCTGCGCACTAAATCCTGATTTAAGGAATCAATATGTAGAAAAAATGTACCAACTATTAAAACCTAATGGCAAACTAGTTGGTTTGCTTTTTGATTTTCCATTAATAGAATCCGGTCCACCTTTTGGCGGAAGTGTTGAAGAATATAAATCCATCTTTAGCAAATACTTTAAAATTAACACACTAGAACGCGCAACAAATTCAATAAAAGAAAGACAAGGTAAAGAACTGTTTTTTATCTTTGAACGACTTTAATTTAATCATTAATTGATTCTTTGCATTTCTAATCAAAACTTAAACGGCACACTATGGCACTTACTAAAAATACCATTCTAAGTCATAAGGAAATTGAGCATAAGATAAGACGTATTGCTTACCAGATTTATGAAAGTAATGTAAACGAATCGGAAATTGTAATTGCTGGTATTGAAAGTAATGGTTACACCTTAGCCAAAAAAATTAAATTACAACTCGATAAGATTTCTGATATTGATTCTACGCTTTGCAAGGTTACTGTTGACAAAAATGAACCAACTAACCCAATTAAAACATCTATAAAGACTGAAGACTATACAAATAAGTCTATTGTCTTAATTGACGATGTTTTAAACTCTGGCAGTACATTAATTTATGGCATTAAGCATTTTTTAGATGTCCCATTAAAGCAATTTAAAACTGCTGTATTAGTAAACCGAAATCATAAAAAATTCCCAGTAAAAGCGGATTTTAAGGGTATTTCCTTATCCACTTCATTATTTGAACATGTACATGTGAACCTTTCTAAGCAACCTTACGAAGCCTACTTAGATTAAAGACATAAGAATTTCTTCAACTATATCTTTTTTAGATTTATTGTCAGCAACAATTATGTTTGTGGCTTGGTTATAATACTGAGTGCGCTCAAAAAGATGTTTGCCTATAAATTCTAGAAGTTCTTCCTCTTTTTTTAAATGACTAATTAATGGTCTATTCTCCTTTTCTTTAAATAATCGTTCGGTAAGAATTGGTAAAGACAATTTTAAATAAAATAAACAAACTTTAGATTCATTTAAAAGAACGTTTAGATTATTTCCATAACAAGGTGTTCCGCCACCTAAAGCTAAAACAATATTATTTTTTGAACTTAAAATATCATTTAAATAGAATGCCTCCTTCTTTCTAAAATAAATCTCACCCTTAGTCTTAAATAACTCACTAATCGTGGTACTTTCTTTACTGGAAATATACTCATCTAAGTCTAAAAAATTGTAATTCAATACAGTAGCTAAATTCTTACCAATTGTAGACTTACCAGAACCCATATATCCCATTAAAACAACTATCATAAGACTTAAATAATTAAAAATTAGGCACCAAACTTAATCAAAATAAAAAAACAAAAATTTAAATAAAAAAAGTATTGTTTTATTAATTAAACCTTTTATATTTGCACCCTCATTTAAGAGAACATCTTAATGACCGGGTAGCTCAGTTGGTAGAGCATCTCCCTTTTAAGGAGAGGGTCCTGGGTTCGAGCCCCAGCCCGGTCACAAAAGTTAAGCTATAATGCTTAACTTTTTTTTTATATTTACTTTTCATTTTGCGCACGTGGCGGAATTGGTAGACGCGCTGGCTTGAGGGGCCAGTGACCGTTTAGGTCGTGGAAGTTCGAGTCTTCTCGTGCGCACAACTTCACTTTATACTTCTAATTTGTTAATTGTTTTTTAGGCACTTCAGCTATTAACAATAATTTTTTACTTAATTTTTGTTAATTCTGATTAAACTATCAGTTTAAATCTTATTTTTGTTTAAACATTTTTAATAAAAAATGAACAATATTAAAAGTCAATTCAGTATTAAAGACTTAGAAAATCTTACAGGAATTAAAGCGCACACTATTAGAATATGGGAAAAGCGCTATAATTTGTTACAACCAAAACGTACTGATACCAATATAAGATATTACGATTTGGCAAGCTTTCAAAAGCTACTAAATGTAAGTTATTTAAATAACAATGGATATAAGATTTCTAAAATTGCAACACTTGCTGAAGAACAGATTCCCGTATTGGTTAGAGAGATTGCTGCAGAGAGTAATTTAGAAAGTCATGCTATCAATGCATTTAAACTATCTATGTTAAATTTTGACCAGGCATTATTTTATAAAACTTATAATTCACTTTTAACCGAAAAAGATTTTGAAACAGTTTTCTATGATATTTTCATTCCACTGTTAACCGAAATAGGCTTACTATGGCAAACTGATACAATTACGCCAGCTCACGAGCATTTTTTAACATCATTGATACGTCAAAAGATACTGATAAACACGGAAAAAGCACAATCCAAACAATTAAACAAATCTAATAAAACGTTTGTGCTTTATTTACCTGAAAATGAAATCCACGAATTAGGTTTACTGTTCATCAATCATCAGCTAGTTAGTAAAGGTTATCAATCTATTTTGTTAGGAATGAGTGTCCCGTTAGAAAGTTTAGCCGACCTTAAAAATTATTACGAAGAGCTTGTTTATGTTTCATATTTTACTGTAAAGCCTGAAAAAAACGATATAGAGCAATACATTGAGGATTTTGACAAATTATTGATTAAAGACTCAAATACAAAACTTTGGATTTTAGGTCAAATGCTGAACGCCTTAGACTTAGATAAATTACCTAAAGGCGTATCAGCATTTAAAAGTATAAAATCCTTAACAACAAGCCTCGAGTAATGAGTAAAACAATATCTATAATAGGTTCAGGTTTTTCTTCGCTATCAGCATCATGCTATTTAGCAAAAGCCGGTTATGACGTATCTATTTTTGAAAAAAATGACACTGTAGGCGGAAGAGCAAGACAACTTATTAAGGATGGTTTTACTTTCGACATCGGACCAAGTTGGTATTGGATGCCAGATATTTTTGAAAAGTTTTTTAACGATTTTGGTAAAAGCACAAACGATTATTATGCGCTTGATAAATTAAGTCCTGCTTATAAAATTTTCTTTTCAGATGAAGTCATAACAATAGGTGATCATATGGATCAAATCTGTGAAGAATTTGAACGTATTGAATCTGGGAGTTCCAAACCACTCCGCAAATTCATTGCTCAAGCACAAGACCATTACGATATAGCAATTAACAAGGTGGTTTTAAAACCAGGAATTTCACCATTTGAATTGGTAACAAAAGATACTGTAACAAGAGTTGATCGTTTTTTTAAAACAATAAGCTCGGAGGTTAGGAAAAATTTTAAAAATCCTAAGCTTATTTCAACTTTAGAATTTCCAGTTTTGTTTTTGGGTGCAAAGCCGAGTCAGACACCTTCTTTTTATAGTTTCATGAATTTTGCAGACTTTGGTTTAGGCACATGGCACCCTAAAGGAGGTATGTACGAGATTATCAAAGCCATGAAAAGCCTAGCAGAAAGTTTAGGAGTTAAAATAAACACTAACAGTACTATTGAAAAGATAAATGTTGAAAATGGGAAAACGAGGGGTATAACAGCTAATGGTAATTTCATAGCATCAGACATTGTACTGAGTGGTGCTGATTACCATCATTCTGAAACTTTATTAGATAAAAGCTACAGACAATACTCTGAGAATTATTGGGAGAAACGCACTTTCGCGCCTTCTTCTCTACTCTTCTATGTAGGTTTCAATAAAAAATTAAAAGATATAGAACATCATAATTTATTCTTTGATACTGACTTTGAAAATCATGCAGAAGATATTTATGATGACCCTAAATGGCCTGAAAATCCATTATTTTATGTTAACTTCCCTTCGGTTACAGATAAAAGTATGGCACCAGATGGTTGCGAAACAGGTTTTTTTCTTATACCAATTGCTCCTGGACTAGAGGACACACCACAATTAAGAGAGCAATATTTTGATATAATCATTAATCGTTTTGAGAACCTAACACATCAAAAGGTAAAAGAGAGTATCCTATTTAAAGAATCATTTTGTGTAAAGGATTTTATCCGCGAATACAATTCATATAAAGGTAATGCCTATGGCATGGCAAATACCTTAAGACAAACTGCATTTTTAAGACCAAAGTTAAAAAGCAAAAAAGTAGATGGATTATACTTTACAGGACAATTAACAGTTCCTGGTCCTGGTGTACCACCATCTCTAATATCAGGAAAATTAGTTTCAGAACTAATCCAAAAAAAATGAAGTTTAACCGCTAAGAAAAAGACATTATTATCATGAAATCAATTTTTGACAACGTTTCTAAAAGCTGTAGTAAGCTCGTTACCAATGCTTACAGCACTTCATTCTCTATGGCGACAAAAATGCTATCTGACAGTATTAGACAAGATATTTATAATATATATGGATTTGTTCGTTTTGCTGATGAAATAGTAGACTCATTTCATGATTATGATAAAGAAAAACTCTTTAATAATTTTGAAGCTGATTTAGAAGCTGCCTTAACAGATAAAATTAGCTTAAACCCGATCCTAAACTCTTTTCAGGAGACGTACCATAAATACAACATAGACAAACACTTAGTAGACGCATTTATGAGTAGTATGCGATTAGATTTGCATAAAAAAGACTATCTCACTGAAGATGAATATAAAGCCTACATATATGGCTCTGCAGATGTTGTAGGTTTAATGTGTTTAAAAGTTTTTGTTAAAGGTGATAACGAGAAATATGAAGACTTAAAAGATTCTGCTATGAGCTTAGGTTCAGCGTTTCAAAAGGTTAATTTTTTAAGAGATTTAAAAGCAGATTTTGAAGATTTGAGCCGAACATACTTCCCAAACACAGATTTAAACCATTTAGATGAAGCTTCTAAAAAATCAATAATAGATGATATTGAGAGCGATTTTTCTAAGGGTTTACAAGGTATAAAACGCTTACCTTTAGAAGCTCGTTTTGGTGTATTTATGGCCTATCGTTATTACAACAAGTTATTACAAAAGCTTAAGAATACACCTGCTTTAGAAATAAAGTCTGCGAGAATACGAGTACCAAACTATAAAAAAATTGAGTTACTGACTCGTAGTTACGTAAAATATCATTTAAATTTATTATAACCTATAACCCAAAAAATTATGCAAACTGTTTATTGGATTTTAATCTTCTTAGGAACATTTTTTATAATGGAGTTTAATGCTTGGTTTACCCATAAGTATATTATGCACGGATTTTTATGGAGTTTACACAAAGACCACCATCACAAAGACCACGATAGTTGGTTTGAGCGCAATGATGTCTTCTTCATATTTTATGCAGTAGTAAGCATGGTATGTTTTTATTTATGGAATTACGAAGATATATGGTACACCTTACCTATTGGTTTAGGTATTTTGTTTTATGGTATCGCGTACTTCGTAGTACATGATATATTTATTCACCAACGATTTAAATGGCTAAGAAATATTGACAATAAATATGCGAGAGGTGTTAGACGTGCCCACAAAATACACCACAAACATCTAGGAAAAGATCATGGCGAAAACTTTGGAATGCTAATAGTACCGTTTAAATATTTTAAATAATTACTCTTTTAGTAGTTGGTCTAATTGGCTTCTAACATTAGCACTGTTCCAATCCACAGCACCAGATTCGTCAATTACAATTTCACCTTTTTTATTAATAATAAAGGTTCTGGGAATTGATTTTGTTTTTAATTCCTCAGGATTATTGTTTAATGGATTAAAAACTTCAAACGTATAGTTTTCTTTTGCCTTAAAACTTTTAACAACATCAAAACTGTCGTTGGTAACAAAGAGAAAATTCACTTCATCTTTATAATCATCATACAATGCTTGAAGACTCGGCATCTCTGCTATACATGGTGGGCACCATGTAGCCCAAAAGTTCACAAGTACAACTTCACCTTTAGTAGATTGAAAATCTATGGTTGTATTATTATCTGACCGTAACTTCCAATCATTGTAAGCTACTTCAACTCTTTCATCACTATCTATAAGTGTTGATTGATTTATATAACTTAAACCTTTATGTAGCAAAACTTGAATAGGTTGCCTTGTTTGTGGAATTATCAATAGCAAAATTATCACTAAAAAGATAATGTTGCTTTTTTTAAAACGTCTTTTCATTATCCACAAAGTTAAGCTGAAGTACTGAAAATTCTAATTTGTCGACGGTTAAAATCAATAACATCTGCTTCTTTAAGTTCGTTCATTAAGATATTTAATGTCGGACGAGAAATACCTATTAATGATGCAATATCCTTTTGAGTATACGGATGATTGATGACATGGTCTCCTGTTTTTTCACAATCGTATCCATAATCTGTGCATAATTCGTTTAAAAATTCGAGCAATCTTGTTTTTGAATCTTTAAATAATAATAATTGAAGCCTTCTTTCTAGCTTTTTAAATTTAAAGCCTATAAACTTATAGATTCTCAAACTAAATGTCTTATTATCTCGCATTAAATCGTGCATGGTATCAACACCTACAGGACAGATAGATGTATTATTGTCTAAGGATTGTGCAAACTCTTCTCGCTTTCTTTCACCTAAAATTGCTTTTTCTCCAAACAATTCTCCTTTTGTTAATATAGCTTTTACTACCTCATTTCCACTTTCAGTATAATATCCTATTTTAACTTTACCATTTTCTATCAAATAAACCTTATTAGATGTATCATCTTGAAAATAGATATAATCTTCTTTTCCATATTGATCAAAGGTGTGACATGCTTTATATTGCTTGAATTTGTGTGGGCAAAGAAGTTTAAATAGATTAACATCTTCAAAAAACCAGAAAGCTTTCATAACAGGATAGTTTTAATTGAGTTTAACAGTAAAGTCGTATAATCCTATAACACCTTTCATTATAGAATAAAAAAACTCTCAGCTAACAACTGAGAGTTTTCAATTTATCTATTAAGGTTTAAACTTGTTAAGCGTTTTGTTTCTTAATTAAATTAAGTGCAGAACCTTCTTTATACCATTCAATTTGTGCATTATTATAAGTGTGGTTTAAAGCAATAACATCCTTAGAACCATCTGCGTGCACAACCTCAACATGTAATTGTTTGTCTGGTGCAAACTCGTTTAAATCTAAGAAGTTAAATGTATCATCCTCTTGAATTAAATCATAGTCTGACTCATTAGCAAAAGTAAGACCTAACATACCTTGTTTCTTAAGATTTGTTTCGTGGATACGAGCAAAAGACTTTACAATTACAGCAGCAACACCTAAATGTCTAGGCTGCATCGCAGCATGCTCTCTAGAAGATCCTTCACCGTAATTATGGTCTCCTACAACCACAGACCAAATACCATTCTTCTTGTATTCTCTCTGTGTGTCAGGAACTCCACCAAACTCACCTGTCAATTGATTCTTAACAAAGTTAGTCTTTTTGTTAAAAGCATTTACAGCTCCTATTAGCGTATTATTAGCAATGTTATCTAAATGACCTCTAAAACGCAACCAAGGACCAGCCATAGAAATATGGTCGGTAGTACATTTACCGAATGCCTTAATCAATAATTTAGCACCTGTAATAGAATCACCAATAGGCTCAAAAGGTGTTAATAATTGTAATCTTTCAGAATCTGGCTTCACAGTAACTTCTACTCCGCTTCCATCCGCAACAGGCTCTAAGTATCCGTTTTCTTTTACATCAAAACCTTTAGGTGGTAATTCCCATCCTGTTGGCTCATCTAACATTACTTCTTCTCCATTCTCATTGATTAAAGTATCAGTCATTGGATTGAAATCTAATCGACCTGCAATAGCAACAGCAGCTACCATTTCTGGAGATGCAACGAAAGCATGTGTATTTGGATTGCCATCTGCACGTTTAGCAAAGTTTCTATTAAATGAGTGAACTATACTATTCTTAGGTGCATTCTTAGGATCACTATATCTAGCCCATTGCCCAATACACGGACCACATGCATTAGTAAATATCTTAGCGTCTAATTTTTCAAAAACTTCAAGAATTCCATCACGCTCAGCAGTGTAACGCACTTGTTCAGAACCTGGGTTAATACCAAATTCTGCTTTAGTTTTTAATCCTTTGTCTAGAGCTTGTTGTGCAATTGAAGATGCTCTTGATAAATCTTCATAAGACGAGTTAGTACAAGAACCTATAAGTCCCCATTCTACCTCTAAAGGCCATTCATTTGCTGTAGCTTTTTCAGTCATTTCTTTACCAGCTGGAGTCGATAAATCTGGAGTAAAAGGACCATTTAATAATGGACTTAACTCAGAAAGATTAATATCAATAACCTGATCAAAATACTGCTCAGGATTTGCATATACCTCAGCATCAGCAGTAAGATATTCTTTAATCTTATTAGCTTCGTCAGCTACATCTGCTCTATCTGTAGCACGTAAGTAACGTTCCATAGAATCATCATATCCAAAAGTAGATGTTGTAGCACCTATCTCTGCACCCATGTTACAAATAGTTCCTTTACCTGTACAAGACATAGATAAAGCACCAGGACCGAAATATTCAACGATAGCACCAGTACCACCTTTAACAGTTAATATTTCTGCTACTTTAAGAATAACATCTTTTGGTGCTGTCCATCCAGAGAGTTTTCCTGTTAATCTTACACCAATTAATTTTGGAAATTTAAGCTCCCAAGCCATACCTGCCATAACATCTACAGCATCTGCACCACCTACACCAATAGCAACCATACCAAGTCCACCAGCATTAACTGTGTGCGAGTCTGTACCAATCATCATACCACCAGGAAAAGCATAATTTTCCAATACAACTTGATGTATGATACCTGCACCTGGTTTCCAGAAACCAATACCATATTTATTAGATACAGATTCTAAGAAATTAAATACCTCACTACTAGTGTCATTTGCATGTTTTAAATCTGTAGCTGCACCGTCTTTTGCTTGAATTAAGTGGTCACAATGTACAGTCGTTGGAACTGCAACTTTTGGCTTACCTGCTTGCATAAACTGAAGTAATGCCATTTGTGCAGTTGCATCTTGACAAGCTACTCTATCTGGGGCAAAATCTACATAATCCTTACCTCTAGTAAACGCTTTTGTAGGTTTTCCATCCCAAAGATGAGCGTATAATATTTTTTCTGAAAGTGTTAATGGTTTTCCAACAATCTCTCTTGCCGCATCTACGCGATCTGTCATGTTAGCATAAACCTTTTTTATCATATCAATGTCAAAAGCCATAAAGTATATTTAAAGGTTGATAATTATTTTATTTAAAGTGTCACAAAATTACAAAATAGTAGTCATTTTTAAAAATATGTAAAGAAATCCTCAAAACACTGAAAATAAATCACGAAAAGTTATTTTTTACGTATATTATTCTAAATATTAACAGCTTAATTGTTGTTTGTTTAAAAAATTAACAATTAGGCTTATTTAGAATAATTCTGAATTTATTAGGCTAGTGAGGTGTTTTAAAAAAAGAAGAAATTAAAAAAGACTCTCAATGATTTTTTCATCACTTACACCCTCTGCTTCTGCTTTGTAATTTTTAATAATTCTATGTCTTAAAATACCAATAGCTACAGCTTGAATATCTTCAATGTCTGGAGAAAACTTCCCTTTTGTAGCTGCATGCGTTTTAGCTGCTAGAATTAAATTTTGGGATGCGCGAGGACCTGCTCCCCAATCTACAAACTCTTTTACGATATCAGCGGCAGTGTCTTCATTTGGTCTAGTCTTAGCGACTAAAGAAACAGCGTATTCAATAACATTATCAGCTACAGGAATACGACGTATTACGTTTTGAAAGTCTATAATTTCCTGAGCAGAAAACAAAGCATTAACAGTAGTTTGGATATCTGTAGTTGTTGCTTTTACAACCTCAACCTCTTCTTTAAAAGATGGGTATTGCAATCTGATTGCAAACATAAATCGGTCTAACTGTGCTTCTGGCAAAGGATACGTACCTTCTTGCTCTATTGGGTTTTGTGTTGCTAACACAAAGTATGGTAAGCTTAATTTGTATTGATGACCTGCAACTGTTACAGCACGCTCTTGCATAGCTTCTAAAAGTGCAGCTTGCGTTTTTGGTGGTGTTCTGTTAATCTCGTCCGCTAAAATAATATTAGCAAAGATTGGCCCTTTAATGAATTTAAAACGTCGATCTTCATCTAAAATTTCACTACCAAGTATATCACTAGGCATTAAATCTGGTGTAAACTGAATACGTTTAAAATCTAAACCAAGTGTTTGTGCAATGGTATTAACCATTAAGGTTTTTGCTAAACCAGGCACACCTATTAATAATGAATGTCCACCAGAGAAAATAGATATTAAAATTTGGTCTACAACATCTTCCTGACCAATAATCACTTTAGCTATTTCCTGCTTTAGTGATTTGTATTTATTTACGAAGTTTTCGATTACAGCAACATCAGACATAGACTATTGAATTTTTAACCAATTACTCTGATACTCACAGTCTCTATATTCGCCGTTAATCTTTACATAGGTTTGTTCAATCACTTCTTTCTGCCATTTTTCGATTGCTCTTACTTGTTTATCCTGTAGTGCTAATTCTTTAATCTTCAAATAATCTCTTGCAAAATCTGCCTCGTGATCGTCTATACGGTCAGTTACAGTCATTATTTTGAACTTAATATTATTTATACGGTCTTCATCTTGAATCACTTCACTTACCTCACCATCTTTCAAACCTTGTATTTGGGTATACATTTCTGTATCCATTTTTGTCAACTCAAAATTAAAATCTTGAGTTGTTGGATTTGTTAAACGACCACCTTCAAACTTAGTTTCTTCTTCGTCACTAAATTCTAAAGCCGCATCTGCAAAAGACAGTTTACCACTAACTATTAAGTCTCTTACTTTTTCAATTTTTTCTTGTGCTTTTTCAATAGTTTCAGGTGTTAGCTCTGGTCGTAGTAAGATATGTCTAACCTGATATTCTTGACCTCTAATTTTTTCTAGATAAATGATGTGGAATCCAAAATCTGTCTCAAATGGTTCAGAGATTTCTCCTTCTTGTAGATTAAAGGCAACATCTCTGAATTCTTTTACCATTCTAGGTTGTTTTCTGTTCATAGCTGGTAATAAACCACCATTATTTTTAGACCCAGAATCTTCTGAATAAAAAAGCGCTTTGGTAGCAAACTTAGCACCATTTTCTTCTACATCTTTCTTAAATCCCTTAAGCCTATCTATTACAGCTTGTTTTGCTTCTTCAGTTACTTCTGGCACTACAACAATTTGAGCCACTTTTAACTCTGTACCAAAAGTTGGTCTTTCATCTTTTGGGATTTCATTAAAAAACGTTCTAACTTCTTCTGGTGTTACCTCAACTTCACCAATAACTTTTTTTCGCATTTCCTGTTCGAGATAACCATTTTTGTTAATCTCATACATCTCATCTCTTAAAGCCTGTTCAGAATCTTTTTTGTAGTATTTTATTAACCAATCCATATCTTGTCTAGATTGCGCTAGAATACCTTCTATCTGCTGATCAACAAGTGATTTGATATATAACTCATTAACCATAATACTATCTTGAATAGCTTGGTGCGCATATAACTTTTTCTCTAAAAGAAGTCCAAAAAGTTCGCAACGCGTTACTCCACTCAAATCGGCTCCTTGCGCTTCTAACTGAGCAATTTCACGATCTAAATCAGATTCTAAAACGACATAGTCACCAACAACGGCCGCTACACCATCTGCTTTTATTCTAGTAGTATTAACTACCGAGTCTTTTGCTTTTTCCTTAACAGTCTTAACCTCATCAGGAATTATCTCTTGTGCACCAATAGTGCCAACATACAGAAAACAACAAAGACTTAAAGCCTTAGTTATAGATTTGAAATTTATTGTTCTTAATTGCATCTTTTGAAATATCATTTTCTAGTTGTTTAATAAGCTCTAGTTTACGCTTATTAATTACAATTTGTTTTATTGATTTATTGACGTACTCTAATGGTGCATAATCATTCTGCAAACGTATGTCATTAACGTGCATCAAATATAGGTTTATTGAATCTTTGAGCTGTAAGAAATTAGATTTTTTTAACAGTTGGTCTTTACTTTCTTGAGTTACTACAGGAACTTTGTCTACCACCTGACTAAATTTAACCCAAATAGAGTCATTAAGAGAAAACGACTTAAACTGCATAGATATTGAATCTAAGTAACGTTTATCCTTAGCCTCATATCGTCTGAACCTTTTCTTAATTGTATCTAAATCTATTGGGTTGAGCGGAAGACTAATATATCGTAATTGTAGTAAATCATCATTAAGCTTGAATGACTCCTTATTAGCTTCATAAAAAACCTCTGCTTCATCTGCATTAACTAAAGTGTCTATATTCTTTTTCACCAAAGCTTCTAAATAGGCTTTAGTATATAAATCACTTTTATACTGGTTTACTAGTTTAGAAAACTCTTTTTGTTTTTCTTCGGATAGATTAAGTAACGCTCCATCCATTAACAACAGTTGTCTTGCCCAACGGTTTATATAACCGTTAACGATTACTATACTATCTTCCTTACTTGTACCTTCAGGAACTAAATCTTCAATATCTTCTTTGTATAAATATGTCTCATTAACTCTTGCAATAGGCTCTCTATCATCCGCCTTTTTAAAAAAATCGCAGCTGAAAGAAAACAAACAAACAGTTAATATAAAGAACGCTTTTTTCAAGAAAATTTATTGATTATTGATTTTTGCTTTTACTCTTTCTAGAGCCTTTTCGTTAACCTCAACTTTAAAACGCTCATGAAGAACATTAATCCAATTAGCCTCAATTTCTGCCTGGTAATCGTTAATAACATTACCCTTAGCCTCATCTAGCGTTTTGTTTCCAGCTGGCAATACAGACTTAATATCTATAACATGAAACGCTTCATTGTGCTTATATATTTCTGATACACCTTGTTCTATTTTAAGATTAGCCGGAAGCTTAGGATTGTTTGCATTAAAAACACCTTTGGTAAATATGATGTTTTTCTGAGAGTCTGTGTCTAACACTTTTCTAATATCTTCCTCAGACTTCCCCTTTTTCATCATCTTTAAGGCTTTTTTTGCAGCGTCCTCGTTTGCAGCAGTTGCTATTACTACATCAACTCTATCATCCCATTGGTATTTAGCTTTGTGCTTTTGATAATATGCTTCTAAACCAACAGAATCTTTTGATGCTTTGTTCCAGATTTCTTTCTCCATTAAATCAAACAACAATAATCCATCTCTATATTCCTTTAGGATATTTGCAAAGTCTTCATTCTCTGACTCTAGGTTATCTTCTCTGTACTGTAGAATTGATTTTTCAAAAAACTTATCAAATTCTTTATCTATAATTACAGAAAAATCACCCTTTTTATTAGCGTAAGCACGCTGAGCAGACATAAGATGACGACCAAACTCGTTGTAGGTAAATGATCGGTTACCAATTGTAAAGACTGTCTTATCCGTTTCAAATTCTTCTGGCAATCTCCAAGAGCGTGTAAAATAATTACCGTCTAAAAGTGTTTCAAAATATCCTTTAGCTTCAGGATTGTATGAAATTTGGTAACGCTTTTTTAACTCATCTACCATTGATTCATTAATGAGCTGAGACCTAGAATCTCTTTTAACTTTCGACTCTATTGCTGGTTTTAGTTCTTCAAAAGATTGGATTGGCTTAAGCTCTATACGCTTTACAATATGCCAACCATATTCTGACTTAAAAGGCTTACTAACATCACCATCGTTTGGTAAAGCAAAGGCTTCATCTTCAAAAATTGTTGAACTTAACTGACCACTTTTAAAAGGCGATAACTTACCACCATTTCTTGCAGAACTTTTATCATCTGAGAATTGCTTCGCCAAAGACTCAAACTTTTCACCTTGTTGTAATTTTTTATAAATATCATTGATGCGCTCCTCTGGATCTAAAAGCGAATCTTTTTGCTGTAAGGCAATCATTATATGAGCAGCAGTAATAGTCCCTCTGGAAGGACGCTTATCGTTAACCTTTACAACATGGTAACCAAACTGTGTTCTAAACGGCATTGAGATTTCTCCCTTTGGAGTATTGTAAGCCGCTGTTTCAAAATCGTAAACCATTTTAAATGCAGAGAAGTAACCCAAATCCTCAAGAAAGATAGTTTGTCCGTTATGCACATCAGCTTTTACAGCATCAAAACCTTCTTTTAGCACACGCTCTCTTAACTTTAAAACCTGATTGTAGACTCCCAAAGTATCTTTTACATTACCATCTAAACGTACCAATACATGCGACGCGTTAACATCAAAACTATTACGCTCGTACGCCTCTTTTACTAAAGCATCTGTAACTTTATTTTCAGCAAGATAATTTTTTGTCAATTGCTTCTTGTACCTCAAAAACTCTCGTTGATACTTGGTATCCTCATCTAGTTTAAGACGTTTTGCTTCTTTGAGCTTTAGTTGGTATTCAGTAAACAACTTTAAATAGCCATCAACATCTTTTTGACTTTCATCTTTTACTAAATCTAAATTCTTATTGTAAACTCTTAAAAATTCTGAAGTCATTACAGGTTCACCATCTACTTTTAGCAACACTTCATCTTTTTCTTGAGCAAACGATACATTTAGTGCTAGTAAAACTAAGAGCAAGCATTTAAATCTAGGTTTCATGTTTATTAAATTTTCTTCGTTAAATTTTCACATTTACATTATATAAATGCCTCAATTTAGAGGTTGAGCAAAAATAACATAAATCACTTATTTTACAAGTTATAGCAATATCTTAATTTATTAATATCAACTGTTCGAAAAAAGTTGATTACATCTTGTAAATAGGTAGAAACGTCGATAAATTAAACTTAGTATTACTGCTTTTATCTATCTTTAAAATTATTGTAAGATTCTAGATGAAATATACAACTGAAATTATCATTGAAAAACCTTTAGAGGAAGTAGCAAAAAAAATGGACTCTGCTGAGAACATGAAACATTGGCAAGAAGGTTTAATTAGTGCCGAACATATTTCTGGTACACCAGGTGAATTTGGTGCTAAAATGAAACTAAACTACGATTTTGGAAAACGTAAAATGGAACTCATTGAAACCATTACCAAACAAGACTTCCCAAAAGAATTTCATGCTACATATACTACCAAAGGAGTTAGAAATATTCAGCAAAATTACTTTGAAAGCACACCTGAAGGCCACACAAAGTGGATAAGCAAAAATGAGTTTCAACCAACTAACTTTATGATGAATGCCATGCTCTTTTTAATGCCAGGCGCTTTTAAGAAACAGACTAAGAAATACATGACCAATTTTAAAAACTTTGCCGAAAAAGGTACTTCTGTTTCTAATGCGTAAATTAAAATTGATATGGGATTTTAGAGGTCCTGCAAGTAAAAAAACTGCCGAACATCATTTGATACACCTTAAAGAGTATATTATGATGAATAACTTAGATATTACTATAACTGGTGTCGATATTATAAGCGAAATGCACCATATAGCGTTTATAGTGGTTGATGAGTCAGAAATGAAACCACTTAGAGATGCACTAAAACCACATAGAGGACAAGTTTATTCAGATACCTAGATAATCTTAGACTTTTAGATTGATTAGATTATTAAAATTCTATAGAGTTAAAATAGGCGTTTAAAAAAGGCTTGAATAAATCGTTTTGGAGGTACAGACAGAATAATCTTTAAATCTTCTATCCATGTAGATTCTTCATCAAGAAACTTAAAGATAGTCTTTACATCTGCTTTTTTAAACATGGACGCAAACAAGGCTACACCTTCTTCATTATGATTGGCCAACACATCTAAAAAGATTAAATCATAAAACCAAAATTTTGATTTAATGTTAAATGCAAAAAGATAACTTTCTTGCTTTAAAAACATTATAAGTTCTTTAGTTTTTTTTGACGTATTTCTAAAGGTATATCCAGTACTTGCTTTAGTCCAACCACCAGCTGTGCCTATATTTAAAATATGCCTAGAATTTAATTCTGAAAATTTAAAAGAGGTCATCGGTATAGACCCTTTTTCTTTTTCTACAACTTTATAATTGGTAATGTTTTTTTTCTTTAAATAATCAACTATAGCATTCTCATAATCATCAAGTTGCAATAAATCTTTAGAAAATAAGGTGTATTCAAATAATGCAGTTTTTTTATCTACTGGCAACACGTACATAAAACGTGTATTGCCGTTTTGAGGCACTGTAAAATCCATAAAAATTGCTGTAGAATCATCAAAAACAGCATCTTCAGTTTTCACAAACCAGCCAACAAAATGTTGCTGAAGTACAGGATACTTTTTTTGATTAACATACAGATTTGCATCAAGTATACTATTAAAAAGTTTAGAAGCCACATAGCTCCCGTTAATGGTTATGATTTGTACGCAATCATTAAGCTCAGTGAAATTGACAACTTCATCATTTATAAAAGTAATATTGTCTTTTTTTTCAATTTTTTGCCAAAGTGAATTATAAAAATCTTCACTTCGTATCATTTTATATTGATATGGTACTATTTCTATTTCCTCTTTATAATTATCACTTCCAAAATAGATTTTAGACCAGGTTTTGGTAAGTATATTATCCCATTCTCCTTCACCATTTTCCCAAAAGCACCAAGTTCTATCGTTACCTTTTTGCTTTTCTTTATCAATAATCAAAATCGATTTATCATCAAAAAAAGTATCTGAAGCCATACGATAAGCCAACATAAGACCTGAAGCACCTGCACCCAAAATGATGTAATCGTAGTTTGTCATTTTAAAAAATTGAAAACGCTAAGTTAATAAACATAAAAAAGTCCCACTATTTAAGTGAGACTTTTAATTATTTAAAATCTGAAATACGTCTTATTTCGTATCCATTAATTCAACATCAAAAACCAATGTAGCGTTTGGTGGAATTACACCTCCTGCACCAGCAGCACCATATCCTAAGTCGCTAGGAATTACCAAACGAGCCTTATCACCAACACTTAATAAACAGATACCTTCGTCCCAACCAGGAATAACCTGACCAACACCAACTTGAAAATCTAAAGGAGAATTTCTCTTGTATGAGGAATCGAACACAGTACCATCTGCCAACTGACCTTTGTAGTGTACAGATACCATATTGCCTTTTTCAGCTTTTTTACCATTACCTTTTTGAATGATCTTGTAACGCAATCCTGAAGCAGTTTCTTCAAAACCTGCAGCTAACTTGTCTAACTCTGCTCTTGCAGCTTCACGCTCTGCAGCAATACGTTTTTCGCGCTCACCTTCAAAAGTTCTAAATGCTTCAATAGCATTAAATTTTTCAGCAGCATCACCTACTCTTACAATCTCTAAGCTTTCTATTTTATCACCTTGCGCTACAGCGTCAACAACATCTTGTCCTTCTACTACATTGCCAAAAACGGTATGCTTACCATCTAACCAAGGGGTTTCAACATGCGTAATGAAGAACTGGCTACCGTTAGTACCAGGACCAGCATTTGCCATAGATAGTTTACCTGGCGCATCGTGTTTTAAATCTGGATGAATTTCGTCATCAAATTTATAACCAGGATTTCCTGTACCAGTACCTAATGGACAACCTCCTTGAATCATAAAATCTGGAATAACTCTATGAAAGTTTAAACCATCATAGTAAGGTGTGCCTTGAGGTTTTGCAGAGTTTTCTAAGTTACCTTCTGCTAAAGCCACAAAGTTACCTACTGTTCCTGGTGTTTTTTCGAATTCTAAATTGACTAAGATTTCACCTTTTGAGGTGTTGAATTTTGCGTATAATCCGTCTTGCATTGTTTTTTCTTTTGTTTAAGGCTGCAAAGATACGAAGTAAAGTTGGAAGTGTGAAGTGTGAAGTGTGAAGTGTGAAGTGTGAAGTTGGAAGTGTTATGTCAAATTTGGGATTTAAATAATTAAACCTAGTTTTGCCAAAATTTAATTTTATGGGTTTTTCACTTTCTAAACTATTTAATAAAACTGAAACTACCAAAGATACTATTGATGCTATTATTGCTTCTGTAGAACATGAGGCTTATGGTGTTTCTGAAAGTAATGTCCTTTTTTCTGGACTTAACGAATTGGGTGGCTATTTCTTTTTTCAGACTATAATTGTAGGTACACTAAATGTTAAATGTAAAAATGGCGCTACACTTACATTCAAAGGAAAGAATTTTGAATTATCCCTAAACTCGGATTCTCTAGAGTTTGAATCTCATCATACCGAAGTAAAAGGACGTTATGTTACTAATATTGATTTTCAGATTGAAGAAAGTGATATTAAAAAATTGCAAAACGCTACTTTATCTGAAATTATATTGAAGGTTAAAAAGCACGAGCTTTTGTTTACGAAGTACAACTCTGAGAAGTAGTCTGAACTTCGATAGGCATTTTAGACATCGTTATTAACCTCTATCCAATAGCCATCTGGATCTTGAAAGTAAACTTGTTTTACACCATCGTTTCTTATGTAGTCTTTGTTAGGTGTATCTTTCCAGTCGGAATACTCAATATTTAGTGTTTCTAAATGGTTTACAAATTCCTTAAAACCTGTTGTTGCTAATGCAAAATGCACGGCTTTATTGGTCTTTATTTCTGCATTAGGTCTCGGAATTAAATGCAGCTGTGTACTGTCTGTGAGTTGAAGCCATCTGGTTTTAGAGTTTGAGGCTGTATTTTTTATTTCCTTTAATTGAAATACCTCTTGATAAAACGCTACGGAATGATTGACGTCTTTTACTGAAAGTGCAATATGATTGAAAGAGAATGCATTCATCTAAACAAGGGATTTAAAACCACCATACAACATTCTACTGGCATCGAAAATTAATTTTTCAGGCTTGATTAAAGGTGCTACCAACGTTGTCATTCTTGGGTCTTTTGGTACCATTTGGTTTGCCATGTCTCGTACTTCTTTTGAAGGAAACACAACCCAACCGAATACAATATCTTCATCTTCTTTGGCATTTATGGCTTCTGTAAAGGATTTAGTGCCTTCCAAGTGCATATCGTCGCCAACAAATTCGTGATAGGCTATGGCTCCGTATTCTTTCCAGATTGCTGCAACTTGCTGTGCTACCTTTTGGTATTCATCTATATGAATCTTTGGTATAGGAAATACGAAACCATCGATGTAGTTTTTCATAGTTTTTATTTTAATGAGTTAGTAAAATTTGTCACTAACACGTACACATACTAACAGTTACTGTTTTTAATTGGTTATGCTCTTTTAAAAGTTCTAAGATTTTGGAATTTCTTTCTTTACAAATGTTTTGAATTTGTTCCTCATAAAATTCATCATTCTCATTATCACTATTTAATTCGGACTCCTTCTCTTTTATCTTAGACTCAGCATCTTTAATTATGTGTGTAATCTTATCTTGTATTTCTTTAGAAATATTATCTGTTGTATGAATAAACGTATCGTAGGTGCACATTTCGTCAAAGTCTGAATAGCTTGCAATTGGTTTTGAGTTCATCCAAACTTGATCATTAGCTTCATAATCTCCTACAATTTGGATTGCGTAAGATGCTGTAATTAAATCGATAATCTCTACTGTTTTAATTTCATCTATTTTAATTTCTACAGGATTAATTAACTTGTAAAGTGTTATTTCTTGATAAGGATACTCTAAGCGTTCTGTATAATAGCCATATTCACCAGGTTCGTATGTAAATTGATTGAACAAAAAAGATTTAGGGTCGTTTTCAAGTTGTTGTTTGTATTGGAGCGTATTATTACTGTGAGCAATGTATTTATAGCCAGTTATTTGCTGTCCACCTTTTAGTTCTATTGTAAACTTTGCGTGTACACCATTGTATTCTGCAAAAGCAAAAATTGGAAATACACTAATTATTAATATTAGGATGAGTTTTTTCATTTTGGATTTAAAATTGTTGCCATTCGTATACTTAAAAAACATAACTAACTCAGATAGGGAACAACACTAGATTGTGACTAGGGTTTCAGCTGCTATGAATAACATACATCTTAAGTTTACAAAATATTTACTAATCAAATATTTTATTGAATTCATCTTCATTTATCAAACCCAAATTCAGTAAAGTCATTGAGTAATATGGTTCATATTTTTTAATATCCGTTTTGCTTTTCAGCTTTTCGAGTAAAGGCAATAACCTCTCATTTTCTTTAAAGTTAGTCAATCGTTTTAATCCAGCCATCACAACTCCAGAGTCATTGTCATTCAGAATAGCGTATTCGAGTATTTCAAAAGCTTTCTGGTTTCCAGTATCTCCAAGTATCATTATATCCTTGATTCTGCTGTCAGCATTCTTAGATTTGAACTTTTCCAAACCAGTTAATTCAGGCTTTTTAGTATTCAAACCTGTTTTGCTTGGTGCAGTCTCTGTATTCTTAATTCCAAAAATTTTTTTCAGTATACTCATATCACTTGATTTTAAAAATAATTATAATTAAAGGAAATAAAGTCAGAATCAATAAATTCCCTATTCCTGGGGAAAAGTCCTGAATCGGAAATGATAATGAAAATATTGCTCCAAAAAAATAAAGCATTGAGACAACTAAATTCAAAATCAGAAGTGTATTTCTCAAAATAGTTTTTTTGGTGAGCTGAAATCCTATTGTAAAAACGAGAATTGGTAGATAAAAGAAAAGCAGGTCAAATTCTTTAAAAACAAAATTTGGTCTCCAATGTAATTCCTCCGTTTCATATTGATGCCCAAAAGAGTAAGAGTAGGGAACGACTAAAATCAGAAATACGATAATATTTAAAATGCAAACAGTTTTGTTTTTCTTTATGTAATTCCAGATTTTGTTTGTCATTTCATATTATAGCAACGGTCTCGGCTATGATTTCGTTGCGGAAAAATCCGCAGGATTCTTTCCGCCGTAGCCGAAAGATAGCAAATTTGCGTTGAATTCCGATAAGGAATTCAACCGCAATGAATTATAGCCATTGTTGTGCGTTCGTTTTTATTTATAATACTTAATCAAATCATCATCTTTAGTGTCGTGTTTTTCATATATGATTTGACCTAAAGAATCATCAGAAATATATGATATCCATTTAAACCTACATTTGTTACACATGTAAAGTTTCGGCATGTAATAATTATCATTTATGACTCCTATTTCTTTTAAATTTTTGACTTCTGGGCATTTGTTAAATTGTGAAAGAAGTTGGCATTTACAGTCTGAATTTTCTGTTTCTTTTACTTCTTGATATTCAATATCTTGAATCAACTTTATAAGTTGTCCAGTCAGTAATCTTTTATTTACCTTAACGTAAAGCTTTCCATTAATTGGCAGATTTTCAAATCTACTTCGATATGATTCAATAACTGAGTAAATTTCACCAAAGTCAAATCGTTCTTTTTTATATTCTTCATGAATAAAATTATTGAAGTTGTATTTTAATTCTGCCCATTTCTTGGATTGTTCAATCATTTCCATCTTATTGAATGCAATCCAATCGTAAATCAAAAATTGATTCAAGTTGATTTTAATTTTATCTAAGAATAGGTTCTTCAAAGCTTATTTGGGGTTTATGTAAATGACGCACAACGGTCTCGGCTATGAGTAGTTGCGTGGTTTAGCGGTTAATTTTGCAAGTACACACCAAACTGAAAATCCGCGAGGATTTTCAGAAGTAGGTGAAAACAAGCAATTACTTATAGCCATTGTTGGGCGTAGTTTTTATTCTTTTAATTGTATTACTATTCCACCAAATCTAGCTTCTTCTGCATAATATTCTTTTCCATTAATATAGCACGATTCAGATTCATATTTTTCTTTTTGTTCCGTTCCGGCATAGTATCCTTGACATCCATATCCGCCCATTTCTGTGTTAAAAAACTCAACAATTCTACCATTTAAATCAGCAGTTTTTGAATAACACTTTCCGCAAATTGATTTCGGGTATCTTTGTTGAAATCCTCTTTCTGTACCACAGTTTGGGCAAAACTGTTTAAACTTAATGGATTCATTACGTTTAAACTTATTTGATTCGTCCATATCAGCACGAATAAGAAAATTGTCCCAGTCAATTATTTTCCAGTATTCGTCATTGTCAAACTCCATTTTTTTCCTTAACTCATTAGTCTTGGTAATAATTAAAGGTTCTAATTCAGAGATGCGAGAATCAATATTTTTGATTCTAAAAGGCGAATATTTCAAATACCATTTATTCTCTTTTGTAATAAATTCCCAAAACTCATTAGATGAATTAAAATCCTTAACATCTAAATCAAAGTCTGAATCGACTCCTTTATCTGAGTTTTTATTCAAGCCAAAAAGTTTAGATATAAAATTCATTTAGATTTTTGTTTTCAAATTACGCCCAACGGTCTCGTATAACCGTCAGTTACGGGTTAATATGCGTTAATTTTCGGTTTAGAACTGACGTTAGCAATTCCGAGTGGATTCGGACGTAGTCGAATCCGCCGTAATTGCGGTTATACATTGTTGTATGCCGTTTTTTATTTATAATAATAATACCAGTTACTGTCATAATTCGTGTCAAAATTCTCTTTACTATCCAAAAAAACAGAATAAAAATCTTTCTTAAAATATCCAAATTCGTCATACTTTTTCAATATGTCAAAATATAGTTCGTTCCATTTTTTATGTAATTCAGAATCTTGATATTTCTTTAGTTGCTCATCTGTATATAAAAAGATTGTTGCACTATTAAATCTTCTATTAATCATCCATATTTCAGGATTATTTATTTCTGATTTCAGTTTTTTAATTTCTTCATCAGGTATGTTTTTGTTGGCCTCATCTTTTGCAATCGTTTCAAAGTCTGAGAAATAAACAAATAAATTGTTTGTTTTATAAGTCAGTCCAAGAAGTTTTTTAATCCAATTCGGCTTGTTTTTTAATTCATAATTTGAAATTATTTCTCCAAATTTTTTCGCAATTTCATTTTGTTTGGTTTTGTCAAAATTATAAGTCCGATTGTCCATAAATTTCCCTTTGTCTTTTGCGTATTCTAGACATACTTGTATTCGAGGTTGAGATTTATTTTTATGGATATGGTCAAATATTATATTTAGAGTTTTGACTTCATATTTTTGGTCAATCCATTTAGCAAGTGGTTCAAATTCTTCTTTTATTTTTGAAATCCCTTGCTTTATTTTCTTGGTTGATTTATAATCTTTGTCAGAGGTAAATATCATTTTTCTTTAGTGCGAAATGCTTTTCTCAAATGGCATACAACGGTCTCGGCTATGAGTAGTTGCGTGGTTTAGCACTTAACTTAGCAAGTACACACCAAACTGAAAATCCGCGAGGATTTTCAGAAGTAGGCGAGAACAAGCAATTACTTATAGCCATTGTTGTGAGCAGTTTAAACAAATTTTAAAATTTCAGTCATATTATTCAACTTAGGAATAAAATCCAACCACCTTACATTGTCATAAGCGTTTACATAGGAAGGATTGACACATAGGGTTCTGGCACCAGATTCATATGCCCAAATGTCATTAATTGAATTACCTACAAATAATACTTCATAAGGCGAAATGTTTTCTTTACGAATGATATCTTTTATATATGTTGCTTTCCCTTTAAAGTCATAATTAGTGCCTATTATATCTGCAAGAGAACCAGACCTGTCGAAATAAAAATTATTTGCTGAAATTCCTCTAAAATAAGAAGCTAAATCTCCAATTTTTAATTTTATAAGCTCTTCTATTGAACCAGAAAGTATATAAATTTTTATGTTTTTTTTACTTAAAGTTTCTACCAAGTCTTTTAGACCTGGAATTAAAGAAATTTTATTTGACACTTCGTGTAATTGGTCTATATGCAAAGATTTCTCTTTAAATTTTTGCAAGGTAATTTGGCACCATTCACTATGGCTTATTTCATTTCTTATGAATTGTTTGTGATATTTCCCACATTCTTTAGAACTATAACCTAGATGATTCCATATCAGTTCCCACGTTGTTTCATTTCTTTTGGATTCTGTTAAAGTACCATCAAAGTCTAATACAACAACTTTTGTTTCCAAAGATTCAGGTAAATTTCTGACTTTATTCCTTACAGTTTTTCTTTTATAATTGTGATAGTATTCAATTAAATTTGAAGCAAAATCGTCTTCAGTTTTAATATTTGATGTTATATCTTCAAAACTACATTTCAAGGATGTGCAAAGTTTTTTTAAGTCTTCTTTATTTATTGTGTTAAATTCTTTGTAGTCAAAATCTGTGTTTTGAAGATTGAATCTTTCAAGATTACAAAGGGTTTTATAAGGAATGCCTGTTTCTCTTGAAATAGTAGTCAGTTTTTGACCTTGATTTGTTCTTCTTTTATAAAAAAGTTTAAATGGATTTATGTAATATGTTTGCGGTATTTTTTCTAGCAATTGTCTTTGCTCATCTATTAACGATTTTAACAAACCAGATAATTGTATTTTCAGCCAATCAATAATTTCATTGGTATATTGAAATTCTCTTACAAAATTGTTTTTCTTTTCACTTAAAATTTCATCAATCAAGTAAAAAATATTGATGTTGTCGATTGATTTGTATTTAATGTCTTTGTTTTTCCGATTATTAGTAAATAATCTATATTCAGAATAAACATTTTTATCAATAAAGATGAAGATTGGGATGTTTTTCGATTTGGCTCTTAAATATTCTTTTTTCGTAATAGAATTATACTTAATTATTTGTTTTTGGCGTGTTTTTTTATTGATAACTCCTTCACTCGGTGGTGACCCATATCTACCTCCAATTATTAAGGTAAAAATAGTTGCTTTTTCAACTTCATTATAGCAAGCAACATCTACGTTTTTATACCAATCGAATGAAATAGAACCTCGTTCAAATAATATTGGTTCCATATGATTCTCTTCAAAGTAATTTTTTAATTGCTCCCTTGTATCTTTTAAATCGACATATGTTGAACTAATAAAGACTCTTGTTTTTGCCATAATTGAGTAGAATTAAATAATTCTTAAAATGCTTTTTTATTGGAATATCACTTTTATTCTTAGAGTTTCATAAAATTGCTCACAACTAGTTATATGAGTACAAAAATTCCCTTTATCACACAAAATTCATGGGATAAAAGGAACTTTGTTCATTTACAAAATGTATATTTAATTCGCTACTTCGCTAATAAACTTAATGCGATACAAGCGTAATTCTTCATCGTCATAGTCACCATCAAACTCTTCAATAGCATCAGAGATTTTATCGCTTTCAGAGTCCATAAAATAGTCGTGGATTTCTTCTTGCTGATCTTCGTCTAATAAATCATCGATATAGTAACTAATATTTAGTTTAGTACCAGAATATACGATAGATTCCATTTCTTTAATAAATTCTGGCATTTCCATACCTTTTGCAGAGGCAATGTCATCTAATGGTAATTTTCTATCCACATTTTGGATAATATAAAGCTTAAGTGCAGAGTTAGAACCTGTGGATTTTACGACCATATCGTCTGGTCTGGTAATATCATTTTCTTCTACATAGTCTGCTATAAGATTTACAAAATCTTTACCATACTTTTTGGCCTTACTTTCTCCTACTCCATGTACATTAGACAGTTCTTCTATATTAATAGGATATTTTAATGCCATATCTTCTAAGGAAGGGTCTTGGAAAATAACAAATGGTGGCACACCAAGCTTCTTAGCATTACGCTTACGCAAATCTTTAAGCATCTTCATTAACTGCTCGTCTGCAACTGCTCCACCACCTTTAGAGTTAGTTATAATACCATCGTTAGATTCTTCATCGTACACATGGTCTTCTGCCATCATAAACGACTGAGGACTCTTTAAAAAGTCTTTACCTTCATCGCTAAGCCGCAAAACACCATAGGTTTCAATATCTTTCTTTAAAAGACCTGCAACAATCACTTGACGAATAAGCGCCATCCAAAAACGATCTTCCTTGTCTTTACCAATACCAAAAAACGGTTGCGTATCCGTTTTATGAGAAGAAATTAAGGCGTTAGATTTACCAATTATTACTTGTACCAAATCTTTGGCTTTGTACTTTTCATTGGTCTTATCAACTGTATCTAACAATATTTTTACCTCATCTTGAGCTTCTACCTGCTTTTTAGGATTACGAACATTGTCGTCCATATCTCCACCTTCACCAGTCTCATTATCAAACTCTTCACCAAAATAGTGCAAAATAAATTTTCGTCTAGACATGGAAGTCTCTGCAAATGCGACAACTTCTTGCAACAAAGCATGACCAATTTCTTGTTCGGCAACAGGCTTACCAGACATAAATTTTTCTAGCTTTTCTATATCTTTATAAGCATAGAATGCCAAACAGTGACCTTCGCCTCCATCGCGTCCTGCTCTGCCTGTTTCTTGGTAATAGC
The DNA here is from genome assembly GCF_056160445.1 of Winogradskyella sp. ABM4_392. Classification (NCBI taxonomy): domain Bacteria; kingdom Pseudomonadati; phylum Bacteroidota; class Flavobacteriia; order Flavobacteriales; family Flavobacteriaceae; genus Winogradskyella; species Winogradskyella sp. ABM4_392. Next base: position 45,074 of record NZ_JBSWXE010000009.1, read on the forward strand.
TTTCGATACTTTTTGGTATATCGTGATGAATAACAAAGCGCACATCTGGCTTGTCTATTCCCATACCAAAAGCTATGGTTGCCACAACCACATCTGTATCTTCCATGAGGAACATATCTTGATGCTTTACTCTGGTTTTAGCATCTAAACCTGCATGATATGGCACAGCTTTTATACCATTAACCTGAAGTACTTGTGCCAACTCCTCTACACGCTTTCTACTTAAACAGTAAACAATACCAGACTTGCCTTCGTTTTGCTTAATAAAACGAATGATATCGGCATCTACATTTTTAGTCTTAGGACGTACTTCGTAAAATAAGTTTGGTCTGTTAAAGGATGCTTTGAAAGTAACAGCATCTGTCATGCCTAAACTTTTCAGGATATCTTCCTGTACTTTAGGTGTTGCTGTTGCTGTAAGTCCAACAATCGGAATATCGTCACCAATGCGTTTTATAATATGACGCAGATTTCTATATTCTGGTCTAAAATCGTGTCCCCATTCACTAATACAATGTGCCTCGTCCACAGCCATAAATGAGATTTTCTGAGACTTCAAAAAATCTACATATTCTTCTTTGGTTAACGATTCTGGCGCTACGTATAATAGTTTTGTGACACCATTAATAATATCATCTTTTACACGTTTAACTTCAGTTTTATTTAATGACGAATTTAAAACGTGTGCAACTCCTTCATTTTCAGATACTGCACGTATAGCATCTACCTGGTTTTTCATTAGAGCAATAAGAGGAGATACCACTATTGCTGTACCCTCTTTTATTAAAGCTGGTAACTGATAACAAAGTGATTTTCCGCCACCTGTTGGCATAATAACAAACGTGTTATTACCTTCTACTACATTTTTAATAACTTCTTCTTGTAGACCCTTAAACCCAGAAAAACCAAAGTATTTTTTTAGTGAGGAGTGTAAGTCAATTTCTGCAATACTCATTAATCCCTTTTCGTATTTATTTCTTCTTTAAAAAACTAAACTCTACTACAAATATAACATCTAGAACTTAGCTTTGCATCTGTAATTACGTTGTTGAGTACTTGTAATTTTTTCAAAGTGATTTGGGAATATTTGAATGAAAAAATTCACGTACTTTTGCATAACCTTAAAGATAACAAAATCTTTATATCTAAAAAACACATTAAAAAATTAGTTTTGAACACTGTGTCATCCATTTTAAACACTGCCAAAAGTACTATAGCCTTAGAAAGTAAGGCTATTGGGAATTTGTCAGATTTACTTACAGACGATTTTGCCAATGCTGTAGAACTCATCTATAATTCTAAAGGACGAGTTATTATTACTGGTATTGGTAAAAGTGCCATAATTGCTAACAAAATTGTTGCGACTTTAAATTCCACAGGAACACCTGCTGTATTTATGCATGCTGCAGATGCAATACATGGTGATCTAGGGTTGATTTTAAAAGACGATGTAGTTATTTGTATTTCTAAGAGCGGAAACACTCCTGAAATTAAAGTTTTGGTGCCGCTTATAAAGAATGCCAAAAATAAAATGATTGCTATTACTGGCAATGAAGCGTCGTTTTTAGGACAACAGGCAGACTACGTTTTAAATACTTATGTTGAGCAAGAGGCTTGCCCTAATAATTTGGCTCCTACCACAAGCACTACTGCACAACTTGTTATGGGTGATGCTTTGGCGATTTGTTTATTAGAATTGAGAGGATTCTCAAGCAAGGATTTTGCAAAATATCATCCTGGTGGTGCCTTAGGCAAACGTTTATATTTAAGAGTTAATGATTTATCATCTCTAAACCAAAAACCAGAAGTACATTTAGACGCTAGTCTTAAAGAAGTGATTGTTGAGATTACCGAAAAAATGCTGGGAGTTACAGCTGTTGTAGAAAATGATAACATTGTTGGTATTATTACAGATGGCGATTTACGTCGTATGCTAAGTAAGAGTGATGATATCACAAACCTTACCGCTAGAGATATAATGAGCACCAACCCAAGACGTATTGCTGAAGACGCTATGGCTGTAGATGCTAAAGAATTGATGGAAGAATTTGGTATTTCACAGTTATTGGTTGAGCATGATGGTAAATACGCTGGAGTTGTTCACTTACATGATTTAATAAAAGAAGGCATCATATAATGGCGAAGAAGAGTGTAGACGAAATGTCTTTTCTAGACCATCTTGAAGATTTAAGATGGCATTTAATTAGAGCAACCTTAGGCGTAGTTATTGCTGCTACACTTGCTTTTATATTCAAAAAGTTCATTTTTGATGTTATCATTTTTGGGCCTACTCAAATGAATTTCCCAACGTATGAAGGCTTGTGTAAAATGTCACAATTCTTGGGTATTGAAGACACTACTTTTTGTGCCGATAAATTTCCGTTTATTATTCAAAACAGAACGGTTGCTGGTCAATTTTCAGCACATATCTGGACATCGATTTACGCAGGTTTCATTGTAGCCTTTCCATATGTATTATATCAATTGTGGAGTTTTATAAGTCCTGGATTAAAACCAAACGAGCGTAAAAACTCAAGAGGATTTATAGTTGTGGCTTCATTTTTATTTTTCCTTGGTGTCTTATTTGGTTATTATATCATTACACCTTTATCGATTAACTTTTTAGCTAACTATCAGATTAGTGAGCAGATTTCTAATGAGTTTGATATTAGCTCTGTAATCGCCATTGTAAGGTCCTCTTCATTGGCATCTGGTTTTGTGTTTGAGTTACCAATTATTATCTACTTTTTAACGAAAGTTGGCTTGGTAACACCTCAATTTTTGAGAAAATACAGAAAGTATGCGTTGGTACTTGTACTTATATTATCTGCCATAATTACTCCACCAGATATTGCAAGTCAGGTGATTGTGGCTATTCCTATTTTAGTATTATACCAAGCAAGTATTTATATTTCTGCTATCGTAGTTAGAAACCAAAATAGAAAAAGAAAACATGTCTGATATTGTAAAAGAATTTAATGAGTATCGTTCTAAAATGAACGATAAGATCTTAGCTGATAATAATAAAATCGTAAAACGTATTTTTAATCTAGATACTAATGCCTTTGCAGAGGGTGCTTTAGATAAAAAAACTAAAGAATTACTTGGTTTGGTAGCTTCAACTGTATTACGTTGCGATGATTGTGTTAAATATCATTTAGAGTCTTCATATAATGAAGGATTAACAAAAGCCGAAGTTAGTGAAGCACTTGGTATCGCTACTTTGATTGGTGGTACTATTGTAATTCCACATTTAAGAAGAGCGCATGAATATTGGGAAGCTCTAGAAAATCAAGGTTAAACTTTTTATAAATATAGACTTAAGATAATGGGTTATATATGAATTTGTTATTTTTAGCGTTCTTAGAAATAGTATGAAGTTACGCGCAGAAAATTTAATGAAGTCCTATAGCGGACGAAAAGTTGTAAAAGACGTTTCTCTTGAAGTTAATCAAGGTGAGATTGTAGGTTTGCTTGGCCCAAATGGTGCTGGTAAAACGACTTCATTCTATATGATTGTTGGCATCATTAAACCTAATGGTGGAAACATTTATCTAGATAATACTGACATTACAAAATATCCAATGTACAAGCGTGCCCAAAATGGTATTGGATATTTAGCACAAGAAGCTTCTGTCTTTAGAAAATTAAGTATTGAAGATAATATTTTGAGTGTACTTCAGCTTACCAAATTGAGTAAAAAAGAACAACACGAAAAAATGGAATCTTTGATAGAGGAGTTTGGTCTAGGTCATATTAGAACCAATCGTGGTGATTTACTATCTGGTGGTGAGCGTCGTCGTACAGAAATTGCACGTGCACTTGCTACCGATCCTAACTTTATATTATTAGATGAGCCTTTTGCTGGTGTAGATCCTGTTGCTGTAGAGGATATTCAGCGTATTGTTGCTAAACTTACCAAAAAGAATATTGGTATTCTTATTACAGACCATAATGTACAAGAAACACTTGCCATTACAGACAGAACCTACCTTATGTTTGAAGGTGGCATTTTAAAAGCTGGTAAACCAGAAGAACTTGCCAGTGATGAAATGGTACGTAAAGTTTACCTTGGTCAAAACTTTGAACTTCGTAAAAAGAAATTAGAATTTTAGTTTAAGACAACCTCTTTAACTTTCTTCTTACTCTTTTTAAGCCCAAAATACCCAAGTACACTACTGCAGATTGAATAAATAAATTTACAATCCAGTATACTGCTCTTACAGACAAACTTTCGTTAACATAAAATGGTAAACCTCTGTGTATGCCACTTATGGGTAAACTAAAAATCGCAATAATTGGATTTGTTACTGAGGTTAAATCACTTTTACTTTTAGTTAATTGCACATCCAAAAAGACAATTAAAAATTGAATCACCATTAGGGTAAAAAAAACGATGAGAAACGGTCTAAGCTTTAGTTTTTTCATTTTTCTGTGATTTCTTGTTTTATTAATTTTTTCTGATAACGTCCTTGTACAATATCCACAACAACCAATACTGCAATTACAAAATAGAATGTTGTTTTACTCATTGGTACAATCTCATTTCCAAAGATTTTAAGGTGTGCTAAATGACCTCCTTCGGTAACTAGCATAATACCCACAATAAATAAAATAAATAATCCTAATACCTCATACATTCTATTCTTTGCAAGGAAAACTGAAATTTTATCTGCAAGTAACAGCATTAAAAGACCACTTGCTACAATAGCTACAGCCATAACAATAAAGGCTGTTGTTGAGTTTTCAATATCACTAGTTAAACCAATGGCTGCCAATATAGAATCGAAAGAGAAAACCAAATTCATTATTACAATACTTACCACAGCAGCATTAGCAGACTTACTTCGTTTGGTATCACCATTTCCTTCAATATCGTGCTCTAAATCTGAAGTAGAAATCATATGCCAAATCTCCTTAATTGCTGTATAGATAATAAATCCACCTCCAGCTAACACAATTATGCTATGTCCATTAAACGCAAAGTCTAAAACATCTTCAATATGACCCGTTAAAAATGAGAATGGCTCTTGAAAATATTCAATCACTGAAACCAGTACAAATAGCAGAACAATTCTTAACACAATAGCTATTAATATACCTACTTTTCGAACTCGTTTTTGTTCACTTACAGGTGCTTTTTTAGACTCTAAGGAAATATATAATAGGTTATCAAATCCTAGTACAGCCTGAAGCATTACTAGCATTAAAAGGGTAAAAATAACTTCTGCCATTTTTTAATATGTTGTGTTTATTAGTTTATGTTCTTTTTATCGATTAAGGACAAAATAATATAGAGAATGATAATGATAGGTATTGCAGCAAAGTGCAATACTACTAGCATCACCAAACTTATAATTAAAAAGATATATCGTATTGCGTTATTCTTAAAACTCCAATCTTTAAATTTTAACGCAAACAATTTTATATTAGAATTTAGGAGATAGCAACTTATAAGTGTCAAACCAATTAAAAACCACTTGTTAATAATGATGGTATTCATCAAATCATTATTCTGATATTCTAAAATAAGTGGTAACGATAGGATTAGTAAAGTATTAGCTGGTACTGGTAACCCTTTAAAATAGGTTTGCTGGTCTTCATCTAAATTAAACTTGGCTAATCTATATGCTGATGCTAATGGTATAAACAACCCAATTAGAGGTAATACAGACATTTTAAAACCTTGCCAGTGGAAGATAGAATTCCAACTATCAGAATAAGCAGCATAATTTGGACTATCTACAGTAAGAGATATTAATTTAAACATTATAACTCCTGGCACTACTCCACTTGTCACCAAATCCGCTAATGAATCTAACTGTATACCCAAAGGGCTCTGCACGTTAAGCTTTCTTGCTAAAAGGCCATCAAAAAAATCGAAAAAGATCCCTAAAAACACAAAAAAAGCAGCTACAATAAAATTACCGTGTACTGCAAATATTAGAGCGATACATCCTGAAAATAAATTAAGAAGTGTAACTATATTAGGAATGTGTCGCTTAAAACTCATGAATATAATTTTTGTAAAAATATAAAAGTATTTGAGCTTAGCTTATTATTTTTTTCAAATTGTGGATATTGTTAAACAATAAGAAGGTCTTTTTAAAGTTAAATACATAGAAAAATTGTGCATCTTTGTAAAAAACTTTGCTGTTGAAAAATTACATCGTAATTCTCTTAACACTTGTTACCTCTATCGCTTTTGCGCAATCTACCAGGAAGTATTCTAATGAATTTATGAATATTGGTGTAGATGCTGCTGCTTTAGGGATGAGCAATGCCGTAGTTTCTCAAACTTCGGATGTTAATTCTGGTTATTGGAATCCGGCTGGATTAGTACATCTTGAAGATAACCAACTTGCTTTAATGCACTCTAACTATTTTGCCAACATTGCTAACTACAATTATATTGGTTATGGTATGCCTTTAGATGATCGTAGTGCTGTTGGTATTTCGCTTATAAGATTTGGCGTTGACGATATTTTAGATACCACCCAATTAATTGATGATGAAGGTAACATCAACTACGACAGAATAAGTACTTTTTCTACAGCAGACTATGGATTAACCTTCTCGTATGCCAGAAAATTACCTTTAGACGGATTAAATTTTGGCGTAAATGCTAAAGTAATTAGACGAATTATTGGTGATTTTGCATCATCTTGGGGATTTGGCTTGGATGCTGGCATTCAATTTGAAAATGATTCTGGTTGGAAGTTTGGACTTATGGCTAGAGATATTACAACTACCTACAACACTTGGTCTATTGATGAAGAAAAATTTGAACAAATTAGTGGTGCTGTTGAAGGTCAAAACCAAGAATTACCAGAAACCACAGAAATTACGATTCCAAAATTAGAAATTGGAATGTCTAAAAAATGGATTTTCAACTATGATTATTCCTTATTAGCAGCCGCAAATCTTAATGTACGCTTTGAGGAAAATAATGATATTATCTCCACGTCATTTGCAAGTATAAATCCAGCATTAGGCTTTGAGTTTGGATATACAGATTTGGTTTTTCTAAGAGGTGGAGTTGGTAATTTTCAGAATGAAAGACAAATAGATAATTCTGAAGATTTAACCTTTCAGCCTAATTTCGGTGTTGGTTTTAAATACAAAGGTATTCAACTTGATTACGCTTTTACAGATATTGGAGACCAAAGTGCTGCGCTGTATTCCAATGTTTTTTCATTGAAAATAGATTTTAGTATTTTTAGATAGTTAAGCTCAACAAATGAAAATAAAACTATCGCTTTTAGCATTTTTCTTTCTTTCGATTTCCTTTGCATTTCAAATTCAGTTATCTCAAGATACTGAAGTTTCGGTTTTAACTTTTGGGCCCGGTAAAAGTTTAAATGATGCATTTGGGCATAATGCCTTCAGAGTTAATGATAAAACAAAAGGAATCGATATCGTATATGGTTACGGTCAGTATGACTTTGATGCCCCAAACTTTTATCTAAAATTTGCAAGAGGTAAACTTAACTACCTCATAAGCAGACATTTTTTTGGTGATATTTTCAACTACTATTCAAGACAAAACAGAACGATTGAGGAACAGGTTTTAAATCTATCTATAGAGCAAAAACAAAAGCTCTTCAATTATTTAGAAAACAACTACAAACCTGAAAACAGAAAATATCTCTACGACTTTTTCTATGATAATTGTGCCACCAAAATTAGAGATGTCTTATCAACGGTTAGCGACAATACTATAAGTTTTGAAAAGCCAACTAATTTTGAACAAAAAACATTTAGAGCACTTATTTATGAGCATGTTGACAAGAATTCTTGGGGAAGCTTAGGAATAGACATTGCTTTAGGTTCTGTTGTGGATAGAGAAGCTTCGGCTAATGAGTATATGTTTTTACCTAAATATATTAACTCATTTTTCAAGGTTTCTAAAATAAATGGAAGTAGTGATTTGGTGAAGTCGTCCTCAACACTTTATGAAACACGAAATAAAAGTGTGTCATCAAATTTTCTATTTAGCCCTTTAGTACTGCTTGGTTTAATTGCTTCTTTTATTCTTTACATCACTTATAAAGATTATAAGAAACAGAAGAGAACGAAGTGGTTAGACATTACTCTTTTTTCTTTAACTGGAATAGTAGGTATTCTTTTATTATTCTTATGGTTTGGCACCGATCATACCGCAACTTGGCAAAATTATAATCTGCTTTGGGCTTTTCCTTTAAATATTTTTGCAATAAAACAGCTACTAAAGAATGATGTTAAGAATTGGGTAAAAAGTTATCTTAAATTTTTAATTATAATGCTTTGTCTTATGACTCTACACTGGACTATTGGTGTACAGGTTTTTGCAATTGCATTGACACCTCTTCTTATAGCATTGGCAGTACGATATATCTATTTGGTAAAGTTCTTTAAGAATTAAGTTTACTGACCTCTGTAATATAAAATTGTACTCAGTGTTTTTATAGCAATATTAAAGTCTAGAAACACACTTCTGTGTTTTATATAATACAAATCGTATTGTAGTTTTGTGAGACTATCATCAATTGAAGAACCATATCTCGTCTTTACTTGAGCCCAACCTGTTAGTCCTGGTTTAATGATATGTCGCGTTTCATAAAACGGTATAATTCTCGCTAATTCATTAACAAAAAACGGACGCTCAGGCCTTGGCCCAATAACGCTCATATCACCTTTTAAGACATTATAAAATTGAGGGATCTCATCTAAACGCGACCTTCTTAAAAATTTACCGAACTTAGTAATACGCTTATCATCCTTCTTTGCCCACTTAACACCATCTTTCTCTGCATTCACTACCATAGTTCTAAGTTTGATGATTTCAAAAGGTTTTCCATTTCGCCCAATACGCTCTTGTATATAAAATAATGGGCCTTTATTACCTAAAAGATTTCCTAAAAGTATAAATGGTAAAATTAAAGCACCTATCGTTAACCCAATAATTGCTAATAGAATATCAAAAGCTCTTTGGAAAAATATATAGAGTTTGTTCTCATTACTTCTACTAAAAGGAAAGTATTTATAAAAATCTTTACCTACAAATTGAATAGGAACTCTGTGTAATAACTCTTCATATACCTGCGTATATTCTCTTATTTTAAAGCCTCTCTCTAACAACATCATTAGATCGTGATAGACCTCAGCGATTATAGCTTCAGAATTAAAACTAGCCACAAGTACTTCTGATATTCTTTCTTTCTCGATAACATTCAAAAAATCTTTGGCTTGAAATTCTTTTAGTCCCTTAAATTTTACAGACTCAGGAGTAGATGCTTCACTATTAATAAAACCAACAATTTTATAGTTAGGATCTGAAGTATTGAGCGCTCTAACCAAACCATCAATATTAGAAATTTCTCCAACTAGAAGTACGCGTTTATAAAATCTTGGCGATTCTATAAGATTAATATATACTAAACGCCAAAGTAAAATTGATACAATTATCGCCAAATAAAAATATACAATCTGTATACGCTCTTCAGGTAAGTAAGGCGATAAAAAAGGTGTTAAAAGATAAAATAGCACAACGGTTGATGTCGTGATTACAATATTCCTAAACGTTGAGTCTAGCTTACTGGCTTTCTGTAAATCATAAAGTTCGAAAATAGTACCGAAAATTATAAGATATATTGCAAGCAAAATTAGGGAGACTATATTCTCACCATCGAAACGTAAATATTCAAACTTTGGATACAGATTTAAAAAATAAACAGCCAGAAATACCATCACCAAATCCATGATTCGTAATAGAATCTTTCGTTCTGATACCTCGAAGTGGATGCCTTTTTTATGTGTCATAGTTGGTTAGCTACGCCGTAAATATAGTAACATCAATTGATTTTTATCTTCATATTAAGACAAAAGCTTTTCCCATTTTACTTTTACTTCTTTCCAATCGAACTTTTCTACTTTTTTACGTGCGTTAAACACTAATTTGTTTTTAAGGTTTTGGTCTTCTTGTAGTTTTATTATAGCATTTACCATTGCATCTACATCATTTGGCGGTACTAAAAGACCATCTTCATTATGAGAAATTAAATAAGGTAAACCACCTACCTCAGTTGATACAACTGGTAAACCTAAAGCCATTGCTTCAATAACGCTAACTGGTGTATTATCAAAATTAGTTGTGTTAATGAAAATATTGTAATTTTTTGAAAGCTCTATCCATTCTTTTTTTGATAGTTTACCCGTAAACTTTACATTAAGGTCTAATTGTTTAATTAATTGTTTGACTTCCTTTAGACTACCATCACTATCTGGGCCAACCATACATAATTCTGCATTATATCCTTTTTTGATAAGATTATCTAATATTAAAACTGCTAAGGTTGGATTATAAATTTTAGAAAAAGATCTTAACCAAAATAATTTAATAATTTCCACATCTCGATTAAAAAACTCAAAATCAGACACTTTAATAGTATTTGGTATATATTCTACATTCTGGTATCCATAGTTTTTAAACGTCACTTTTAAGAAGTTTGAAGGTGACACCAACTTGTAAGCATTATCAAAAACCATCTTACTTAACTTTGGGTTCTGTATCAACCGCTTCTCTAGATTTCCGCCATGTAGAATTGGGATATAATTTACTTTTAATATTCTACATAATTGACTTACTAAAAAAGCATAATAAAAATTTAGCGTGCTATAGGTGTCTATAATTACATAATCAATTCTATTCTTATGCTTAACACATGAATATAACATATCCAAGATTCTTCTTATTTTATTGTTATAACTTGAAGCATAAAATAATTGACGACTATCACTTTCTAATAATGGTCCAAGCACACCTATTGAAGATATATTGGATTTTTTACTCTTTAAGTTGTTTCCTATGTATAGGATTGTTTTCATATGTTACATTTAATAACGCTAGAGCATAAATAAATGCTGGAGCTGCAAGCCGTATTGATGAGTGATTAATGGTGGCAAACCAAAACCCTAGAAAAGCATAAAATAGATAATTTCTTTTATTCCGTGACCTGTAATCTAAAGGTTTAAACAAAAGAATAATTAATATTACCACTCCAAACATTCCATGTTCAGCCAACAACCTACTCACCTCACTATGGGAGGTTACACCTTGACCTTCAATTTCAATTCTTTCATCTTTAGCTCTACTAGATCCAATACCAAAAAAAGGATTAGAAATGAACCCTGATATTTCTTTTTCAAATAACTCTCCTCTTCCTGTAGTAATATCTGCTTTTTCTCGTCCTAAATGATCTTTATTTTCATAACGTAAATCTATATAACCATCAGTTTGATTAGAACTAATTAACCATGTAAAAACCATACTAAATGCAAAAACCACAGATAACATCAATATATTATTTTTCTTCCTTTTAGTAACAACGGAATAATACATTACTAAAAAAGCTACAATAGTTATTAATGCTGTTACTACTCCTCCTCTACTAAAAGTAACCACTGCTCTAAAACTTATAGCTGAAAAAATAACAATGTTTAGAATTTTTAAACCTTTAGATGGAGATTTTGCAAATAATCTTACTGCAATAATTAACATTCCCAATCCTAATATTGTAGATACTTGATTGGCTCCCCAACCACCAGAAGCAGATCTATTAGATCCAGTACCAGATAAAACATCCTTTACACTAGGATTATAAAAAAATATATAGATAGTATGGGATATTATTGGTAGTACAGTATAAAGCAAAAGAGTATGTAGTTGCTTAATCGATATTTTTTTATCATAACAAAATAATGCCGCAACACCCAAACAAACTGGACCACTCAATACAAATGCAATATTTGTTCTAAAATTAGCATCAAAACTCAATGTGGTTGAAGCAACAAATATTGAGGGAATTAATAATAATATATATATAAAATAAGGATAAGCTTTACCTGATATACCTTTGTAAAACATACCCATAATCATAAATATAACTACAAGATACTTACCAGCTTCATAAGATATTGCACCTCTTGTCATACGCAGTAATACCTCAGCACCAACAAAGTATGAACAAGCCTTTAAAACTTCATATATTTTTAAATGACTTGGAGATGTTATTATTCTATAAAGAAAGTAAAAAAGAGCAGCAAAAAAATATAGTTTAGCCAATCCTTCATTGAAATAAATGATTATTCCTATAAATAAATGAAAAGCTACCGCAACTACGTATGTTATATTGGTTTTCAAAAAAAATATTTGGCAATAGAGTTAATCTAATAAAAATTAACCCAAACTTAATAATTTAAGCTTAAGAAACTATTTTTTTATAATCATCTAATGGAAAACTATAATAATAACTTTTACCAATAACAAATATCAAAAAGTGAGAAACAAAGACTGGTACTATAGGTTTGGTATACCTTAAAACAGAATCGTAGGTTTTATTAGAATAATTACAGATCAAAAATGGAATTGTATCTGGGTTTAAATAATTTCGTCTTACATTATTCTCAACCAAAGGTTTGCTTTGATTAAAAGTCTCAAAACTGAAATCTTTTTTAATTCTAATTAATTGATACAACTCTATTACAGATAATGGTTCTTTACTTTTATTGTAAAACAATAAACAACTAGAAATATCCATTAAAATCCATTTTTGTAAGGTTTCGCTGTAAATTTCATTGAAAGAATGACCACCATATTCTTTATTAAACGGTGCTCTTGTCGTTCCCCATTCTCTAACCTTTATACCATTAATAACACAAAAATTATTAAATATCTGGGTTAAATCACTACAAACTCCTCCTTTACCTTCTAACATTATTCGGAGTGCTCTATCAGAGGGTTCACTTAGACCTGGCCCACCTTTAATGTTATCTTGTAGCCAAAGGCATATCACTTTAGCTATTTCAAAATCACTAGATGGTTTTCCATCCTTGAAAATTTCTTCATTAATTTGTTTAAAGTTATTAGGGATATCTTTACTTAAATTAATTTGGTTATAAGCAATTCCTTCAATTTCTTCGAGATTAGAGTTCTTTGATAGCAATTTGAATCTCGTTAAGTATAAAAAAGGATGACGCTTAATAAGCCATGACACTTTTTTAAAAATCATTCAATTAATTTAACATTTTTCAATTTAAGATAAATACTTTTATATTCTAACAGACAGCTAATTAACAGTTTATATTTTGCAAAAACAAACAAATTGTTATTAATAAAAAGTAAATTCTTACTTTTTACACTTCTATTATATCGCTAAATATTCTTTTGTTGTAATGGCTATAAGTGAATTTCGATAAATCTCCTCTATTATAATTTATCATTTGATGGAACTCTTCACTTGATAAATCTATGATATTGTGTATTGATTTCACAATACTTTCAACAGATATTACATCTAAAAGAAAACCATTTTTATTATCTAGAATATAGTTATCAATTGAAGATATGTTAGATACAATAGGTATACACCCAAAATTCATCGCTTCTGCAATAACCTTTGGAAATCCTTCAGAAGCTGATGGCAAAATTATGCTATGAGACCTAACGTAAACCTCTTGTACTTCCTTACGTGATAAAAATCCATAAAACTTAAACTCTAAACCTGTTTCTTTAGCTTTTTTAGTATAATATTCTCTTTGCTTACCATCACCAACAATATGAACAATTCTCACTTTATGCTTTGCTGTTTGCGGTAAACTTATAAAAGAATCTATAATTAAATCCAAACCTTTTTCTTTCTCTAATCTACCAACAAAGCAAAACTCTAATTTATCGTCTTTAGTTTTTGTGGATATTATTTCTTCACCTCTTATTAACTCAGATTCTGTAATACAAGGATTTTCAAACGTTAGACATTGCTTTGGTTGATTTTGCCAAGCACCATTAATGGTTACAATTCTTTTTTGATTTTTTAGTAACCATCTTTGAAAAGCATAAGATACTGGTGGATTTTTTTGTTTCCAGTTACCTGCATATTTAAACCAACCTTTTTTAGAGCTAAATAAAATTAAATAAGGTATTACAAAAACACCTATTCCTGTTGGTGCTCTAAATTGAAATACATCTGCTTTCTTTATAGATTGTCTTATAATGTTAATTACTTTAGGTGCACTTAGTATTATATTAAATTTATCTTTTAATCGTTTTCCTCCAACTGCAGGAAGCGCAATGAATGTAATTTTATTAGAAGTGTATGGTAAACTGCTGGATGGTGGAACAGCGTCATGCAACATCGCTACATGGATAATATGATCAAAATTATTAACCAAATTATTAATTTCAGTTACAGTAGAACCCAAACCAACTATATGCCCATTACCATCTCTATAATGCTCTGTATGTGATATTATGGTTAGAGTTTTCATTCTAATAACTTTATGTAATCTTTAATTATATACGACCAGTCATGTTGTTTTGACCAACTTACTGCACCTTTATAAAAAATGTTCTTATTCTCTAGAATATGCTTTACACTTTGCAAAAACTGTAATGAATCCTTATGATCTACTAAAATCCCTGAAGAGTTTTGATCTATAGCATCTTCAATACCACATCCTTTAGAACCTATAGCTGGTATTCCTAAGGTATTTGCTTCTAATATTGCTATACCAAAGCCTTCTACATCACCTGTAGGACTCTCAGAGCTTAGCATCACAAAAATATCTGCACCACTCAATGCTTGCTTTAATTGTTCATTATCTAGACTTCCATGGAAGGTAACATAGTTATCTACATTTAATTTTTCAGCCTTTTTGAGAAACTCATCTGCCTCAGTAGGTATGCCAATACAATGATAGTGCAATTCCGGAAACTCATTTGTGAGTTTTGGCAAATGCTTAATAACATTGAGCTGTCCTTTTCTAGAACTTACTCTTCCAACCGTTATTAAAACAGGATTTCCTTTAAGAGGTTTGGAATTAGTACTTTCTACCTCCCAATCTTTTATATCTATTCCATTAGGTATTATATGTACACCTATACTTAATGAACTTATCAATTCTTTAGTATAGTTTGAAACTGCAACAACCTCATCAAACTGTTTTAAAGCAATATTGACAGATTTGCGCAATAAAAAGGGCTTAAAATTGACTTCGGTACCATGAATAACTGCAATGGTTTTTACTTTTGAAAATTTAGAAATCAAACCTACATTCCATAACGAAAACTTTCCTGTTGCAATTACAAAAGAAATATTTTTCATCATTCTGTAAGTGGAAACTATACGGTTAATGTACATTCTTATTCTAAATGAATAACGCTTTATCCTTATAACTTTGAACGGTAAACCTTTATCAAATTCAATCTCATCATCACCTGTTAAAGAACGTTGATCTGCAATAACACTAACATCATAGCCTTGCATTGATATGTTGTATGCTAGATTATAGGCATGATTACCTATACCACCAGGTTGTGGCGGAAATTCTGATGTTACTATTAGTATCTTTTTTTGTTTACCAGTCATCAAGGTGATTCTATTAATGGTCCTTCCTTAATTTTTTTACTAGCAAGACTCCAAGATTTAAGTACTTGGTAAAAAACCAATGGTAGAATTATAATGGTTAAAACGAGTCCTAAAACATTTAATAATTTATTTTTTTTGAATTGATAAGGAAAAATTGAGATTGGAATAGTACGTAAGAGAGCATATTTTGATGCCTTCTTTCCAAAATATCGTCTGTAGTAATATAAAACACTTGGTATTGGTCTAGCAGCAAAAAAGTTAGAAGGTCTAAAGGCGTCCCAACTTCCCATTTCTCTTAATCCTCCAGAATTAGCTTTAACGTCTATGCAAGATGCAAAAGGATTAGATACACTTTTAATGCCTTCTAAATAAACTCGAGTTCCAAATTCCCCATCACCCATACGTTGCTTCTCAAACTGCCTATCAAATAATCCAACAGCTGAAAAAACATCTTTGTACAGTAGTGCATTACCTGTAGCGAATTGAGTTGCTACAGAAAAATACGATCGTTCTTTAGGTATTTGTTGACCTTCTGGGTAAAACACACCAGCAGAGACTTTAGCATTAAAAAAATCTAAACACTTTAAATGAGAGCTTATCCAATCTGGTTCTATACGTACGTCATCTTCTGATAATGCAATAAATTCACCTTTTGCGCATTTTATAGCTGTGTTTCTAGCCAACCATAATGCCTTCTCCTTTTGTCTCACTAAATTAATATCTAGTTGGTAATCATCATAAAAGGAAGCATCAAAAGGCTCTGACTGATCTACAATTATAACCTCAAAGTTTTTATAATCTTGAGCTTCTAAATCATTAAGAATATTTGCCAAATGATTATATCGGTTTAATGTTGGTATAACCACACTTACTTTAAGATTCTGTGCTATTAATGGAGCCTTATATTTTGCATAATTAGGATATTGAATAATATCGTCGCCAATAGATACCCTCTTAATATGTTTTGTACTCAAGAATGCTTTTATCTCTTTAAAAGGGTTACATAATAACAAGAGTCTTAATAAAAACACATAATAAACCCATGCCTGATTGAAATATTTTCTAATAAAGTGATAATTATCTTCTAATGGAATCTCATTAAAATTATTATATGTTTCAACTGACCCAATATAACCTTTATTAATAGCTTGCCAAGATAAGTCATAGTCTCTGGCAAGTGATGATTTAAATTCACTATCTACTTCTAAATGCTTTATAACCTCATCTGGCAAAGCTTCTGCTCTTGGAAAAACTGAATAATTATCCTTTTTATAAAGTTGAAAATAATGTGTGGGTTGCAAATATTTTAAAAAAGTAAATAACATTTTTAAATTAATTTAAAACACAGTAAACGTTAGGTGGTAGCTTTTTGTCTTCTGAATAAGGATTTAATTTCTCATCAAGAACTGTATAATTATTTTCTCTAAAAAAATCAATGATTCTTATATCATTATTGGTCTCAACGATATATATAGGGTTATACTTTTTTAATGTATGAATACTACCTTTTAGAATATCATATTCAATTCCATCTACATCAATTTTTATTAAATCACATTTAAGATCATTTTCATTGATATAATCATCTATGCGTATCATTTGTACAGTGTCACTTTGCTGATTTTCGTTTTCGGGAATCACATTTGATGTAGAGTCATTTAAGAAAAGTTGTACTGATTTATTTTCATTTCCTACAGCCACATTGACTAATTCTACAATATTACCAACATTGTTTACTTCTACTGACTTACTAAGGGATTTAAACACATCTATACTTGGTTCAAAAGCAATTACCTTACCTCTTTTACATACTGTTTGCGACCACACCAAACTTAGGTACCCAAAATTAGCACCTACATCTAATATTGTAATATCATCTAAATTTTCTCTTCGCTTTCTTAGTAGTGTAATAGAATTACACAACATGGTATTCTCAATACCTTTTACTAAAGCATTAGAAGCTTCTTTTATAGAGGCTACAAACTTAAAATCAACATTATAGTCTAAATATGCTCTTTTGATTCTTACTTTTCGCTCTTTGTACACTCCATCTTTACGCAAAATAAAATCTCTTAACCACTTTAAGCTTTTAGATTTGCCTATACGGTTACGCAAAGGCTTCGGTATTTTTTTATAAAGATATACTAACATATACAGCTAATTGGTTTGGCTACTTTATTTACTAAATTCTACTACTTATACCCTATAGCAATTAAGTGCGCTGTTTTTTGAGAGGTGTTCTCAACGCCTTTAGATTCTATTCGGTTAATTATATTAGAGGCTATGGTTTTTATAATGCCTATTGGATTACTTAGCTTAAAACTCTTTAACCCTCTGACTCTATGCTTTCCTGTTTTAACAGCATAGTGTACATCAACATCTTTAAAATATTTTTTTAACAGATTTTCTAATTCTTGTCTTGTATAATGCCTTACATGGTCTGGATTACTGCCTGGTCCTTCATTTTTAATGTAATCGCCATTTGGTGTTGTAAAATAAGCCCAACCTCCTTCACGAATAACTTTAGCTATATTTTCTACAAACTTTTCGTCTTCTAGCACATGCTCAATCACTTCAATAGATACTACAGCATCATAGGAAGCGTCTGGCAAAGTGGACTTAGTCATATCTTGTATAACCACATCCTTAATATTGCTTCTTCTCTTCCTAATATTATTAAGTATGTCTGATGTAAATCCAAGATTTAATTCCTCTCTCGTACCTTCTTCTTGTGGTACGTCTAAAAGAGTTATTTCTGCTGGTAAGCATATGGTATATGGCGAGTTTCTACCGCCAACATCTAAAACAGAAACCTGTTTAGACTTAAATTTACTTTGCTTTAATAACCGTTTTATATCCTGACGAACAGTTACCAAATGAGTTGTCATTATAGGAAACGTTAACCAACGGAAAAATTCATATTTTGTCATTATTATTCAATAAAATTAACGCACTATTAAAGTAAAATTAATTATCAACTACTATAAAAATCAACAAATTCTTTTTGCTGCTTTTGCAGATTAAAATCAATCTTAACTCTATATATTGCGTTTTGTTTTATGCTTCGTTTTTTTTCGTCTGATAAATCTATAACATATAGTATTTTTTCAGCTAATAATTTAGGTTTTCTTTTTGTTACCACCCAACCTGTCTTCTCATTTAATACATTTTCGCTTAAACCTTCGGCATTAGACACTATACACATAAGACCTAAAGCTTGAGCTTCTAATACCGAATTACAAAATCCTTCTTGTATACTATACTGTAAATAAATAGAATTATTTAATACTTCTTCTCTCAATGCTTCCTGAGTTAACTTTCCTGCAAATGTAATATTATCTATTATTCCTAGTTGATGTGCAGTATAAACCAAACGTTCTTTCTCCTCTCCATCACCAATAATTGTATAATGAAAATCTAATCCCTTTTCTTTGAGAATAGCTAATGCTTGTAATGTATATTCCAAACCTTTTTTCCAATGTAATCTCGCCACAGTTACTAATCTAGTTTCCTTTTTTGCTTCTGGCTCTCTATGAATTTGAAAAAAATCTGTATCTATAGCAGGAGTTATTACTTCAACATTGTCTGAATTTATATTTTCTTGCATTAAGTCGCTTTTCATTTCTTGAGATAATACATGGTATTTTACGTCTTTCTTAAACAAGATATTATAACAACCAGGATGTTTTAATGGAGATAAATACAGGTCAAAGCCCCTAAAACTTACAGCCATTTTAGCATTTATTGCTGTTGCAACATTTTCGCGTTGTACAGCGAGCATTCCAAAACCAAAATGTAACCAATCTACATGCTCTGTGAAAAAAAATTGATTAATTATAACCTGTCTTATGCTTTTAAAAAAGGGAATACCATCTTTACTATTTTGATGAAAAAATCTTAAGCTTTTAGTAGGGTGAACAAATAGCGATTTAATAATTACCAAAAGACTATACCAAATTGTTAGTAGCTTTCCTTGATTGAAATTGTAGCCTGATACAACTTTGCAACCATAATCCTCATCATTCTCATTTTTATAATCTACAAAGAGTACTACTTTAAAACCATTTTTTTGCAACCCTTTTATTTTATTCCTAAAAAAAGTTTCAGAATATTTGGGTACTGTAGATAGTACTAAACCAATAGTAATTGCCTTTTTTTTATCTGCTAACATTGCAATACATTTTGATATAACACTTGCATATCCTTAACCATATGCTGCTGCGTATGATTTTCTTTTATAGAGTCTAATGCATTACGCTTTATACTATCAATCTCTTTTTGAGATAAACCAGCAATTATTTTAATCTTATTAACCATGGTCTCTACATCTCTCACTTTTGTAACAAAACCATTAATACCATCCTTAATTACTTCTTCCATACCACCACAATCTGTTGTTAAAACTAGTGTGCCATTAATCATAGCCTCTAATACAACATTAGCAATTCCTTCTTCAACACTTGGTAGCAATAACAAATCTGACTGTTGCATAAGACTCTGCACCTCATCATAGGGTAACTTATTAACTAAATCTACTTCTTCAGACAACCCTAAATCATATATATGATATTGGCATTCTATTGAGTTTGAAGCACCAACAATGGTATATTTAAATTTAAAATTATTATCCTTTAAGGCTTTACATGCATCTAAAGCAAAAGTGTATCCTTTTTTCCAGTGTGCTCGTCCAATGGATATAATTTGAAATGTCTTATTAGGTATTCTTGGTAGTGGCTCATTACCTTTTGGAGACAAGCCGCTATATACTACCTTTATCTTATTATTAGAAGCATTATACCTTTCAGCCTCATTGGCAATAGCTTTAGACACTGCATGAAAACCATCTACTTTAGGGAAATTTTCTCGGTACATCTTAGCCAAATGTTTATTAGCTAAAGGAGAATAATTTATATGTGCACCACGTAGGCTTACCACCAATTTAATTCCAAAATCTTGTACCCACATCCAATTATCTAATCCTTTTACCCATTGCAAATGAAAAATATCTGGTTTGTGCCATAAGACAGGATAGGTTTTCACTCTATCTAGTAATACATTTTTTGACTGGGTCTTTAAAATACCATCAAGCTTTTTTTTGTCTTTATACTTAAACAAAGTAAGTAATATGGTATACTTAATTAAATAAAAGAATTTGTAGAGTTTGGTATTCTTATATGCAAATACAGTAACATCTCCACTGTAGCGTTTTTTAGATTTTAAAAAACCAAACACATAGACTTTACATGCATCTTGAGACAAACCATCAATTAACCGTTCTATAAAAGTGGTACTAGGTACATCACCTGAGTATATGGCTATTTTGGGTTTGTGCTTCATTAACTTACTTTAAAAACTTTCTTGAAAATCCTTGGCAAATGCTAGGCTAGTAACATACCTTCCATTACTATTTACATGTATATCATCATAAAATAAAGCTTCATTCTTCAATAAATCACTATGATTAATAATGGTAAGATCTTTAACAGTAGTTTTTACCTTTTTCGCTTTCATTGGAGAAAAATAACAAATCAATCTAATATTGTGCGACTCGCACAAAGCTTTTATTTTTTTAAAATACGTATTCTTGAATCCTATAGTAATAGATTCAAAATTTTGAATTTGTTTTGGTTCAACTTGTGTGTTAGGATATGTATAATTACCTCTTTCATCAAAACGATTTCTTTTTTTGGGTTTTACCAAAGCCATTAATGAAGGGTATAATATCTCTACATTGTAATACGAAACGCCGAACATAGGTATATATTCGGAATAGTGAATTATTTTAGAACTGTGACTGGAAAAGCCTTCAAAATAATCAGAAACATAGCTTTCATTTATATATGGCAAAAAACGATAATCATTATCACTTATGTCCTTATTTTTAGAGTCAAAACCATAAGCACTAGGTGCTAAAATTACTGCTTTGGCTGATTTTCCTTGTTGTAAAAAATGCTGCAACATCACATATTGCGTTCCTAAAGCGGTATCATCCATGGCTAAATTAAGTCCATTGATTTTAAGTACAGAATCAATAGTCTTAGTATTTAATGTTGTTAATCCAGTACTAGCCCCTAAAATGATATAATCAAACTCCTTTTCTTTTATATCATTGATCAAAAAAGAAGGCTTGTAAAATGAAGATTGCCGCAAAGACCATAGGCTACAAGCAGACAATACTATTGACAAGGTTATGAAAACCATTAGTATTACACTTGTTTTTTTTAGAAATAATTTCATTTATTAAAATTGAAAATATATAAACTCAGCAGGATTCTTAAACACTCCCATAAAGCTAATAACTAAAGCTATAAAAACAACTGTAGCATAGTTTAATTGTACTTCTTTCTTGTTTTTTTGAATCGCTATAAACTCAAATATGAAAAGTAATATAATACTGAACAAAATAATAGCACTAAATAGCATCATTTTACTTGTCTTAAAGAAAATAAAATCATTGCCTTGCTTAAAACTAAAAACATCGTAAATGTATTGAAGCGCTATTGTAATATTATCTGCTCTAAAAAATACCCAAGCTATGGCAACTAGTATAAATGTAATTAAAATATTAGGTATTTGATTATAAGACACTTTAGTAGATTGGGTATATTTTCTATTTCTATTTAAAAGCAACAAAGGCATAAACAATAAGGCATGTAGTCCTCCCCAAGCAATAAATGTCCAATTGGCACCATGCCAAAAACCACTGACTAAAAATACTATAAAGACGTTTCGCACTTTGCTCCACTTATGACCTCTTGAACCTCCAAGAGGTATGTAGAGATAATCTCTAAACCATGTAGATAAAGAAATATGCCAACGTCTCCAGAACTCTGCAATATCTCTAGAAAAATAAGGGAAGGAAAAATTAGTCATTAAAGAAAATCCAAAAAGCCTAGCAACACCAATTGCTATATCTGAATAACCTGAGAAATCACCATAAATTTGAAATCCAAAGAGTATTGCGCCCAAAGCTAATTCAAGTGAAGAAAAACTGGCAGAGCCTGAAAAAATTTCATTTACAAAAAAAGCACAATTATCTGCAATCACCACCTTCTTAAAGAGTCCCCAAACAATGAGGTAAACACCACTCATTGCAAAATCTGCATTGAACTTTCGCTGAACACTAAACTGAGGCAATAATTTGGTTGCACGCTCTATTGGTCCTGCTACCAATTGAGGAAAAAAGGACACAAAAGCAGCAAACTGAATAAAACTAGATGTTGGCTTTAGTTTCTTTTTATAAACATCAATGGTGTAACTCAGTGTTTGAAATGTGTAAAATGATATGCCTACAGGTAAAATAATGCTGAGTGTAGAAACCTGTATATCTATTCCAAATAGTTTCCATGCATCTACCCAACTTTCTATAAAAAAATTAAAATATTTAAAAAAAGCCAACAACCCTAAGTTAAAAACCAGACTCGCTAAAAGCAGTCCCTTTCTCTTCTTTTGGTTAGTTGCTACAACTAACTGTTTTGCCACAAAAAAATCTACAACTGTACTTAATGCAATTAATATTAAAAATCTATAATCCCACCATGCATAAAACACATAGCTTGCAATAACGATGAGTATATTTTGAAGTTGAAGTGAACGTTTAGTAACAAACCAGTATAATACAAATACTATTGGTAAAAAACATAAGAAATCAATAGAGTTGAACAGCATAATTACTAAAGTTAATTTCTTCTTTTATAAAGGTCTGTTTTAAAAATATCTAGCATTTTGCTAATAGCTGAAAGCTCAAGTTCAGAAAACTTATCATTATACTGCTCTTTGCTATATGTATAACTTTTAGGATGTGTTTTTGATGAAGGTCTCTTGTAGTACTGTTCTAAATTATCAACAACTTTTAAATTAAGATCTGCACAAAGGCTATGAAACATTTCAGTACTTTTAGTTAAGTCCTCGTACCTAACAACTTTAATTACTTTAGAGTAAGCTTTAAATAATTCAATCGGAATTACATTTTCAATACACCAGCGCAAAGTTAAAAGCTCAACTTCTGTTAAATGATCTATACTTCTTATATCGTAATTATATGTTTTTAAAATAAGCTGTACCAATTCATCTTGTTTAGAAAAATGAGACAAGTCATACAACCAAGGAAACTTTACTTGTTGCTGAGAGCGAATAACATCATAAGGGTTTCTAATAATATGTACCACAGGAATACCAAAAGTCTCATATAAGTACTTAGCTGATAGGTTAAAACGTACAAACTTAATTATAAACTTTTTGGGTATAAAAGGCCATAAATGCAATTTTAATTTCCTGTTGCTATTTTGGGCAATCCAATTACAATCTATTCTGTTTTTAAAAAGTTGATTTAAATAGTCATAAGCTTCAATAGAATTGTTCTTGTCTTTCAACCATTTATCACACAACAAATAACCTTTCTTTGTACGTGTTTCTTGTTCGGGTTCAAATAACATTCTATAACGAAAAGGTTGGGCTAAAGTTTCGCTCAACCAACTAGTACCACTCCTGGCACTACCCACAACGATGACATGCTTATTAAATCTACGCATCATTAATAATCTTTTCGTATAATTTTTCGTGAGCAGTTATAAATCTATGCATATTAAAATGTGTTTCACAATAGTTACGCAAATCCATTCCTAATTTAACTCGCTCTTGCTTATCCATCTTAATAAATCGACTAATTTTTAATGCCAGGTCTTCAGCATCTGCAGGCTTAAATAATAATTCTTTAAAATCTTTTAAAACATAATTAATTCCTGTGACATCTGATCCTAAGACGGGAACTGCCATACTCATAGCCTCTACAAGTGCCATAGGCATCCCTTCTTTTCTACCTTCATTTAAGGTAGGAATTACATACAAATCTGCTGATTTAAAGTAAGGTCTTACATCTAACTTTTTTCCAAGGAAGTGTACCTGTTCTTGCAATCCTAATGATTCTGTTAGCGCTTTCATTTTTATACCATAATCATTATCACAGTCACCCAAAATAGTTAACTTAACCTCTGGATTACTTAAACTACAAACAGCATTAATCAATATCTCAACACCTTTTACAGGCACTAAATTTGCAACAGTAATGATATGAAAACCAGAGGATTCTCTTGGAATAATCTCATCAACTTGATTTGGGCTGTAGTAAATCGTGTCTAGCCCTAAGGGAATTAAAGCCTGATGCCTCTTTTTTGGAAAATAACTACGCATTTCATCATTTATAGTCACTATGAAATTAGCAAGGTAGCTTTTAATATGCCAATGCTTTGTACTAAATCCCATAGCTTTTTTTGTGTACACCCACTTAACGCCAGCCAACTTTGCTGCCATAGCTTCTGTCCAATCACTGCTCCATTGCCAGGAATGTATGATATCATATTGGTTGTTTTTATAAAACTTAGAAATCTTCCAAATTCTATACATTAAACTATGGTAAGGTCTATAGTTTGTTTTGGTTTCAAAAATATGTATGGGCAAACCAAGAGACTCTACTACTGGAAAAAATGAGCCTTCATTGCTACCACAAGCTATTTCAATATCAAACTTAGTTTTATCCAAACCGTTTACTAAATCGTAAACAACTTTTCCGCTACCTGCAGTATTAAAATTAGAAATGGTAAAAAGCAGTCTTATTTTTTTAGCCATCTTCTAAGGTTCTAATAATTTTTGCTGGATTACCCGCAACAACACTATTCGGTGGTACATCTTTTACCACTACCGAACCAGCTCCGATAATAACATTATCACCTATTGTAATGTCACCAATTATGACAGCATTTGCACCAACAGTAACATTATTGCCAATAATTGGCAATCGTTGATTATCGTTATTTTTATTTCCTATTGTTAGACTATTACGAAACTGAAAGTTACTACCAATAGATTGGGCATTAATAACTGTGGCAT
This sequence comes from Winogradskyella sp. ABM4_392, assembly GCF_056160445.1. Lineage (NCBI taxonomy): Bacteria > Pseudomonadati > Bacteroidota > Flavobacteriia > Flavobacteriales > Flavobacteriaceae > Winogradskyella > Winogradskyella sp. ABM4_392. The sequence goes on from NZ_JBSWXE010000009.1 coordinate 70,363, forward strand.
AAGGATGATAACACATTAAACCTCCAGCTATTTTAGTATTTCCAAAAATTTTGCATGGTATGTCTTTTACAAATAAATGCTTCCAGTAATATCTTGGTTTATTTATTCTCCAAAAAAAGATAAAAGCAAAATCTGGATAGTACATCATTAAGTGACCAAACTGCTTCTTTATAGATTTAGTCTGTACTTTACTACCTCTAACTTTAAGCGTTTGGACTATATCCTCTTGTATTAAGACACTATTAGACACATATCTATTGAACAGTTTATTAATCAATAGCTTTCTAAAGAGATGTTTTAAATAAATAAGTGGCTTCAATAAAAGTTATTTTATATGCTTTTTTACTATGTATGGTACTACATAATATCCATACACCTTCCTTAATGTTTCTAATGGCAATATAACCAATATTGATAAAAAAAGCTTTATTGCAGTAGGAATGGTAACATCTTTTAAATCTTCAAATAATTGATATTTTAATGACTTTCTATTAGACAAACCTTTGGTAAAAACTAATTGTCTTCCCATAGATTGAAACAACTGACTAAACAATAAACTTCTAAACCTTTTTGGAGTTGGGTGTTCTAAATAAAATGGTAAGTGTTCTTTAACCAATCGTGGCCAGATCATAAAAGCTCTTGGAATACGTCGTTTTGTTTGTTCTATCGTAGAGTCTGAATGTTTAAAGTATAAGTAAACGTAAGTGTCAAGAAATGCTATACGCTGTGTTAAACCTAATTTTACATCTAATGCTGTATCTTCATTATTCTTAATAGATTCGTTATACAGACCTATAGCATCAAAGACCGTTTTACGATATAAAAATGCTGGTGGACCTACTACTATTTTTAAGTTAGAAAACCACTTCAATCCCCAATAAGGTGCATCTTTAATACTAATTTCACCTGTTTCATCAGTAGGTTTTGGTGTTTCGGCAATTCCCTTATCGGATTTTACCATTTTTCCAAAAGCTGCTACTACATCTGGGTGTTTATCTAAAATAGAGATTAACCGATTTAGAGCATTTGGATAAATTTCATCATCAACATCAAAAACGTAAACATAATCACCTAATGCGGCTTTAATTCCCATATTACGTGCTGGTGCTGCTCCTTGCTTAGGTTGATGCAATAATCTTACACGACTGTCCTTAGCCACAAACACTTCGATATTTTTTGAGGTATCATCCTTAGAGTTATTATCTACATAGATAATTTCAAAATCGTTGAGTTGTTGATTAATAATAGAATTATAGGACTTCTCAATAAACTCAGCACCATTATATACAGGAATTACAACAGATAACTTCATACTTTTTCTTTGAGAAAATGTTTGTGCCAAAGCGACATTGTTAATAACATTGAGATTGGTGTAGAATAATACACTGTATCTGTATTTTTAAATTTTGAATAAAATTTACTTATTAGTTCTTTAGGTATAAAGCTATTAAAATCTGAATTAAATAAATAGCTCTGTAACTGCTCATCGTTTTCTGATCCCAATAATTGTAATTCAAAATTACGTTGTATGTATGGGTTACCAACCATAGCATTAAATTCGCGCTTTAATTTACTATAAATCCTATATGGTAAGTTATAAGGCATCTTGTTGTATTGATAGTTATTTAGATTAAATGGCTTTTGCTCATGCCAAGTAATACGCGCTAATTTTTTGTTTTGTTTAATATGTGCAATTTGCAACTTTCTATCTGCTAAAAACGCTTCAGGAATTGTACAAATAAATTCCATCATTCTATCATCATAGTATGGTAGCTTAATAGGATTCGCCTTTTCAAAAACACACAGATTTGTAGTAGTCCAGCGATGTGCCCATTGTGAGGTTTTAAAAGCTCTAACTTTGGCACTAACATTATCAATTTTTATTTTAGAAAGTGATGATTCTATTCTAGAAATTAGGTAAGACTTAAAATCCCCTTTTAAATGCCATGCTTCCCAAAGGGCTTCGGCAAATTCTAAACCTCCAGGTTTAAGCATTTTTTTTAGGAGCAGTTCTGTTAACTCTGAGTCTTTTGTATGTTCTGGCGCTCCTCTATCAAAAAGTACATCTCCCCAATGTCCTAAATAAAAAACGCCTTTCATTTGCTTAAGCTCTTCTAAAACTCCCATTTGCCTTGGATGCGTAAACTCAGAAAAGCATCTATTGGATAAGGCTAAATCATCTATACTATCCCACAAATAACTTTTTGGAATTTTAAAGGCATCAAAGGTAAAATTACAGACTTTAGCAATTTGTTTGCTTATCTTATGTTCTGGATAACCGCCTGGAAAATAATAACTATAAGAATGTACAGGGTTTTTTAAATCACTAAGAACTAGCGCCTGACTTCTACTATCTATTCCACCAGATAATGGTAAAATAACAGGATTATCAGCTATTAAATCTTTAGTAATATCTGTAAATAGAGTAACATATTCGTCTAATGCTTGTTGAAAGTTTATATCTCTAGGTGAATAGTGCCAATGAAACCAAGGTTCACTTTTAACTAAATAATCATTTTCGTCAAAAGTGTGTTTAGATCCAGGCCTTAAACAGACCTCATCTTTATAATAAGTATCATCATCTAAAAAAAAACCTGTAGCAGCAAAAACACATATTGCCTCATAGTGAATTTGATGAGGCTTTTGCATTTTAGCATAGCTGTGTCTAGTTGGTAAGATTGGAGTTTCTAATACTTTCATAATAGTAACGCTAATATACTAAATGCAACTAGTCTAGCACATTGAAAAGTAAGTTATATTAAATGATATTTAACTTAAGCTTAGTTAGTTTGTTCCATGTATAATCCACCACTTCTGCCAAGCATAGATATGCCATACTCCCCAAGCATTATTATGCTTTTTATCGAAAAAATCATTGATGTAATCTCTCACTGCTTTAACATTTATAATATCGTCACCATAAAATGGTTTTTCGAATACTACGTCTAAAACATCTTGTTTTAAATGTTGGTGCATCCAATCTTCTAGTGGTACCGAAAAACCCATCTTCTTTTTGTTAATTAAAGATTCTGGCACCTCATTAGCCAACAAAACCTTAAGATCTTTCTTTAAATCTTGTTTACTCTGTAATTGACCTTTCTGTTTCCAAGCCAAAGTAATAACGCTTTTATATAAAAAAGGCACTCTAACTTCTAAACTATGAGCCATACTGGCACGATCTACCTTTATTAAGACACGTTGCATATGCGCATAAAACTCATTAAAACGTAGTTGATGTAAAAGCTTGTTTTTGTTGTTGTTAAATTTATAAAGCTGTTTAAGCTGCGAAGAAAATGATGTTTTAGGAACAATTCTATTGAGTTTATCCGCTGGAATTTTTAAATGCTTATTGATTATAAAATCATTTAAGGTTTTAAAGTATGGAGCCCAAGTATTTGTTAACCCAAGTTTATTAGTTACTTGCGCTATAGGTTTTCTAATAACATAAGGCAACTTAAACCACCAACGCTTTTGTAAAACATCCAACATTCTAGGATAACCAAAAAACAACTCATCACCACCATCACCAGATAGCATTACAGTATGCTTTTTTTTGGCTTCTTTAGAAATGACATACGTCGGAATACTTGAAAAATCACCAAATGGTTCAGAAAACGCTTTAAAATGATTATCAATTTCTGATAACAAATCTGATTCTTCAACTGCAACGATATGTTGTTTTAATTCTAAATGTTCTGCATAAGATTTTGCAATATCACTCTCATTATATTTTGGATTATCAACTTTTAAGGTAAAAGCTTCAATAGATGGAATTTCTTTTTTGGCATAAGCACTAATAAGCGGACTATCTATACCTCCACTTAAAAATGTTGCTAGAGGCACATCACTAACCAACTGTTTGGCTACAGCAGTTTTTATAGTCTTAGAAAGGTTAGATTTTGCTTCGTAATCATAAGACTGTTCTTTGCTAAAATCTGTAATTATTGTTTTACTAACCGACTTATCCTTCTTAATTTCTACTAGTTCCCCAGGATTTACCTGAAAAATACCATCGTAAATGGTATTTGGAGATTGCATATAACCAAAACCAAAATAAGATTTCACCATTTGAGGCAATAATCTCAAGGTTTTACAAAACCAAGGATGTGTATATACCTGGTTAAATTGTGATGCCATCACAACACCCTCAGAAGTTATACCATAAAACAAAGGTTTAATACCTGCAAAATCTCTAGTAAGGAATAAGCAATCCTGTTCTGCATCAATAATTGCAATGGAAAACATACCATTTAGCACATTTATAGTCTCTTTTACTCCCAATACATCTAGCAAATGTATAAGAACTTCAGTATCTGAATTCGATTTTAAATTGGTAAGTTTATAGGACTCTGCTAGATCTTTATAATTGTATATTTCACCATTAAACACTACATGATAGCGTCCTCTTGGACTTTGTTTTGGCTGATTGCCATTTGGAGATGTATCTAAAATAGCTAAACGATTAAACCCAAGTTGAAAACCAGCATCACTAACAATATCCGAATAGTCTGGTCCTCTCTGCTTAGATAAATCTAAAATGGATTTAAATATATCTTTTTTGGTAATCTGTCCTTCGTTAAAGGTAAACTCTCCTACAAATCCACACATAAATTATTGTTTTTCAAAAATGGCAACTATAGCTGAAGAGAAATATTTTGAAGGATGTTTTTTTAACCAATCGTTTGCAAAATACTTAAATATTAAACGGTGCCCTTTGAATATGAGTTTTTGCAAAAAATTATTTTTTTGATGTACACCTAGAGGAAATCCACCATAATAATCTAAATGAAGAATCGATAGATTATGACGCTTCGCAAAGTCCTTAAACACCTTTAAACGCATACACTTTAAATTATGAACCTTTAAATTTTTAATATCTACCATGTATTTATAAAGCTTTACATAGCCTTTCATATTAGGTATCATAACCATTAATCGTCCATTGTCATTCATATAATCAACATGAAGATCTAGTATATGGTCGTAATCTTTAAAATGCTCTATGAAGCCATTAGACATTACATAATCGTATCGCTCTACTGGTTTATAGGTAGTGAAGTCCTTTTGAAGGATGTCATATTCGTTAACATCCATTACTTTAAAAGATCCTTCTATTTGCGTAGTATCAGAATTGTAATCTAAGCAAGTAGGTCTTAATTGGTATTTACTGGACAGATAAGCCAAATATCGACCAGGAAAACCACCAATCTCTATAAAACGTTTTGATTTACTGTTAGGACGAATAAAAATTTCCCACAACTTGTCATAATACGAACACACGGTAGTAATGTGTTTTCTATCTGTATGATTATGATTATAATAGGTTTCCCAATATGCTTTTGAAGTGAGCTTTTCTGACATAGTCGAAATTTATAAATAAATTACGGAGTTACCTATTGAATATTTCGTATTTAATGAACAAATAAAGCAACTTTAATCCACCTCTTAGTGAATGTGTAAAAACTTGTATAAAAAACAACAACTTTTTAATTAAGCCTTTACAATGGTTTTCTAATAATTGCTTATAACGTTTCCAAGATTGTTTCTCAATTAACTTTAAATCTGCTTTTGTAAAGAAATCTTTTCCCCATCCAAGTAATGCTGTATTTAAGGAATTATAACGTTGATATTGTTCTAATGGATTATTAGTTACAATGAGCGACGTATTAGCATCGTGTTTTCTTACACAAGCCAAAACAGTATCTAAACTATAAAACGGATAATAATAGGCTACTCGTCTCCAAAACTCCCAATCTTCAAAAATTTTAAAATCGGTATTAAAAAAGCCTACTTTATCAAAAACTTCACGTCTTACAACAGGAGTAATCATAGACATTCGGTTTTTCAACAACAAATCCTTAAAGACTTTACCATGATTACCTACTTGTTTTATAACACGTCCAGAACGTTGCCCTTTTTGGTTAACATACTCTATATGCCCAGTTACTAAACCCACTTCTGGATGTGATTTAAATATAGGAACCTGCTGCTCTAACTTTTCTGGCAACCATATATCGTCATCATCATTAAAAGCTATGAGTTTACCTTGACTTACAGTTACACCATAATTACGACTGCCATTACTTCCTTTTTTAAATTGCTCTGGCCTTACAACATATTTAATCCTAGAATCTCGCTTAGTATAATCTTGGAGTATTTCTGCTGTATTGTCCGTACAACCATCATCAACTATAATACATTCCCAATTTGTATAGGTCTGTGCTATAATACTATCTATAGCCTCACCAATATATTGTGCTCTATTAAAGGTTGGAATAATTACAGAAACTAAAACTGAATCCATGAATTTTGTTAAAGAATATGTTTCACAAAAATAAAGCTTATGGTAACCACTTTTTAATTAAAGAGACATTATCAAAATATGCATTTTGGTGAAAACATAAATAATAAAGCTTCCTAAAATAATTAAGACCTATTTCTTTTTGTTCATAGTTGCCAAATAAGCGTCTGTATATATTTTTAAAAAAACCTCGCTTTAGTTGACTCTTTATATGATTAGCGTAAAAACCACGATTTATCTTATTTTTATTAGACAATACATCTCTATAAGCAATAATGACAAAATTTGAATGAGACATCGCTTTTCTTAAACGCGACAAATACTTAAGGTTTAGACGACCATCTGTCATAAAATGTTTAAAATTTAATCTATCATCATACCATATATCATATCCTAATAATTGTAATGCATAGCAGTATTCTGTATCACCTCCAGAACTAAGAGCATCACCTTTTCTACAACTTAAAATATGCTCGAAACCTAAATCTATGAGTTCTTGCCAATGTGCTTTACGTATTACCATTCCGGCACCATAAAGATACTCTGCTTCATTGGTAACATTTCCAGAATTTTTGGCTTGAGGTCCTACAGCATAATAATGGGCATACTTATCAAACCAATCTGGTTTTTCTTTTTCAAAAACAGCTTCACTACAACCACCTAGAGCACCTATATTTTGATGTTCTTCCATAATATCAAAAGCGGTTTGTATATAGGTATCACATAACCAATTATCATCATCGCAAATAAGCATGTAGCTATATTTTGCCTTGCTGTAACCTAGGGCTTGAGCATAAGATTTACCTGGTGTTTTTTCTGTATAAGAGGTATAAGTTATTAATGAGTTAACACCATGCAATTGCCACCAGTTATCAGCAAAAGTTTTTGTATGGTCTGTAGATGCGTTATCTACTAAAATAATCTCACAAGGGACTGTATGTTTTTGCGCAACAAGATGCTCTAATGTACTTACAAGTCTTTGTTTGCCATTGTAGGTGCAAATAATAACAGAAATTCCGGTTAAAATATGATTTGGTTTAGAAGACATTTGGGCAGTACATTATTTAAGATGACTCGATTGCATTTGTAAATATAGTTGTTGTTTTTTATAAATCTTGCCTAGAATATATTTTCTAATCTTAGTACTTTTTCCGAGTAACTCTACAGCATAAATTTTTAAAAATTGAAATCTGGAAATATCTTTAAAATAAGATGGTTTGAATATATGTCTTAGAGGAAACCCATTGTAATTAAATGATAATGGTCGTTTTATAAGCATATTAAAGATTAATTTTTTGTAATAAGTCATTAAGTGTGCATCATCACCTTTATTTTCTTTTAATACCTCATAAACCGAAAGCAACGCTTTTTCCATAGCTTTTAGGTAAGACTTACTTTTGTATGAGTTTGCAATACCATCCTCAGTGAGGTGCCTGTAATAATTATCTAATTGCTTTGAACCAACAGCTAAATCTGGATTATATAATAATGCTTTACAGTGTAGTTCCCAATCTTGCCACGCTCTTAGTGTTTCATTCCATTGACCACATTTTATAAAAAACTGTCTATTCCACATTACACCAGCTGTTTGCCAAGGCATATCAATATTAAAAAACCGAATTAAAAATTCTTCATTGCTTCTTGTAGAGCCAATAGTATTCCAAACTTTATTGGTATCTCCTATAACTTTTGTGAAGACAGCAGACTCAACCACCAACATATCTAAAGATCTAGAATCTATAGAAGTAATACGTTGCTCTAAAGCAAAAGGCATTAACACGTCATCAGAATCTAAAAAGATAAGATAGGTTCCTGTGCTTTTTACAAATCCAAAGTTTCTGGCTCCATTACCACCTGACTGATGATTATTAGGCCTTTGGTAGTATTTAACTCTATGGTCTTTAGCGCAATAGGCATCTAATAATACTTTTGTAGTATCTGTACTCCCATCATCTACAACAATACATTCCCAATGTGTATATGTTTGCGCTAAAACAGCATCTAATGTCTCACCCAATAAATGTGCACGATTATAGGTTGGGATAATTATGGAAACAAGTGCTTGTTTAGGCATAAGAATAATTTATAGTACAACACTAGGGAAACTATAATTACTGCAAAGATAATTTAATACCAAAGCAGATTAGTTTTCAATAGATAAATTAATACTTAAATAAATCTTCTTTTGTGTTTCTGGGTCTATGAAATATGCATTTTTGAAATTACCGTGAGTGAGCGCACGTATTCTATTTACAAATTCTGATACATTCATTTTTTCATCACTCTTAATATGACATAATTCTTTGAAATCAGACTTAAAAAACAAATTCCCTTCATTCTCAGGAAAAATTATCTTGTACGAACCTTCTATAATACTTTTAATATTCTTCTCTAGTATTTCTAGTTCTTTAGCTACTATCTTAGCATATAAACTTTCTGAAGTATCTGTGATTTCTTTATCTACAAATTCTCTTGAAATAATAGGACCATGGTCTAGATGTTCATCTATCTCGTGTATTGTTGCACCTGTAGGAAGATTATTTATAATTGCGAATACCTGTGGATACCAACCTCTATTTATGGGATTATAACCTGGATGAATATTAATACATTTTACCTTATTAACAAGCCTTTTAGGAAAAAGCTGTTTACAGTGAATAGAAAAAACTAAATCATAGGTATTAATAATCTCTGTAATTACATTGTCTTCTTTTAAATTGATTACTTTTATTTCTATATCATCATTTAATACAAACTCGTTTATATCCGAAAAGGGGCTAATTGCAAATGTCCAGTTTACACTAAAATAATCATTTTTAGTAAGCAGATTAAGAAATTGACTGCACATATATTGATTATCTGATATGATTAAAATATTCTTATACATACTCTTTAATGATATTTATTATTTGTTGCTGTTGGTCATTTTGAAGGCCTACATACAAAGGCAAACATAATATTCTTGATGCTATACTCTTAGATATTTCGCAAAGACTTTCATTTACATAAGGAAGTGTATCCAAACTTGGATAAAAATAACGTCTTGGCATAATGCCGTTATCCTCTAATTCACTTTTAACTTTTAGAAGCATGGCTTCAGTATCAAAAATAATTGGATAATAGCAATAATTCCATTTTGTATGTTCTCTTATCTTAAGCAATTGTAGTTTAGCATTCTTAAAAGCTGTATTATAAGCATCAACAATAGCTCTCCTTTTGTTTAATATCTCATTAAAATGTGGCAATACTGCTAAACCCATAGCAGCTTGTAATTCGCTCATCTTAGCATTTATACCTAAGCCGTGAAATGCCTCAGAACCATCATGTCCAAAATTATGATGATGATAAAGATTATGGTGTAAATCTTCGTCTTTGGTGATTATTGCTCCTCCTTCTCCTGTATGAAATAATTTAGTTGCATGAAAACTACAGGTACTTATATCTCCAAAACTAAATATTGATCTATCTTTATACGTTACGCCAAAACAATGTGCTGCATCATAAATAACCGCTAAATTGTACTTAGATGCTATTGCTTCAATAACCTCTACATTGCATGGATTACCAAAAACATGGGTTGCCATTATAGCAGAAGTTTTATCGGATATTGCTTCCTCTATTTTTGTTTCGTCTATTGTTAAATAATCTGGATGAATATCAACAAAAACAGGCTTACAGCCTTCCCAAACTATACTACTAGTGGTTGCTACATAGCTAAAAGGAGCCGTTATTATTTCACCTTTTAACTGTAATGTTTTAATAGCTATCTGTAAGGGAAGTGTACCATTGGTCGTTAGTGTTAAATGCTCAATATTTAAATATTCTTTTAATCTCTTTTCTAATTCTAAAACTAAAACACCTCTATTGGTAATCCAACCGGTTTCCCAAACACGACTTAAGATGGATTCATATTCTTTTTGAGGTGGTAAAAATGTTCTAGTTACATTGATCATTCAAATGCCTATTTAGGTTTAATAATTATAAAAATACAGTAATAAGAAATTAGTCATCAGCAATAAACTTACTTAATGTTAAAGTTAACTTACTCAGCTTTTCCATAACAGTATTATGACCATATAATGATTTTATCTTATTTATATTGTACTTGCTTTTGTTTTCACTAAAAGCATCATTAATTGTGTTATTATTTATCTCATCAGAGCGATAAATGTTTAGTCCTTCTTTTCTAAATTCTTTATAGATTGGGCTTTTATCATTGATAAAAACTTTGGCACCTTTAGAAACCATTACCATAACATTACCGAGTGCCTGTTGCCTTCTGTGGTTAAAAATGGCTATACTACAACTTGCTAGCAGACTATTATACTGTTCTAAAGGTATAAAATCTAAAATAGGGACAAAATGCTCTTTAAGATATGTTCTCCCTTTTTCTAAGACAAATGCTCTGTAAGTATTATCACCATAGCTTAATGGTACAATTACTTTTCTTTTACCTAAATTTACTTTGGATAGCTTTATAAAAACTTCTAAATGGTTATTTGTTGAACTAGCAGAATTACCAACCAAGATATTTGACGAATCTTCGTTTACTTTTGCATCTATTCCTCTTGAAAAATTTTCTAAACTATTATAAGTAAAAGGCAAATAACTAAGTCTTGGATTCATCTTTTTCACCAATTCCATTTCAGATCTTAAAATAGGAGCTACAAAGTCTATTTTTTTAACTGCTTGATAAAACTGCTTGGGATGGTTTTCTCTTAGAACGCTAAACAACCCACTATTAACTCCTTCTAATCTTTTGTATGAAATGTTAGCAAGCAACTTATAAACAAATGGGTATCTAATTATTTTTTCAACAAAAAGTAACTTTTTACTTTTTAGTCTATTTTCATAAGCTTTGGTTTGCTTCTCAAAAAGATTTTGATAAAAAGGTTTCCAGTTATTATATAAATCATAACCAAAAATAAACCAGACAAAGGTGTAGGACTTATCTAAACTATTTATAAGCTCCCATTTGGCCTGATTTAAAGCATGTACCGCAACTACTTTTATGTTATCACTCTCTAGAATACTTTTTATGGTCTCTACATAGGAGACTCTATCATATTTTACAGTAATAACTTTCTTTGAGGTAACATATTTTAATTCATTGATATTTGTTGAGACTACAACATACTTATGGCAGAAAATTGTATCCGAATCAAACAAACCTATAGCTCCATCTATAAATTTTTCGTCATCAAAAACATGTAATATGTGTTCTTTTGCCACTAGTTAGTTTTAAATGAAAATTTACTTTCTAGCTCTTCAGCCTTTTTTGAACAAATATCTGTTATAATTTGATAGTTCTTTTCGCCAAAAAAAGCCTTTATATCTACATTAGTATTTCCTCTAGGTTGGAAATCTTTATCTAATAAATGAATAATAGAATTTTTCTTTTTTAGTTTCAATTTATGGCATAATTTATCTATAAAATCAACTTTATTATTCATAAACAGTTCATAGCTAACAAACAAACATTTATCATTAGAAATATATTTGTCTTGAGAATAAACATCTAACCATATAGAAGCAAGTCTTTTTATATAATCTTTTCCGTCAACAAAAATATACTGCCAGTTATGGTTTATACTGTTGATATCAACATCATCCATATCTCCTCTTATCTCTAATCTATTCAATATGGATCTGATAACATCAAAAGGATTTCTATAAATAAACACATACTTATCTAGGTGGAAAAACTTTTCAACATGGTTGATTATTAAAGACGCAGTAGGTTCTTTAATTATTTGTTTTGAAAAATCTTCTGGGTAATTAAATATATGTTCAACAAAATCAAGTTTATTATCTTTTATGTCTTGTAAATATGGGTTCCATAACATTTCAGTATCCAAAGTTACTGAATATCCCAATCTATGAGCTAATAAACCAGCTATGACAGAAGTTCCAGATTTCTGCATACCAAATACCCAAATTGCTTTTTTATTAGGTTTAGGCTTCTTATTAGAAGAAAATAATTTTTTTTTTAACCTGTTCAGTATTTTATTAGACATATCCATTATACAGGTTTAAATTCTCCTGGTAATATGGCATAACTACCTGGTCTATTAACAATACCTTCTTTCCAAATTTTACCAGGTAAAACTTGCACCAACTCAGCATTTTCGATTGTATCAAATTGGTCATCCCTTTTGACACCTATTCCTGTTTGTACTCGAAGATTATATAAACCTGCTCTAATATAAAGATTAGGTATTACTAAAACTATTTCATTTTTAATTTCAAAATTAGATAAATCACTCGCCATTTCATCACTCAAATAACTTAAAACAATTTGTCCTTGTTCATCTTTAAAGTTAATCCCAATAAAAAACTTTTGGTAATCAATATCTTTATCATTCTTTTGAAATTGCATTTTAATTCTCAATTGTTCTCCAGAAATTATCTGCTCAATTTCATTATTATTTTCATTAAGTAATTTTATATCTGTAAGTTTAATTTTTCCATTACCAAATCTATCTACTCTCTCGCTTAAATTAATCTTTGGTTTTTTCTTGTCTTTAGATAAATAGAAATCTACTGCATCATCTGTACTGCCTCTAAAAGCCATTTTGCCATGCTCTAAAACTATAGCTCTGGTACATAAACTCTTAACTGCAGCCATATTATGACTTACAAATAAAACCGTTCTGCCATCTCCTTTAGAAATGTCTTGCATTTTGCCAATAGCTTTTTTCTGAAATTCTGCATCACCAACGGCTAACACCTCATCTACCACTAAGATATCAGGCTCTAAAAATGCAGCTACGGCAAATGCTAAGCGTACACGCATACCAGAACTGTAACGCTTTACTGGTGTATCTATATAACGCTCACAACCAGAAAACTCTATAATCTCTCGCTCTTTGGTTTTAATCTCTGCTTTGGTCATACCCAAAATTGCTCCATTGAGATAAATGTTCTCTTTTCCGGTAAGCTCAGGATGAAATCCTGTACCTACTTCTAATAATGATGCTATGCGACCTTTAGTTTTTATTTGACCTGTTGTTGGGCTAGTGACACGAGATAATATTTTAAGCAAGGTAGATTTTCCTGCTCCATTCTTACCTATAATACCCAGAACCTCCCCTTGTTTAACTTCAAAATTAATATCCTTAATTGCCCAAACGTAGTCACTTTCTGCAGCCTTGCTTCTATCATTTGTGTCACCAATTTGTAAATACGGATCTTCTTTACCTCGTATTTTATAGAACCAACGCTTTAGGTCATGACTGAGCGTTCCTGTGCCTACAAGACCAAGTCTGTATTGTTTACTTATATGTTCTACTTTTAAAATGACGTTAGACATAGCTCTAAACGGTATCTATAAACGATTTTTCGGTTCTATTAAATATAATTAGTCCTACTAAAAATACAATAACACTAACACTTAAGGTGTATACAAAACGATTAAGATTAAAATCTCCTATATCTAAAAGCATATGCCTAAATCCTTCAATAATTTGTGTTACTGGATTATACTCAACAATACTAGCAACCAAAGGAGGAAACTTAGCTTTAGCCTCTGACATTGGATATGGCACTGCAGAAAGGTACATGAGTAATTGAACAGCAAAGTTTAATAATACTGTGACGTCTCTATATTTGGTGGTTAAGGACGAAAAAATCATACCCAATCCTAAACCAAACATGCCCATAATTATAACGTAAACAGGAAATAATAATATATAACTGTTTATGCCTACTGCGAAGCCAGACGATTTGTAATACAAAAAGAAGCCAAAAAATATGAGTAATTGAATACCAAATTTTAAAAGATTTGATATCGTAACAGACATTGGTAATATAACACGAGGAAAATAGACCTTGCCAAAGATATTTTGGTTTTTAGTAAAAGTATTTGAGGTGTTTGTAAGGCAGTCTCTAAAATAATTCCATGCTGTAATACCAGCTAAATTGAATAAAAATGGTGGAATGCCACCCGTTTTTATATCTCCAAGATTATTAAAAACTAATGTAAAAATTACCGAAGTGAATAAAGGCTGAATAAGATACCAAAGTGGACCTAGAATTGTTTGCTTGTAAAGTGTAACGATGTCTCGTTTTACAAACAACAACAACAAGTCTCTATAACGCCAAATTTCCTTAAAATTGAAGTCGATGAGTTTTCTCTTTGCAGAGATGGTATAGAGCCACTCATCTTCTTTGTAATTAGACAAATTTACGTGTTTTAATTAGTCACGCTAATATACTATTTATTCGGAATTTTGTTGGTACAGTAAGAAAGTATTTCTTCTGTTAATTAAAGTAGTCCCAAGTAATTTTTAGACCTTCTTTAACCGTATATTGAGGTTTATAACCTAGTAGCTTTTCTGCCTTAGAAATATTGGCTAAAGAATCTCTAACATCTCCTTGTCTTGGTGGTCCGTAAACAGCTTGTAAATCTGAATCAGCAGCAACTCTTAAGGAATCCCACAAATAATTTACTGAAATACGCTCACCACATGCCACATTAAATACTTCGTTAGCTGCTTCTTTTGGTGCAAAGAACCCTCTAATGTTAGCCTGTACTGCATTATCTACAAAAGTAAAATCTCTGGTTTGCTCACCATCTCCATTTATTTTAGAAGGCTTATTATCTTTTAAAGCCTGCATAAATAATGGAATTACAGCTGCATAAGCACCATTAGGACTTTGCTTTGGACCAAATACATTAAAATATCGTAGACCTATAACATCCGTACCGTAAGTTTTTCCAAAAACATCAGCATATAATTCATTGACATATTTGGTTACTGCATAAGGTGATAAAGGCTTCCCTATATTATCTTCAACTTTTGGCAACGCTTTACTATCTCCATAAGTAGAACTCGAAGCTGCATACATCATACGCTTAACGGTTGGACTTTCTTTTAAGGCAATAAGCATATTTAAAAACCCAGAGATGTTAACTTCATTAGATGTTGCTGGATCGTTAATAGAACGTGGCACAGAACCCAAAGCTGCCTGATGCGTCACATAGTCTATACCTTCCATTGCTTTTTTACAAGTATCTAAGTCTCTTATATCTCCTTCTAACAGTTCAAAAGAAGGGTTATCCATAAACTCAGTTAAGTTCTCACGATAACCATTAGAAAAGTTATCTAAAACCCTGACTTTCTTAGCTCCATATTTTAACAAATATTCTACAATATTAGAGCCTATAAAACCAGCTCCACCCGTAACTAAAAAGCTGAGTTGAGATAGGTCTTCGGTATGGTATTGATTTGCGTACATCATATAGATTTGAGGTTAATTTTTATAAACGTGCATCAACAGTATCTTGAGGTAACAATGATTTTACATCAAAAATGACACATTTATCTGATTTTAGATTATCTAGAGATAACTCTAAGAACTCTTTGTGAGAAACCGCTAGTATTATAGCATCATAACCTTGCTTTAACTCAGACATTGACGACTTTAAATCCAAATTATATTCGTGCTTTACTTCTTCTGCAGAAGCCCATGGATCATAAACATCTACATTAACATGGTAAGACTTTAATTCTTCAATAATATCTATAACTCTAGAATTTCTGATGTCTGGGCAGTTTTCTTTAAAAGTAATTCCTAATACAAGTGCATTAGATCCTTTTATAGTTGCTCCTTTGTTAATCATCATTTTAACAGTCTCAGTAGCTACATAGCTTCCCATACTATCATTCATCTTACGACCTGCTAAAATAATCTCTGGATTGTAACCAGACTCAATAGCCTTCTGTGCTAAATAGTAAGGATCTACACCAATACAATGACCGCCAACTAAACCTGGTGAGAATTTTAAGAAATTCCACTTGGTACCAGCAGCTTCTAATACGGCTTTGGTATCAATGTCTAAAAGTCTAAAAATCTTAGACAACTCATTAACAAAAGCAATATTAATATCTCTTTGAGAGTTCTCAATAACCTTAGCAGCTTCAGCGACTTTTATTGAAGGAGCAAGATGTGTTCCTGCCGTTATAACCTTTTTATATAGCTGATCTATTTTCTCAGCAATCTCTGGTGTTGAGCCTGAGGTTACTTTTAAAATCTTAGTAACTGTATGTTTTTTATCGCCTGGATTGATACGTTCTGGAGAGTAGCCTGCATAAAAGTCTTTGTTAAACGTAAGGCCTGAAACTTTTTCTAATACAGGAATACATATATCTTCTGTAGCGCCAGGATAAACTGTTGATTCGTAAACAACTATATCATTATGTTTTAGAACCTTACCAACAGTTTCACTTGCTTTAATTAGTGGTGTAAACACTGGTCTTTTAAGCGCGTCAGTTGGTGTTGGTACAGTAACAATATATACATTTGCTACTGAGAGTGCGTCTACACTATCTGTGATATACAATCCATTATTTGCATTTAAATCTGTAGTTAAAACAGATTTAAGATTATCATTATCGACTTCTAGTGTTTTATCTACACCTAAATTTAACTCATTGATTCGCTGTTTGTTTATATCAAAACCAACAACGAAAAATTGCTTTGCAAATTCTACAGCAAGTGGTAAACCAACATAACCTAATCCAATAATTGCAATTTTATCTTCAGAATGTATCATCTGTTAAGAATGGATTTAAAAATGAGTTTCAAATCTAAAGAAAAACTGTAATTCATAACGTAGTTTTTGTTGATTTTCACTTTATCTACCCAAATAATCGTTCTATTGTAATGTTCAGGGTCTTTTTGCCGTTCTAATACCTTTTCTTCATCTCTATATTTTAGAGTAGCCTCTCCTGTTACACCTGGTTTAACTAGCAATACAATTCGATCATCACCTACTAATTCATCTGCAAAACCCTGAATATCAGGACGAGGTCCCACAAAACTCATATCACCCTTTAGTACATTAAACAATTGAGGTAACTCGTCTAATTTGGTTTTCCTTAGAAATTTACCAAATGATGTTGCACTTTTGTCTAAATGACCCAATCGATGTATACCTTCTTTAAGGGTTCTTATCTTATAGATTTTAAAAAGTTTACCATGCTGTCCTACTCTTTTTTGAGAAAAAACACCGTATTTTTTAGTATCTATACTAGCAATAATTACAAAAAGAACAATTGGAATAAATAAAATTGGTAATAATAATAAAACTAACAGAATATCGAATATTCGCTTTATCCTTAGTTGTCTTTTGGTAATCAAAATCTTATTCTTACAGAGTTTAGAGACGTCTCAAGAAATTCTTTGCTCTCCTTAAGAAAGACTGTTTATCCTTTTCGTGATATGCATTTCCGTAAACACCGTAGCCATAACCATAACCGTATCCATAACCGTAGCCGTAGCCGTAATTATGATTTGTTTTGTGTTTATAAAAGTTAAGAACAAAACTAATATTCTTTACCTCTCCTCTACGATACTTTGCGTTAATAAGTGCTAGCATACCTTTTTTAGTATAATCTAATCGTACCATAAATAGAGTAGCATCCGCATATTGTGTCAATTCTAATGCATCAGTCACTAAGCCCAAAGGTGGAGTATCTAAAACAATCATATCGTAATCTTTCCTTAGCTTTTCCATTAAAACCTTCATGTTATCGCTCATCAGTAATTCTGAAGGATTTGGAGGAATTGGACCAGATAATATTATATCAAGGTTGTCAATATGTGTTTTGACAATAACATCTTCAATAGTACTTTCACCAATTAGACAATTAACAATTCCCTTATCGTTAGTAATATTAAAATCATCAAAAATCTTTGGCTTTCTTAAGTCCAATCCTAATAAAATGGTTTTCTTACCAGATAAAGCATAGACAGTTGCCATATTAATAGAGCAGAACGTTTTACCTTCACCACTAACTGAAGAGGTTATCATTAATGTTTTACCTTCTTCCTTATCTAGCTTTTTATAAAAAAACTGCAGACTAGATCTTATCGCTCTAAATGACTCTGCAACAGCAGATTTAGGCTTTTCAAATACTATTAAATTATTTTTGTATTTATATTTTCCTATAAGCCCTAATATTGGAATATTAGATAATTGTTCGACCTCATCAGATCCATGCAAAGTGTTATCTAAAAGGTATGAGACAAAAATTAATGATAATGGTAAAAATAATCCCATCATTAATCCCATCATGTAGTTAAGAGACTTATTTGGCCCTATTCTATGTCCTCCAATATCTTTAGCCTCATCAATTACTGTAATATCAGAAATATTAGCCGCTTTTACAATTGCAGCTTCACTCCTTTTAGCCATATAAATATCATAAGCTTCTTGGCTAATATCTAATTTTCGCTGAATTTTCAGATACTCCTGTTGGTCTTGAGGTAAGTCTAGTAAACTAGCTTCAAATCTGGCAATATTTTGATTTATCTTAGATAATTGAATACCGATTGTTCTTTTAGTAGCATTAATGGTTTCTATAAGGACTTTTTTCTCTGAATTAATTCTGCGATCTATATCTTTAAATAAGCCTGAACCTTCTTTTGTAGTATATTCTAAATTTTGCCGTTCTGTCGCTAACTCTATTATTTTGGTTACACTTTTCAGTATGTTTCCTTCAGTGATTCCAAATGCCGTAGGAGCAGTAATCTGTGTATAGTTTTTCTTTGTATTGAGGTACTCCTCTAAATTATCTAAATAGTCTAATTTTAGTTCTTCTGCTTCTTTAGCTATTTCATATTCCCTTAATTGTGCTGATTTTTGAGCTATCTCTTCAGTAACATCAAAGACTTTGTTGTTACGTCTAAACTCATTCATTTCATCTGTATAATCTTTCAAATCAGAATTCACTCCAGAGAGGCTACTATCTATAAACCTAATTGTATTAGTTGCATACAAATTTTTTCTTTCGAGTTCTGTTTTACTAAGTATAGCAGTAGTGGCATTAAGATAATCTACAATTTTCGCTTTATTATTACCTGCTAATTGTAAAGTTAAAACAGGTGAATTAGTAGAATATGGCGAAACGATTATACCGTTTTTATATCTGTCTACCAGAGCATCAAAATTTAAAAACCTGATAAAATACTCATCTCCCTTCTTTATAGCAGAGGGATTAACTACTGTAAGCTTACCATTAAAATAAGGTAGTGTAATTTCTTCACCTACATTAAACTTTTGAGAATGTGCACCTGTAGGAACATTAACCCTTGTAAATGTCTTATCACTATAAATTTGCCCTTGTCGTGAAGAGACCTCAAATTCTGAAAACAACTCAAATTGGTTGTTATCGATAAAACGAATACCCAAAGGATAGCCCATTACCTGAGGTTTATCTTTATGTATGCTTAAACTAAAAGGAGCATCTTTATAAATATCTTCTTTTCTGTATTTACCTTCTACTAAATACTCCATGTAGTATTGAAGAGAGTCAACAACCTTCTCATTATGAGTTCTTGTTTTTAAAGCTGTTATTATTTTACTCATTTTACCAGAAACTCCACCCCAATTAAATGAAATACTAGTGTTAGCAGTAAAAAATGGATTTTGGTCGTTTTCTATTGAGATAAGTGAACCTAATTTATAAACATTTGGTTTTCTCGCATTTATAAAGTAGGCTATTACAATAGCTACACCAACACACATAAGAACAAACTTCCATAAGTTTAGAACTTTAAAAAGATAGCCTCTAAAATCAAATGATATACTACCAGAATCTCCATGCTCAAAATCCTTAATATGAATATCCTCCTTGCTCATATCCTAGTAAATAGTAATGTGGTTGTAGTTAATATAGTCACGACAGTTAAAATTGTACTTAAGGTTTCTACAGCCGTTTTGCCTGTTCCTAAAGATTTTTGCTTCAATGGCTCTACGTAAATGATATCATTAGGCTGAATATAGTAATAAGGCGAATTCATTACATTTCTATCTGTAAGATCTAAAGTGTGTATTTCTTGACCGTAAGGATACTGTCTAATAATTTTTACTGCCTTTTTATTTCCTGTAACAGGAATTTCACCAACATTAGCTATTGCTTCAAATATATTCACCCTATCCTGAAACAAAACATTGGTACCTGGACTACCTACCTCGCCATTAGCTGTATACCTAAACCCAGCTAATTTAACCGTAACGAATATATTAGCAGTCTCTTTAAATTGATCTTCAAGAAGTTTTTCTTTTATCATCTGCTCTATCTCCTCATAAGTATAACTAAGAACATTAATATCACCTAGAGAAGGTATTCTAATATTACCATGTAAATTAACCGTAAATCCATCAAAATAGGCTCGTTCTTGACTGCTTGTTGCATTTGGCACTCCTTCACCAACCGGATTAAAAATTTCTACATTATCCTGATCTAATACCTTAATACGAATTGTTAATATATCATTAATCTGTACGCGATAAGGTTTCTGTACCTCAGACAGATTGTATGGTATAGTATCATTAGTGCTATTTTCCTTATTTTGAAGATAAACAGTGTCTTTGTGAGGAATACAAGATGAAATAAAATTACAGCCTAGGACTATAATCAAAAGCTTTATGCTTCTCATGGGTATTAATAGATGTTTACAGACAAATATAATGTATCAATACCAATAACAAAACTATTAGGTTTCTTTTTGGTTTATTTCGTTCTTTGTAAAAAAATTGGCGTGAATTACCTCAACGTAGAAAACATTTCAAAGTCTTATGGAGAACTAGTACTTTTCCAAGATTTATCGTTCAGCATACACAAAGACCAAAAGATTGCTTTTGTTGCTAAAAATGGAAGCGGAAAAACCTCTATTCTCAATATTCTGTCAGGAAAAGACACACCAGATGAAGGGCAAGTTGTTGTTAGAAAAGGACTACGCTTGGCTTTTTTGGACCAAGAACCAGATTTAGACAGTAAACTTACTATTGAAGAAACCATTTTTGCTTCAGACATTCCTATCTTAAAAGTTATTGAAGCCTACGAAAAAGCACTTAAAAATCCTGAAGACACTGAAGCCTATCAACTCGCATTTGAGGCTATGGATAGAAACAATGCGTGGGAGTTTGAGACACAATACCAACAAATTCTATCACAATTAAAACTAGATGATTTAAGCTCAAAAGTTAGTGTACTCTCTGGTGGTCAACGTAAACGCTTGGCACTTGCCCAAGCGTTATTAAGCAAACCAGACATATTAATCTTAGATGAGCCTACGAACCATCTCGATTTAGAAATGATAGAATGGTTAGAGGATTACTTTGCAAAAACCCAACAAACCCTTTTTATGGTAACGCACGACCGTTACTTTTTAGAGCGTGTGTGTAACGAAATTATCGAGCTAGACCACGGACAGCTATACACATACAAAGGCAATTATTCCTACTATCTTGAGAAGAAAGAAGCTCGCATAGAAAACGAAGTAACAGAAGTTGGAAAGGCTAAGCAACTCTACAAGAAAGAACTCGATTGGATGCGTCGCCAACCAAAAGCACGTACCACAAAGTCTAAAAGTAGAATCGACGACTTTTTTGAAATAAAAAAGAAAGCGCACCAACGTAGAAAAGACCATCAAGTACAGCTAGAAATTAATATGGAACGCCTTGGCAGTAAAATCATTGAGTTTCATAATGTATCCAAAGCATTTAAAGACAAGAAAATTCTTGATGGATTTGATTACACTTTTAAAAAAGGCGAACGCATTGGCATTATTGGTAAAAACGGCACAGGTAAATCAACATTTCTAAACCTTCTTACTGGAAGTCTTAATGCTGATGGCGGAAAAATAGTTATTGGTGAAACCGTAAAAATAGGCTATTACACGCAAGGTGGAATCACAGTAAAACCAGAGCAAAAAGTTATTGATATCATCAGACAATATGGTGATTATATTCCATTAGCTAAAGGCAGACAAATAAGTGCACAACAACTTTTAGAACGCTTCCTTTTTGACAGAAAAAAACAATACGATTTTGTTGAAAAACTAAGTGGTGGCGAACAAAAACGCCTGTACTTATGTACGGTTTTAATTCAGAATCCAAATGTTTTAATTCTAGATGAGCCAACTAATGATTTAGATATTGTAACACTCAATGTACTCGAAGATTTCTTGATGGATTTCCCAGGTGTGCTTTTAGTGGTATCACACGACCGTTATTTTATGGATAAAATTGTAGACCATCTTTTTGTATTTAGAGGTGAAGGTATCATTGAAGATTTTCCAGGAAATTACTCAGACTTTAGAGCTTACGATAGTAGTCAACCAAAACAAGTAGAAAGCACAGAGAAAGCAAATAACACTGAAGCAGTTAAGCAAAACGAAGCTGCAAAACTATCGTACAACGAACAAAAAGAATACAAAAATTTAGAATCGAAAATTCGCTCGTTAGAGTTAGACAAAAAAGCTATGGAAGCCAAGTTTAATAATCCAGATTTATCTCAAGACGATATCAACAAACTTTCAGCAGAATTGCAAGTCATCATTGATACTATTGAAGAAAAAGAACTACGTTGGTTTGAATTGGCAGAACGATTGGAAGAATAAAGATTTCTCGCAAAGGCTCAGAGACGCAAAGATGTACTGTTAACTTAGCGGCTTAGCGCCTTTGCGAGAACAGAATTGAAAAAATGTACCAAATAAAACAATACATAAAATTCCTTTTAAAATCCACCAATCAACATGGTGTGCACTCGCCTTTTGTATATGATTTCGTAACAAAATGTCTTTATGATAAAACTAATTATACCAACTACAGCAAAATTACTGAATACAGAAATGCACTTTTACGAAACAATGATGTAATTGAAATTACTGATTTTGGTTCAGGTTCTCGTAAATTTAAATCTAACAAAAGATTAACATCACAAATTGTGCATATATCTAGCACACCTTTAAAACGTACAAAACTATTTTTCAGATTAGCTCTACATCTTAAACCTAAAAACAGTTTAGAACTAGGCACTAATTTAGGTATAGTAACTCATGCTATTTCTTTAGGAAATCCTGAAGGAAATATTACAAGTATTGAGGGTTGTCCTAATATTTCAATTTATACGAAAATTCAATTAGCGAGAACAAACAATATCAATATTAGTACAGGGGAATTTGAAAAGGTGATTCCCAATTTAAAAGAAAAATCTTTTGATCTAATTTTTTTTGATGGACATCACAACAAAGAAGCAACCATCAAATATTTTGAATCACTTTTACCTAAAGCTCACAACGATTCCATTTTCGTTTTTGACGACATCTATTGGTCTAAAGAAATGACCGAAGCTTGGGAATACATTAAGTCTTATAATGCTGTTACAGTCACTGTAGATTGTTTCCATTTAGGCTTTGTATTCTTTAGAAAAGAGCAAGCTAAAGAACATTTTAGAATTAGATTGTAACAAGCCGACAACTTTAACGTCTTATTGACAAACTGATTTTTAAATTCTTTATCTTGCAGAGGATTTAAGCAACCAATAGAATTTTTATATGAGCGACAACGTCATTGAGATTAGAGGCATTATAAGAGATTTTAAATTAGGACAAGAAACCGTTCACGTTCTAAAAGGTATAGATTTAGACATAAAACGAGGTGAATATGTTGCCATTATGGGACCATCTGGTTCTGGTAAATCTACTTTAATGAATCTACTCGGTTGCTTAGACACACCAACTGCTGGCTCTTATAATCTTAATGGCAAAGACGTTAGTCAAATGACAGACGATGAGCTTGCAGACATTAGAAATACTGAAATAGGTTTCGTTTTTCAAACCTTTAATCTATTACCAAGAACTACAGCTTTAGAAAACGTTGCTTTACCAATGGTTTATGCAGGTGCTTCTAAAAAAGAACGTGTGGATAGAGCTTCTGAAGTATTAACTGATGTTGGTTTGGCCGATCGTATGGATCATAAACCTAATCAGCTATCTGGTGGACAAAGACAACGTGTTGCTGTAGGTCGCGCTCTTGTAAACAAACCTTCTATCATCTTAGCCGATGAGCCTACAGGTAACTTAGACTCAAAAACTTCTTTGGAGATTATGGAGTTGTTTGACCAAATCCATGCTTCTGGAAACACGGTAATTATGGTAACACATGAAGAAGATATTGCTGCCCACGCCAAACGTGTTATTCGTTTACGTGACGGTATGATTGAGAGCGATACTTATAATTAGTGATTAGTGATTAGTGATTAGTGATTAGTGATTAGTGATTAGTGATTAGTGATTAGTGATTAGTGATTAGTGATTAGTGATTAGTGATTA
>NZ_JBSWXE010000010.1:0-64442 GCF_056160445.1 Winogradskyella sp. ABM4_392
AACGGCAACAACATGCCATCGAGCGACTATTGGTTCACCGTAGAGTACCTGGAGCCCCTTACCAACCAAACAAAAGAGTTTAAAGCCCATTTTACCTTGAAACGATAAAAGAAATTATGAAATTAAAAAAGTTTTGTTTAGTAGCATTTACAGTCTTAACTGCAAATTTTAGTTTTGCTCAAGAAGGTGTTCCGATTTATTCAGATTATTTAACAGATAATTATTATCTAATACATCCTTCAATGGCTGGTGTTGCAAATTGTGCTAAAGTTAGATTAACTGCCAGGCAGCAATGGTTTGGAGTAGATGACGCTCCTAGTTTACAAACATTGAGTATTAATGGTAGAGTTGGGGATACACCTGTAGGAATTGGTGGGATTGTATTCAATGATTCTAATGGTTATCATTCTACGTTAGGTGGATATGCTAGTTTTGCATATCATTTAATGTTTTCTAGAAATGAGATAGATCTTAATATGTTATCATTTGGGATAAATGCAGGCTTTTTACAGTATAAAGTAGATGCAAGCACATGGTTAGGGCCTGGTGATGAATTTGATCCATTAGCAACAAGCTCTACAGCTACGAATTTTAATATAGATGCTGGCTTTTCTTATCATTTCTTAGATTTTTATGCGCATTTTACAGCAAAGAATATCTTAGAAAATGATGGTATCAACTGGAATCGTAATGGTGATCAATGGGAATTTAGAAACTTAAGAACATACTTGTTTTCTACTGGTTATACATTTAGTAAGTATGGAAGTGACTGGAGCTATGAGCCTTCTATAATGTACATGTACAGAGATGCTACAGAAGAGTCTTCAATAGATATAAATGCTAAGGTTTATCGCGAAATGGATTTTGGTAAAGTTTGGGGTGGATTATCTTACAGACGTAGTTTAGATGGTGCTGAGTTTGTAGATGGGTCTGGAGTGAGTAGTCAAAAACTACAATATTTCACACCTTTTGTCGGTGTAGATTATAACAATTTTGTGTTTGCTTACACATATTCATATCAAGCAAATACAGTTAACTTTAATAAAGGTGGTTTCCATCAAATAACTTTAGGTTACAACTTTAATTGTAAAAGAGAGAAGTTTGAGTGTAATTGTCCTGCAATTAACTAAAACAAAAAAGGCTCGATTTTTAATCGAGCCTTTTTTGTTATTGCCTATTCCCAGACATAGTTTTTGTTTTTAGCTTGGGTTTTTATTGCATTAACCATAGCATTTTCTAATCCGTTAGTTTCTTCATTAGATTTTTTAGCGATATATGATTTTCGTTTTATGTTGAGTTCGGCAATTTCTTTTTGAAGCTTTTCGCGCTCAACTCTTTTCTTTTCAACATAAGATTTTATTTCATCTTTAGATTTTCCTTTTAATTCTTCAGGTAATTGTTTTTCATCTAAATCTTCATAAGAAAAATCAGCTTCTTTTTCTGCGTCAACTAAATCCCAAGAACTATTCATATAAAGTCTAGAGCTTTTACTCACAGTTCTACTTACTGCATTAGCTTTGTTATAACTCATAGCATTAATGTCTTGTTCTGCTTGCATTTCCATTTTTTGTCTTCCTAAGTATCCATAAGCAACATACGTTTTGTTTAGTTTCTCATTGAGTTCTAAAATCTTATCGTCATAAGGAGATGCTATGTGAACAGTGGCTTTGTTTTGATTAATAGCCATGTAATCTCCGTGTGTAAGATCTGCTCCATCTTTCCAAAAACCTGATATTCCTTGGTTATAGTCTCCACAAAAAATAGTGTTTACCGTAACGTCTTTTTGATGTGCAAGTTTAGAGGCTTCCTTGTAACTAACTGTACCTTGGGTATAAGGCTCATTTCCTGCGATAAAAATTAATTTTAAGTCATCTTCTTTATCTCCCCAATTAAGTTGATCTAAAGCTGTTTTTACAACTTTACCACAGTATTCATTACCACCTTTTGTAGTTAAAGAGAAAAGGGATTTAGAGATTTCGTCCAAATCATCACTAAAGGCAAGTACTTGTCTTAAATACCCTTCATCTGCATTAAGATTATCATTGCCATATTCATAAAGCGCAATTTTAAGATTAGGGTTTTGCTCCTCACATTTGGCATAAGAAAGTTCATTTACAATTTCCCATAATTGCGCCTTAGCTTGGTCGATTAGACCATCCATACTATTACTCGTATCTAGTAATAATGCGACTTTAATTTCAGGTTTATCGGTTTTTAAATTCGTTTCAATCACTGTTTGATTGATGGCAAGGTCTTGCTGATTTTGTTTTGTGTTTGCATTGCAAGTAGTAAGTGATAGTATTCCCATCATTACTACAAATGGTTTTGTTATTGCTTTCATGTTTGTTAATTTTTTGTGTTTAATTCTTTTACATCTATAGTACCATTAGGCGAAATGACATAGTATTTATGATCAATTTCGGTTTTTGTAACTGTTTGTGGCTTTTGCTCTTTAGGCTTTGGTGTGTAGAAAAGTTTTATGTTCATTCCTATTTGAACAACAGGTTCTAATATTGATGGATTTACCACAATATCATACTGTTCATAAGTCAGTGGTTGGTAGTAATAAGACGTTTGCTTTTTTGCACTGGTGACACCTTTGTTAGTTTTTAAAGCTTCAAAAGAAACACTGTTGTAAGCCTGGTAACTTTGGTAGAAATCTTTTGGGAAATAACAGTACTTATCATCTGCAATTTTAACATCATAGTTAGCCATGTCAAAGCCTAGTGTTGTATAGTATGCTTTTTTCTCAGCAATGAGTTTCAATAATTGATCTTGAAGATTTTTATAAACTTCCTGAATGTTTTCAATAAAATAATCAACCTTAACTAAGTTGTAAACTTCACTTTTGGCACAAGCTTCCAGAATGCCTTCAAATTGACTGGTTTTAGTAAATTGGATATGAATGTTCTGTTGCAATTCAAAACCTTTTGGTACTTCAGTGTATGTTTTGCTGAATAGTTTTTTTGTAACTTCTACCTCGTACACAGGTACGAAGGAAATAACATCAATAGCAAAGTCTTTTTCGGTAATTCCGAGAGCGTTTAATCTGGTTTTAATGTTGTCTATTCGCTCTTTCATAAGCGCATTAGTAGATTCTGCAGTTTCACCAATTTGAGACAAATTGAAAATAGCTGTGTACGTTGAAGCGCTCACATTTTGTAATGCTTTTACATCTATGGTAAGCACATCACTCGGATGGAGCGTTTTGTTCATCTGATGTTGAACTGTTGGGTTGTAAATGTTGGCATTTCCTGAAGTTAAAATGTTCTGTCTAGAAATGTCTTGTGTAATTTGGTTGTAATTGCCTTTGTGCTGCGCAATTATAGTATTAGCACATAAAAAAAGAAGTAAAAATGCCAGATTGATTTTTTTCATTTTGAATTTATATTATTGATTAATGAACAGTAAAACTCTGCTGAAAAAAGAGAAATAAAAATCCAGAATGAGTGAAGAAGGCTAGTTAATGAGTGAAGTAAAATCTTAAATGAGTTAACTCTAATATTTTTCTACTTAAATGACTATAAAATTGAAGTGCCCATTTTTCGATACCAAATAAAGTATGTAAGTTAGTCCTGTTAATACCTTATTTTGATAAAAATTAAACACACATATAGCCTTATATTTTTCTTCCTATTTACACTTTTAAGTTTTGGGCAAAGCAATAACACCAAAACTAAAAAGGAAGAAGCATTTTTTACAGTACGAGGTTCGGTCTATCTAAAAGACACACGAGAGCCAATAGACAATGTAAGCATACAAGTAAATGATGGTAGATATACACGTACAGACGTTTTTGGAAAGTTTGTTGTAAAGGCAAGAGTAGGAGATGAACTTACCATAATGCACAACGATTTTGAAACCGTGCATTACACTGTTTTAAGTGATGAGCGAATTACAATATTGGTAGAAGAACAAAACAAAGGACGTTATAGAAGTGTTGGGTCAGATGATGTTATAAGGCAATTTAACCAAATGATAGATTCGGCTGACGCGTACTTAAAAAAAGATGCGGCAAAGAGTATAAAATTTGTTGGAGATGCGCTTAATTATGATGTGTCGTCAAGGCAAAGCGCAGAAGCACACGAGCTTTTGGGAGATGTTTACGTTTACTGGAAGCAATATGACCTTGCTATATCTGCCTACAAAGTTAGTCTTCAAAATTTTGAAATGGCCTCGTCTAAACTGAAATTGGCAGATGCTTATACCAAGAATGAAGAGTATCAAAAAAGTATTGATTCATATAAAAGTCTTAATGAGAAGGATCTGTCTAATTACGAAAAAACGGTGTTGTACGAAGGTCTGGGTGATGCTTACTTAAAACTAAAAAACACACAACAAGCTATAAGTTCTTATGAAAAGGGATTAGAGATTTCCAAGAAACATTTAATAGCACCAAAGGTTACCGATTTAAACTCTAAAATAGCCGAAGCCTATAATCTAAAAGGTGAAGTGGCAAAGGCAAAAGGCTACTACAATAATTCACTAAAATTAGCGCAACAAGAGAACAAGAAACGTGCTGTAGAAGAGCAGGTAAAAGTTGCTGAATTCAATAGTTTAAATAGAGAATACGATAGTGAAATTGAGCTCAGAAAAGATGTTTTGGAAACACTTGAAGACATAGAAAAAGATTCTGTATTACCTAATGAAAGTCCTTTAACACCACAAAAGCAAAATTATAAATTGGGTAATGCTTATTTGCTAAATAATGATTTGGATAATGCCATTCCATCATTTAAAAAGAGTATTGAAGAAGCTGATAAAAAGGAAGACTTGGATGTAAAAAAAGATGCGACCAGAAAACTGTCTGAAGCTTTAATTGATGCTGGTGATGCAGAAGAAGGGCTTAAATGGCTAAATGAATATAAAAATACTGTTGATGAATTGTATGCCAAGAAGGTTCAAGAAATATCTCAAGCAGCTCGTTTTAGCCGAAATATTGCCGAACAACAAAATAGAATTACATCCTTAGAAAGTGATAGAGCCTTATCCAAAAGCAAGTATGAGCTTACTCAAGAGCGCAACAAGCGTCAGCAACTTATTATTTATTCTCTGCTTGGCGGATTGTTATTGCTTTTAATTACAGGATTTTTAATGTACAAATACATAAAGCAACAACGATTAGCTAATAATCTCTTGGCATTAAAATCTTTGAGAAGCCAGATGAATCCACACTTTATTTTCAACGCCTTAAACTCGGTAAATAGTTTTATTGCAACTAACGATGAGCGTACAGCAAACAAATATTTATCTGATTTTTCGCTGTTAATGCGTGCTGTTTTAGAGAATAGTGAAGAAGATTTTATTCCACTAAAAAAAGAAATCGAATTGCTTCAATTGTACACTAAACTAGAACATTTTAGATTTCAAGATAAGTTTGAGTATTCTATAGGTGTAGACGAAAGTGTAAATGTTGATGAATTTCAAATTCCACCAATGCTGCTGCAGCCTTATATCGAAAATGCAGTATGGCATGGTCTGCGTTACAAAAAAGAAAAAGGACATCTAAATATAGCTATAAAACCAAAATCAAAAGACGAAATTACAATTACCATTTCAGATGATGGAATTGGTAGAACACGCTCTAAACAAATGAAGACTGAGAATCAGAAAAAGCAGAATTCTAAAGGGATGAACAACATCAAGAAGCGTGTTGCAATTTTAAACGAAATGTATAAAGACAAGGTAGATGTAACGATTGAAGATTTTCAACAAACTGAAGATGTAGGTACCAAAGTTGTGGTGACTTTAAAGAAGGATTAATAAAGTTTGAAGCTAGACGTAAGAAGTTAGAAGTAACTTCGTGCTTCTTTCTTCTTACTTCCAACTCAGAAAAACATGAAACTAAACGCAATACTAGTAGAAGACGAAGAAACCAGTAGAGCTATTCTACGAAATTATCTCAGTAAATACTGTCCAAATATTTCAATTGTAGGCGAAGCTTCTAATGTTGAAGAAGCTTTGGTACTGATTAGGAATAACGATTTAGACGTAGTCTTTTTAGATGTAGAAATGCCATATGGTAATGCGTTCGATTTGTTAGATAAAGTTGGTCATATAGATTTTGAAACCATTTTTGTTACAGCTTATAATCATTATGCTATTGAAGCTTTAAATGCACATGCATCGTACTACTTAATGAAGCCAATTTCTATAGACGAACTTATAAAAGCGGTTGACTATGTCACAGAAATAAAATCTAAAGAAGAAGCACTGCAAGACCAAGTTTTAGTACCAAAAACCAATGCTGTTAATGGAAAAATAACCTTACCACAACAAGATGGTTTTGAAGTTATAGAAACAGCAGACATTATGTATTGCAAAGCTGACGATAACTACACCGAAATCTACCTAAATAACAATAAGAAAAAGCTGGTAAGTAAGACTTTAAAATATATTGAAGAAAGTTTAAAAGACGGCAATTTCGCCAGAGTCCATAAGAGTTATTTAGTTAATGTAAATGAAGTGGTAAAGTATGTAAAAGGAAAAGGTGGAAGCGTCATTCTAAGTAACGGTAAGGAAATTATGGTGTCTGCATCTAAAAAGGCTGAATTGTTGGCTTATTTTAAATAATGACCTATAAAAAACATAAAACACCATGGCCAACCAAAGCGGTTATGGAGCAGATTTATGAGCAGCATTTTTGGGGAGGAAACGATTCAGATTTCTACTCAGGTGAAGGCTCTCACGATTCCAAAATTATTCAACCTTATATTGATAGTGTAACCGATTTTTTAAAATCATATAAAGGTCAACTAACGGTTTGTGATTTGGGTTGTGGGGATTTTAATATTGGTAAAGCCCTCGTTCCATTTACAAAAGCATATGTCGCTATAGATATCGTAGAAGTTTTAATAGAAAGAAACCAGCGATTATTTAAAGCAGACCATTTAACCTTCAAATGTATGGATATTGCTAAAGATGATTTGCCAAAAGCAGACTGTGTGATTATTAGGCAAGTACTTCAGCATTTATCTAATCAAGAGATTCAACAAATTTTAGAGAAACTAACTGCATATAAATATCTCATACTAACAGAGCATATTCCTGTTGGAGAATTTAAACCAAACATAGATATTATTGCCAATAGCCAAAACCGACTAAAACATAACAGTGGAGTAGATGTGTTGGTGGAGCCTTTTAGTTTAAAGGTTAAAGGAAGCGATGTTTTGAGTGAGGTTATTTTAGATAATGAAAGTCGAATAACCACAACTTTATTTACCTTATAAAATTATATAGGCTAAATATTGAAACGAGTTTGGGAACACAGAACATTAAGCACTAATTTCTCTTAGTAGCCACATGTAGTCTTCTCTGTTTTTTACAAAATCCTTATCAGAAATATCAATAATTTTTACGTTCAGCTCGGTTTGGTTTCTTAAGAAGTTGAGATAACCTGCATTTATTTTTTCGAGATAGTCGTCTTGTATTTCCTTTTCGTATTTACGACCTCTTTTTTTAATGTTGGCTTGTAATCGTTCTGTATTTTGGTAGAGATAAACGTATAAATCTGGTCTGGCAATATCTTTATAGACTTGGTAAAACAATTTTCTGTACAATCTAAACTCATCTTCAGCTAAGGTGACTTTAGAAAATATCAGTGATTTATGCACGTCGTAATCGCTTACCATAAAATCTTTAAAGAGATCTAGCTGCGATAAATCGTCACTAATTTGTTGGTAGCGATCTGCTAAAAAGGACATTTCTAGCGTAAAGGCATAACGCTCTGGCTCTTTGTAAAATTTTGGTAAAAACGGATTGTCAGCAAAACGCTCTAAAATCAATTTAGCATTAAAATCTTCTGCTATTTTATGAGATAAACTGGTTTTGCCTGCACCAATATTACCTTCAATAGCTATAAAATTATAGTTTCCAAAATCAAAGCGCTTCATTGGGTTTTTAAGCCAGATTTTTATAGGTTCAATTTTAGATTCATCTTTACAGTCATCTAGCAATTCACTAACTGTTTTCTGAAAAACAGGATGCTTGATGTCTTTGGCAATATTAGATAATGGAACTAAAACAAACTTACGCAGGTGTAGGGCAGGGTGTGGTATTAACAGAGACTTTTCATTGATGACTTCATCTTCGTAAAACAAGATATCTAAATCAATCTCACGAGACTCATAGGTGTCAGACTTTTTGGTAGTTCTGCCTAAATCAGCTTCAATTTGCTTAAGTACTCTTAGTAGTTTTTTAGGTTTTAATTCGGTTTCAATCTTAATGCAAGCATTGTAAAAATTATCACCTTCAAAACCTAAAGCAGGAGTTTCATAAACTTTAGAGATTTTATGAACTGCACCAACTTTTTCAAAGATAGCGTCTATGGCCAATTGCAAGTATTCTAACTTATTACCTTTGTTACTTCCTAATGCTATGTAAACGGATTTGCCTGCTGTCATGGAATTAGCAAAATAACTAAAACAAAAATTAATAGTTTATCTTTACTACAACAATTTATTAACCATTTTAAATGTCATTAAAAGACAAACTTTTAGCCCAACGCATCTATCTTTTACTCGGAAGTCTTTTTATAACCTCTTTGGTGGTTTCTAATCTTATTTTTCAGAAGTTTTTTTATTGGTATCCTGTAGATGTTGAAGTTTTTGGTAGCAAATTATTCGAAATTTCGGTAGGTATTCTGCCTTATCCAATTACATTTTTAATTACTGATTTAATCAGTGAGATTTACGGTAAAAAACGTGCTAATGATGTTGTCGTAGCAGGTATTTTTGCATCCTTATTCTCGGTTGGTATTATTTTGGTGGCAGATAGCGTGCCTGCATTAGATGACTCTCCATTAAATGATGAAACCTTCAAATTTGTGTTTAGTAAAACCATAATTGCTGTGGGTTCTAGTATGTTTGCCTATTTGTTTGCTCAGTTTATAGATATTCGGATTTATCACTTCTGGAAAAACCTGACAAAAGGAAAACATCTCTGGTTGCGTAATAATTTTTCTACCTGGATCTCACAGTTTGTAGATACATTGTCTATAATAAGTCTGTTGTGCTATTTTGAAGTTTTACCATGGTCTAGCTTTAAAGGATTATTGATTAGCGGATTTTTATTTAAAGTTTTAGTTGCCTTTTTTGATACTCCATTTTTGTATTTGGGAGTGTACCTCTTTAGAAGAAGATTTAAACTCAAGGTTAACGAAGAGATTGATCTCACCTAACTGTTATTAAATCATTAAAGTCTTGCTAAAGTTTCTTAAAAGCACAACTATTCTCCGCAACTTTGCGTATAATAAGTAAAGCTATACACTACAACCATGAAGAAATTTTTAAAGATTATCGGAATCATCTTACTAATATTTATTGCCGTTCTTATAGCAGTACCATTTGTTTTAGAGTCTAAAATAGATGCTATTGTTCAGAATTATGCAGACAAAAATTTAGATGCTGATCTAAGTTTTGATGATGTTAGTTTAAGCCTAATTTCTAGTTTTCCTAGTGCCGAAGTTAGTGTAGAGAATCTTAAAATTGTAAACAGAGCTCCGTTTAAAGGTGAAACGTTAGCGACAGCAAGAGCATTGTCTTTTGAAATGCCAATTGGCGAATTGTTTAAAGGTTCAGATGAACCGTTGATGGTTAACGAAATTATAGCAGATGAGTTATTGTTAACGCTAAAAACCAATAAAAACGGAACCACAAACTACGATATCGTAAAACAAGATGAAGACGCTTCAACAGTATCTAAATCTGAAGAACAATCTTCTGGTTTTAGTTTCGATATTCAAAACTATGAACTGAATAATAGTGCTTTTACTTACATAGACGAAGAATCTAATACCAGCTTATACGCAACAGAAGTTAATCATAATGGTAAGGGCGTTTTTTCTGGGGAAACCTCAGAATTAGATACCAAAACAGAAGCAAAAATTAGCATGTCTGTGGATAGCACGCAATATTTGAGTAATAATAGCATAAAATTAGATGCTTTAATCGGAATGGATTTAGAGCAAAATAAATACACCTTTAAAGAAAATAAAGGCTTTATTAATGCATTGCCATTAGAGTTTGAAGGGTTTGTGCAAATGGTTGAAGAAGGGCAGCAAATTGATATTACGTTTAAGAATCCAGAATCATCATTTAAAGATTTTTTAGCGGTAATACCAGAAGCTTATGCTAAGAATATTGAAAACGTAAATACCACAGGAAATTTTACAGTTAATGGTGTTATAAAAGGTTTAGTGTCTGAAGAAACTATACCAAAATTAGACATTAATATGAAGTCTGATAACGCATCATTTAAATATCCAGATTTACCAAAAAGTGTTAGAAACATCATGATAAATGCTTCTGTGAAGAACACAACAGGAAATGCAGATGATACCTATGTAGACTTAAATCAGTTAGATTTTAAAATAGATGAAGATGTTTTTAAGTCCGAAGCTCACATAAAAAACCTAACAGGTAATATGTTGGTGAATGCTAACTTAGATGGTGTTTTAAATTTGGCGAATATAACAAAAGCCTATCCTGTAGAGTTAGAAAATCAGTTGAGCGGAATTTTAAAAGGAAAGCTCAACACATCTTTTGATATGGATGCTATTGAAACCAACGCGTATCAGAGAATAAAGAATAATGGTAGCGTGTCTGTTTCCGATTTTGTGTTTTCTTCGGAAGATATTGTAAATCCTATTCAAATAAATAAAGCTAACCTTACTTTTAAACCTGGTACTGTAAGTCTTAACAGCTTTGATGCACAGACAGGTAAAAGTGATTTTTCGGCAACAGGTACTATTAATAACCTTCTTGGGTTTTTGTTGAGTGATAAAAAGCTTCAAGGAAACTTTAATGTAAATTCTAATACGTTTGCTATTGCGGACTTTATGGTAGAAGATGAATCTGCTTCAGAAACATCAAATAAAACAACTTCAGATTCAGAATCGCTTAAGATTCCAGACTTTTTAGACTGTACCATAACAGCAAATGCTAAAACTGTTATTTATGATAACTTAAACTTAAAGAACGTCAAAGGTCAATTATCTATCAAAGACCAGAATGCCAATTTAAGCAATATGACCACAGATTTATTCAATGGTCAGTTGGGTATTTCAGGTAATGTAAATACAAAAGAAGCAAAGCCAAAATTTGATATGAAACTGGCAATGCAGCAGTTTGATATTTCACAATCATTCAAAGATTTGGAGATGCTTCAGGCTTTGGCACCAATAGCGAAAGTAGTGCAAGGAAAATTGAATTCTACTATTGATGTGAGTGGTCTTTTAGATGAAAATTTTTCTCCAGATTTAGCCACGATTTCAGGTAATGCCTTGGCAGAAATATTAACCTCTAATGTAGATGTTAGTAAAAGTCCTTTATTGTCTGGCTTAGATAGTAAATTAGATTTTATAGACTTTAATCAGCTTCAAAAAGATATTAAAACCAAATTGAGTTTTGAAAACGGACAGGTTAGCGTAAAACCATTCACCCTAAAATATAAAGACATTCCAATTGAGGTTTCGGGTTCGCATAGTTTTTCAAATGCAATGAATTATAGTGCTGTGTTGCAAGTGCCGGCCAAATATTTGGGTAGCGATGTTAATCGATTAATTGGACAAATTAATGATGATGAGGTTAATAAAATTTCAATTCCTGTTACTGCAAATATTGGAGGTACATTTTCTAACCCAGCAATTACAACGGATTTAACAAGTGGTGTTTCTAACTTAACTAAACAGTTAGTAGAAATTCAAAAGCAAAAATTGATTGGTAAGGGTAAGGATAAAATCAACGATCTTCTAGGTAATGTTTTAGGTGGAAATAATAGTACAAAAACAGATTCAACCACTGTTAAAACAGATAGCACTAAGAAAGACCCTAAAGATGCCATAAAAGAAGGTGTTGGAAATGTATTAGGAAATATTCTAGGTGGAAAAAAGAACCGAAAAGACAAAAAAGTCCAAGATTCTACAAAAAATGATTGATTCTTATGAAGAATTGGTTCATTTCCGCTTTAGTTCTGTTAATTATTCCTCAAAATACTTGTTTATCTAGATTATTTGATTATAATATAGGTTCACAAAATTTCAGAAAACTACATGAGGCAACTTAAGATTACCAAGCAGGTAACTAACAGAGAAGACAAATCCCTAGACAAGTATTTACAAGACATAAGCAAAATTCCTTTAATTACGGCAGATGAAGAGGTGGAGTTGGCACAGCGTATAAAAAAAGGAGATCAAGAAGCTTTAGATAAGTTAACTACGGCTAATCTAAGATTTGTGGTTTCGGTAGCTAAGCAATATCAGAATCAAGGATTAAAGCTTCCAGATTTAATAAATGAAGGTAATGCAGGTTTAGTAAAAGCAGCAAAACGTTTTGATGAAACCAGAGGTTTTAAATTTATTTCTTATGCGGTTTGGTGGATTAGACAAGCTATTTTGCAAGCTTTGGCAGAGCAATCTCGTATTGTACGTTTACCGTTAAACAAGATTGGTACAATAAATAAAATTAACAAGACCTATTCGCACTTAGAGCAAATACATCAGAGACCACCAAATGCTGAAGAAATAGCAAGAGAGTTGGATATAAGTACACGAGAGGTAAAACAATCTATGAAAAATTCTGGTCGTCATTTATCTATGGATGCACCACTCAAAGAAGGCGAAACCTTTAGTCTTTATGATGTGGTAAGTGAGAGCGAATCTCCAAGACCAGACAAAGATTTAATGCAGGCATCTCTTAATACAGAAATTGAGCGTGCTTTAGATACATTGACTCAAAAAGAGAGTGATGTTATTCGTCTAAACTTTGGTATTGGCAATCAACCACCAATGACTTTAGAAGAGATAGGAAGTATCTATGACCTTACAAGAGAACGCGTAAGACAAATTAGAGAAAAAGGAATAAGAAGATTACGCCATGCAAGTAAGAGTAAAATCTTAAAGACTTATTTAGGATAATCTAGCATATTATTGTTTTGTGATAATAGCGAAAAAAAATAGATATATAAAAATCTTAATTATTGAGAAAAATAATTTTTTATTTTCAAATAGTTAGCCTATATTTGCCGACCATTTGCAAGATATAGATAATAAAAAACTAGCGATAGATGATTAAAATCGAAATTAAAGAAGGAGAGAATATAGAAAGAGCTCTTAAGCGTTATAAGCGTAAGCACAGAAATGTACAGATTATGCAAAACTTAAGAGAGTCTCGTTATTTCACTAAACCATCTGTTAAGAGAAGAAGAGAGATTCAAAAAGCAGAATATATTCAGAGTTTAAGAGACGCAGAAAACATCTAGGTCTCTAGCTTTTTATTTTACAATATTAAAAGAGCAACAATTTGTTGCTCTTTTTTCATTTCCGATAATCAAATAAAAGAGATTATCTAAAATTTTCATTTTCTGCTCTAACTTCCAAAGGTTCTATTGGGTGATCTTCATAAAAATGCTCAAAAGTTTTGTCTGTAGAGTAGTTATCTGTCAATACTTTATACACCATAATAACGACTAAAATTTGTCCAATAACCGTAAGGTAAAATACCCAATTAAAAGGAAAATTCATTGAACACATTATAGTGATAGTTATTAATAGTAGTGTAGTAATTGCAATGTAAAGGAATGGTGACTGCTTCATCTTCTTTTTGTTTAAATTTAGCTATTTTAAACTAAACAAAATAAATTTTAACGCAATCCTAACAATCTGTTTTATAGGACGTTTAAGTTTACAACGAGACCTTCATTTGCTCTAATATTAAATACGGTATCATCTTCAAAAATGAGGTATTGTCCTTTGATACCAACAAGTTTTCCAGAGTAAGTAACTTGCTTTTGTATATTTAAACTTTTAGGTTTTTCAGGATAGTGTTCTACTGGAAAATTAAGATGTGTTTCAGCATTATTTTCTATAAAGTAATCTTTAACTTCATCAGGAATGTAAGTTTTTAAGCGTTGTCTCCATTCGGTTAAATCCTCATCTACATTATCATTTCTTAGCATTTTTCGCCAATTAGTTTTATCTGCAACATGATCTTTTAAAGCAACTTCGGTAATACCTGCTAGATAACGATTGGGAACTTCAACAATTTCAATAGCTTCATGAGCGCCTTGATCTATCCAACGTGTAGGAACTTGGCTTTTTCTGGTAACACCAACCTTAACATTGCTAGAGTTAGCAAGGTATACGATATGTGGCTGTAGCTGAACCTTTTTTTCATATTCTAAGTCTCTATCTTCTTTTCCTAAATGTGCTGTACTTAGTTCAGGTCGCATTATCCAATCACCAGCAATAGGTTTATCAAAAAAACAACTCTTACAAAATCCCTGTCTGTAAATAGGTTTGTCTAGTCCACAGCTCAAACATTGATGTCCAACATGTTTAATTTCAAGAGTTTTGTTAATGAGTTGAT
Organism: Winogradskyella sp. ABM4_392; assembly: GCF_056160445.1. Lineage (NCBI taxonomy): Bacteria > Pseudomonadati > Bacteroidota > Flavobacteriia > Flavobacteriales > Flavobacteriaceae > Winogradskyella > Winogradskyella sp. ABM4_392. The sequence continues at coordinate 14,364 of NZ_JBSWXE010000010.1, forward strand.
TCATGTGAATAAAATCATTCTCAAATACCAAATAATATTGAATTGGTTCTAAAAATTCAGTCTGCATTTTAGTGAGGACACCTGTATAAATCATAAAAGAAATTTATTAAATTTAGCTTTTGGATTTTCAAGAAATTAAATCTGAAAATAAACTTATAATAGCTTAATACCGTTTAACGGTTAAAGATAACCAATCCATGCCAATTCCTATCGTAAATTCTATTGCTTCGTGGTTTTTAAAAAAACGATTTCATCAAATAGATTTGTTTTTAAAGTATCCAAACGAAGTGCAAAACGAATTACTTTTTAGTCTTTTAAAGTTTGCTAAGGATACAGAGATTGGAAAGAAATACGATTTTGCTTCAATAAAAACATATAGGGAGTTTAACGAGCGTTTACCTGTTGTGAGCTATGAAGATGTGCAGCCTATGATAGAGCGTTCTCGCCAAGGAGAGCAAAATATCTTTTGGCCCAGACCAATAAAATGGTTTGCAAAATCTAGTGGTACAACCAACTCAAAGAGTAAATTTATTCCTGTAAGTAATGAGTCTTTGGAAGATTGTCATTATGCAGCGAGTAAAGACTTGCTGTGTATGTATCTTAATAATAATGAAAACGCACAACTCTTTACTGGTAAAAGCCTTCGCTTAGGCGGAAGCAAGGAGCTTTACAAGGAAAATGGAACTGTTTTTGGTGATCTCAGTGCTATCCTAATAGATAATATGCCCTTTTGGGCAGAGTTTAGTAGTACACCTAGTAGTAAAGTGTCTTTAATGAGTGAGTGGGAAGCTAAAATGCAAGCCATTGTAGAGGAAACTATAGAAGAAAATGTAACAAGTTTAGCAGGTGTACCATCATGGATGTTAGTTTTACTTAACAACGTACTAGAAAAAACAGGAAAAGACAATCTCTTTGATGTTTGGCCAAACCTCGAAGTGTACTTTCATGGTGGAGTCAGTTTTAATCCGTACATAGAACAGTATAGAGCAATTTTGCCAAAAAAGGAATTTAAATATTATGAAATTTACAATGCTTCTGAAGGGTTCTTTGCTATACAAGATCAGAACTATTCAGGCGATTTATTGCTGATGCTAGATTATGGTATTTTTTATGAGTTTATTCCTATGGATACTTATGGTACAAAAGATCAAAAAGTGATTTCACTTAGTGAAGTAGAATTAGGAAAAAATTACGCAGTTATTATAACAACCAATGCAGGTCTTTGGCGCTATAAAATTGGTGACACTATTAGATTTGTGAGCTTAAAACCACATAGAATTAAGGTGTCTGGCAGAACAAAACATCACATTAATGCCTTTGGTGAAGAGCTAATCATTGAAAATGCAGAAGATGCCCTTAAGAAGGTGTGTAAAAGAACTGCAGCGGAGATTGTAGATTATACAGCAGCTCCAATATTTATGAAAGGAAAAGAAAAAGGTGCGCATGAGTGGATTATTGAGTTTAAAACACCACCAAAAAACATGTCCTATTTTGAGGAGTTATTCGATAATGCTCTTAAGGCTCTGAACTCTGATTATGAGGCAAAACGCTACAATAACATGACTTTAAATAAGCCAACAATTCATTGTGCTAGAACCAACTTGTTTTATGATTGGTTAAAAGAAAATGATAAGCTTGGAGGTCAGCACAAAGTACCTCGTTTATCAAATTCTAGGGATTATATTGAAGAATTGCTGCGTTTAAATGCTATATAAATTCCTGTTATTTCACCGAAGAAATTGGAATAATTTGAATCATTATCGAAAAAAAGAGGTGCTCGTCTAAAATTTGTAACTAAAATCAGATGCGAATTTTTATAAGCCTAAATTGGTAGGGTAATTAATCCATATCCCTACACTATGAAATCTACACTGCATGTGCTGTTGACAGCATTTATGTTTTGTACATACACTTCGTTTGGCAAAACAGATCCAGAAAAAAAGAAGATTGATAAAGCAAATAAAAGTGGTTATGCCTATGCTGTTGATATTTCAAAAATAAACTCTAAATATTCTGAAATAGCATGTGCCACCTTTAGAAAAAAATTAGTTATCGTTTCATCTAAGAAGATTGGTGGGTTAGGTAATGGAGTTGATCCAATAACTAATGAGCCATTTACAGACTTATTTTGTACAGATATTAAAGCTTATGGAGAATTATCTCAACCATTATTATTTAGTCGTATTCTAAACACAAAAGCAAATGAAGGGCAAGTGTCATTTTCTCCAGATGAGCATACTATTTATTATACAAGAAGCGAGCGAAATAACTCATTAAATTACAAGTTATATAAAGCTGAATTAAAAAAAGATTCATATGGTAAGTGGATTAATGAAATAGAACTAGCTATAAGTAGTGACGATTATTCAGTGGAAAATCCTCATGTTTCTCAAGATGGTAAGTTTTTATATTTTTCGTCTAATATGAAAGGTGGTTTTGGTGGTTTTGATATTTATAAAGCTGAAATTTATGAAGATGGGAGTATTGGTAAGCCAGAGAATTTAGGAAGAATTATCAATACTTCGGAAGACGAAAAATACCCTCATACTGCTAAAAATGGTACTGAATTATTCTTTTCATCAAAAGGACATAATAGTTTTGGAGGTTACGATATCTTTCTATCTACTATAACTAATCATAGTTTCAAAAAACCAAGAAACTTAGGTTATTCTGTAAACTCTGAAAAAGATGAAATTGCCTTTATTTTTATAGATGACAGAAAAGGTGTTTTTTCTTCAAATAAGGATAATAAGAACAATGCGTATAATCTATATAGATTTCAATCTAGAGCAATATATAACGAATTAAAGGGTATTGTAATTTCTGAAGAAGATAAAATTTTACCTCACTCTACAGTGATTCTTTTAGATAGTAGCGGTAATGAAATCGATAGGCAGATTACAAATAAAGACGCCACTTATAATTTTAGAATTAAACCTTATTTAGATTACCAAATTAAAGTGTTGAAGGAAGGTTATGAAGATTATACACTAAGTTTTGTGTCTGAGGAAAGAGAGTTAAATGCCATACTAAAGTTATTGGCTAAATAAATTTAATTCCGTTTTTTGTTTTTTAACGAAAAAAAGTGCTCCAAAATTTCATACAACGAGATTTAAAATGACTTTAACCAAAATGTTGATGAAAAGGTTTTGTCCTTAAAAGATGATACTATATTAGCTGTAAATAAATGTGCTATTAATTAATACCCTAACTATTTTATATAACATATTGTCAGCAATATTTATTAATCGATCCTAACAATAAAAAAACCACAATTTTAAAATTGTGGTTTCTTTTTTTATACGATTTATCCTTTTAGGATACTGCTTTAAGTTTCTTTAAAGTAGATTTGTTTAACCTATCTTCAGCATAAGCCTTAGTTACATTGAGCTTAGATTCTCCAGAGCCAGGTAAATCAAACATGGCTTCGGTTAATATTTCCTCGCAAAGCGAACGTAAACCACGAGCACCTAGCTTGTATTCTATTGCTTTTTCTACAATATATTCTAATGCTCCGTCTGTAATGGAAAATTCTACTTCGTCCATAGCAAACAACTTTTTATATTGCTTGATAATGGCATTTTTAGGTTCTGTTAAAATAGCTCTTAGTGTATTAGCGTCTAGAGGATCCATATGCGTTAATACAGGTAAACGGCCAATAATTTCAGGTATTAATCCAAAGTCTTTTAAATCTTTTGGAATAATATATTGAAGAATGTTGTCGTCATCTACATTATCATCTTTTATAGAGCTATAACCAATGGCTTGCATATTAAGACGCTTAGTAATTACACGCTCTATACCATCAAAAGCACCACCTGCAATAAATAAAATATGCTCTGTATTAACTTCTATAAACTTTTGGTCTGGATGTTTACGGCCACCTTTTGGTGGTACATTAACAACGGTTCCTTCTAAAAGCTTTAAAAGTGCTTGCTGTACACCTTCACCAGATACATCTCTTGTTATTGATGGATTATCACTTTTGCGAGCAATTTTATCAATTTCATCTATAAAAACGATACCACGTTGTGCTTTCTCTAAATTGTAGTCTGCAGCTTGTAGTAAACGTGTTAATATGCTTTCTACATCTTCACCAACATAACCAGCTTCTGTTAATACAGTTGCATCAACAATAGCTAGCGGTACATTAAGCATACGAGCAACGGTTTTTGCCATTAATGTTTTACCAGTACCAGTTTGGCCTACCATAATGATATTACTCTTTTGTATTTCGATATCATCATCAGAAGGTGGCTGTAATAAACGTTTGTAATGGTTGTAAACAGCTACGGACATAACACGTTTGGTGTATTCTTGTCCAATAATATACTCATCTAAGAACGCTTTTATTTCTTTTGGCTTTCTGAGCATCAATTCTGCACTTAACTCAGAATTACCTGATTGTTTAGATTCTTCAACAACAATCCCATATGCTTGCTCAATGCAACGGTCGCAGATGTGTGCATCTAGTCCAGCAATCAGTAAATTGGTTTCTGACTTTTTTCTACCACAGAATGAGCATTCTAATTCTTCTTTTGCCATAATTTTGGTTCTTGTTTAGGGGATTTTAGTCGCAAAATAATTAGTTTATTTACTTGCGTTCTAAAACTTCATCAATCATACCGTACTCTAAAGCTTCACTAGATCGCATCCAGTAATCTCTATCAGAGTCTTTTTCAACTTGTTCGTAAGGCTTTCCTGAGTGTGTAGAGATAATATTATAAAGCTCTTCTTTCACTTTTATTGTCTCACGTACTGCAATTTCCATATCAGATACTTGTCCTTGTGTACCGCTCATTGGTTGATGAATCATTACGCGAGAGTGTTTTAGAGCGGAGCGTTTTCCTTTTTCTCCAGCACATAAGAGTACTGCTGCCATTGATGCCGCTATACCAGTACATATTGTTGCTACATCTGGTTTGACAAATTGCATAGTATCATAAATGCCTAAACCAGCGTATACAGATCCACCTGGTGAGTTAATATATATTTGAATATCTTTTGAAGCATCTGTACTTTGTAAGAATAATAACTGTGCTTGAATAATATTAGCCACCTGATCGTTAACTCCAGTGCCTAGGAATATTATACGATCCATCATTAAACGAGAGAAAACGTCCATAGCAATAGCGTTTAATTGACGTTCTTCAATAATGTTTGGAGTTAAATTAGTAGGATACATACTTGTAATTATTTTCTCGTAATAATTACTATTAATACCTTGATCCTTTATAGCGAACTTTTCAAATTCTTTTCCGTAATTCATTATATTTTCAATTTGTTTTTCGATTAAAAAAAAAGCGTAAAACTTTTCAGTTCTACGCCTTAAAGATACTAATTTATTTTAGCTTCCTGCTTTCGCAGGAATGACAATTTTTGGTTACAAGGCGTAGCCTTGAGAATTTTTATACTTAGCTATAGAATTCTTTTACAAAATTATCGTAAGTGATTTCTTTTGTTTTAAGATTAGCTTCAGTCTTATATAAGTTTAATAATTTTTGACTCATCAATTGCTCAGATAAGCGTTTTACCTCATCTTGGTTAGACATTATACGAGCTGCTATATCTTCTAATTCTTTTTCAGAAGGGTTTAATTGACCAAATTGTGCCATCTGACCTTTAATCATTTCCATAGCATAAGCTTTCAACTCTTCGAATTGAACTTGTAAGTTATGATCTGCAATTAATTTACCTTCTATAAGTTGGTAGCGCATGCTTTTTTCAGACTTCTCGTATTCTTCTTTAGCTTGCTCTTCTGTCATTGGCTCTTCACCAGCTGTTTGCATCCATTTTTGAAGGAATTCAACAGGAAGATCAAACTTTGTACTTTCTAATAAGTATTCAGTGACATCGTTTAATAATTTCTGGTCACCTTGTTGTGCAAATTGCTTTTCTGAATCTTCTTTAATTTTGTCTTTTAACTCAGTTACAGAAGTTACAGCTTTAGGTCCAAAAAGCTTATCGAATAATTCTTGGTCTAAATCTGCAAGTTCTCTTTCGTTAATTTCTGAAACCTCAAAGTTTACTTTAATGTCTAATCCATGAGCATCATCATGAGACACCTTTAAGAACGTCATTAAGTCGTGGTCATCGTTAAAAAGGCCTTTAGTTTTTAGTTCAATAACATCACCAACTTTAGCTCCGATAAATTTTTTAGGGTTTGTTTTTCCTTTTAATTTATCTAAGGTAATGGTTGCAACATTCTCAATACCTTCTTCTTCATTAGTGAATTTTCCAGTAATTTCAGAATCTTTAGTTACTTCGGTTTGAGATACTAACTTGCCATATTGCTTTTGAATATGCTCAACTTGGTTGTTAATCATTTTATCATCTGCAACAATATTGTAATGTGTAATGGCTTTCTTACCTTTTAACTTTACATCAAATTCTGGTGCTAAACCTAATTCGAATTCAAAAGAAAATGCATCAGCATCCCAATCTAAATCATCTTGCGGTTTTGGTAATGGGTTACCTAAAACGTCTAACTTTTCTTCAACTAAGTACTTACCGATAGCATCTTGAAGTAACTTGTTTACCTCATCAACTAATACGGCTTTACCGTATTGTTTTTTCACTAGGCTCATAGGAACATGGCCTTTTCTAAATCCAGGAATGTTAGCAGACTTACGGTAATCTGATAAGATTTTCTCAACTTTATCGCTGTAATCTTCTTTAGCGATATCTACTTTTACAACTGCATTTAATGCGTCGATGTTTTCTCTTGTAATATTCATTATACTTAGTAACTAAAATTGGGCTGCAAAAATACAACATTTTTCACAACCCTACAATAGTTTAAATAATTGGTTTTTAGTCGTTTTTTTGCTCTTTAAAGATAGTGTGTAAGAAAGATTGGAGAATAGATAGTAAAATACTAAAGAGTAAGGCTGTCCAAAAACTATTTACTGCAAATCCATCGATTAATTTGTCGGCTAAAAGAATAATTAAGGCATTAATAACTAAAAGGAATATACCTAAGGTTAAAATTGTTATTGGCAAGGTGAATATTATTAAAACAGGCTTAACAAAAAGATTAAGAATAGCCAATACAAGCGCAACGATAACTGCACCAACATATCCGTTAACAGTAACACCATTAAGGATATGAGCTAAAATAAATACCGCAAGGGCATTAATTAAAAGTCTTATAAGAAGATTCATACGATATTAAGTTTAGTATTTATTTAATATAAGAAATTAATTACTGTATTATAAAAATCTTTGGGATTTTCTGCATGCAACCAATGACCTGCATTTTTAATTGTAACAATTTCTGAATTTGGAAAATGACGATGAATTATCGCTTCATCTTGCTCGCCAATATACTCAGATCGGTCTCCTCGTAGAAACAAGGTGTCTTTATCAAAAGTAGCATGTGTTGGTAATGCCTCTCCAACTTCTGAAACGTTGTCTTTTAAAACTGGTAAATTAATTCTTAAGCCTAATTGCCCTTTTTCTACCCAATACAAATTCTTAAGCAGAAACATACGAGTGCCAGCGTCTTTTACAAAATTGCTCAATGCCTTATCTGCAGCACCACGACTTCTTATTTCGGAAAAGTCTAGACTACTTAAGCCTTCTAAAATTGCATCGTGATGTATGGGGTAATAACGTGGTGAAATATCTGCAACAATAAGTTTACTAACGAGTTCAGGAAATAGGGCAGCAAAAAGCATAGCAGTTTTTCCTCCCATAGAATGTCCTAGTAAAATAATGTCGTTGAGGTTGTGCTCCTTGCAATATGCTTTTAAATCTTCAGCCATTAACTCATAGTCAAAGTCTTCTGAATGAAAACTGCGACCATGGTTGCGTTGGTCTACCAAATGTACTTGGTAATTAGACTCTGAGAATTGTTTGGCTAAGGTTTTCCAGTTATCTCCCATGCCTAAAAAACCATGAAGAATTACAAACGGTTTCCCTTCACCAATAATATTAGAATGTAAAATCATTTTAGTTTGTCTAAATACATTTTAATAACATTTTTAGCTCCCAAATAAAGGCTTTCAGATATAAGTGCATGTCCTATAGAAACTTCTAATAAGCCTGTAATGTTCTCTTTAAAATACTTAATGTTATCTAGCGATAAATCATGGCCAGCATTAATTCCTAATCCAAGTGTATTTGCTAAGCCAGCACATTCCATATAAGGTTTTATACCTTCTTTGTTGCCTAAACTAAACTGATGAGCATAAGCTTCGGTATAAAGTTCGATTCTCTCAGTGCCTGTTTCTTTTGCTCCTTCAATTTGATGGAGATCTGGATCTACAAAAATCGAAGTCCTAATGCCATTATTTTTAAACTCTTTAATAACATCAATTAAAAAATCTTTGTGTTTTATAGTGTCCCAACCTGCATTCGAAGTTATGGCATCTTCAGCATCTGGTACCAAGGTTACTTGTGTTGGTTTTACATTAAGCACCATATCTATAAACTTTGGTATAGGATTACCTTCTATGTTGAATTCCGTAGTTACCTCTGGTTTTAAATCGTAAACATCTTGATAACGAATGTGTCTTTCATCTGGTCTTGGATGAACAGTTATGCCTTCTGCGCCAAAGCGTTGAGCATCTTTTGCAAATTGCACTACATTTGGTGCATCTCCACCTCGACTATTTCTTAGTGTTGCTATCTTGTTAATGTTAACACTTAATTTTGCCATCTTTAATTAATTTTGAACAACAAAAATACAGAACTCATCTTGGGTTTTTGTAGTTATTTTTGATTAATTTGCAAGATATTCAAACTCAAAATATGCAGTTACAGGATTTTGTTATAAACGATATAAAACCACTAAATATCACTGATAAAATAGGTGATTTACAAATGCTGTTTAATCAGCTCACATATTCTCATGTACCAATTCAAAATCAAGGTGTGTATATGGGTTGTATTTCAGAGACTGACGTGCATTGTTTTGATAGTGCTATCGCTATTAGTGATTGTAGCCACACCATTGAAGGGTTTTTTGTAAGGTCAACAACAAATTGGCTTGATGTGCTTGAAGCATTTGCTCAAAATGATTCTAATATAATGCCTGTTTTAGATGAGAAAAATGCCTATTTAGGATATTATGAGTTAAATGATATTATCCACCTATTTAATGAAACACCTTTTTTTTCTGAGCCAGGAGGTATTCTTATTGTAGAAAAAGGAATTCATGATTTTTCATTTAGTGAGATTAGCCAAATCGTTGAGTCTAATGATGCTAAACTTCTTGGTGCATTTATATCGAAAATGGGTTCGGATTTAGCACAGATAACTTTAAAAATTGGTAATACTAGTCTTAATGATATTATTCAAACATTTAGACGATATAGTTATAATATAGTGTCTGGTCACGAAGAAGACTCTTATATTGAAAGCCTCAAAGAACGCTCACAGTACTTAGACAAATACCTGAATATGTAATGATGAAAATTGCAATTTACGGTCAGAATTACTCAAAAGATTCAACTCAAAACGCACTCGAAATTTTAGTAGAGGTATTAGTAAAACATAATGTTGAAATTTTTATTGAACAAGATTTTTTAAGCCAACAACGAGAAGAAATTCAGAATAACACTCAATTAAAAGTATTTTCAGAGTTAAATCAAAGTTATGATTTACTTATAAGTATTGGTGGAGACGGAACCATATTAAGAGCTATAACGTATGTAAGAGATTTGGGTATTCCTATAGTTGGTGTAAATACTGGAAGATTAGGATTCTTAGCTACTATACAAACAGATGAAATAGAATCTGCACTTTCTGAAATTTTTAATGGAGATTATAAAATATCTGAGCGATCATTACTCAGTGTTACAACATTGCCTAACAGCAATGCAATAGGCGAAACTAACTTTGCGCTTAACGAGATAGCTTTAAGTAGAAAAAACACCACTTCAATGATTACTGTAGAAACTCATCTCGATGGTGAGTATTTAACATCATATTGGGCAGATGGTCTTATATTATCCACACCAACAGGTTCAACAGGTTATTCCCTTAGTTGCGGTGGTCCTGTAATAACTCCTGAAGCAAATAATTTTGCATTAACTCCAATTGCACCTCATAATTTAAGTGCAAGACCTTTAATTATACCAGATAAAACAAAAGTTACTTTTAAGGTAGATGGAAGGGAAGATCAATTTTTAATGTCTTTAGATTCAAGGATTGTAACTCTGCCTAATACGACAACTGTAACTGTAGAAAAAGCAAGTTTTGCAATTAAGATGGTGGAGCGGCTAGAAGAAACCTTTTTAGATACGCTTAGGAAAAAGCTACTTTGGGGAGAAGACCGACGTAATTAAGCCTTGTTTTTATACAATAAAAGCTTGTAAATACTGTTTATCACTAAGACAATTTATATCAAATTGTAATAGGCTAATCATAATTGTTATATTTGCAAACTTTGAAAAATTTATGAGGTATTTATTGCTAGTTCTTACAAGTGTATTTTTTCTACAAAACACTAATGCTCAAATCTATGAGGTTGGTGTATTTACTGGTGGGAGTAATTTTATCGGAGATGTAGGAGCTACAAATTACATATCGCCAAATCAGCCTGCTATTGGCGGGATTTTTAAATGGAATAGAAGCCCTAGACATTCATTCAGATTGTCTGTTATATTTTCAGATTTAGAAGGTGTTGATGGTAAATCTGATGATCCTAGAAGAATCCAGAGAGGTTATAAATTTAACACAAGTATTTTAGAAATATCTGCCGGAATGGAATTTACGTTTTGGGATTTCGATTTACACACAACAGGGATAAAGGGTACACCATATTTATACACAGGTATTTCTGTGGCTAATCATGATAACTATTATTTTACTCAAAATGGTCAGTACACATCTGAAGATACTAGCAGTTGGGCTTATGGTATACCAATGGTTCTGGGCTATAAAACTAATATAAGTAATCATTTAGTATTAGCGGCAGAAATAGGTGTTAGATATACATTTTCTGACGAGCTGGATGGGAGTATGCCTGATAATGAATTTAGAGAACAATTTAGTTTTGGTAATACAAATAGTAATGATTGGTATGTTTTTTCAGGAATTACATTAACTTACACCTTTGGAAGAAGACCTTGTTATTGCGGATTTTAAATGAACCTTAAAGAAAAAATAAATAAAGAAAAGTTACCTAACCATGTCGCCATTATTATGGATGGTAACGGTCGTTGGGCAAAGCAGCAAGGGCTAATGCGTGTTATAGGTCATGAAAATGGAACCAAAGCTGTAAGGCAAACAGTGGAAGCAAGTGCAGAATTAGGTATAAAAAACCTAACGCTTTATGCTTTTTCTACAGAGAATTGGAACAGGCCAAAGCTCGAAGTACAAACTTTAATGAAGCTTTTGGTGAAGTCTCTTAAGAAAGAAATTAAGACGCTACAAGACAACAATATTAAGTTGTCTGCTATAGGGTGTCTTCATGATTTACCAAAAAAAGCACATCAAGAGTTGCTAGATGTTATAGAAAAGACAAAAAATAATACGAATATGACATTAACTTTAGCGTTGAGCTACGGTTCTCGTGAAGAAATTGTTAATGTTATTAAAGAATTGTCAGTTAAAGTTAAAAATAATATAATTTCTCCTGAAAGTATTGATGAATCAATTATAAATAAGCATCTTTACACGCAAAATTTACCAGACGTAGACTTGCTCATTCGCACCAGTGGTGAACAACGAATTAGTAATTTCTTACTTTGGCAAATAGCCTATGCAGAATTATATTTTACAGATGTTTTATGGCCAGATTTCAATAAAGAACATTTATACGAAGCGCTCATAAATTATCAAAATAGAGAACGAAGATTTGGAAAAACAAGCGAACAACTTACCTCATAAAAAAGTATCAAAGTCCCTTGCTAAATTAATTGGTGTTGTATTATTTTTTACAATACCTTTTTTAGGTAATGCACAAGCGCAAGATGGTGCTAAATATTTAATCAAAGAGATTACAGTTACTGGGAATACCAATTTTAGCCCACAAACTATCATAGCGTATTCTAAGTTAAGAAAGGATGAAGAAATACAGATTGGAGGAGAAAAAATTGCCAATGCTGTAAAAACACTTTGGAAATCTAATCTCTTTAGTAGTATTGATATTTTTGTAACAGATATAGACGGAAGAACAGCGAATTTAGAGATTCGTCTCATGGACTTACCAGAGCTTAAAGACTTAACAATTGACGGTGTTAAGAAAGGTAAGAAGGATGAGATTATAACCGAAAACAAACTACAACCTGGTGTAAAAGTCACAGAAAACCTTATTGCAACAACAAGAAATTACCTTACTAACAAGTACAAAAAGAAGGGATTTTTAAATGCTAAAGTTAACATTCAGACCACAGAAGTAATTGACTCTGTAGAAAAGGAGCGTGTTAACATGAAAATTAAGATTGATAGAGGTCAAAAAGTAAAAGTGAAATCTATCAACTTCATAGGTAACGAAAAGCTTTCAGATAAAAAGCTTCGTAAGGCAATGAAAAATACAAAGAAAAAAAGTATTAGTCCATTGCGAATTTTTAAGCGCTCAAAGTATATAGAAGAAGATTTTAGAGAAGATTTAATAAGTGTTGTAGACCGTTATAAGGAAAAAGGATACAGAGATGCTAGAATCGTTTCAGATTCAATAATCTACAACAATGACAAAACAATTAGTTTAAATATTGAAGTAGAGGAAGGTGAGAAATATACTTTCGGTAAAATAGATTTTGTTGGTAATACAGTATACAGTGACAAGCAATTGTCGTTATTGTTAGGTATAAAAGAAGGTGATACTTATAATGGTGTAGAGCTCAGAGAACGTATAGATGATCCCAATAATCCAGATGCGCAAAGTTTAGTGAATGCTTATCAAAACACAGGTTACATGTTCTCGACAATAAATCCTGTAGAGGTTAGTGCAGAAGGTAACGTGATTGATATGGAAATTCGTATTTCTGAAGGTAAACCAGCTTACTTTAACAATGTAACTGTTGTTGGAAACGATGTTACTAATGACCATGTTATTTATAGAGAAATAAGAACACGTCCAGGAGAATTATATAGTAAATCTCAAATTATTAGAACCTTAAGAGAGCTTGGGCAATTAGGTTTCTTTGATGCTCAGCAGCTTGTTCCTAATATAAAAAACCCTAACCCAGTAGACGGAACTTTAGATATAGAATACGAAGTTGCAGAACAAGGGTCTAGCCAAATACAACTACAAGGTGGTTATGGAGGTGGTGGCTTCATCGGTACTTTAGGTTTATCTTTCAATAACTTTGCAATCAAAGATATTTTTAAGAAAGAAGCCTACAAACCTGTACCAAGAGGTGATGGTCAGAGTTTAGCCTTAAGGTTGCAGGCTAGTCAGTTTTTTCAAACTTATAGCTTCTCTTTTAGCGAACCTTGGTTAGGAGGAAAAAAGCCATTTCAATTATCTACATCAGTATCATACTCAAGACAATTTTTATTTAATTCTGCAACTCGTAGAGCAGATAAAAGTAGAAGATTCAATATTTTTGGTGTAACTGTAGGAGTTTCTACCAGATTGTCAGAACCAGATGATTATTTCTTATTATCCCAGTCTCTGAGTTTTCAGAATTACGATTTAAAAAATTATAACACTGGTTTATTTACTTTTGGAGACGGTACATCTAATAATCTTTCATATACGATAGGTTTAAGTAGAAATAATTTGTACACAGATCCAATATTCCCAACAGGGGGTTCTAGTTTTACGGCTTCAGCTAAATTCTCTTTTCCATATTCTTTGGTTAATGGTGTAGATTATAAAGCATTAAAGGAAGAGCGTGATGCCTTAGATCCATCAGATGCAGATGATTTTGCTAGAATTGGTGAGATAGATCAAGAGCGTTTTAAGTGGTTAGAATTTTACAAAATTAAGTTTAGAGCAGATTGGTATACAGCATTAACCAAGAAACTGGTTTTAAGACCAAGTGTTGAGTTTGGATTCTTAGGCGCTTACAACAATGACAGAGGAGTTATTCCATTTGAGCGTTTCTTTGTTGGTGGTGACGGTTTAGGAAATTTTGCACTTGACGGTAGGGAGATCATTCAGCTTAGAGGTTACCCAAATCAATCCTTATCAACTACAGATGGTGGATCTATTTACAATAAATTCTCTCTAGAACTTCGACATGCCATAACACTTGGGGCACAAGCTAAGATTTATGCTTTAGGGTTTTTAGAGGGAGGTCAATCGGTTAATAGTTTTAGAGATTTTAATCCTTTCAATGTAAGAAGATCTGCTGGTGTAGGTTTAAGAATTTTTATGCCAGCCTTTGGTTTATTAGGTATAGATTTCGGTCACGCTTTCGACGATTTACCAGATGGAACCTCACCAAGAAAATGGGAAACACACTTCATAATTGGGCAACAATTTTAACTTTGGCACGATATTTTCTAATTGCTAATTGAGTATTTCATTATGGTGTTAAAATTTTTAAGGATATATTTCGTTAAATTTGAAGATTAGTAACACTAAAAACTGACGGAAAGATTGGTAAACAATTTAAAATGTCTCAAAACAAAACAATCATGATGAAATTTAAAGTTCTTTTTTTATTGGCAGTTATAGGTCTAATGAGCTTTAGTAGTAATGCACAAAAAGGTGTTAGAATAGGATATATAGATACAGAATATATTTTACAAAATGTGCCAGAATATCAAGAAGCCTCAACGCAACTAGATAAAAAGGTGCTTCAGTGGAAAAGTGAGATTGAGAAAAAGCTTAGCGGAATTGAACAAAAGAAGAAGGAGCTAGAAAATGAAAGTGTACTTCTTACCAAAGAGCTTTATGAAGAGCGAATGGAAGATATTTCTTTTGAAGAGGCTGAAATATTAGATTATCAGCAAAAACGTTTTGGGCCAAATGGTGATTTAATGATTCAAAAGCGTCAGTTAATAGAGCCAATACAAGATCAAATATTCGCAGCTGTTCAACAAATTGCGGAGACCAAGAAGTTCGATTTTGTTTTTGATAAATCTGCTGATGTTGTGATGCTTTACTCGGCAGAACGTTACGATATTAGTGAACAAGTTTTGAGAACTATTACAAGAACATCAAAACGTAACCAGGTAAAAAGTAAAAAGGAGCGAAAAGAGTTAGAAGACGAGGAGGTTGTTCCTGTGGTAAGTGAAGAGAAAGATGAAAGGCAGAAAGCATTAGAAGAGCGTAAAGCCGCGAGAGAAGCTGAATTAGCAGCGAAACGCGCAGAACGTGAAAAGGCGTTAGAAGCAAGAAGAGCAAGACAAGATTCTATTAGAGCTGCTAAAAAACGTGAAGCTGATGAACGTAGACAAAAAGTGTTAGATGCTAGAAATAAATCTGAAGATGATGTTAAGTCAACTGAAAAAGATAGTACTACACAAGCAAATAAATCAGTTAAAACAGTAGATGGTAAAAAGCAAGATTCAACTACAGTTAAGAAAGATTCCGTGAGCACTAAAAAGCCACCTACAGCTGCAGAGATTAAGGCAAAAGACAGAGAACGTAGGAGAAAAGAATTAGAAGAACGTAAAAAGAAAATATTAGAACAAAGGAAAAAAGCACGTGAAGAACGTGAAAAGCAACTTAAACGAAGAGATTCTATAGCTAAAGCTAAGAAAGAAGAAGGAGAAAATAATTAATAATTATAACACACAAATACAATTTAGAAAAAATGAAACATTTAAAATCATTACTATTTGCAACAGCGCTTTTTATTGGGGCAACAAGTTTTATCTCTGCCCAAAGTAAAATTGCACATATCAATAAGCAGGAATTAGTTAAAGCGATGCCAGCTTATGCAACTGCACAAGCAGAAATCGAAAAGTTAGGTAAAACTTATGAAGCTCAATTTCAAGATTCTTTAAAAGAGATTGAAAGTAAAGTAAAGCAATATAATGCTGAAGCAGGTGCGCAAACTGAAGATGAAAACTTAAAGCGTATGAAAGAAGTTGAAGGTATGAAGCAGGCACTTGCACAATATCAACAACAAATGAATCAAGACTTAAGTAAGAAAGAATACGATTTACTAAAGCCAATTCTTGAAGATGCAGATGAAGCAATCCAGGCGGTAGCAAAAGCTCAAGGATTTCAATATGTATTAGATGCTGGTATGTTACTTGTAGCAGATGGTAAAGACCTTATGGCAGATGTAAAAGCTCACTTAAAAATATAAGTAAGTTTTAAATAAAATCTTTTGAAAGTCGCTTTTAATAAAGCGACTTTTTATTTTTGTACGTATGAGTAATTATCCAATTGGTATTTTTGATTCTGGTGTTGGTGGCACTTCCATTTTTAAGGAAATACATGCCTTGCTCCCAAATGAGAATATAATCTACTTAGCAGATAGCAGAAATGCGCCATACGGTAATAAGACTAAGGAAGAGATAAAGAACCTTTCAATAAAGAATACAGAATATTTACTAAGCAAAGGTTGTAAAATCATTGTGGTTGCATGTAATACAGCGACAACAAATGCGATATCTTATTTAAGAGAATCATACGAAGTACCTTTCATAGGAATAGAACCAGCAATTAAACCAGCAGCTTTAAATACAAAGACTAAAGTGGTTGGAATTTTAGCAACTAAAGGAACGCTTAGCAGTCAACTTTTTCATAAAACATCAGATTTGTATGCTAATGGTATAAAAGTGATAGAACAAATCGGTGAAGGTATTGTGCCTTTAATAGAATCTGGTAAGTTGAGTTCAGATGAAATGAAAGATCTGCTACAACTTTATTTAGAGCCTATGCTAAAGGCTAATATAGACTACCTGGTTTTAGGTTGTACACATTATCCTTACTTAATACCAATGTTAGAGACAATGCTTCCTGGGGGTGTAAAAATCATAGATTCTGGATTGGCAGTCGCCAAGCAAACAAAAGCAGTTTTACAATCTCAAAATTTGTTGAATTTTGGTCATGAAAAACTTTCAGTAAAACTATATTCTAACAGTAACGTTGAGGTCTTAAATACATTAGTAGGTGGTAATTTTGAAACCACATTTTTAGATTTCTAAGACTTATTCTTTAAACCAGCCGGAATATTTCACATAGTTATTGGTAATACGGTCAATTTCTCCAGAGATTAATTCCTCACTAATATCCTTTACTTTTTTAGCTGGTACACCAGCGTATATACTGCCAGATTCTACAATTGTGTTTTTGGTTACTACAGCACCAGCAGCAATAATGCTATTGCTTTCAATAACGCAGTCGTCCATTACAATGCTTCCCATACCAATAAGTACGTTGTCGTGTATTGTGCATCCATGAACAATAGCGTTATGACCAATAGAAACGTTATTACCAATAGTAGTTGGCGATTTTTGATACGTTGCATGGATTACAGCACCATCTTGTATATTCACCTTATTTCCCATCTTTATATAATGCACATCACCTCTAACAACAGCATTAAACCAAATACTACATTGGTTTCCCATAGTAACTTCGCCTACAATAGTGGCATTGTCGGCAACAAAACAATCTTCAGATATTTGAGGGTGTATATTTCTAACGGGTTTAATAATTGGCATAATTATAATTTTTTGAATGAATAATTTTAAATCTTCTTCAATTTGCTAAAAACATCCCATATTACTACACCAGTACTTACGGAAATATTTAAAGAGTGTTTGGTTCCAAATTGTGGTATTTCTATAACTTCATCACTAGCAGTTACAACATCTTGTGCTACACCTTTAACTTCATTACCAAACACAAATGCATATTTAGTATTAGGTTGAGGTTGAAATTTGTCTAACATCGTTGCTTGTTCAGCCTGTTCAATAGCGCAGATTTTTACACCTTCGTTTTTTAAATTGGTAACAACATCTATTGTGTTTTCTGCATATTCCCAATCAACAGTTTCGGTACTTCCTAAAGCCGTTTTACGAATATCATTATGTGGAGGCTGAGCTGTAATGCCGCAGAGGTAAATTTTTTCAATTAAAAAAGCATCACTCGTTCTAAAAACAGATCCGATATTATTCAAACTACGAATATTATCCAAAATGATAATTATAGGTGATTTTTTAGCTTCTTTAAATTCAGAAACATCGAGACGGTCTAATTCGCTATTTTTTAATTTACGCATGTTGAAATGTTGTGTGTTTTGTAAATAACTTATGCTCAAATGGCTTTATATAATAAGGCTATTTGGCTACATTAGCAATCTTACAATTACATATCCTGATGACAATCGGGATGAAGCAAAAATACACATTTCTCTTGGCTAAAAAGGCAAAAAAAGAAACACCATTAATGAAGCAGTACAATGCTATAAAAGCAAAGTATCCTGATGCATTATTGCTGTTTAGAGTTGGGGATTTTTATGAAACCTTTGGAAGTGATGCTGTAAAGGCATCCAAAATACTAGATATTATCTTAACCAAACGAGGTGCAGGTAGCGAAAGCGAAACTGAATTGGCTGGTTTTCCGCATCATTCCTTAAATACCTACTTACCAAAGTTGGTAAAAGCAGGTGAACGTGTGGCAATTTGCGATCAGCTTGAAGATCCTAAGCAAACCAAAACAATCGTTAAGCGAGGAGTTACAGAATTGGTAACGCCTGGTGTGGCATTAAATGATGATATTTTACACTCTAAGTCTAACAACTTTCTGTGTGCTGTTCATTTTGATAAAACCTATATCGGAATTTCGTTTTTAGACATCTCAACAGGTGAGTTTTTAACCTCTCAAGGTGATGCAGAATATATAGATAAGTTACTTCAGAATTTTAATCCTAGTGAAGTGCTTATTTCAAAAAAGTGCAGAAAGTCTTTCAGTGAAACGTTTGGAAATGATTTTCATACTTTTTATCTCGAAGACTGGGTGTTTCAGGCAGATTATGCTAATGAAACATTAACCAAGCATTTTAATACTAAAACCTTAAAAGGATTTGGTGTAGAAGATTTATACGAAGGCATTATTGCTTCAGGGGTTGTGTTGCACTATTTAAGTGAAACAAGGCATAACAAGTTAGAGCATATCGCAACCATTTCTAGAATTGCTACAGACGATTACGTTTGGATGGATAAATTCACCATTAGAAATTTAGAATTATACCATTCTACCAATGCCAATGCGGTAACTTTAATTAACGTTATTGACAAAACAATTTCGGCAATGGGAGGTCGTACCTTAAAGCGTTGGTTAGCCTTGCCTCTAAAACATGCTGAAAAAATAAAACAACGTCATGAGGTTGTTAAGTATTTACTGGAGCATGATGTTGCGCTTCAAAAAATGCAAGGACAAATAAAGCATATTGGAGATATAGAACGTCTTATTTCTAAAATTGCAACCACTAAGGTGAGTCCACGCGAAGTGATTCAGCTTAAAAATTCTTTAGAAGCAATTGTTCCTATAAAATCTATTGCTGAAAGTTGCGAAAATGAAGCCTTAAAAATTATTGGAAGTAGTCTTCATAATTGCGATTTGCTTCGCGAGAAAATAAAGCAAACGCTAAACGAAGAGGCTCCGGTTAATGTCTTAAAAGGGAATACTATCGCTGAAGGTTTTTCTGAAGAATTAGATGAGCTTAGAGGTTTGTCAAAGTCAGGCAAGGATTACCTAGATAAAATGTTAGAGCGCGAAAGTGAGCGCACAGGCATTCCTTCATTGAAAATAGCATCAAATAACGTTTTTGGTTATTACATTGAAGTTAGAAATACGCACAAAGATAAAGTGCCGCAAGAATGGGTGCGTAAGCAAACATTGGTAAGTGCGGAGCGTTATATTACCGAAGAGTTAAAAGAATACGAAGCAAAAATACTAGGTGCCGAAGAACGCATTTTAGCTATAGAGCAACAGTTGTTTGCTGAGTTGGTAAGCTGGATGCATCAATTTATCATTCAGGTGCAGCAAAATGCGCAGTTAGTAGGTCAGTTAGATTGCCTTTGTGGTTTTGCAAGCTTAGCAAAGAGTAATAACTATTCTTATCCTCAAATTGATGATAGTTTTGAGCTAGATATTAAGGAAGGTCGTCATCCTGTTATAGAAAAACAATTACCATTAGGTGAAGCTTATATTGCTAATGATGTTTATCTCGATAGAGAATCGCAGCAGATTATAATGATTACAGGACCAAACATGTCTGGTAAATCAGCAATTTTAAGACAAACGGCATTAATTGTATTACTAGCCCAAATAGGAAGTTTTGTCCCAGCAGAACAAGCCAGAATTGGACTAGTAGATAAGATTTTTACACGAGTAGGTGCCAGCGATAATATCTCTATGGGAGAATCTACGTTTATGGTAGAAATGAATGAAACCGCTTCTATTCTTAATAATATATCTGATCGGAGTTTGGTGCTGTTAGATGAAATAGGACGAGGTACAAGTACCTATGATGGTATTTCTATAGCTTGGGCTATAAGTGAATATTTGCATGAGCATCCTGCAAAACCAAAAACACTTTTTGCAACGCACTATCACGAGCTTAATGAAATGACAGAAACCTTTAACAGGATTAAAAACTTTAATGTATCTGTTAAAGAATTAAAAGACAATGTGCTTTTTGTGAGAAAGCTTGTTGAAGGAGGAAGCGAGCACAGTTTTGGGATTCATGTTGCTAAAATGGCAGGTATGCCACAACAAGTGATAAGACGAGCAAATAAAATTTTAACCAAACTTGAAAAATCGCATTCAAGTGAAGAGCTGACTGATAAGGTAAAATCTTTAAAAGATGATATGCAATTAAGCTTCTTTAATTTGGACGATCCTCTTTTAGAGGAAATTAAAGACGAAATCTTACATACTGATATTGACACTTTGACTCCGGTAGAAGCACTTATGAAGCTCAATGAGATAAAGCGAATGCTCTTAAAGAAAAAACAAGCTTAAATTCATTGTAATTTATTTAAAAAAAGTCTTTGCATTTATAAGATTTATTTTAAATTTGCATCCGCTTTTACAGCGAAATAGTTCTTTAAAAACTGCGAAAGTAGCTCAGGGGTAGAGCATCACCTTGCCAAGGTGAGGGTCGCGGGTTCAAATCCCGTCTTTCGCTCTACAATAATATATACCAATTAAGTTACAGTCTGTAACTTGGATGCTGAAGTGGTGGAATTGGTAGACACGTTGGACTTAAAATCCAATGGCCATTATGGCCGTGCGGGTTCAAGTCCCGCCTTCAGTACTTGCTGGGACAGATCAATTTTTTTTGATTTGTCCCTTTTTTTATTCTCTTCCAAACCCTTATTAATACTAGCAATCTTAAGTAAAATAGGATTAATATCAGCGGTTCGAACTTTGTTATCCCAAAATTGGAACTTTTTGGGAAATATCGAACCTATGAGCTGTCGTTTTTTATCTAAATCACTCATAATAAACTGCTTGTCAAAAGATTCAAGTTTTTTAAGTCCGTTTTTGTAGATGTCCATTACCTCTTTAGATTTTTGAAAAGCCGCTTGAAAATCCTTAAGTTCATTTAGTCTGGATTGGATGCGGTTTTTGGCATTTTGATATTCTGTTGAGCTAAATTCGCCATCTAGATAAAGGTCCTGTAGGCGGATTAATTTTTGTTCAAGAGACTCAACCTCTGTATAATGCTTGGGACTTAACCTTTCGCTTTTCGTTTGTGCATAAATACGTTGCTCAATCAATTTTGTCAACAGTTTCTGTGCGTTCTTGTTTAGTGAAATCTCGCTTAAAAACAAATTGAACCAGTTATTCACGTCCTCTGCTTTATAACGTGTGTTACAAGGTTTATAGCAATGGTAATACGAATAGTAATTTGACCTGCCTTTAGAGGTACTCGCCTTGAGGGGCTTCATACAGTTTGGACAAAGCACAAAACCTTTGAGAGGGAACTTATTATCCAATTTTTTGTGCGAGACTTTATACTGCTTGGATTTACCGTTAATGATATCCTGCACCTTATCAAATAAGCGCTCAGATACTAAGGGTTCGTGTATGGCCTTTATCAACTGTTCGGGTTCATCCTGAAAGGCTTTCAGTATGATGTACCCTTTGTAGATAGGATTTCTAACGATACGTCCAAAAGCGGCTTTGCTGGTTTTAAAACCACTTTTTTTGACCCCGTTCAATACCTCCTGTTGAGAATATATTCCCTTACCGAGGAGTTCAAAAGCTTTCCTTATGAATTTGGCATCTTCATTGGGAATGAGAAGAGGCTTATTCTGTGCGTCCCTTCCCATATTATAACCCTTGGGAGGAGAAACAACATACCTGCCTTCCTTAAATGCGCGTCTCATTCCTGATATGACATTCAATGAGCGTCTGTGATTTTCAACCTCAGGCATGGATAAGTATACTGCAAGCATTAGTCCTTGCTCTGGAATGGATAGGTCCAAGGGCTGTTCAATAGCATTGACAATTACACCAAGTTCATTAAAGAACTTGATCTTATTATAGGATTCGGTAGTATTTCTAGAGAATCGATCCCACTTGGTAAAGAGTAGCCCGTCGACTTGAAATTTTTTCTGCTTTATATGAGCAATGAGTTTTTTAAATTCCGGTCGATTAAAAGACTTTGCCGAATGGTCTTCACGAAATATGCAAACAACGTTAAGGTTGTTCAGCGAGCAATAATTGAGCAGTTTCTGTTCTTGGTCCCTAAGGGAAAACCCCTTATCAGCTTGTTCATCGGTGGATACCCTTGTATAGAGAATAACATTTTTCATATCATTTTGTCTTGTGCAGTAGGTTATGGTAAAATATATCGGCAAGATTGTCCAATAGGGAAATAATCTCTTTTATTTCCGAATCAGAATAGTGCAGTGCAGAATTTTCATTTAAAATTGATTTGGCCTGTTGAAATTGCTTTGAGTTCTGGTCCATCTCTGTTAGGGATAAAACCAGGCTGTGTTTTCAGGGACTGATTGCGTTCTACTGTTCTTTTCATATTACTTTTAATAAGTTGTTTAATTATTCTTTTTAATAAGCGTGATTTTGTAATGGTCATTGGACCTGATATCAATCAAGAGCTTTGAGCCTTTTTTTATTTTGTTCTCAAGAATATATTGAGCAAGCTGCTGCCTGCTCTTATGCTTTTCGGTCACTTCAATAGTCTTAATATTGCCTTCTTCGAAAGCGATCTCAACAATTTTGGGTCTTTTGAATACCACGATATCCCTTATCTGTTTTTCAATTTCGGATAAATACTTAAGGTCCTTTAACTTCCTGTTGTCAAACTCCTGTAACAATACCCTTGAGAGTATGGGAACAATAGGTATACATACCATAGGTTTTTGAAGGTAAACAGAACTTAAGTTCAATGTTAGTTCCAAAGGGTTATAATGGAACATAAAATCGTTGGTCTCTGGCACATATAGAAAGTTGTGTGGTAAGCTGTATCTGTAGAAGGCAGATTTAACGATATCCGTAAAGGGATTGATTATGGTTCTGAAATACTGTTCCATAAGTATCTCATTTCTTAAATTGGACTTAAGCTTATTGATTTCGAAATCGGGCAATCCGTTGGGATTTTCTTTGATATGGTATTCAAAGACTCCATCTGCATAAAGCTCTTCCCTTGGCTTTTGCCAAACCTCATAAGCCAGATCTTGTAGTTTATCCAAGGGAACCTTGAAGTTGTAAAGTTCATTGACGATGGATACCCATACCGCCTGGGCAAGATTGAGCCTGATCCACTTGCCCATGGACTTTTTTTTCTCACTGGTAGAACGTTCCTCAGTTTCAGCGGATTGTTGCACGGGAACAAAGGGTACGATTGCATTTCTGATCCAGTGGTTGATATTTTTTGAACTGACCTTTAAATGTGCTGGGCCAATGTTTCTTTCTTCGTAAATGGCATTGCCGATATCTATTAAGTTTTCTGAGGTCATGAAAAGAAAGTTTAATCAAATATATAAAAAAGAAATAATAACTTATATTTGAATTAATAATATTTCAAACGAAATATTTAAAATATAAACAATTGATATTTAAAATTTTGAATTAATTTATTAGGTATACCTGCGATATACGATGTATATACCAAGTATATACAACAGGTATACCTAAGCAAAAAAAACACAATGAACTATGGAAAACACAAGAGAAACAAAGAGTGTTACCCTAAGCTTTAAGACAACGCCAGAGGAGAAAACAGCACTACAGCAAATAGCAAATGAAAAGAACATTACCAGATCTGAGCTTATAGCTAGTCTTATAAGCGGATATAAGCACCATTACGATTATATATGGAAAGCTTCACCGAGGGAGGCTGAGCTTCAAACAAAATTGGATGAAGTAACTAAACAGAATAGGAAATTGACCTTTACATTGGAGAATGCAGAACACAGAATTGAGATGGAGCAAAAGTCCAACCAAAAGTATGTCAAAGAGCAGTTGCAGTTAGATAAAACGATATTTGATCTTCAAGGAAAACTTAAAAATGCAAATACTGAGATTGCCAACTTAAACGAACAAATAAAATCTATACAAGCCCTGGAAACGAACAACGACAATCCAGTAATTCTATGGAGCTCAATGGGTTCTCTTTTGGTGTCAGGTTTGGCATTGCTCTTTGCACCTAAATTGTTCAATAGTTAAACCTTGGGTTATAACAATAGAGGCTGGATAACATTCAGCCTCCATAACAATTAAAACTGATATGTCACCTCTAAGTCGACCAATATATCATCGGATTGACTGACCACGGTAATTACATCAGGGAAGTTGTTATTCGATGTATAAGCAAAAAAACAAAACTGGTCATAAAGTCATCTTCAGTATTTGGAATAGCAGCATCCCAAAACTCACCATTGTCTGTATTTGGAAATACCTTTAAAATAGCTTTGTTAATGATTACTTTGCTTGGTGTTACTTGATCAGAGCAATTGTTGCCTGTGTAACCTTCAAGACAATCACATTCACAATTCACAAAAGTACCTCCATTTAAGCAAGTAATCGTTTCACAGCCGTCCGAGTCTGAATCAGAGGAACAACTTAAGTAGGTTGCAGTTAAAATTGATAAGATTAGCAATTTGATAATTTGGTTTCTCATAATATTTGAATATTATAATCACCCAGTTCCAAAGTGAAGTTAGTAGAAACAATAAGCGTGGAACTGTAGCTTACTGTAGTTGAAGGTACTGTTGTACCCAATGCACAAATAAACCAAGCCCACGCCATTACGTGAGCGTCTGTCTATTTATCTCGTGCATTTAAAAATTACCAGTTTTTTCGAACAAGATAAAATAGCTAACACTATATTTTATATGTTAAAGCAAATATATAATTTTAGTACTAAGTTTTAGATAAGTTAAAATAGATTAAAGTTTAACCTTATATTTTTAATATATTGCATTATGCTTATTCGAGGAAATACCCCTCTATTAAGTACCCTATCCTCCCTTAAGTTACAATTAATAACAAATTGAACCTGAACAAACTGTTCAGTAGATTCTTTATTTTTAAAATTTAAAACATGTCAGGAGCCCAAGACGCTACGCCTAGTTGGTCAGGATATATATTTCAGGGAGAAGTTGCTTTATGTAAGGCTATTGAAACAGTTAATGAGTTAGGTGAAGATTTAGAGGATAATTATTGCTTAAAACTTGAAGAAGATGAAGATTTCTCATTAACAACAAATGACTTCCAAGTATTTCAAGTTAAGGCTTATACTGCACATCACTATACGAAATATAAGAAGGCATGGAATGATATGATGAATAGATTTCCAGATAATTCAGAAAGGAATTATTTGTATTTACAATTAAATGAAATTGATTTAGAAAAATTTGAGGGTGAACAACATTATGATAAGGTCGCAACGAATATTATTTCAGGAGAATATTCATTGGAGAATATTAATAGTAAGATCGATGATGCAATTAAAACATTTTTTGATGGTCAAGAAATTACAGATGATGATATAGAGATAAAGAGAATTTACTGTTGTCAGATTATATCTAATTATGTAAAAGAAAGACACAGGACTGGTAATATTAGAACAGTTTTGTTTTCTGATATCATAGGTTGGTTAAATAGTGCTCCAGAAGTTTATAATGAAGAAATTGCATGGTATTTCATAATAAAGACTTTTCTTCAACAAGTTGCTCTAGAAGTTGATTTTTTTGATTTAGAGATACAAAGAGAAAAGGAAATGCATGATAAACTTCAAGAATGCTTATCTATTTTACAAACTCTCCCTACAAGTGATTTAAAAAGATTAATAAACGACCACTTAACCCCACACAGTATTTTGGATAATAAAGATTTAAGAGGTTCTTCTTTGATTTTCCTTGATGATACGGCTATTCAAAGTGTTATAGTAAAGGCTATTAAAGAAGTCCAAGCTAAATTAAACCCTAAAACTATGCATTTTATGAAAGTACTAAATGAGGATGTGGTTGAGCATTATCAACTTACAACAAATAGTAAAGAATTTGATTGCGAAATGAGTTCTCAAAAAGTATTGTTACAAAAGCATTGTGAACAAGTTTATAAAAATACCGTCTCAAAGGATACAGATTACTATGTTACTAGACATTTAAATATATCTAAGGAAGAAATTAAAAATGAGTATTTAATTAATGTTACTATTTCTCCAGAAGATGAGAATAACCTATTTGGATTTAAAAGTATTGACCAAACAATTAATGATTTAAATGAATGAAAGAATTGATTAATAATATTGCTTCTAATCTTGCTTTAGAGAGTAAAGAAATCTCATTTAACGAGTTCGATTTTGTATTTGCCAATTATAGTGAAAAAGAGGATTTTTTTCTATTTCAATTTACTGATTATGACAAATTACTCAAACTCTCTGTAGAGGCTGGTAATATTGAGTATCTTCTTAACTCTACAGTAAAGGATTTAAAAAAAGAACCTCTTTTTGAATATAAAGAAAGGTTTATTGATAATAACCTTTCACTTATATTATTGTTAGATATCACGGGTAAAAGTGATAGTGAAATATCACACCTTCATCAAATAGAAGAAAATTACATTTTATCAAAAAAGTATATTCTTACTTATAAACAAGAAGAATTTTTGAATTTAAATCAGATGATTCTAAATCAAAATTCTATTGTTGAGGAACTAAATAGGTTGGCAATTGAACATAGCGAAATACTTAAATCAGATAATAATCATTGGTATCGTTTATTGTTAAAGCTATTTATAAAGATTCCATTTTTAAATTATAACCCACAAAGTACTGATAGACAAAGTTTATATGATTTGAGTGATGCAATTTCAGAAGAGCTAGATGAAGCTCAGTTGAAATTACTGGAAGTTATAAATAAAGAATTTATGGATAGTTCGAATATCGAAAATTTTATAAATCTACATAATCTTATGGAAGATGAGGAACAGTAGAATTTTTAAAATATCAAAGTTAAAAGTAGACAACTTTAAATGTCTAGATTCAGCAGATTTCGACTTTAGTGGGAGAAATTTGATAGTTTTTGACGGACCTAATGGTTATGGTAAAACAACGGCATTTGATGCTATAGAAATACTCTTTACTCAAACACCAAGAAGAATAGAATATGACGAGAATATTAATAAAGGTTATAGTTATTCAAATAGTCCTATTCATAAGGTTGAAGCAAAACCTATTTCTATAGAGTTAACTCTTAATAATGGGGAAGATAGTATTGAGATAAAAAGAATATTTGATTCTGCTATTCAATATAAGTCAAGAGATAATAATATTAGACAAATTTTTAAAACATCAAAACTATATATTAATAATGAAGAAAAAGAAATTTCTGATTTAGAAGAAATTCTTGAATATTCGAATTTATCGAAATTATTTAATGTTCTCAATTATGTTGAACAAGATGAAAATACCTTTTTTCTAAAGAAGAACCCGAAAGAAAAGTATAGAGAATTAGCTTCATTATTAGGGGTGCAAAAAGAGTTGGCACAGAAAGATAAAGTTGATTCTTTCTATCGAAAATTAACCGATTTAATAAACTCTTTAGATAGGCAAAGGAAAAGTATAGAAATAGAAAACCAATCTCAAATTTCTGATAAACCTGAAGAAGTAGATTACTTAAATTTAATTGAGGATAAGGAATTTATCTGGGATAAGAAAAATGTTGAAATTAATAACCTAGATGACAGAAATTCTTGGTTAAACGAAATAGATAGAGTAGGTAATTTATTGAATAACAAAAAAATACTGTCAGATATTCTATTTCTTAGGGTTATTTCAAAATTCAAAGGGAATAACTTTCTTAAAAACTTAATAGATTTTTATTGGTCATTTCAAAATGCGGAATTACTTGAAAAGGAAAATGCTGAAAGGGAAACACTTCGAAGAAAGCTGAATTTAAACCTTGAGATTTTAAAGAGTATTGAAGAATTAAACTATAATTTTTTAATTGAAGAAAACACAATAAAGGTTCTTCAAGAATTAAAGGAATTTGATGGTGACATGGAGTTCTATAAAACCTCGATTACTCTTATCATAAGTTTAAGGGATAACCTTACTATTAAATCTCAAATTTTAGAGACTCTTAAGGAGAAAAGATCCGACTTATCTGAATATACTAAGGAGAATTTAGAATATATAAATTTAAAGGATAGTGAATGTCCAACATGCGGTTATGACTGGGAAACTATAGAAATGCTTTTAGAAAGAACCAATCTAACAGCAGATAAGATTTTTAAAGAGTACAATGAATCAAATAAAACTTTAGAAGAGGCCAAGAAACAGCTAAAACAGAATTTTTTAAATAAAATAAAGGAATACTTAACTGAAGACAATGAAAGAGTTAAGATAGCTATAACTAAATTGATTTCAAGTGAAAGATATGCTTTGATTAGTCAACGTGAGGTTACTTTTAAAAATGAAATTCAGACTTTTTTGTATCTATTTGGCGAAAAAATAAGAGAAAGTATAATTGCTTTAATAAATAAAAAAGAAATCCCAAATGGGGATGAAGTAATTCACGCTATTACAGGGATTATAGAAGAAAATACACCAATCATTGATAGTGACATTAATGTTTCTCAATTAAACGAAGATTTTGACCTCTATTTTGATAGTAAAATCGATAAGATAAAAATCATTGATGATGAGAATATCAATAACAAAAGGAAGTACATCTTATATCAATACTATAATTCAATTAATAAAAGCCTGAAGAATATATCAGATAAACAGATAAAATTAAATGAGTTAAGAAATAAGATTGGCAAAATTAAGGACTCGTTTGATTCTCAAATTAAGAACTACACCAAGAGTATTATTGATAATATTAGTATTCCATTTTATATATATACAGGAAAAATTCTACAAGAACATTCTTTGGGAACAGGTCTTGTGTTTGATTTAGAAACTGATAAGGTCGATTCTCAAGTTCGAATTAGACCAATTGATAAAGACCAAGAAGTTTCATATACTTTAAGTTCAGGGCAATTATCAGCAACAGTGATCTCACTTATGTTAGTTTTAAATAAAGTATATAATACTTCTAAGTTTGGCACTCTATTAATAGATGACCCTCTACAAACTCTTGATGAAATAAATACACATTCTTTAGTTGAAGTATTAAAACATAATTTTTCAGATCAACAGATAATCCTCTCAACACATGAGGATAGGTACTCTAAATTCATAAGATATAAGTATGATAAATTTAGATTAAGCCATGATAATATAAGCATGAAGGATGTTGTTTAAGATTCGATTATAGATTCATAATGGCAATAAAATCTAAAAAAAGAACTATTAAGTCCGTTCTTGACTGAGAGAAAGGAATTGAAATTTTGTCGGATGATTTTTTTTCCAGGCCGGAAAATGAAATTTGGGATTATAGATTAAAGTTACAACAAGTTTTTAAGGGTATAAGAAGTTCAATTTTCTCGTGCTATTTCTGTGGTCAAAATGTAAAAATTAATGAGGGCATTGGAACAAATAAGATTCTTCATTTTGCCCATTATAAGGATATTGAAAATAGTCCGTTTAGAAATATCTCTTGAATGATTTGTTTTAAGTTAAAAGTAATTGTCCTGTTTCTGTGCCATTTTAACTGAAAAGCCCATAAATAAAGTAGGCATACTTTATGTATCCTACTTAATTTTTAACTTCTGTAATCTGAATTTTTCTAGAGAGCTTAAATAAACATAAAAATGAGAATCGAAAAAAATCTATAATGCAAAATTTTTAGGCTAATAAATAGCTAGAATAATTTTCACGAAAATCAACCAAAACTTTTCAATAAAACTCGAGCTTGTAAATAATATCTCCCAGTTCTAAAGTTCTTCTTTTTCTCAAAATGGAGATTAACTATTTCACCAAACTTGGTTTGCTGTTCTAATTGGTATATAAGCTTATTGATGTCATCATATAGACCTTCTAAAGTAAAATCATAGGTTTTGATTGAAAGATCGTTTTGAGAAATTACATGAGGTTCTAAAAAGCTTACAACTTTTAAGTTATTAGCGTCTGCATAAGAATTAATAACCTTTAATAGGTTGTTCTGTATAGACGATCCGTCCAACTGATATTTCGTCAAAAGAGAATCATAATATATCTCCTTTTGTTTGAGCAACGATAATTGCTTAGGTGCGTTTTTGGATAGTACAACTTCTTTTGATAAGGTATTGTATTGCTCTTTTTGCTCAAGTGTTTTACTTACAGCAAGTAGGTGGCAGATGTAAAGAACTGCGATAAATCCAACAAACAATATTATATTTTTCTGCTTATTGTTCATCTTCTAAAACAATTTCAATTTTAAAATAGGAGACTTTTGAAGACGCACTTCCATAAACCAAAACATCAACACGTGCAATCCAATCCTTCTGTTCCAAAACACTCACCCAATCTGAAAATGCCTCACTGTCATTGGATTCACCTGATACTACAATAACATTTTTTTTAAGTTCAATTTCTTTGTTTGATTTAATGCGCTTTGAAAGGGGTTGATAATTAAGCTCTGAGAGTAATATGGATTTTGGTATACTTTGAATAATTCTGTCTGCGTAGTATGAAGTTCTGGAGCCATTACTTTTTAACAGGTCATCCACCATTTTTTGCTTTTTTGAGACCGTCCCATCTAACGTTAAAATCTGGTTTTTAGTGGATTGGTTAACTTCGGAAAGTTGCCTTAATTCATTAACTTGGTTGAAATAATGATTAAAAAAGAAGAAATTAATCAATAGTAGTCCTAGAATAAACAGTCCACCTGCCTTTAAAAACAAATTAAAGAATCGTGTTTGCTTAAAATCACTCACTAGATCCTCACTGCGAATACTATAATTTGTTACGGATTCATTATTTCCCAATACCATCTGTAGAGCACCCAAAAACGATAATAAATACAGACTGGAAACTTCTAAACCATTGATATGATATGTTTTTGATTTTGTTTCTCTCTTTTCAATTTTAATTACATTACCATCTTGGATATCTACTCTTGCATTGGAACTAAAAACATAATCTTGATTAATAAAACCTTTAAGACTACTTATCAATGAATTTCCAAGAGAAAAATTAAGGACAGGAATTTTTACATCCTTATACTTTTTAATTATGTTCTCAACATCATTCTTACGGCATAGTGCTATAAAATGGGTATCAGTTTGGGATAAGACCTCATAAAAGAACTCATCCAAATTGATATTAGGAAAGGCTTTGTAAACTAACTTAAGAGCATCACTTTGATTACTTTCAATGCTCTTTGTCAATATTTTGCTATTGTTTATAACAAGATAAATCGGTTTGTGCTTGGGTAGCTTTGAAACAGAATCATCCTCAAAGCACTCTTCAATCACTAACTCTTTTTTGGATTGCTTTAGTACCGTAACATTAATACAATCTTGTCCATTTTTTGTTGTATGTTCTACACCACAAAAACGGTTTCCAAATTTAACATATGTCTTGAACTTATCGAGCATTAATCATCAATTACGGTTGGCTTGATGAGAACAGTTAACTTAGCTTTTCGACCTTCTCTTACACGTTTGCTAAATAACCATTTTATTAAAGGGATTCTCGCCAAGAAAGGAACCCCAGAACCAGAGTTATTTCTAGATTGTTCTTCCAATCCGCCCAATACCACAATATCTTGGTCTTTAACCCTAATAATGGAACTGAACTCCCTTGAATTGATATCTGGTGGGGCATCCTCAGAAATACGGTTGCCAAAGTTGGACTGTACTACAAAAATATCCAAGGTGACCTGTCCGTCGCCCGAGACCAAAGGTTTTATAGTCAAACCCAACTCAGCATCAATAGGTACGTAGTTGATAGCTGTTTGTGTAACAGGATTATCGGAACCGATGACTGCTTGGTCCGTTATGGTATAGTACGAGGTCTGTCCATTGGAAAACGTCGCACGGTGCCCATTCAATGTTGAAAGTTTTGGTGTGGAACGGATTTTTAAATCCCCATTACTCTCCATGGCTTTTATAGTAGCAAAGAAGTTGGGAACCACCCGACCTATATTAAGAGAGCCAAACCCATCAAAACCACCAATTATCCTATTGACGGTATTGGCACCTAATGTTAAATCGGTCTCAGGATAGATTCCACCTCTTGTTGTAGTCGGTTCATCACCGATACCCCAACTCACACCAGTTTCCACAGTTGATGTTTTATTGACTTCTAATATCATGACCTCGATCAAAACGACGGGAACAGGTTTGTCTATTTTATTAATAAATGATCTGAAGCGTTCAATATTTGAGCTTGGACCATTAACATAAAAGCTATTGAGTTCATAATCCACTTTAATATCCAAATCTTGTTTTATTTCATCGGGTAGGATATTGACCAAAGCTTCGGCTTGGTTGGAATAGGAGTTAAAATTTCCTGTTTGATTGGTGTCCAGCTGACCTCTGTTTCTGTTGGGATTAAAATTATTACCTCCTTGATCAAAATTTCTATTATTAGATGTAGAATTGTTGCTAAATCCAGAATTAAAATTACGTCCAGCACTTCTACTACTGTAACCGCCCTGTGGGTCTGCCAATAGTTCAACAGAACGATGCTGTAAATGGATAATGGCAATTTCTCTTATACTCAATTGATTGTCCGTGCCAAAAAAGTAGATATTGCCTTCCTTTTTAAAACTAAAACGTTTAGAAGTTTGGCTATTTTGAGGATTCCTGCTTTGGTTTGGATTGGTATCGTTGATATTGTTTGATATGGATTGGGATTCAAATAGCTTTGTCAATAATTCATCAAACCCAATCGATTTGGCCTTAAAGGTCGCCGTACCAGCTTCATCCAAAGGTGTTGCGGTAAATATATCGATATTGAGCTCATTGCCTATGTCATTGATGATATCTGCAATAGGTGTGTTTACAAAATCGACTTCCAATAACTGTTTTTCGAGATTTTTGATCCTAAAGAAAAAATTGGAACTACGTCGTCTCAATGGTCGTTGTCCAGAAGTGTTGTTTGTGTTATTGGCGGATGAGGAAAGTGATGGACTGGCATCCTCAAAAACATAAAACCCGTCTTTGGATTGTTCTACAAACAGGTTATTTGCAAACGCTAGATTATCCATGGCAGCATCAAACGGCGTTTGTTGTATGTAGGCCGTTATCAATTTGTTTTCTAGGCCTGGAGAAAATACTAGGTTCTTACCCGATTCATCCATAATGCGCTTAAAGACGTCATAAAGCTTATCTCCCTTGGCATCAATGGATATAGTACTCTCATTTGGATTGTAAACAACTGGGACAATACGCTTTTCAGGCTGTTCAATTACCTTCGTATAACGTTTTACAGACATAATCGTACCGGTAAAATCTATAGTAAGACTATATTCCTTACACAGGAATACCAATAGATCAGAGACAATCACATTCGGAAAACTTGGCGATATGGTTTGATTGTTCAATTCCTGTGATGGGTTGATATTAAGCTTATGGACATCTGCTACAGCCAAAAGAAGATTTGTCAATGTGAGATCGGTGGCGTTGATTTCGGTTTTAAACACATCATTCAAACCTGAAACTTCGGTTGATAGGATTTCTAGTTGGTTCTTTATTTGACTGATGCGTTGTCTTTCGTCATCTTGAGCAAATGAGATGCTGACACTTAATAAAAGTATATATAGTATTTTCTTCATGTTCATTTTTTAGTCCGATAACAGTGCATAGACTTCATCGACTGATGTTACGCCCTGTCTTATGAGTTCAATGGCATTGCTCTTTAAGGTGCCTATTTTATGCTTTTTGATATAGGTATAGATCTCAAGATCGTTTTGTCTGATATGTTCGACAAGGGTTTTTGTTATTGGGATGATTTCATAGATGGCTTTTCTGCCTTGATAACCTGTATGATAACAATTGTTGCACCCAACAGCCTTATAATGTTTGGTTAAGTCCTTTGGAATCTCAAAACTCGAAGGGAAGACATCTTTTGAAATTTTGACTTCCTCTTTACAGTCATCGCACAACTTTCTGACAAGCCTTTGCGCCACGCTAACATTAAGTGTGCTGGCAATTAAAAATGATGGTATGCCCATATCGACCAATCTCGATATCGTTGCCCAAGCTGAATTGGTATGGATAGTGGACAATACTAAGTGGCCTGTGAGCGCAGCCCTAATGGCCATATTAGCGGTTTTGGCATCCCTGATCTCACCGACCATGATAATGTCCGGGTCTTGACGTAAAAATGTACGCAAGGTGCTTGCAAAATCGAGTCCGATATTTTCCTTGAGCTGAACTTGGTTGATGCCTTCCAATGTATACTCTATTGGGTCTTCTATGGTCAGAATATTGGTCTTGTCGTCATTCAACAACTTCAAGGTGGCATATAAAGTTGTGGTCTTCCCAGAACCTGTTGGTCCAGAAATCAAAATAATGCCATTGGGCTTTTTAACGGTCTCCTTGTAAGTCTTCAGTTCGGTTTCCGTAAACCCTAGATCTTCCAGATTGATATGGTTGGCGTCCTTACTCAGGATACGCAGTACCATTTTTTCACCATGTAACGTTGGTAACGATGATACGCGGATATCAAACTCGTCCGTAACTTGCCCTGAGCTTGTCGAAGGGTTAACAGTGATCCTTCCATCCTGGGGCAATCGCTTTTCAGAGATGTCCAGTCCTGCTTTAATTTTAAGTTTATTGACGATAACAGGATATTCCTGCAAGGAAATAATAAACTGCTCTTTAAGTTTACCATCCAATCGGAAACGTACGCGACATTTATGCTCATAGGGTTCAAAGTGGATATCACTACTACCAATATCCTTGGCCGTGAGCAACAATTTCTCTAAAAAATCGCTACTATAATGCAGGTCTTCGGATTGGTTTTTATTTCGTTGCCTAAAATTTACTGATAAATACTGTTGGATGTTATCTCTACTATCCTCGGTAAGTTGGACTTTCTTATTGAGTACGATTTCCAGTTCCTGTTGTAAAGCCTCTGAAACTTGATCGGACTTAAAATGTAATGTGCCGTTTCTTGCCTCTATGGGAACAACCCTATAGTGATAGGCTTGTTCGCTCGAAACAAGCTGTAATAAATCCGTTGGTATGTTAAAGTTGTCTTTCAAGCTTATAGCGTGTAAACGGATTTTATAATACCCAGCCAATATGCCATATAGGTTATTGCAAAGAACATACTGAGATAACCTGCTAATGGAACGTTTTTATGTTCAGACTTGTTTTTTAAGAACAGGTGCATGATCAGGGAAAATATGAGTCCAAAGACAAACACGACTAAAAATGAAATACTTGAAAATGTGAATGCTAATGCCACAAATAATAAACCATCACCTAGACCGAATGTGTCGGAAATGGATGTCCTTAACTTCAGTTTTGAATATGCAAATACTATAAATATCAAGAAGATTACAAAGCATACATTAATAAAGAGAGAGGTTTTAAATAGTTCGGGCATTACATTGTTGTAAAATAATATACCTGAACAAAGGGCGATTATTGGGAACAAAAACCAGTATACCAATCGCTCTTTTATATCTTGATAAAATACCATCAACAAAGCCATAATCAACATGATTTTTACAGTAATCACTAATCCTTTACGATTTGCTTTGGCGCACCGTTTTCATCGATTTCCCAAACATTTAAGATACCATCACCATCAAAATCAGTTACTGCTTCCGCTCTTGCTTTAAAACTGTTATTTGTAGCACTCAGAATTTCATACCTGTAGTTGGCTCTTCCTCCTTCATTAACAGTTTTTGGTGCTTCAAAATCTATTTCGCTCAAATCTAGTGAGTATTTAGAGTACATATACCTGTATGTTGTTTGTGAATTATAGATATGGCTCAATTGTAATTGTGCCTCTGTACTTTTTGCTTTACTGATAAGAGGCATTAGATTTGGCAAAGCCAAAAGCAGCAATATACCAATGATCACCAATACGACTAGAACTTCCTGAAGGTTATAACCAGTTACTTTCATATTCAAAGAAATAAGTAACTAATATAATAATATGTATTAATGACTTCGATCAAAACACCTTACAAAAAGTAAGGTTTAAACTTATTTTTTGTAAGGGAGTGTCTTTTACAAGAATCCATTTTTTATGGCAGAATTTATTAAAGCGTCGTCATCTTGTTTTTGGGTTTTAAAGACCTCTTTTAGATAGCGCTTACGTCTTTCGATTCCAGCTTGCGATAAAGGTACGGTATTTTTAAGATCTTTTGTTTTAGTTCCTTTTGCTATTTCATAAAGCAATAACTTATCGACTTGGTCTAAATTTATATTGCTAGAATAGTGTTTTCGTAGTAACTGTAATATTGTTGAACTATAAAAAGGGATATTATTTAATGTGTTATAAACAACATCACTAATGGTTTCCATACCAACATCACTTTTAAAGAGTAATCCATCAGGATTTAAATTTTGTAAAATCTTATGAAATAAAAGAGCATCATAATGTCCAGAGATTATGACGATCTTAGTTGGTGGGTTTAATTTTTTGAAGTTAATTGCCAACTCTTCTCCAGAAGTTATCTTCGAATTATCAGAAGGCAATCTAATATCTAAAAAAACTAGATCATATGGGCTGGTTGGCATATTTTTTTCAAACTTTGATAGAGCAGAATCTCCGTTTTTTGCATAATCTACCTTGAATTGCAACGCCTTATTTACTTCGCTAAGTTGATCTAAAGAATTTTTATAGGCATCAAGTATGATTAAATGATCATCTACAAGTAATACTTTGATTGTTTGTTTCATTAAATAGTGTAATAATTTAAACTTTCTTTAATGAGCTATTTAGTTTTACGGGATTATAAATATATAAATATTTTTATTACTGTAACCCTTATAAAAAATAAGGCGTTCCCTTATATATTATAAGGTTGTTTTTAATGTGTTTTGGTAAAGTGTTGTATACTTTTATAGGCATATACTTACAATCAATCTTTATGAATAAATTTTCCCTCCCACTAGCAATCATTGCTTTATTTATTTCAGTCTTTACTTTTTTTTACCTACAAACATCTTCTCAGCTAGTTTATGTAGATGTCAATAAGCTTATGGAAGGTTATGATAGAACTAAAGTTGTAAGAACGGAATTTGAGACAAAGTCGAAAACACTTAATGCTAATGTAGATAGTCTAATGGTAAATTGGCAAAATGAACTTAAGCTCTATGAAAAAGAACGTTCTCAGATGACCAAGAAAGAATTAGAACTTAAACAAGAATTATTAGGTAGTAAACAACAGCAAATTAACAATTATCAACAAGCTATACAGAAACAAATCCAAGAGGAAGATAAAAAAGCTACCCAAACGGTCATCAATGATATTAATGACTATGTAAGAGAATATGGTAAAAAACATGGTTATAAAATTATTTTCGGTGCGAGTGGTGGAGGAAATATCATGTATGCTGATGAGGTTACAGACTTAACTGACGAAATTTTAGAAGGATTGAATGCAGAGTTTGGGGGCAAAGAGTAATTACTTGTGGACGATTTTAAGTGTTTCGTCAATGTTTATGTTCTTCTTAAGTTGTAGTCAAAAAAGCTTTGATAGTGAACAGCAACTTCTAGAATTTTTGCAGGATGAAGCTAATGGCTATAAACAGTATAAAACCATAAATGGTGTAGATTTTAGTCTTATGTATAGACCGACAGATTTACTAGTTAAGCAGGAAATAGGAAATAGCAAGATGCCAATTGATAGTGTAATTAAGCTAAGGGAAAAATATAAACATTACATATACTTTAATTTAAGTATGAGTAAGAACGGGCAAGAACTATTGAGTACGGCACCTAAAAACAGAAATGAGTTTGGGGCTATGGTGAATCAATTAGCATTTGGTATGCATGAAAAAGTGCATTTATACACACAAACAAATGATACTTTGGAGATGATAGATTATGTCTATCCAAGGATGTATGGTATGAGTAGGGCAACGACCATGATGTTTGTGTATCCTAGGGAACACGAAAAACTAAAACAACAGGATATCTTAAACTTTACCATTGAAGATTTAGGGCTTAGTACAGGTGAGGTAAAATTTAAAATTAATACAGATAAATTAAATGATGAACCAAAATTAATATTTGAGTAAATATGAAGTATTATATTATAGCTGTAATTACCCTCTTTTCAAGTCTAAAATTGATGTCACAGGATTTAACATATGGTATTGAAGTTGGTACTAGTATGTCACTCATATTAGAATTAAACCCGATAAATAAAGGTTATGGCACTTACTCAGAAGGTCAGCTTGGATTATATGTAGGCGGATTTGTAAACTATAAGATAAGTAATAAATTAGGGATCTATGGTAGTTTAGCATTTGACAATCGTAAATCTAATTTCTCTATAGATGAAAATAATCCACTAATAGTCAATCATAATTATTTAGTTTTAAATCCATCGCTTAAATGGAGTTTTTCCGAATACAACAAAGGGTTCTATCTAAGGCCGGGTCTTAAGTACGCTTTGTTCCTTAGCTCTAAGGAAGAAGAGAATCAATTGGAGATTTTGAACGATTTTAATGGGCTTTTTTCTGTCAATTTAGGTTTTGGATATGATGTTAATAACTTTATAGGTCTTGAGCTATTTCTTGATTATTCTCTTAATGATGTCCTTGCTGATTCCAGCTCAAAACTCATGAGCGGAACGTTTAGAGTCAACATAAACCTTCAACAAATATTAAATAATTAATTTCTTGAATATGCAGTACAAATCGAAGTTTTCGCATAAGGTCATAGCCATATTTTTTATAGTAACTTTTGTTCCGTCATTACTACCCTATAATTATTTATTTGCAAGTAATAATGGGCCAAAAGCCCCAGAAGCAGGGTCTTTTGAACCTGTTGACGCTACGGATATGGTTAGCTTATTAACAGGTGATGTCAATTATGTATTACCGCTTTTAGATGTGCCTTCACCAGAAGGCAACTATCCAATAACTTTGGCATATCATGGCGGAATAGCTTATGATCAAGATGCAACTTGGGTTGGTTTGGGATGGAATTTGAATCCTGGGGTAATCAACAGAACTATTAATGGATATCCGGATGATTGGGCAGGTGGTCTTATCAGAAATAGGAATAAATATGAGTTTGAAGTAAAATCAATTAATATTTCCTTAGGAATTGGTGAAAAAGTTCAAGCAGAAATTGGATTGGGATATTCCTGGGACTCTAATGGATCTCAAAGTGGTTCAGTTAGTCTTTCGATTTCTGATGCTAAAACAGGTATGTCAGCATCTGTTGGGGTTGGCTACAGTAATACAGAGGGATGGAGTGCCAATGCTGGCGTGTCTCTTACTAGAGGCAGTAATACAATTGGAGTTGGAGCAGATACCAATGGAAATGCAAATGTATCACTAAGTTCCAGAAATAAAAATGGCGATTCAGTAGGTGTTTCATTTGGAACTAGTGGTTTATCAATAAATGCTCAAAGTAGTGGAATTGGAAGCGCAAGTTATTCTTCAAACCAATCTGTTTCTCCAGATGTAACAACACTTAATGTAGGTGTTAAAATTCCACTAGCTCCAAAAACTTTCCTAAAGTTAGGATACTCTAAGATTAAGTATTCAAAAAATGAGACTTATTTAAATAAAGTTTGGGGGCCACTTCATTACAACAAGCTTAATGATAATCCTAAAACAGCTGACGATGTAACTTACAGCAATACAATTAGTACAGAGCACCATAGAGACTATTTTATGGATTCTTATGATCAGCCGTTACCTGAGTCTGAGAAAGAAATCATTGATTATGATGATACTTTTGAGAAGTATCAACATTCTTTTTCTAATCCTGCTTATGATAGTTATGTGGTTAATGCTCAGGGGCTTTCAGGTTCAATGAAGCCAAGGTTGTTAGAAAATGCATATTTAATAGGTAAGGGGTATAAATTAGAGTATGATACACATGAAGTTACACCAGAAGGTAATTTTCTTTTAGATATTAAAGATGGCGTTTCAGTTAATCCAGCTTCTCTATTAAGCAATAATCCTGGCCTTCAAGGAGCAGTTGCTATAGAAGGTGATTGGGGTGGATTTATAGCAAATTCTAATATTGTAAAAAAGTATGAAAAATTAAGTGCTGTAGTAAATCATCATTTCAATTCAAGTAGAAGATTTAATAAACGTTTTGGTAACGGTTACAACGATTTACATTTTTATTTTGATCATCAATTACATTCTAATTTATTAATTAATGAAAATACAATAAATACAAATGTTTCTTCATCTGCTAATAATATTAATGATTTCTTTAATGGAAGTCACGATAACCGAATTGGAAGGGTTGAAAACACAAACTTTATAGAAACTTTAACTAATAAGGAAATAAATATTTTAAATAATAATGGTGGATATTTTTTAGAATCCAAAGATTTTAATAGAGTAACCCAAAAGGGAGCTAGGGACCACGGCATAGGTGCTTATAGAATTACCACAGCAGATGGTAAAACCTATCATTATTCTCAACCGGTTTATCATTACGAAGAGTTTTACAGGCAATTGACACCTAAAGCGGATTCTGACCCAGAACATCCTGAAAATTATTCAGAACACAAGTTTTACCATGAGCAAAGAAAAATAGAGCCATATGCAACGCATTGGTTATTAACAGCAATAACAGGTCCAGATTACGTAAAAACAAGTGGTAGTTCAATTAAGTATCCATCTGAAGGAGATTATGGTTATTGGATACGTTTTGACTATGGTGCTTGGACGGATGGTTATGTTTGGAAAAATCCAAATAAAGATGGAAATGTGTATAATAACCTTGTTTATGATAAAACAAATGCTGCCAGAGATTATTCTTGGGGAAGAAAACAATTGGTCTACTTAAATAAAATTGTCACAAGATCGCACACGGCTTTATTTGTTAAGTCAGTCAGGGATGATAATGAAGGCTCACAAATAGGGATACCTAATGCTCATCCTTATCATCCAGATAGATTTCCATCATATGAAGGAGACCATTATGTGTATTATCCTAAACAAAAGTCATTAAAACTCGATGAAATTATTTTAGTGAAAACGGAAAATGATAATGTTCAATTGGATAATAACTATGGAAATTTGGTGTCCAATCCCAATATACCCATAACCGTTGACTGGTATACAATGGATGATATTAGCTATCCTATAAATATGCAAAATAATGTACTAGACAATAAGGATCTACAATTAGGCACAAATGGCTATACAATATATAATGACGCACTAAAAGTTATTAAGCTTAATCAAGATTATAAATTGGCTGAAGATACCACCAATGGTATGCAAGGAAGATTGACTTTAAATGAGGTTGAATTTCTAGGAAGAAATGCTACGTCCTACATGCCTCCTTATGAATTTGAATATATAGGGGAGACAACAAATTACACACCTTGTATGGACTATGAAAACTGTAGTAAAGATGCTTGGGGCTACGATCGTGACAATGTAGATTTATGGAGTATGAACACAATCAAAACACCATTGGGTAGCGAGATTAGAATTGAATACGAAGAAGATGATTATTACACTGAAGCCTTTGCAAGACGTTATTGGACAGAGGGATTAACCTTTAAGGTGGAAAATTATAGTGATACACAGTATATTATTACGGTAAAGAATAGTCCTGACTTTCCAATTTGGCCTGACTTAACAGATTATTTTAACAAAGATGAAAAGGTAGGTTTAGATTTATGGATGGTTAGAAGAAGAACTGAAACCAGCAGTGCAATTGATGATTGTGATAGATTTGGGACTGCCTTTAATTTAAATATAAATCAAATTACAGATGATGATAAGATGCCTCGAGTGTTAGATGTTCAGTCCAATAATTTGGAAATCCTTGTAGACAAAGATTTAGGGTATGGAGGATTGTTTTTTAAACCAAATAGTGGTTGGAAAAATGGAAATATTCTTATAGGGCAAGAATTATGGCAATCTTCCACATGTCCATCGACTTATGATTATCAAGAAAAAGAAAGAGGTGAATTACCTACTAATCCTGGTTGTTCATCATTAGGATCTAGTAACCGTAAGCGACATGTTATGAGTTATGGATTAATTGCGAATAAAATTCCTGTTGCTGATACAGGTGGTGGTGTAAGAGCAAAATCAATAGCTACTTATTCAAGTACTGGGGATTTTTATAAAGTTGAATATGATTATAAGCACCCTTATAAGTATGAAAATTCAGGATTAAACAGATCTTCAGGAATTACATCTTACGCACCCGTTAGAGGATATAAATATGTTACATATCAAGCAGAACTTCCTGGACCTAAAGTAAACTATGAATATGTAACAATGAGTCAAGTTGGTATGAATGGTGAATCTCTAGGAAAAACACAATACCATTTCGATGTTCTAAAGCCTGCAATAAACATTTTCAGTAAGAACTTAACAATTGGTAATCATTTCAAATCTGAAGTCTCTGAATCCAACTTACCACACAGTACTCAAGGGGCTGATGTGAAATTATATGACAATACAGCAATGATAGGTAGTTTGTTAGATCAAACTGAATTTAATTCTGTTGGACATGTAATTTCAAAAAAGAAAAATAATTATAAAAGTTTTGATGCACTTGGTAGCACAAATCAAGGTTCTCTTCAAGAGTCATTTTTGTCTATGAAATCTATTTATGATTTACATGCCAGATATGCTAAGGTTAAATATAATTACAATCTGTTTGGTGATCTTGGAGATGAGGAAAATTCACTACCTATATCAGCTTTTGTCAATTATACTAAAAATTTATACTTGGAAGGAGAATCTTCATTAAACCTAAAGAAACGCTTTGCAAATGTTTCTACAAAAATCACGTATCCTATAATTCAAGAGTCTAGTGAAGTTCTTTCGAACGGACATAATGTGAAAACTGACTATCTATTCCCAGATTCAAAAACAGGAGAGTATTTAATGACTCGTACAACTTTATCAGATGGTACACAAATAACTAATGAAAAAGTACCAGCTTACAAAAAATATCCTCAAATGGGCTCAAAAGTAGATCATCCGGATAATAAGCATATGTTAACTCAGGAAGCTATGACGGTAACTAGTATTAATAATAACACGCTTAACGCAACTATTACAACATGGAAAAACGACTGGGATTACAGGAATCTAGATGGAAGTAAAGTCTCTCCTACATTGGATTCAGAAAAGATATGGAGAAAGCATAAAAGTTTTGTTTGGAAAGATGCTGTAGACCCTGTTAATGGAACTTATAATACTCCTGTTAGAATATACAATGACTATTTTGATTGGGAAAACAATGAGCCAACAGGGATTGGAACAGACAAATGGCAAATGGCATCAGAAATTACAGAATACACAAGGTGGTCTAGCCCAGTTGAAACAAAAGATATCAATGACAATTTTGCTTCTTCTAAGATGAGTGATAATTACTCTAAGGTTATTGCTAGTGGTAATGCTTCTTTAAATGAAATGCATTACTCAGGTATGGAGTATTTAGAAGGGGATAATTACCTAGATCCTGAAATTAATGGCGCAGCCTATCAAAGCAACGAAATGGCACATACAGGAAAGTTTTCGGCTAAATTGAATGTTAATAATGCTGTTACTGTCAACTTAAACCATGATCAAATGAGTAGTGGGAAATATAAGCTTTCAGTTTGGGCTAGTATTTCTAATTATAGATCACTCAAATTTAAAAAGGGATCAGCTTCAGAATCCTTTAATGGTGAAACAGTTTTTGCTTGCGATTGGGTGCAGTTAAACCATTATTTTGATATTCAGGAGAATAATAGCATCCAAGAGTATGGGGTTATTAATACTACAAGTAATACATCTGTTTATGTAGATGACTTTAGAATTCATCCAGTATACAGCTCTATGAATAGCTATGTATATGATCAAGATACTGACGAATTAACATATATATTAGGCGCTAATAATATGGCAACGAAATTTGTATATGACAAAGCAGGGCGTCTTTACAAAACGTATCAAGAAATTGAAAATCCAAATTCAAAGGATAGTGATTTAGTTAATGGTGGTTTTAAATTATTAAATAAATATCGCTACAACTACAAAGATGGCCCTGATGTTATTGCAAATTGGCCGAACCAAGAAGAGTGTAAGTGCTGTAATGATAATGGTCAGGATCTTCCACCAGATGAAAATGGTAATATGACTGTAACGGTTGAACCTTGTCCGTTTGATTATAAAACGATGCTTTCAGCAACAATTAAACAAGTTAAAGAAGGTAGTTTAGTGCAAACATTCTCTGTAAATCACCCATGTATTGATG
The DNA here is from genome assembly GCF_056160445.1 of Winogradskyella sp. ABM4_392. Lineage (NCBI taxonomy): Bacteria > Pseudomonadati > Bacteroidota > Flavobacteriia > Flavobacteriales > Flavobacteriaceae > Winogradskyella > Winogradskyella sp. ABM4_392. The sequence continues at coordinate 58,964 of NZ_JBSWXE010000010.1, forward strand.
AAAACCAAGATCTTCAGTCGCTTGGATTACCATCAATTAAATGGCGTTGGTTAGTAGATTATGAATCTAAGACTTTTTCAGATTTTATAGAAGGTGATATTCTACAACAAGTTCCATTTACTATTAAACCTTGTGAGTCAAAGAATGGAACTTATGATAAAGTTTGGCATGTTGAAGCGATGATTCCAAATACTGATGGAAAGCCAATTATTATTAGTGAAGAAATTATAGAATCTGGGTGTAAACTCCATCTTTCAACAGAAAAGTGGGCAGATATTGAAATATCTACAAACTATAATAGTTGTAGTGAAGAAAACATCTATAGTTTGAGACCATATGTAATTAAGCCTATGCATGATAATTATAGCTATACATATAGAACATTTAATCATGTAACAAATAGTTGGTCTTCTTATCTGCCTGTTACGGGAGATAAAAACACGTTCTGTGCTGATCCCTATTATATTACTAATAATTACTGTAAATCTGGTTATAGTAATTACCAAACTGTTCAGTATCGTGTTTTAGATAATGAAACAGGTGATTTTTACCAGTCTAACCCAATGGACATTTATTTAGATTGCACTACTGCAAGTAATCCGTCAAAAATAATTACAACTACTGAAGAGCATTATGAATATGCTCAAAATGGAAATGTTGTAGAGAAGGATGCTAACGGAAAAATAATAAACACATATAACATAAACAAACGTTAAAACTTAGGTCATGCAAAATAGAATCACATACACTTTGAGTATTTTTTTGGTTTGGTCTTTCCAATTTGTAATGGCCCAAGAGCAACCACCTATTCCACAGGATAATGAGAATTGGATTAGTTCTATAAATTATGATTATACTGGTAAAACGATTGGGAAAAATGTAGGTTTTTTCAATACATTGGGCAAACCAACACAAAACCAATCTTGGGATTTACTAACAAATAAAGTATGGAATTCTCAGATATTCTATGATTATAATGGTCGTCCTGCTCTACAAACTTTAAGTGCGCCACATGGTTATGATTTTGGTTACAATCCAAATTTTGTGATGGCAAATTTTTCTGGTATAGATACTCCATATAATACCTTTCATTTTGAAGGGTATGAAGATAATCCTACACCAATATCAAATACAAATGAATATACACTAGGATATTATTACAGTACTAACAGCGATAACGATTATCAAGATATTACCCAATATCCTTTTTCAAGAACTGTATTTAGTAGACTTAATCCTGGCGGAGTAAAAAAAGTACTAGGAGGTAATAAGGTAAATGGTGAGTGGCTTCAAAGTTATAGTTTTACAATGAAGGCCAGTGAAGAATTGAGTTATGTATCAGCATTTAACGATATTGTTTATAGAGATTGGAGAGTTGTTAAAACAGTAAATCGTGATGTGCATGGTATAGAAACTGTTGTCTTCTCTGATAGTGATGGTAAGGTACTTGCTGCTGCCAGAAGCGGTAATGAAGAAACAGGAACCATAACAAACGTAAAAAACAATGAAATCTCAATAGGGGAACAGGGTTGGGTAGATATACATATTTCAAAAGGATGTACAACATCCATTAGGCTATTTAGTGTAACGACAAATTCAGGAAGTACAACGGGAGGCAATAATGGTGGAAATAATTCTGATTGTGATGATCTCACTATCAGTGATGAAATTATAGCAATCCCTGATGAAGACACTCAAGATTGTTTCAACCAAAATCGCATGGCGGTTTATGAATCAAATCCTGAGAATTCTAGTAAAAGCGAACAACAGAAAAAACAAGAAGTAGGTGAATTATTATATGCAAGGGAGGTTTCTACAAATCCTAACTTACCTGAAGGTATTTATTATCGCATCTACGATTTGATTACCGAAGAGGTTGTTATGGAAGTAACTCCTGGTACACATAACCTGCCTTATGAGGGATTTTTTAGAGTTGAATTACGATACGGTATTTATGTCAATCTTGGTGCCTTACCAGTACACTATTCGTTTGGTGTTAATGAAAGACCTGGATATTTTGATTTAGAAAACAAAGACTATTTTGTTGACCATTGTCAAAATTATTATGATTATAGTTTAAATTATTATGACAAAGCTGGACGTCTATTGAAGTCCACGCAACCAAACGGGAAGGATTTTAATAGTGAGTTTAAATATAATTCGTTAGGTCAACTATTATCTACAAAAAATATTGATGAAGGTGAGGCGCGTTTTGCATATAGAAAAGATGGTCAAATACGTTTTTCTCAAAACACTAAACAACAGTTTAAAGAAGAGTTCTCATATACAAATTATGACCGATTAGGGAGACCTATTGAAAGCGGTGTTTATAGAGGAGGTGATATTTTTATACCAAATATTATATTGGCAGAAGATGGTACTACTCCATACGATCCACAAGAAGTTGAAATTTCAGGTCCTATAACACCTATTCATAACCAAAATATAGAGTTAGGTGGGTTTTGGGGAATATTTGGTTACGGGTACAAAAACAATGCATCAGAAAGCACTTCTTGGCAAAGTAGTTTAGCCTCCAATGAAGTGATTGTTGGTCAAGGATTTTTAAGGTTTAGGCCAAACTATTCTGATTCTATGATTCCCGATATAACCGATGACGGTAGTGGGCCAGGTGATGGCGGTGGTGTTATTATTACTAACCCAGATGATACAGGAATTAGTGATGATGAAACCAGTACCAATGTTAGTACAGACGAAAACAGAACAGTCTCTAATGGGAGAGGCTTACAAAGATCTTACGACTTTTATAGTGTAATTGTTGGACTTGTAGAAAGTAACAAAGACTCTGATTTTGTTGTTGATGATATATTTCCAATGGCTTATGGTATTAATTTAGTTGCGAAGATTAATCAGACTTCTGGAGCAGTGACTTACCATACACATATAATGGAAGATGGGCAGTTAGTTACAGAAACAGTAATTGATATAACAACTGGTAATCCTGTTGAGGTTACGCGAAATTTTGGAGCATTTGATCCTTCTGGGCAGTATAGTGTTCATCGTACTTCTTCAGAAATACAATACAAACTAAATGGAAATATATTTTATTCTTCCGCAAATAACAATTCACAAACTTTAGTTGCAAAAGCGCTTTTCAAGAATACTGAAGATGGCGTATCGTATATCTTACTAGATGAAGTTCTTGAAGCCCCTCCTGCTAATCCTTTTGAAGGAATCATAGATGAATTAGACGGGTTAAACGATAATAATTGCTACGAGCAACATTTTACGGAATATGATGTTCCAGATCAAGAATTGCAAGATAGACTTGCTGATTGTGGATTACCTCAAAAAGCGTATCAGCAAACTTTTTTATCTGGTAATGTTTCTAAAACCTATACTCTTAAACCTAGTACAAATGCTACTTGGTATAGTTATGATGTGTATGGACGTGTAAAATGGCTTGTCCAAATGCCTAATGGTATGGATTGTTTAAAAACCATAGACTATGTTTATGATGATGTCACTGGACAAGTCACAGAAGTTGACTACCAAAGATATAATAGAACAGAACGCTTTATTCATCGCTACAATTATAATGATGCTGGTCAATTAATTTCTGTTGAGACATCTACCGATGACAGTAATTTTATTCTACATGCCACATACAAATACAATGAAACAGGTCAACTCATAAGAACAGAATTAGCTGAAAACCTTCAAGGGATAGACTACGTTTACAATTTAAGTGGTCAATTAAAAGCTATAAACCATCCTTCTTTAAACTCAAATAACGATCCTGGAAATGATGGTGCTAATGGTTTTATAAGTGATGTTTTTGGGATGACTATACAGTACCATCAAGACGACTACACAAGGCCATCAACACCAACACCGATTTCAAACATAATAGCTTCTACTTCAAATCAGTTTAATGGAAATATTCAGGCCATACAATGGCAAAATCAAAATGGTGGAGCAAGTACTTACAGTTATGGATACAATAAAAATAATTGGCTAAAAGAGGCACAGTACAGCAGTTCTTCAGCGTCTTCTGGTGATTATAATGTTAATAATATCAGTTATGATGCTAATGGAAATATTAAGACTCTAAATAGAAACGGTTATACAGATGCTAATGGTGATAATGCTATGGATACATTTACTTATCATTATAAAACCAACAGCAATCAATTAACTACTGTGGAGGATAGCAATGATAACTCAGATCCAACACGATATAATGATCTAAAAAACCAAGCTGAACTTGAAACAAGTCAAGATCCTTTTGGTAATCCTGAATTGATTGTAACCAATGAAAACTATACTTATAATTCCATAGGGCAATTAGTTATAAATGCCCAAGAAAGTATTGGTTATGAGTATAACGCATCTGGCTTAGTAACCAAAATTAAAGGATTTTCTAGCTCTGATACAGATAACTATTTAACTCTAGCTGAAGAAAATTATGAAGGTGTAACTTGCAATAACGGTTGGAATACTGCTGAAATTTGGTTTAATAGTTTAGAAGGTGGTCTGCGTCATAATGGACGTATAGCTTTTGTAGATCAATTAGACCAAGAGGAAAATTTTGAAGATGAAGAATGTATGAGAGCAAGATTAATGGATGATTCAGGTGACCCGAACGATTTGATTGCCCTGCCTTTATATTGTTCAAATTTTGACTCTGCTTCAGACGCATCTTATAACAACAGACATCAGATTAACTTCTATGAGCACTCACCAAATAATACATATAGTACCTCTACAAGATTTAACACAGTGCCTAACGCCTATCATAAATTAAGCCTTGATGTATTATTATTAAAAGAGCAAACGCAACGTGTTACTAATGCGTCAGACCCAAGTGTATGGGAAACACAAACACAGCCAATAAACATAACGAATGCTCTTGTCGAAGTCTTAGAATATTCTAGTTCGGGAACAGAAACTGTATTAGCCACTACAAATATTACAAATAGTAATGCTTTATTCTGTAATCGTATTGCTAATAATGTAGATATTGCCTTTACGCCAACTAAGCAAAAGATTAAATTAAGGATAACTGTTGTTAATGATGGTGCAAATCCTGGGCTATTACCATCTAATTTTAGTAAAATATTTCAAACAATAGAGGTAGATAATATCCTTTTTCAAGTTGCTAATGAAGATAAACTTGCATTCTTCTATGACGATAGAGGCCATCGCATTCGTAAAGAAGTCTATAACGGTAGCAATACGCAAACCACATTTTATGTAAGAGATGCTTCTGGTACTCCTATGGCTATTTATCAAGAAGGTAATGGTCAACCGTTAGAGGCAAAGGAATACCCTTTATATGGGGCAAGTCGTTTAGGTATTTTATATAATGAGCCTAAGTACAGAGAAAAAGGAACTTATGCCTATCAGTTAACAGATCATTTAGGAAATGTACGTGCCGTAGTTATGAAAAGTGGGCCTAATGCTATATCTTTAACAAGTAAAACAGATTACTATCCGTTCGGGATGCCAATGCCAGACC
>NZ_JBSWXE010000011.1:0-9411 GCF_056160445.1 Winogradskyella sp. ABM4_392
AGATTACTATCCGTTCGGGATGCCAATGCCAGACCACAACGTGGAGGGCAACTACCGATACGGTTACCAAGGCGAATATGCCGAGAAAGAACCCGAACTGGGCAATGGGCAGAACTCCTTTGAATTGAGGCTCTGGGACAGCCGTATCGGGAGATGGTTGAGCCCTGATCCTTATGGGCAATACCATAGCCCATACTTAGGAATGGGAAATAATCCAATAAATGGTGTGGATCCTGATGGTGGATGTTTTGTTAAAAATGACGATGGAAAATGGGTGGATTGCGATCCAAATGCCGCACTGGGATCGACTGTCATTTCTTCCGACGGTTATGAGTGGAAAATGACTGAGCAAGGGTGGTGGAGCGATGCTGCTGCTGCTGATTATGGTGTTGATTTAGGAATAGTTCACAAGACGCCATCTATAGATTTGAATACTGTTTTATGGGATTTTTCTGATCAAATGCAACAGTATAGAAGTGACATGAAGTCCATAGTTGACAAAGGTGGCATACCTAGTGCATACTCAATTCAAGGGTATTTAGACTCTTATGAGATGAGTGCTATGACATCAGGTAGAAGCTATGTTACGCTTCAAGATGTACATGATGTTGATTCGTCTGTAGGTAATGCTTTCGCGATGATTGTGCCCATAGGTAGGGTTTTTAAAGGGTTTAATGCGTTTAGAGGATTCAGACATGCAATTACTTTAGGAAAAGGAGGGCTTTCGCCAGTAGGTAGAGCTCTTCAAAAACATCCTAATATAGCTAAGATTGTTACAGCCGAGACTATCACTAAAAATGCATTAAGAAATCAAGTAGGAATGAAGGCATTACAGCATATAATGAGAAATGGAACGAGAACAGTAAAGCCTCATAATACCTTTGGAACAGTAGTCGATTTTAAATTAGCGAGTGGTTTAGGTGCGCGTTTTAATGGAGTAACAAATGAATTCATAGGATTTTTAGGTAGAGGATTATGATTATTATGGACAAACAAATAGATTTAATTTGGAAAAAAATAATTGGTGATTTAGAAGGTGAGGATGTCGTTTTAGAAATTAAGTTATTTTATACAAATCTTGAAATTTATAACAAACTACTGAAGTTTTTAGCTGAGAGTAACTATGATTTTACTTATAATTTCAAAGCAATAAAAGAAGAGTTGCCTACAACAGTTGATAGTGATTTTTTTGAAACAGATTATATAAAAGAAGTTAGAATTAATTTAACTGAAAAATTAAATATTATTTGTGGATTTAATGAAAAAGAAAGTATTGAATTTTTTACTAACTCTGTTTTAAATTTAAAATCTAAAGAGATAGCCCCCCTGTTAAATTTTATCGTAAGGATAGGAAAGTATCTTAAAAGTAATGTTTATCTATATGTAGAACAATACCCAAAACCATCTTCTTTCTATGATTATTCATCAAATAGTTGGTTTGTAAGTGTGTGAATAACACAGGGTATCTTGCACATTTTGAGCTATATTTTTAAGGTTAAACCTAATTATCCCAACTTTTAACATTTATAGTTATGATGTAATAAAATTTAATAAAAGAAGATGGCGGAGTGTCATACTAAAAAAGAGACAAATTATAGCTACAGATTTTGTTCTATCTACTGCTAATCTTTATATTTACATAAAGAGATAAATATGCATAAAACTCATTTTCTAGTATTGGTTTATATTGGTCTTTGCTACTTTAATTGTAAATCTATCCATGTAGCTAATGAAACCCAAATTAAAACATCTCAATTAGCTGAGTTAGGAAGTATCGGTGAGGATAAACAGTTTCTTTTAGAAGAGGACTACAACAGCACTGCTATCCCTGTATATGACGAACCTGTAAAAGTAAGTGTCAGTGTGTTGGAATTTAATAGGACGAGTTATAAAGCTTTTTCAAAAGCGAATAATAAGAAAAGTCAGCCTTTAACTGTAGATTATGTAGATTCCTTAGAAAGGAAGCCTCGGTTTTTAAAATTAGAACTAGCGGATAGAGTTGCCGTTTTAAATACTCTCAATAGTACAGAGAATGGTGCCGTAAAAGATTATATAAAAAATAAAAAAGACGCTCACATTATTTCTGCTATTTCCATCGCATTTAATCAAGAAAAGATGAAATCCATTATAGATGCTGATGCTTTATTCTTAGAACAAGAGCCAGATAAAACATTCGTTTTAAAAGCCTATAAAAATAATAGTATACTAGGTAGTTTTAAATTTAACGAAGGCGTTGTATTTGCTTATCAGGCTTCAAATTTTTGTTGGCAAGAAGACGACAAATACCAACTAAACATTGTAGATATAGTAGAGCGCACGGATAAATGTCCAAGTATGACATATAGAAGTGCTAAACGCGCAAAAAAGAAAATTGATTATTTTAAATTTTAGTCATGAGGTATTTAAAATTACTTTTAGTTGTATTTATATTGTTTAGTTGCGAAGAGATTATAGAAGTCGTAGATATCTCTAATGAAAACGTAGTGGTTTTGGCACCAACAGACACTGCCACATTAACAATTGTGGATATTAACTTTTCATGGGAAGCTGTTGAGGATGCCGAGCAGTATAAACTACAAATCGCAACACCCAACTTTGAATCGGCTAATCAAATCGTATTAGATACAACGATTACCACTAAAAGTTTTAACCAAACCTTAGAACCCGGCAATTATGAATGGCGCGTAAGAGCTGAGAATTCAGATTATCAAACAGCTTACAGCACACAAAGTTTTACAATTGAAGAATAAAACAAAAACATATATTTTACTTGTTGCTGTCCTAGGTATTTGGGGAACTATTGGTTATAAAATTGTTAATGGCTTAAGCCCAGAAAAAGAAAAGGTAACAGCACAAACCTTTGATGTAGCTTTTAATCCCAAACAATCAAAGCAAACCGATACATTTTCTATAAATGATGTAGAAAGAGATCCGTTTTTAGGCACCTTAACTTTAAAAAAAACTGCTTCAAAGTCACCAAAAAAAGTCTCTGTTATAAAATCTGATGTTACAATGCCGAGCATTACCTATGGTGGATTGATTCAAAGGCAAGACTCTAATTCAAAAGTGTTTGTAGTAAACATCAATAACCAACAGCACTTATTAAAGTTAGGGCAAACCATTAATGATGTTAAACTGATTAAAGGCGATAAAGCATCTATTACTATTCGCTTCAACGGAAAGAATCATATTGTAAAACTTTAGCATGTTTAGGTTAAAGTTAAAAGCTGGCGCACTTCAATTGACTACATTTATCATTGTGGTTATCGCATTATTATTAACCGCTTTTATTTTGTTGATACATGTGCATAAGCAATTTCAAGTTCAATCTGATTTTATAATAGAAACCACAAAGCAATCCAATGATGGTATAGACTATTTGCTTAAGAATTCAATTCCGCCAAGCCAAAAAACAACCCTTATATTAGATGGTGAAGTTGGAAAAACCTTAGAGATTTATAGCGATTTTTGGGGTGTTTTTGAAAAAATTGTGAGTACAGCGAACATAAAAAATAATAGTTTTCAAAAAACAGCGCTTATTGGCTCTAAACAACTCAAAAACAATAGAACGGCTTTATATGTTCAAGAAAATGACAAACCTTTAGTTTTAGTAGGTAATACAAAAATTGAAGGACTTAGCTATTTGCCACGACAAGGTGTTAAACCCGGTTATATTGGTGGACAATCCTATTATGGATCACAACTGATTCATGGTTCAACGAGAGTGTCTTCGATACTTCCAAAACTTTCTACCGATATTGTTAATGCTATTTCTGAGTTAGATAACATAAGTTCTTCTCTAAAACAGGACCAGTTTTTAAACGATCAACAAGGAATTCGGTATAGCAACTCGTTTTTAAACCCGTTAAAAATTTTATATTCAAATAGGGATATTAATTTAATAGATGCAGAACTTACAGGACATATCATTGTGCAATCAAAATCTAAAATTATCATTCACTCATCTTCAGATTTAAAAGATATCGTTCTTGTTGCACCTGAAATACAAATACTACCCAATACGGTTGGAAGCTTTCAGGCTATTGCTTCAAAAGAAATTATAGTTGGTAAAGATGTTAGCTTAAATTATCCTTCATCCTTAGTTTTGAAAGAAAATTCAAAGATTGATCAAAATGGTAATATGCTTAGTTCTATCGAGAAAACACCCAGAATCATTATTAATGAAAATACAAACGTAAAAGGTTTAATTCTTTATCTTGGTGAAGACAATCCTAATAACTATGAATCACAAGTTCTAGTAAAAGAGAGATCAACTATTTATGGTGAACTTTACAATAATCAGAATACAGAATTAAGAGGCACTATTTACGGAAGCGTGTTTACCAACAATTTTATTGTCAACCAATCTGGTTCGGTATACCAGAACCATGTCTATAACGGGACGATAAATGTCAATGAACTACCTCAAGAATATATAGGATTGTTATTGGAAGACTCAAAAAGAGATGTAGTGAAGTGGCTATACTAAACAAGATACATATAACATTTAATCGCAATTATCGCATAAAGGGATCTACCTTGATGGAAACTCTTGTAGCTACCGTTCTGATTGTCTTGATTTTTATGTTGGCAAGTATGATATTGAACAACTTGTTTTCAAACACCATTAAAAACAATACCCAAGCTATAGATAATCATCTAAACGAATTGCAGTATTTGCATAAAAACGAACAACTTCAGTTACCATTCACTGAAGTATTTCAAAATTGGAATATTTCTATAGAGAACTTTAAAAAAAATGATAAAGTTTTCGTAGAATTTGAAGCTATAAATTCAAAAACCAATAAAACAATTACAATTGTTAGTATTGAAGACTAGAAAAAAAATAAAGGCATTTACACTCAGTGAAATCATTGTAGTACTCATACTCACTAGTGTTGTGGTTGGGTTGGCGTTTTCAGTATTGGGATTGGTACAAAAGCAAATGTTTGCCATTCAGGCTAATTACAATAAGAATCAAGAACTACAGAAGCTGGAGACAAGTTTATGGATAGATTTTAATCGTTATCCAAATATCCGATATGATTCTAATGTAGATCAATTGGTTTTAAAGCACGAATTAGATTCAATATCCTATTCTTTTTCAAAAGAATTTATTGTCAAAGCTCAAGACACCTTTAACATTGTCATAGAAGCAAAACAATTTTATTTTGACGGCGTTCTGTCACAAACCAACAAGGTCGATGCCCTAAAACTCAGAACAACTAAAGCTTATCAAAACAGAGAATTATTTATCTTTAAAAAAAATGATGCAACACTTTTTATGGATTAATGGGATTTCAACTAGACAACATACAAACGGCTAAAAAAAACCAGACTAAAACTTCTGACAAAACCTCTTTCTTGCAAAAAGAGATTACACTTTTTGGTAATAGTTTTTCTAACAAGGTTAAAGAAGATTTTTATACAGAACTAAGTGTGTTGTTAAAGGCAGGTATTACATTAAAGGATGCCTTAGAACTCATAGAAGAGTCGTTAAAAAAGAAGCCTCAAAAAGAAAAACTCAATACAATATCCAAAGCCATTGTATCAGGTGCAAGTCTTTCGGAAGCGATTGATCATCCTAAGGAATTTTCAGAATACGAATATTATTCACTAAAGATAGGTGAAGAAACAGGAACACTAATAGAAGTCACAAAACAATTAGGTGAGTTCTTTGCCAGAAAGAACGAACAACGTAGAAACTTAATCAGCGCATTAACCTATCCAACCATTATATTGGCTACAGCTGTTTTAGTAGTTATTTTTATGTTGAACTACGTCGTACCAATGTTCCAAGATATTTTTGAACAACAAAAAGTAGAATTACCTGCAATCACCAAATTTATCATCACCTGTTCTGAGTTTCTAAAAAACTACGGATGGATCTTGTTATTAGGTTTTGCTATTCTCGTTGGTTCTAGAGCGTTTTTTAATAAAAAGCTATGGTACAAAAAGATTAAGGATCGATTTGTCCTAAGACTTCCTTTTATTGGCGAGTTCGTAAAGACCGTTTATCTATCACAGTTTACCCAAGCCGTAAGCTTGTTAACCGCTTCTAAAGTTCCTGTGGTAAATAGCATTCAGCTAGTAAAGCAAATGATCAACTTCTATCCATTACAGAATGCCTTAGAATCTGTTGAACAGGATATCCTCAAGGGAAAATCGCTTAGCGATAGTCTAAAACCACACAAATTATTTGACAATAAAATGGTGGCATTGGTAAAGGTCGCAGAAGAGACTAACCAAAACGAGTTTATTTTTCAGCGTTTAAATACGCAATATAGCACGCAAGTACAGCAAAAATCCAAATTGCTTTCCACGTTGTTAGAACCAGTAATTATTATGGTCGTTGGACTGTTGGTTGGTGTAATTCTAATAGCTATGTATTTGCCGATGTTTAGATTGAGTAGTGTTTTGGGGTAAATAACCTAATAATTTTCTAACTTGCTATGCACTTTGTCAATTTCTCTATCCATATAGGCTTGAGCATAATGGATATAACGCGCAAAAGAATCACTCGATTGGCTATGACCACTGATCTTTCGTACTAAATGTTCTGGCATACCCAAAATAAGTAAGGTGGTTATTGCTGTCCTTCTCATCATGTGCGAACTCATTTTTTCATAAAATAATACTTGCTTTTGTTTTGTCTTTTTTAAAGCCTTACCCCTAATCTCTCTTGATACATCAATGGGTGCATTAAATTCAGCCTTTTCACCTATTTTCTTAACATGTTTATTAAAGTTAAAAAGTGAAATAGGCTCAAATAGTGGCTTTTTATTGCTCTTAGATTTATATTTTTGATAAATCTCCACAGCATAACTTGGTAGCTTTATAAAGCTAAAAGTTTTTGTCTTTTTAGATTTTATTTTTAAATACCAATCATCTTCCTGCTTCTCAAAATTTTTATTGGTCAACAGAAAAATATCTGAATAGCGTAAACCAGTAGTACAGCCAAAAACAAAAATATCTTTAATTCGTTGTAAACTTTTAGACAAGCTACTTTCAAAATCTTTATCATGAATTAAAAATTTTAATTGCTCTGGTGAGAGTACAAATATTTCTATGTTCTCTGAACGCACATAGAATAAACGTTGAAAGTCACCAGTATGAAAATCTCTATCGTTTTTAAGGTAATTAAAAAACGTACGGATAACTTTTATGTTTGTACCCACATAATTGTCATGGCAACCATTTGCGTAAAGATACTCTGTAAACCGTTTGTAAAATTTCTTCCAATAGTTTTTCTCACTAGTATATTCACGCTTTTTGAGTTTAGAGGCATCACAAATGCGTAGCTCAAAGTCTTTTTCTATACTAAACTTCTTAAGGTTATTTAAAACATACTTATAGTTTTGTATAGATTGCGATTTTATCTTTTCACCATTCTTCTTTAAACGTTTACCAGTTTCTGTATCTCTTATAAACGTGTAAAATAAGGGTAGTAATTCTGTCTGTTTTTTCATTTAAGCGTAAAGCTTAAATGTAATGAATTTTATTTTTTGTGTTATGGTTTACTTTAAGGCAATAAAAAATCTATCTTTTACAGTATTTATGCTTTCTTTTTTCTTTTTCATGACAGCCACTAGTTTCAAACTAGCACCAGCGAGGGGACCATTAGGCATAATTTGATGGTTACGATTCCAAACGGTGACACCATCGGTATAGAAAAGCAAATTACCGTCAGGATTGGATATCGTTGCACAACCTTCAAAGGTGTTTAATTCTCCATCTAATAATACTGTGGGTGTGCCAGAATTAAAATCTAGACCCGAATTTTCCCCAAAATACCAAATATTGGCTTCATTTTGAGCTAAGTATATAGACGATAGACCAAGCAGTATGTAGGTTAATAGACTCTTTTTCATCACTATACCAAATATAGTAATTACGTTGATACTTTAATGAGACACACCTATCTTTTTAGCTATTTTCTAGCTTGGAATTTCTTTTAAATCTATAGAAAAAACAGTTCTTTTGTATGAATAACTTTGACAACACTGGTTACAAACTAGCACTAGCGAGAGAATCCGTACACCTTATTGTGACCAACTCCTACTATATTTCCTATATAAAAGTGTATCTTTAAAATGCATTTCTATAATATCCTTTTCATTTTTAAATCCAATAGAAAAGACGGCATCCTCTCGTCCTATTTTACTGTCGATGTCAAATGTGGTCAAATAAAGATCATGATCATGAATAGCTAAAGCATCCTTGAGGAGAACCCCTTTATTAAAAAAGAAAATATAATTCCAATATTCATATTGCTGAATGTCTACCTTTCCTTTATTTTCCATTCTCTTTCTAACACTATCATTTACGACTTTATAGCTAAAATCAAAATATTTCCGTAATTCATTATCACTAAGATTTTCTACTTTTAATGAATCCCAATCAAAACAATTTACAGTCTTATTAAAATTGAGAATTCTTTTTTTTGAAATTATTTGCTTCTCCAAACTTGTTAAGCACTCCAATTGAGATTTATACTTAATATCTAACTGTCTATCGCAAGAAATAAAGATAAGAATTAAACCTAAAAAAATAAATTTGCGCAAATTCATCGTTATTAATTATTGTTTAAACTCAGGTATTTCTAAACCGAAAATGTTAATATCCCCATTCTTAACACCTTCTTCAAAAACTCTTGAAAATTTGTGTTGAAAATCATGATGCCCTTTAAGAACATTTTCACTTAAATAAAACGCCCATTCATTATTAATCAAATCCTGTTCTACTCTTGCGATTTGATGAGCACGTCCTGGGGGTTTATCAAGATAATGACGTAGTCCGCTAAACTCGTGTAAATGTCCAAAATATCTAGCTTTATCAACTCCCAAATCATACGCATTTAATAAATAGAAGGAAACGTGATGCGCTGCATCTGCTACAGCCCAATTTGTCGTTTCTTTGTAATACTCTTCTAATCTACCAGAAATATATCTATTAGATTTAATATTGAATTTATCGAATATAGATAATTCTTTTAAAAACTCAACTTCCCAACGAGTTGCTCTAAACTCATACCCCCAAATTTCAGCACTGATTAGTTCAGTTCCTGTATTCCATTCCTCCTGAGTAAATCTATACTCAGTTACTTCCGTTCTACCATCATCTAAAGAAAATTTTAATTGGTCGTCTATATAAATATTGAGAGTATCTCTTCTACCGTCTGGGTCAATCATCAGTATTGGATTGTTGCTCATACCTAGATAAGGTGAAGTATGTTGTTTAGCAGGGTCTGGACTTAACCACCTACCAATACGACTATCCCATAATCTAGCCTCAAAAGAGTTTTTGCCCTCTAATTCTGGTTCTTTCTCGGCATATTCCCCTTGGTACCCGTAGCGGTAGTTGCCCTCCACGTTGCGGTCTGGCATTGGCATCCCGAACGGATAGTAATCT
>NZ_JBSWXE010000012.1:0-5368 GCF_056160445.1 Winogradskyella sp. ABM4_392
AATAAAAGGTTAAAAAGTATTTGGTTGTAAGTAAAAGGGTTTTATATTTGCAGCCCCTAAACGGACACAATGCGACGAGTTTGGGTATGTTCATTCTCATAAAACGGCATCATAAAAAATAAATTTAATTTTTTTTCAAAAGATGTTGTGGGAATAAAAAAAGGGTTTTATATTTGCACCCGCTAAAACGCTAAAGGGTGATTTTGGCAGAAAAAAGAAGTTCATTAACATATTGAATTGACAGCGTAAATTTCAACCGGAAACGGTTGAAAATAACAAGAGAATAGATCATTTAGAGTACTGAGAGAATTCCTATTGGTTGTTAAGAGAATAAGTCTTAGGACTTAAAAATTTAACGATGAAGAGTTTGATCCTGGCTCAGGATGAACGCTAGCGGCAGGCCTAACACATGCAAGTCGAACGGTAACAGGA
This sequence comes from Winogradskyella sp. ABM4_392, assembly GCF_056160445.1. Taxonomy (NCBI): domain Bacteria; kingdom Pseudomonadati; phylum Bacteroidota; class Flavobacteriia; order Flavobacteriales; family Flavobacteriaceae; genus Winogradskyella; species Winogradskyella sp. ABM4_392. Next base: position 433 of record NZ_JBSWXE010000012.1, read on the forward strand.
AAAAGCTTGCTTTTTTGCTGACGAGTGGCGCACGGGTGCGTAACGCGTATACAATCTGCCTTTTACTGGGGGATAGCCTTTGGAAACGAAGAATAATACCCCATAGTATCTAAATTTCGCATGTTATTTAGATTAAAGCTTCGGCGGTAAGAGATGAGTATGCGTTCTATTAGCTAGATGGTGTGGTAACGGCACACCATGGCAACGATAGATAGGGGCCCTGAGAGGGGGATCCCCCACACTGGTACTGAGACACGGACCAGACTCCTACGGGAGGCAGCAGTGAGGAATATTGGACAATGGGCGAAAGCCTGATCCAGCCATGCCGCGTGCAGGAAGACTGCCCTATGGGTTGTAAACTGCTTTTATACGGGAAGAAACCCACCTACGTGTAGGTGGCTGACGGTACCGTAAGAATAAGCATCGGCTAACTCCGTGCCAGCAGCCGCGGTAATACGGAGGATGCAAGCGTTATCCGGAATCATTGGGTTTAAAGGGTCCGTAGGTGGATTAGTAAGTCAGAGGTGAAAGCCTGCAGCTCAACTGTAGAACTGCCTTTGATACTGCTAGTCTTGAATTATTGTGAAGTGGTTAGAATATGTAGTGTAGCGGTGAAATGCATAGATATTACATAGAATACCGATTGCGAAGGCAGATCACTAACAATATATTGACACTGATGGACGAAAGCGTGGGGAGCGAACGGGATTAGATACCCCGGTAGTCCACGCCGTAAACGATGGTCACTAGCTGTTCGGATTTCGGTCTGAGTGGCTAAGCGAAAGTGATAAGTGACCCACCTGGGGAGTACGTTCGCAAGAATGAAACTCAAAGGAATTGACGGGGGCCCGCACAAGCGGTGGAGCATGTGGTTTAATTCGATGATACGCGAGGAACCTTACCAGGGCTTAAATGTAGATTGCATTAGGCAGAGATGCTTATTTCTTCGGACTATCTACAAGGTGCTGCATGGTTGTCGTCAGCTCGTGCCGTGAGGTGTCAGGTTAAGTCCTATAACGAGCGCAACCCCTGTTGTTAGTTGCCAGCATGTAAAGATGGGAACTCTAGCAAGACTGCCGGTGCAAACCGTGAGGAAGGTGGGGATGACGTCAAATCATCACGGCCCTTACGTCCTGGGCTACACACGTGCTACAATGGTATAGACAATGAGCAGCCACTTCGCGAGAAGGAGCGAATCTACAAACTATATCTCAGTTCGGATCGGAGTCTGCAACTCGACTCCGTGAAGCTGGAATCGCTAGTAATCGGATATCAGCCATGATCCGGTGAATACGTTCCCGGGCCTTGTACACACCGCCCGTCAAGCCATGGAAGCTGGGAGTGCCTGAAGTCCGTCACCGCAAGGAGCGGCCTAGGGTAAAATCGGTAACTAGGGCTAAGTCGTAACAAGGTAGCCGTACCGGAAGGTGCGGCTGGAACACCTCCTTTCTAGAGAAAGACGACTGATAGGAAGCTATCAAAAAAAGGAAATAAGTGGTTTTATTCTCTTGCTGTTAATTTAAGATATCAATAATTAAGTAGAGTCTCATAGCTCAGCTGGTTAGAGCGCTACACTGATAATGTAGAGGTCGGCAGTTCGAGTCTGCCTGAGACTACTAATTAAAGGAAATTCTAGAAGTTGAGAGGGTAGTTTGGTAAACTACTAACTACTATGTACTAACTACTAGTATATGGGGAATTAGCTCAGCTGGCTAGAGCGCCTGCCTTGCACGCAGGAGGTCACCGGTTCGACTCCGGTATTCTCCACAAGGCCGAAAGGTCAGAAAGTTCATTGACATATTGAAAAAAGATACATGATAATTAGATAGAAATATTTAATAAAACGAAATAATTGTAACGAGCAATTATAACTCATTAAAAAGACAAAAGTACAATAAGCTAAATAAGAGCGTATGGGGAATGCCTAGGCTCTCAGAGGCGATGAAGGACGTGATAAGCTGCGAAAAGCTGCGGGGATTGGCACATACAAATCGATCCGCAGATATCCGAATGGGGCAACCCAGCATGTTGAAGACATGTTATCCGAAAGGAGGCGAACCCGGAGAACTGAAACATCTAAGTACCCGGAGGAGAAGAAAACAAAAGTGATTCCGCTAGTAGTGGCGAGCGAACGCGGATTAGCCCAAACCAATATTGTTACGGCAATGTTGGGGTTGTAGGACTGCGATATTCGAGCTATAATGAACTAGAACTGTTTGGAAAGACAGGCCAGAGACGGTGATAGCCCGGTATAGGTAAAGATTAGTAAGATAGCAGTATCCTGAGTAGTGCGGGGCACGTGTAACCCTGTATGAATTTGTCGGGACCATCCGATAAGGCTAAATACTCCTGAGAGACCGATAGTGAACTAGTACCGTGAGGGAAAGGTGAAAAGAACCCTGAATAAGGGAGTGAAATAGAACCTGAAACCATACGCTTACAAGCGGTCGGAGCGGATTTATCCGTGACGGCGTGCCTTTTGCATAATGAGCCTACGAGTTACCGTTGCTAGCAAGGTTAAGCACTTCAGGTGCGGATCCGTAGCGAAAGCGAGTCTGAATAGGGCGCTTAGTTAGTAGTGGTAGACGCGAAACCGTGTGATCTACCCATGGGCAGGGTGAAGCTGTGGTAACACATAGTGGAGGCCCGAACCGGTTGACGTTGAAAAGTCTTCGGATGACCTGTGGGTAGGGGTGAAAGGCCAATCAAACTCGGAAATAGCTCGTACTCCCCGAAATGCATTTAGGTGCAGCGTTGATTTAGTTTTATAGAGGTAGAGCTACTGATTGGATGCGGGGGCTTCACCGCCTACCAATTCCTGACAAACTCCGAATGCTATAAAATGATGATCAGCAGTGAGGGCATGGGTGCTAAGGTCCATGTCCGAGAGGGAAAGAACCCAGACCATCAGCTAAGGTCCCCAAATGTATGTTAAGTTGAATAAACGAGGTTGAACTGCTTAGACAGCTAGGATGTTGGCTTGGAAGCAGCCATTCATTTAAAGAGTGCGTAACAGCTCACTAGTCGAGCGGTTCGGCATGGATAATAATCGGGCATAAACATACTACCGAAGCTATGGACTTGTAAAAGTGGTAGGGGAGCATTGTAGTGTCGTCGAAGGTGTACTGCGAGGTATGCTGGAGAAGCTACAAAAGAAAATGTAGGCATAAGTAACGATAATGCGGGCGAGAAACCCGCACACCGAAAGACTAAGGTTTCCTCAGCTATGCTAATCAGCTGAGGGTTAGTCGGGACCTAACGCGAACCCGAAAGGGGTAGTGGATGGACAACGGGTTAATATTCCCGTACCTGCTCACACTAAAAGTGACGGATCTCCGTGGTTACTGCGTACTGACGGAATAGTACGTTGAAGCGCAAGCGATAGTACACTGAGGCTACGGCCAAGGTGATAATGTAGCGAAGGAGGTTCCAAGAAAAGCGAGTGAAGCAGCCCGTACCGTAAACCGACACAGGTAGTTGGGATGAGAATTCTAAGGTGCTCGAGAGATTCATGGCTAAGGAACTAGGCAAAATAGACGCGTAACTTCGGGAGAAGCGTCGCCCATCTCCGGATGGGCCGCAGTGAAAAGGTCCAGGCGACTGTTTATCAAAAACACAGGGCTCTGCTAAATCGAAAGATGATGTATAGGGCCTGACACCTGCCCGGTGCTGGAAGGTTAAGTGGAGGGTTTAGAAGTTTACTTCGAAGATCTCAAATGAAGCCCCAGTAAACGGCGGCCGTAACTATAACGGTCCTAAGGTAGCGAAATTCCTTGTCGGGTAAGTTCCGACCTGCACGAATGGTGTAACGATCTGGACACTGTCTCAGCCATGAGCTCGGTGAAATTGTAGTATCGGTGAAGATGCCGATTACCCGCAGTGGGACGAAAAGACCCCGTGAACCTTTACTATAGCTTAGTATTGGCTTTGGATAAGTAATGTGTAGGATAGGTGGGAGACTTTGAAGTGGCGTCGCCAGGCGTTGTGGAGTCATTGTTGAAATACCACCCTTTGCTTATCTAGAGTCTAACTTCTTGCGAAGGACAGTGCTTGGTGGGTAGTTTGACTGGGGTGGTCGCCTCCAAAAGAGTAACGGAGGCTTCTAAAGGTTCCCTCAGCACGCTTGGTAACCGTGCGTAGAGTGCAATGGCATAAGGGGGCTTGACTGAGAGACATACAGGTCGATCAGGTACGAAAGTAGAGCATAGTGATCCGGTGGTTCCGCATGGAAGGGCCATCGCTCAAAGGATAAAAGGTACTCCGGGGATAACAGGCTGATCTCCCCCAAGAGCTCACATCGACGGGGGGGTTTGGCACCTCGATGTCGGCTCGTCACATCCTGGGGCTGGAGAAGGTCCCAAGGGTTGGGCTGTTCGCCCATTAAAGTGGCACGCGAGCTGGGTTCAGAACGTCGTGAGACAGTTCGGTCTCTATCTACTGTGGGCGTTAGAAATTTGAGTGGATCTGACTCTAGTACGAGAGGACCGAGTTGGACGAACCTCTAGTGTACCTGTTGTTCCGCCAGGGGCATTGCAGGGTAGCTACGTTCGGAAGGGATAAGCGCTGAAAGCATATAAGCGCGAAACCCACCACAAGATGAGATTTCTTTAAAGGGTCGTGGAAGATGACCACGTTGATAGGCTACAGGTGTAAAGGCAGTAATGTCATAGCCGAGTAGTACTAATAACCCATAGGCTTATTGTACGCCGCTCTTTTTATAGGTACAATGATCATGTGACTTTTTTCGATATGTTATTATATACGGTCTAAACGACCGAAACAGTTTAAGGTGGTTATAGCGACGGGGCTCACCTCTTACCTTTCCGAACAGAGAAGTTAAGCCCGTTTGCGCCGATGGTACTGCACTTGTGGAAGAGTAGGTCGCCGCCTTTTTTGAAGACCCTTACTAAAACTAGTAAGGGTCTTTTGTTTTTTA
>NZ_JBSWXE010000013.1:0-2068 GCF_056160445.1 Winogradskyella sp. ABM4_392
TGTCTACTGTTCCGTCCGCATCCAGATCCAATCCTACCGTTAGTGCGGTCAAGTCTAGTGCTATTGGTATCACTACTAAGGTGTTATTGTCTACCCTTGCATAGATGACTTGTGGGTTTACAATGTTCTCGTAAAGATCCGGTAACGGATTCACGTTCAGGTTTGCATCAGCTTCTGAGGCAAAGTACGTAACAATGTAATTTACAGGGTCTTGTCCATCCAATATCAACCCATCTTGTGACGATAGAGTAAACTGTGTACTATCGTTACTTGGGTCTCCATCGTTCTCTACATCATCATCACATTCCTCATAGACTATATCTACCATATCTGGATTGGCCTGTGCCGCTTCGTCTACCTGAAGGTTAAAACGCTGCGTGCTGATAGAACAGCCCGTAACATTGTCCGTTATCGTTACATAGATCTCTTGTGGATTGCTAATGTTGGTATATGGACTTACCAGTGCGTTCATCTCTGACTCGGCATCCGCTAAGGTCACGTGATAGGTAACGATATAACGTGTAGGATCCTGTCCGTTTAAGACTTCGTCATCTTTGCTCGTTAGGTCAAAACTATCAAATCCATCAGTGTTTAGCTCACATTGTATAAAGTCGGTCACTGCCACTACTTCTGGCAACGGATGTACATATATTGTAAAGTTAACTACAGCATAACAGCCCGTTGCATCATTGGTCACCCTTACATAGATATCCTGCTCTGGCGTATCTACATTGGTGTACTGCGTTGGGTCTGCTATGGCATTCTCTCCTGCATAGGCATCTTCTGATGTTTCATGGTAGGTTGGTGTTACACCATTTTCCCCGTTTAAGATCAATACTTCGTTCTCCGTTAAATCGAACACTTCTACTCCATCTCCTGTATTGATATCATCACAAAGCTCTAAATCTGGTAATTGATCGCTTGGTGTCGGTGTTGGGTTTGGCAGTACTCTTATGGTCATTGTTGTGTATGCCACACAGCCTGTATCCGTATCGGTTACCACCACGTAAAGTGTTTGTGGGTTTGCTGGAAGTCCATTTACCGATGTATTGGTATACGCTGTTGGGTCTGGTATAGCGTTCATCTGTGCTTGTGCATCGGCATCGGTTTCATAATACGCTACGGACCAACTTGCGTTACCATCTGTGATCTCAGAATCTTTAACCGTTAGATCGAATACCGTTATCTCATCACCTGGAACCTCGTCCAGGTCATCGCACAGCTCCAATGGTGTTGGCTGTACTGGCTCCGGCGGTAATTGTACCTGGATTTCAAACTCGCCTGTATCCTGACAACCTGTGGTTGGGTTGTACAGCCTTATATAGATCGTCTGTGGATTCACCGTATTGGTATAGTTCCCTACGTTTACTATTGGGTTGTCCCCTGTCTCTGCATCTGCTGCCGTTACATGGTAAGTCAAGGTCACTTCCGCAGGATCTTGTGTGCCTAAAATATCGGTGTCGCGCTGGGTTAGGTCAAACGGTGCAAAACCATCATCGTTATCATCACAGATAATGATTGGATCTAAAGTTGTCGGTACTTCTGGTGACGACACTACAATTAACTCTAAGGTGTTTAAGGTTAAACTGTAACAACCTGTTATAGTATTTTCTGATCGCACATAAATCATCTGGTTGTTGGCTACTATATTGGTGTATAAACCTGTTATAGCGTTATCTCCTTGTTCGGCCTCTTCCTCTGTCTCGTGGTAAGTAATTACCACATCCGTCTCGCCATTGGTAATCTCTACCGTACGGATCTCTAAATCGAACTCCGCAAAGCCATCGTTGTCATCGTCACAGACCTCGATTGGATCTGGATCTGGACTTGGCGATGGTATAGGGTCTACTCGTAACGTGAGTGTTATCGTACTGTAACAGCCCGTAACATCGTTCTCTGCTCTTACATAGATTGTTTGAGCATTCATCGTATTGACATATGGACTCGCTATTGGGTTTTCTGCATTATTCGCATCCTGCTGGGTCTCATAGTAGGTCAGTGTGATTCCTGTCTGTCCGTTCAGTATCTCTTCATCAGCTTCTTCCAACGTGAAGGCTTCCTGTTCATC
>NZ_JBSWXE010000014.1:0-1451 GCF_056160445.1 Winogradskyella sp. ABM4_392
TCAACCACAGTGATCGTTTGGTCAGCAGATACGCTGTTACCACACTCATCCGTTACGGTCCAAGTTCTAACAATAGTTTTTGTATTACCACAAGCAGCCGTTTCAACGTCTGACTCAGTAATAGTTACTGTACCACAAGTATCTGCACCAGTAGCAACACCAGTATTGGCAGAAGACTCATCTTCGGTACACTCAATAGTGATATCCGCAGGAACTGTAATCGTAGGGTCAGTAGTATCAACAACCGTAATGGTTTGATCAGCAGAAACGCTGTTACCACATGCATCTGTAGCTGTCCATGTTCTTGTTATAGTTTTAGTATTACCACAAGCTGCTACTTCTGTATCACTGAAAGTTACATTAGGAACTGCGCAATCATCAGTTGCAGTAGCAGTGCCAGTACTTGCAGGTGATGTATCATCAGTACATTCAACTGTAGCATCGGCAGGAATAGTTAATACAGGGTCAACTGTATCAATAATAGAATATGTAGCTGTAGTATTCGAAGCGTTACCACACTCATCCGTAGCAGTAAATGTCACTGTAATAGCACCATTAGCACAATCTACGTCAGTATTAGATCCATAGTCATTAGACCATGTCACCGTACCACAAGTATCATTAGCAGTAGCACCAGCATTATTAGCAAGCCAAGCTTCTAATGTACCATCAGGTGTCACACCACATTGAATAACAATATTATCTGTATTTGTATTATCTATAGTTGGAGGTGTAGTATCAACCACAGTAATAGTCTGGTCAGCAGATACGCTGTTACCACACTCATCCGTTACGGTCCAAGTTCTAACAATAGTTTTAGTATTACCACAAGCTGCAGTCTCTACGTCTGATTCTGTAATCGTTACTGTACCACAAGTGTCTGCACCAGTAGCAACACCAGTATTAGCAGAAGACTCATCTTCAGTACATTCAATAGTAATATCAGCAGGAACAGAGATTGTAGGTGGAGTTGTATCGACAACTGTAATGGTTTGGTCAGCAGATACGCTGTTACCACACTCATCCGTTACGGTCCAAGTTCTAACAATAGTTTTTGTATTACCACAAGCTCCAGTTTCAACGTCTGATTCTGTAATGGTTACTGTACCACAAGTATCTGCACCAGTAGCAACACCAGTATTAGCAGAAGACTCATCTTCGGTACACTCAATAGTGACATCCGCAGGAACTGTAATCGTAGGATCAGTAGTATCGACCACTGTAATAGTTTGGTCAGCAGAAACGCTGTTACCACACTCATCCGTTACGGTCCAAGTTCTAACAATAGTTTTTGTATTACCACAAGCTGCAGTCTCTACGTCTGATTCAGTAATAGTAACTGTACCACAAGTATCAGCACCAGTAGCAACACCAGTATTAGCAGAAGACTCATCTTCAGTACACTCTATAGTGACATCTGCAGGAACAGAGATTGTAGGATCCGTAGTATC
>NZ_JBSWXE010000015.1:0-1058 GCF_056160445.1 Winogradskyella sp. ABM4_392
TCTTCTGCTAATACTGGTGTTGCTACTGGTGCTGATACTTGTGGTACAGTTACTATTACTGAATCAGACGTAGAGACTGCAGCTTGTGGTAATACGAAAACTATTGTTAGAACTTGGACCGTAACGGATGAGTGTGGTAACAGCGTTTCTGCTGACCAAACTATTACAGTGGTCGATACTACTGATCCTACAATCAACGTTCCTGCGGATATTACAATTGAATGTACTGAAGATGAGTCTTCTGCTAATACTGGTGTTGCTACTGGTGCAGATACTTGTGGTACAGTTACCATTACTGAGTCGGATGTTGAAACTGCCGCTTGTGGTAATACGAAAACTATTGTTAGAACTTGGACTGTAACTGATGAGTGTGGTAATAGCGTATCTGCTGATCAAACAATTACAGTGGTTGATACTACGGATCCTACAATCAATGTTCCTGCTGATGTCACTATAGAGTGTACTGAAGATGAGTCTTCTGCTAATACTGGTGTTGCTACTGGTGCTGATACTTGTGGTACAGTTACTATTACTGAGTCAGATGTGGAAACTGCAGCTTGTGGTAATACGAAAACTATTGTTCGTACGTGGACCGTAACTGATGAGTGTGGTAATTCAGTATCTGCTGACCAAACGATCACTGTGGTCGATACTACTCCACCAACGTTTAACGAAGCACTTCCTTCTGATGTAACTGTTGAGTGTGATGCTGTTCCTATAGCTGATACCTTAACTGCTAATGACAACTGTGGTGATGCTACGGTAACTTTTGATGAAGCTACTACTGCTGGCACTTGTGATAATGAATATACATTAACACGTACTTGGACAGCTTCTGATGCTTGTGGTAATGAAACTGTTCATACACAAACCATAACAGTTCAGGATACTACGGCACCAACATTAAACGAAACGCTGCCTGCTGATGTAGCTGTTGAGTGTGATGCTGTTCCTACAGCTGATACCTTAACTGCTAATGACAACTGTGGTGATGCTACGGTAACTTTTGATGAAGCTACTACGGCTGGTACTTGTGATAATGAATATACGTTAACGCG
>NZ_JBSWXE010000016.1:0-975 GCF_056160445.1 Winogradskyella sp. ABM4_392
CTATGATACGGACGCAGATGGAGTGTTTGATTTAATAGACGTTGATGGAGATGGTCTGTCGGACGGTATTGATGCCAATGCAGATGGTCTGTACGAGTTTGTGGATGTAGATGGTGATGGAAACGGAGACCCAGTAGACCTTAACAATGATGGTACGTTTGATAACCAGCAGGACGGATCCATATGTTACGAAGTGGCACCATTGACGCTTCAGGTGAACTCAAGGCCATACTTTGATTTAGAGGATAGTTACATCCTTTGTGTCGATACCAATGGAACAGAGATACTGGATGCACCAGTATTGGATACGGGATTATCGGATACCGATTACAGTTTTGTATGGACCTTTAATGGTGAAGAGATTGCTTCAGAGACAGGCTCTAGTATGATGCCGACACAAGGTGGTATTTATGGTGTAACGGTAACGGATATCAGTACGTCAACGGTAACGAACTGTGATAATTACGATGAGACGACCGTCATAGAAAGTGCACCACCAACATTAATAGCCGATTTTGTAACACAATTTTTTGGCGAAAATAATGTTATAGAAGCATTGGCGACCGGAATAGGTGATTATGAGTACAGCTTGGACGGAGGTCCATGGATGGATCCGTTGGAAGATGGTTCGATACAGTTTACGGGAGTATCATCAGGACTCCATGTGGTGACGGCGAGGGACAAGACAGGCTGTGGCATAGCGACATATGATGTTTTTGTGGTGGATTACCCAAAGTACTTTACGCCTAACGGAGATGGCATCCATGAAACATGGAACATAGAAGGCATTGGAAGTAGTGCCAAAATTTATATATTTGACCGCTACGGGAAACTGCTCAAGCAGATCAGCCCGGAAGGTCAGGGATGGGACGGCACGTTCAACGGCAACAACATGCCATCGAGCGACTATTGGTTCACCGTAGAGTACCTGGAGCCCCTTACCAACCAAACAAAAGAGTTTAAAGCCCATTTTAC
>NZ_JBSWXE010000017.1:0-962 GCF_056160445.1 Winogradskyella sp. ABM4_392
CCTAAGGTTATGGCGTCACACAACACCAATGGCGTTGGCTGAACCAGTACTGGTAATGGATTTACGATTAACTCTAAGCGCGTCACCTTATAACAGCCTTCTGTTGTATTCGGGTCTTCTACACGTACCCACACTTCATCCATGTCCGCTAATGTATTGGTATAGGCGGTTGGATTTGCGATTGGGTTATTGGCATCATTGGCATTGAGCGCTGTTTGGTAATACGTTATATCGTAATCTGCAGGGTCTGCACCATTTAACAGCTCTTCTGCCTTGCTCGTTAAATCAAATTGTGCAAAACCATCGGCAGAGGCATCATCGCACTCTTCTAATGGTGTCGGCTCTATGATCTGAGGCGTTGGCTCTACTATTAGTTCCAATTCTACTATCGTGGCACAGTCTGTCGCTATGGTGGCACTCTCTACTCTGGCGTACAGTAAAATAGGAGGATCACTATCACCGTTATCCGCTACAATATTGTTGTAGCCAACTGTTGTATCTATCGCGTCCACATTATTATCTGCATTGGCAAAGGTTTCGTGGTAGGTTACCGTCAGGCCTGCGGCACCTCCCGTAATCTCGTTATCGGCTTCGGTTAGATCAAACACCCCAAAACCATCATTATCGGGATCACAATAATACAACGGTGTCGGTGTATTGGCTACTGGTGCCTGTTGTACATCCAATACCAATGTCGTGGTATCGTAACAACCTGTTGCATTATCCTCTACGCGAACGAAAATAGTCTGTGGATTGCTAACGTTGGTGTAAGGTATTGCTAAAGGGTTCATCTCAGACTCGGCATCGGCCAAATCAAAATAGTAACTTACGGTATAGGATGGATTATCGCCGCTGATCTCTGCGTTCTTAACGTTTAAATCTATCGCTGTTAACCCATCTGGTGTCCCGTCGTCGCAAACTTCCAATGGCGTTGGGACTACCAATGATGGTAAGGGAAGTAC
>NZ_JBSWXE010000018.1:0-863 GCF_056160445.1 Winogradskyella sp. ABM4_392
AGTATCGAAGCGGTTAAGACCGTAGCAATCACGAATGACGTTGTACCAGTAGGGGCAAGTTTAGGCGACACGGTAGAATATACAATCACGGTAACGAACACTGGAAATGTGACCTTAGATGGAGTAGCGATAGCTGATACGTTTGTAGATGCCAATGGCAACCCACTGACCTTATTAACCGGTCCAACGTTCGTCAGTGCGGATGCCGGCAGTTTAGAAGGCGACTTATTGGTCGGCGAGACGGCTACGTATACAGCGACTTATATTATAGAGCAAGATGCAGTAGATGCAGGTGGCTTTAGCAACAGTGTGTTAGCAGACGGAGACAGTCCAGCAGATACGAATGTCGATGACACGAGTGATGATGGAGATGACACGGATGGCAACACTGAAGATGATCCAACAGAAACCACCATCGCAGAAGCTCCAAGTATCGAGGCGGTTAAGACCGTAGCAATCACGAATGACGTTGCACCAGTAGGCGCGAGTTTAGGCGACACGGTAGAATATACAATCACAGTAACGAACACTGGAAATGTCACTTTAGACGGAGTCGGTATTGTGGATACGTTCGAGGATGCCAATGGAAATGCCTTAACCTTATTAACCGGCCCAACGTTCGTCAGTGCGGATGCAGGTAGTTTAGAAGGGGACTTATTAGTAGGCGAGACGGCGACGTATACCGCGACTTATGTTATAGAGCAAGATGCAGTAGATGCAGGCGGCTTTAGCAACAGTGTATTAGCTGATGGAGATAGTCCAGCAGATACGAATGTTGATGATGTTAGTGATGATGGAGATGATGCCGATGGCAACACGGAAGACGATCCGACAGAAACCCCAATAGTAGAAGATCCATCAAT
>NZ_JBSWXE010000019.1:0-662 GCF_056160445.1 Winogradskyella sp. ABM4_392
GCACCAGTAGCAACACCAGTATTAGTAGAAGACTCATCTTCAGTACACTCAATAGTAATATCTGCAGGAACATTGATTGTAGGATCAGTAGTATCAACCACCGTGATTGTTTGGTCAGCAGATACGCTGTTACCACACTCATCAGTTACCGTCCAAGTTCTAACAATAGTTTTCGTATTACCACAAGCTGCAGTCTCTACGTCTGACTCAGTAATGGTCACTGTACCACAAGTATCTGCACCAGTAGCAACACCAGTATTAGCAGAAGACTCATCTTCAGTACACTCTATAGTGACATCAGCAGGAACATTGATTGTAGGATCAGTAGTATCAACCACAGTAATAGTCTGGTCAGCAGATACGCTGTTACCACACTCATCCGTTACGGTCCAAGTTCTAACAATAGTTTTCGTATTGCCACAAGCAGCAGTTTCAACATCAGATTCCGTAATCGTTACTGTACCACAAGTATCCGTACCAGTAGCAACACCAGTATTAGCAGAAGACTCATCTTCGGTACACTCAATAGTGACATCCGCAGGAACTGTAATCGTAGGGTCAGTAGTATCAACCACAGTGATCGTTTGGTCAGCAGATACGCTGTTACCACACTCATCCGTTACGGTCCAAGTTCTAACAATAGTTTTTGTATTACCACAAGC
>NZ_JBSWXE010000020.1:0-644 GCF_056160445.1 Winogradskyella sp. ABM4_392
GATGAGTGTGGTAACAGCGTATCTGCTGACCAAACCATTACAGTGGTTGATACTACTCCACCAACTATAGATAATACAAATACAGATAATATTGTAATTCAATGTGGTGTTACACCTGATGGTACATTAGAAGCATGGCTTGCTAATAATGCAGGTGCAACGGCTAATGATACTTGTGGTACTGTGACGTGGTCTAATGACTATGGAGCTAATACTGATGTAGATTGTGCAAATGGAGCTATTACTGTAACATTTACTGCTACTGATGAGTGTGGAAACACTGCAAATACTACAGCTACATATTCTATTATTGATACAGTGGATCCTGTATTAACAATTCCTGCCGATACTACGGTTGAATGTACTGATGACACATCACCTGCAAGTACTGGTTCTGCAACTGCAACTGATGATTGCGCAGTTCCTAATGTAACTTTCAGTGATGTTGAAGTAGCAGCTTGTGGCAATACTAAAACTATAACAAGAACTTGGACAGCTACAGATGCATGTGGTAACAGCGTGTCTGCTGACCAAACCATTACAGTGGTTGATACTACGGATCCTACAATCTCTGTTCCTGCAGATGTCACTATAGAGTGTACTGAAGATGAGTCTTCTGCTAATACTGGTGTTGCTACTGGTGC
>NZ_JBSWXE010000021.1:0-398 GCF_056160445.1 Winogradskyella sp. ABM4_392
ACAATACCGACTCCGTCTAAAGTGACATTTCCAGTGTTCGTTACTGTGATTGTATATTCTACCGTGTCGCCTAAACTCGCGCCTACTGGTGCAACATCATTCGTGATCGCTACGGTCTTAACCGCCTCGATACTTGGATCTTCTGCTATGGTTGTTTCTGTTGGATCATCTTCGGTGTTGCCATCCGTGTCATCTCCATCATCACTCGTGTCATCGACATTCGTATCTGCTGGACTATCTCCATCAGCTAATACACTGTTGCTAAAGCCACCTGCATCTACTGCATCTTGCTCTATAATATAAGTCGCTGTATACGTCGCTGTCTCGCCTACTAATAAGTCGCCTTCTGAACTGCCTAAACTTGATGGGCCTACAAACGTTGGGCCGCTCAATAAGGT
>NZ_JBSWXE010000022.1:0-384 GCF_056160445.1 Winogradskyella sp. ABM4_392
GTCTACAAACGTATCAGCTATCGCTACTCCATCTAAGGTCACATTTCCAGTGTTCGTTACCGTGATTGTATATTCTACCGTGTCGCCTAAACTTGTCCCTACTGGTGCAACATCATTCGTGATTGCTACCGTCTTAACCGCCTCGATACTTGGGTCTTCTGCGATGGTTGTTTCTGTTGGATCATCTTCTGTGTTGCCATCCGTGTCATCACCATCATCACTCGTGTCATCGACATTGGTATCTGCCGGACTGTCTCCATCGGCTAACACACTGTTGCTAAAGCCTCCGGCATCTACTGCATCTTGCTCTATAATATAAGTCGCTGTATACGTAGCCGTCTCGCCGACCAATAAGTCGCCTTCTAAACTGCCGGCATCCGCACT
>NZ_JBSWXE010000023.1:0-284 GCF_056160445.1 Winogradskyella sp. ABM4_392
ACTACAGTTCCTACCATTACTGGATATGTATTTGTACCATCGCTGATCACTGTTCCTGCAGATCCTGCATCCGATACCACAACTTCTACGTTGAAAGTTCCTGTGCCATCAACCTCATTACAAGTTTCTGCTACAGATACACTGTCTATAGTTGGCTCCACACACTCTGGTGGTGCTACACAGGTTAGATCTAACGTAAAGTCAGCTGTTCCTGAATAATCAAATATTCTTACTGTATAGGTTCCTGCTGATGGTGCATCCAAGGTGATTTCCTCTGGACTGCC
>NZ_JBSWXE010000024.1:0-284 GCF_056160445.1 Winogradskyella sp. ABM4_392
CCATCATCACTCGTGTCATCGACATTGGTATCTGCCGGACTGTCTCCGTCTGCTAACACACTGTTGCTAAAGCCTCCGGCATCTACTGCATCTTGCTCGATCACATAGGTCGCTGTATACGTAGCCGTCTCGCCGACCAATAAGTCGCCTTCTAAACTGCCGGCATCCGCACTAACAAACGTTGGACCGGTTAATAAGGTCAGTGGGGTGCCATTGGCGTCTACAAACGTATCAGCTATCGCTACTCCATCTAAGGTCACATTTCCAGTGTTCGTTACCGTGAT
>NZ_JBSWXE010000025.1:0-257 GCF_056160445.1 Winogradskyella sp. ABM4_392
TCTGTCGGATCGTCTTCCGTGTTGCCATCGGCATCATCTCCATCATCACTAACATCATCAACATTCGTGTCCGCTGGACTGTCTCCATCCGCTAATACACTGTTGCTAAAGCCTCCGGCATCTACAGCATCCTGCTCGATAACATAGGTCGCTGTATACGTAGCCGTCTCGCCTACTAATAAGTCCCCTTCTAAACTACCTGCATCCGCACTGACGAACGTTGGGCCGGTTAATAAGGTTAAGGCATTTCCATTGGC
>NZ_JBSWXE010000026.1:0-247 GCF_056160445.1 Winogradskyella sp. ABM4_392
ATGGTGGTTTCTGTTGGATCATCTTCTGTGTTACCATCCGTGTCATCTCCATCATCACTCGTGTCATCAACATTGGTATCTGCCGGACTGTCTCCATCGGCTAACACACTGTTGCTAAAGCCTCCGGCATCTACTGCATCTTGCTCGATCACATAAGTCGCTGTATACGTAGCCGTCTCGCCGACCAATAAGTCGCCTTCTAAACTGCCGGCATCCGCACTGACGAACGTTGGACCTGTTAATAAGG
>NZ_JBSWXE010000027.1:0-245 GCF_056160445.1 Winogradskyella sp. ABM4_392
GCAGTCTCTACGTCTGATTCAGTAATAGTAACTGTACCACAAGTATCAGCACCAGTAGCAACACCAGTATTAGCAGAAGACTCATCTTCAGTACATTCAATAGTAATATCAGCAGGAACAGAGATTGTAGGATCAGTAGTATCAACAACCGTAATGGTTTGGTCAGCAGATACGCTGTTACCACACTCATCAGTTACGGTCCAAGTTCTAACAATAGTTTTAGTATTACCACAAGCTGCAGTCTC
>NZ_JBSWXE010000028.1:0-241 GCF_056160445.1 Winogradskyella sp. ABM4_392
ACCTTATTTGGGAACACGTAATCAGGACAAACACCAGAAATTAGAAATGAAAAGTGTTTTTCATTCAATAAAGAAAAGTGGTAAGCTTGATTATACTCCTTGTTTTTTTTTTTTTCCCCCCCCCTCCCCTCCCCCCCCCCCCCCCACCCCCCCCCCCCCCCCCCCCCCCCCCCCCCCCCCCCCCCCCCCCCCCCCCCCCCCCCCCCCCCCCCCCCCCCCCCCCCCCCCCCCCCCCCCCCCC
>NZ_JBSWXE010000029.1:0-239 GCF_056160445.1 Winogradskyella sp. ABM4_392
TATCGGCTATCGCTACTCCATCTAAGGTCACATTTCCGGTGTTGGTTACCGTGATTGTATATTCTACCGTGTCGCCTAAACTTGCTCCGACTGGTACAACGTCATTGGTGATCGCTACCGTCTTAACCGCCTCGATACTTGGGTCTTCTGCGATGGTGGTTTCTGTTGGATCATCTTCTGTGTTACCATCCGTGTCATCTCCATCATCACTCGTGTCATCGACATTGGTATCTGCCGGA
>NZ_JBSWXE010000030.1:0-230 GCF_056160445.1 Winogradskyella sp. ABM4_392
CCGTCTAAAGTGACATTTCCAGTGTTCGTTACTGTGATTGTATATTCTACCGTGTCGCCTAAACTCGCGCCTACTGGTGCAACATCATTCGTGATTGCTACGGTCTTAACCGCCTCGATACTTGGATCTTCTGCTATGGTGGTTTCTGTTGGATCATCTTCAGTGTTGCCATCCGTGTCATCTCCATCATCACTCGTGTCATCGACATTCGTATCTGCTGGACTGTCTCC
>NZ_JBSWXE010000031.1:0-230 GCF_056160445.1 Winogradskyella sp. ABM4_392
TCAGCAGATACGCTGTTACCACACTCATCAGTTACGGTCCAAGTTCTAACAATAGTTTTAGTATTACCACAAGCTGCAGTCTCTACGTCTGATTCAGTAATGGTAACTGTACTACAAGTATCTGCACCAATAGCCACACCAGTATTAGCAGAAGACTCATCTTCAGTACACTCAATAGTGATGTCTGCAGGAGCAGTGATTGTAGGTGGAGTTGTATCGACAACTGTAAT
>NZ_JBSWXE010000032.1:0-229 GCF_056160445.1 Winogradskyella sp. ABM4_392
TATCAGCTATCGCTACTCCATCTAAGGTCACATTTCCAGTGTTCGTTACCGTGATTGTATATTCTACCGTGTCGCCTAAACTTGCCCCTACTGGTGCAACGTCATTCGTGATCGCTACGGTCTTAACCGCCTCTATTGATGGATCTTCTACTATTGGGGTTTCTGTCGGATCGTCTTCCGTGTTGCCATCGGCATCATCTCCATCATCACTAACATCATCAACATTCGT
>NZ_JBSWXE010000033.1:0-228 GCF_056160445.1 Winogradskyella sp. ABM4_392
TCGAAGGCATCTGAAGATGTAAAGTTGTTACACTCTGCATCCAATCCTGATGCTGTTGCCCCTTCTGTACTGCCTGTTACCGTAACACCACAATCTAATGGAAGTGCTCCTGCACAATCGTCGTTAACTGGTACTGGCAATGGACATGTAAATGTAAAGTCTCCTAATGAAGCATCACATGCATCATCAGTAGCGTCTACTGTTAAGGTCACAGTATCTCCACTGTTG
>NZ_JBSWXE010000034.1:0-224 GCF_056160445.1 Winogradskyella sp. ABM4_392
CCGGTTAATAAGGTCAGTGGGGTGCCATTGGCGTCTACAAACGTATCAGCTATCGCTACTCCATCTAAGGTCACATTTCCAGTGTTCGTTACCGTAATTGTATATTCTACCGTGTCGCCTAAACTTGCCCCTACTGGTGCAACGTCATTCGTGATTGCTACGGTCTTAACCGCCTCGATACTTGGAGCTTCTGCGATGGTGGTTTCTGTTGGATCATCTTCAGT
>NZ_JBSWXE010000035.1:0-224 GCF_056160445.1 Winogradskyella sp. ABM4_392
AACACCGGAAATGTGACCTTAGATGGAGTAGCGATAGCCGATACGTTCGAGGATGCGAATGGTAACCCACTGACCTTATTGAGCGGCCCAACGTTTGTAGGCCCATCAAGTTTAGGCAGTTCAGAAGGCGACTTATTAGTAGGCGAGACAGCGACGTATACAGCGACCTATGTTATCGAGCAGGATGCTGTAGATGCCGGAGGCTTTAGCAACAGTGTTTTAGC
>NZ_JBSWXE010000036.1:0-222 GCF_056160445.1 Winogradskyella sp. ABM4_392
ACAATCAACGTTCCTGCGGATATTACAATTGAATGTACTGAAGATGAGTCTTCTGCTAATACTGGTGTTGCTACTGGTGCAGATACTTGTGGTACTGTAACCATTACTGAGTCGGATGTTGAGACTGCCGCTTGTGGTAATACGAAAACTATTGTTAGAACTTGGACTGTAACGGATGAGTGTGGTAACAGCGTTTCTGCTGACCAAACCATTACAGTGGTC
>NZ_JBSWXE010000037.1:0-214 GCF_056160445.1 Winogradskyella sp. ABM4_392
TATCGGCTATCGCTACTCCATCTAAGGTCACATTTCCGGTGTTGGTTACCGTGATTGTATATTCTACCGTGTCGCCTAAACTTGCTCCGACTGGTGCAACATCATTCGTGATTGCTACGGTCTTAACCGCCTCGATACTTGGAGCTTCTGCGATGGTGGTTTCTGTTGGATCATCTTCTGTGTTACCATCCGTGTCATCTCCATCATCACTCGT
>NZ_JBSWXE010000038.1:0-203 GCF_056160445.1 Winogradskyella sp. ABM4_392
GCTACTCCATCTAAGGTCACATTTCCGGTGTTGGTTACCGTGATTGTATATTCTACCGTGTCGCCTAAACTTGCCCCTACTGGTACAACGTCATTGGTGATCGCTACCGTCTTAACCGCCTCGATACTTGGAGCTTCTGCGATGGTGGTTTCTGTTGGATCATCTTCTGTGTTACCATCCGTGTCATCTCCATCATCACTCGT
>NZ_JBSWXE010000039.1:0-203 GCF_056160445.1 Winogradskyella sp. ABM4_392
ACCTTAACTGCTAATGACAACTGTGGTGATGCTACGGTAACTTTTGATGAAGCTACTACGGCTGGTACTTGTGATAATGAATATACGTTAACGCGCACTTGGACGGCGTCTGATGCTTGTGGTAATGAAACGATTCATACACAAACGATAACAGTTCAGGATACTACGGCACCAACATTTAATGAAACGCTTCCTGCAGATGT